>NZ_LT629799.1:1258624-1887936 GCF_900105785.1 Microlunatus sagamiharensis
CCGGACAGCGACAGCGTGTAGACCGAACCCGGCTCCGCCTGCTCGCTCCCGTACGCGGGCTGGCCGATGACGATCTCGTTGCGCTTGTCGCCCTTGACGTTGCCGATCGCGATCGCGTCGGAGCCGGTGACGTAGCCGAACGCCAGCTGGCGGCAGGGACCGACGCCGGCGTCGGTGCTCGTGCAGACGCTGACCGAGCCGCCGTGGCCCTCGCCGTCGTCGTACGGCAGCCCGAACGCCCCGACGACCAGGTCCGGACGCTTGTCGCCGTCCACGTCGCCCACGGCGAGCGAGGAGCCGAAGACGAGGTCGTAGTCGTCGCCGCTTCGCACCCCCGTCAGCACCGTCGACCGGGAGGTGGCAAACCGCTCCTCGCCGCCCCGGAAGACGGTGACCGTGCCGTTGGGGTAGTACTCCGGACCCCTGACCGGGTCGGCCGAACCCGCGCCGACCGCCAGGTCGGCATAACCGTCGCCGTCGAAGTCGGCCGTGGCCACGGAGTCGCCGAAGTCGTCGTCCTGCACCTCACCGGCGCGCGTGAGGACGTACGACCGCGCTGCGGTCAGCCCGCTCGCCGAGCCGAAGAGCACGGTCACCGTGCCCCGCTCGACCTCGTCCGCCACGGTGTCGGGGCCGGGCGCGGCGATCGCGAGATCGGCGTAGCCGTCACGGTCGAAGTCAGCGCTCGCGAAGGCCGACCCGAACTGGGCGTACTGCTCCGGCTCGCCCGGCACGCCCTCTGTCGCCTGGGTCCAGACGCGCCCGGAGGTGGCGAGCCCCTTCTTCGACGCCTCGAGCACCGTCACGCCGCCGGCCGCCGTGCCGTCGACCTTGAGGAAAGGTGCCCCCACGACCTGCTCGGGGAAGCCGTCCCCGTCGAAGTCGAAGGCCCGGGCCGCGGTCGCGGCGGACGCCGGCAGCGGCGCAGCGACGAGGCCGAGGGGCAGGGCCAGCGACAACCCGAGGGCGGCGGCGAGGACGGGTCGGTGCTGGCGCACGAGGGCTCCTAGGACGAGGCGAACCCGCACACCATGCAACCCCGACGGCCGCGTGGCAACCGCGACGCACCCTTGTCACCCTCATGAGCGACACCCGTCGCTCCAGGCTCGGCGTCGACCCCGCACGAGCTCCGACCCGTCGCGGTCGGCGTACACCTGCACCGGGCGAGCCGCGGGGTGATGGAGAAGCTGGGCATGCGGCACGTCCGCACCGAGCACCGCACCTGGGACGACCCGTTGCCGGGGGCCGACCAGGGCGAGGTCGTCTACGAGATCGACGCGGAGGGCTGGCGGGCCGGCGCCCGTTCGCGCGGGTACGACGCAGACCACGACGATCCGGGAATAATTCGCCAGCGCCGCCTCGGGCTCTAGCCGGCCTGCGTACGACCGGTCAGACGCTCGCGTGCTCGGCGGGCTCGGCTGCGGACTGCTCGTCGCCGGCGTGCTCGTCGGTGCTGCGGGAGTCGGTCAGCGACAGCGAACCGATCGTCGCGATCACCCCGACGAGGACGGCGACGACGAGGTAGGTGACCCGCTCGCCGCCGTAGTAGGCGTGCACGAGCTCGGGGCTCCAGGCGCCGATCGGGAGCCGGGTCGTCACCAGGGCCGCGATGAGCGTGCCGACGACGGCGGTGCCGAGGCTGGTGCCGATCTCCTGCGAGGTGTCGTTGAGGGCGGCGCCGATGGAGGTCCGGTTCTCCGGCATCGCCTCGACGAGGGCGACGGCGCAGATGGTCATGATCGTCCGCAGCCCGGTGGTGAGCACGACCATGCAGACCGCGATCGCGAGGTAGCCGTGCGAGACTGCCCAGGACATCCCGAGCAGCGAGGTCACCAGGAGCCCGGTGCCGACGAGGCAGGCGAGCCGGTGGCCGAGGCGGGCGGCGAGCTGCTCGGCGACCGGGGTCGCGGCGATCATGGTGATGATCAGGGGCAGGTTCGCCAGGCCGGCGCGCATCGGGCTCCAGCCGTACGCGTACTGGAAGTGCAGGATCAGCCCGAACATGACGCTGGCCATCGTCACCGAGGCGCCGAGCTGGGTGATCGCCGCGCCCCGGGCGGGACCGGTGCGGAAGATCGCGAGGTCGATCATCGGCGACTCCGCACGGCGCTCGCGCAGGACGAAGCCGATCACGGCGACGACGGTGCCGACCGCGCACGCGAGGGTGACGGGGGACAGCCAGCCGTGCTCGACGCCGCTGGTGAGGGTGTAGCAGCCGAGCCCGATCGCGGCGATCGTCAGCGCGGTGCCCGGCAGGTCGAGGCGCTCCGACGTGAGGTCGGCGCGCCGGTCGGCGGGCACGCCGGCGCGGACGCCGATCCACGCGATCAGCGCGATGGGGGCGTTGACGACGAGGAGCCACTGCCAGCTGAGGTGGGTCAGGACCGAACCGCCCAGCACGGGTCCGAGCACGAACCCGGACATCCCGACGATCATCACCACGGTGATCGAGCGCATCCGCAGCTTCTCGTCGTCGAAGAGCCGGAAGATCAACGACATCGTGACGGGCGCCATCGCGGCCGCGGCGAACCCGAGCGCGGCGCGCAGGGCGATCAGCTGGCCGATGTCGGTCACCAGCACGACGGCCAGGCTGATCAGGCCGAAGGCGGCGAGCCCGGTCAGCAGCACGCGCCGGCGGCCGAACCGGTCGGCGGCCGACCCGGCGGTCAGCAGCAGCCCGCCGAAGGTGAGGGAGTAGGCGCCGGTCACCCACTGCAACCCCGTCGTCCCGCTCTCCAGCGACCGGCCGATCGTCGGGAGGGCGATCGAGAGCAGGGTGTTGTCGACCATCTCGACGAAGAAGGCCAGGCAGAGCGCGGCCAGCGGGACGGCCGCTGCGCGCAGCGAGGTGTACGTGGGGGCTTTCGTGGGGCTGTCGATCGTGGTGCTCATGGGCGACCTGTCTGTCGAACGCCGTACGACTATCGAACGGCGTTCTAGACGATAGAACGCTGTTCGGTAGAGTGCAACCCATGGCCGCAGATCGATCGACGCAGACCGGTCCGGGCGCCCCGGCGACCACCCGGGCCCGGGGCCGCCGACGGGCGTCGCACTCCTTGGACACCGTGCTCGGCGAGGCGATCGCGATCCTCGACGAGGCCGGCGAGCCGGCGCTCACCTTCCGCGCCCTCGCCGCGCGGCTCGGTGGGGGTGTGGCGAGCATCTACTGGTACGTCTCCAGCCGCGACGAGCTGCTCGAGCGCGTCACCGAGGAGGTGATGAGCCAGGTCCTGGCCGCGACCGAGCCGCTCACCCGCGGACCCGACCCGATCGACAACGTGCGCGCGCTCGCGCTCGCACTGTTCGACGAGTTCGTGCGTCGGCCGTGGTTCGGCCAGCTGATGCTGCGCAACAACGGGCTGCAGCCCAACCAGATGCTCATGTTCGACCGTCTCGGCCAGCAGCTGATGAGGCTCGACCTCACCCCCCGGCAGCGCTTCCACGCGGTGTCGTCGATCGTCAGCTACGTCGTCGGCGTCGCGGTCGACCTCGCCGAACCGCCCCCGCGCGAGTTCGTGGAGAGCGGGATGGAGCCGGGGGAGTTCCTGGCCATGTACGCCGACCGCTGGCGCGCGCTCGACGACCGGGAGTACCCCTTCGCCCAGCAGGTCGCCGACGAGTTCGCCACGCACGACGACCTCGAGGTGTTCCGCTCCGGCCTCGACCTGCTGCTGGCCGGCCTGCGGCTGCAGGCCGGGCCCGGCCCGGCGTCCTGACCCTCAACCATGGGTGGTGAAGGAGATCCAGGAGTCGGGCGGGAGGTCGGGACGGTCCGGGACGGCACGGAGCTCCTCGGTCCAGCGCTCTCCCGCGGCCGCCCGGGCGACACCCCGCCAGAAGTGCACGGCGGGCTCGTTCTCGGCCTGGAAGGCGACGGTCCACGCGCCGGGGTGGAGGGCGAGGACCTCGCTGACGGCCCTCGACCCGGCGCCGGTGCGACGCAGGCCGCGGACGACGAAGAAGGCGTTGAGGACGCGCACCGGCTGGTCCAGGGCGCGGACCAGGGCGAGCCCGACGGGCCGGTCCTGCAGCCAGAGGAGGTAGGCCGCCCACGTCGGGTCGTCCACGGCTGCCAGCACCCGCTCGCTGCGGAACGTGCCGTCGGGGCTCGGCAGCACCCCGCGGAGCCCGGAGAGGTCGTGACGGAACATCAGCCACAGCCGTTCGAGGACCGCGACCTCGTCGGGGCTCACCCGCCGCACCGTCAGCTCGTGCTCGCCCACGAGGCGCACCGTACGCCGCGGGTCCGAGGACGGTGCGGTGCGGCGCGCTCCTTACGCAGCGGGACCGTTACCGTCGGGACGTGGCCATCACCTCCCTGCTCGAGCTGCACCTCGCCCCCGACGCTCCCGACGACGTGGAGCGCCGGGTGACCGCGATCCTGTCCCAGACCCGGGCCCGCCCGGGCCTGGTCTCGGCCGACGTTCTGCGCGACCTCGAGGACCCGCTGCACCTGGTGGTCGTGGAGGTGTGGGAGTCGGTCGAGGCCGACGACGCCTACCGGGCCTGGCGGGCGACGCCCGAGGGCGCGAACGAGCTGGGTGCCCTGACCGGGGGCCGGATCGCCCTCGCGCGGTACGAGCCGACCACCATCTGACGCGCCGCCGCGCCGTCCTAGGGTCTCGCCGCCCCGAGGACGGTCAGACGGTCAGGACCTCCACGTCGTCGTCCCGGTAGCGGGACAGCACCTCCTCGGACGCGTCCCGGGTCGTGACGAGGTGGGTCAGCTCGTGCGGCTCCCCAACCGGAACGACGACGTCCGCGTCAGCTTGTCGGCGGAGACGACGAGGACGCGCCGGCGGGTCGCGGCGTCGATGGCGGCCCGCTTGACGCGCGCATCCTTGAGGGAGGTCGAGGTGAGCCCGGTGAGCGGTGAGGCCAAGCAGGCGCCGAGGACCGTCACGTCGACGTGCATCGACCGGATCGTCTCCAGCACCTGGGTGCCGGTGCAGGCGAGCGAGTCCGTCTCGACGGTCCCGCCCGGGACCACGACCTCGCAGCCGGGGACCGCCGCCAGCGCCGCCGCCGCGTGCAGGGAGAGGGCGAGCGTGGTCAGCGGCCGTCCGGCCAGCCGCAGCGCGACGGCGTAGCGGGTGGTCCCGTTGTCGACGATCACCGACTCGTCGTCGGCGACGAGCTGCGCGGCGGAGCAGGCCGGCCGCCTCCAGGTCGGGGAGGCGCGGCGGATCGTGATCGAGGAGACGCCGGTGACCTCCGACAGGCTCGCGACCGAGATCTCCTGGCCGCCGCGGGGCGCCCGCATGATCGTTCTGCTCCGGATCGATCGCGCCACGTGATCATCCGAACACCTACGGTGAGGGCCTCCGCACCCCTGAGGAAGGACATACGCCATGAGCAGCCCGACCACCGGTCCGAGCACCGGCCGTGAGGCCGGACCGGCGACCGGTCCGGCCACCGGTCCGGCGAAGGCCGTGCACTCCTGGTCGCTGTTCCGCACGATGGGCCGCCTCGTCGCACCCGGCTCGATGCCGTCCGGCGACCTGCCCGAGGGCGGCGGGGGAGCGCTGGACCTCCTCGGGCTGCCCGCCGAGCTGGCGCGCCACGGCTTCACCAGCACGCAGCTCTGCCACTTCTACCTGGGGTCGCGGGAGCCGGCGTACGTCGCCGAGGTCCGGGAGGCCTTCGCCGAGGCCGGGGTGGAGGTCGAGTGCCTGCTCGTCGACGACGGTGACGTCACCCACCCGACGCAGGGTGCCGCCGAGCAGGACTGGGTCTCGGGCTGGCTGGACGTCGCCGTCGCGATGGGGGTGCGCCGGGCCCGGGTCGTCGCGGGCAAGCAGGCCCCGACCGAGGAGACCCTCGGGCTCTCCGCCCGGCGGCTCTCGGAGCTGGCCGAGCGGCACCCCGGCGTCCGCGTCGTCACCGAGAACTGGCACGCCCTGCTGCCCGACGCCGCCTCGGTCGAGCGGCTGCTGGACGCCTGCGAGGGCCGCGTCGGCTTCCTGGTCGACCTGGGCAACTGGAAGGGCGCCGGCAAGTACGACCAGCTCGCCGCCGTCGCGGGACGGGCGGAGACCTGCCAGGCCAAGGTGGGCACCGACGAGCGGGGCGCGATCGACGAGGCGGACTTCCGACGCAGCCTCGGGGTGCTCCGCGACGCCGGCTACGACGGCCCGCTCGCGCTCGTCCACGACGGCCCCGACCCGGACGAGTGGGGCCGGCTCTACGAGGCGTACGCGCTGGTCACCTCGGTCTTCGGCGGAGGACGAGCGTGACCGCCTCCTCGCCCGCGCTCGCCCCGGCCGACCTCGCACCGCAGCTCGCGCGCACCCGGTCGGTCGTCGCGGTCGCCCTGCTCTTCGCGCTCAACGGTCTGGTCATCGGCGGCTACGGCGGTTCGCTGCCCTCCATCCGCGAACGGCTCGGGATCGCGGCCGGCGGCATCGCCGGGTTGCTCTTCACCGCCGGTCTGGCCGGCATCGTGGCGATGCAGGCCGCCGGCCGGCTCAGCGACGCGGTCGGCGCACGCCGGGTCGCCCTGGCCGGCCTGCCGCTCCTGGTCGCCGCGGCCGTCACCTTCGCTCTGTCGACGAGCTACCCGCCCGCCGTCGTGGCGGCGGTCCTCCTCGGCCTGGGCAACGGGACCATCGACGTGGCCATGAACGCCATCGGGGTCCAGGTCGAGGCCGCGTGCCGGCAGCCGGTGATGAGCCGCTTCCACGCGCTGTGGTCGCTGGGCGGGTTCGCGGGCGCCGGCACGGTCGTTCTGGCGGCGGTGCTGCTCGACCTGCGCGGCGCCGCGGTCGTGCTGCCCGTCCTGCTGTTCTTCGCCGTCGTCGCCGCCCTGGGGTTCGTCGTCGCGCTCCGGATCACCCCGGCGACCGCGGTCGTGCAGCACCACCACGACGGGACGAGGACGCGGATCCCGCGGGTCGCCTGGCTGCTCGCCGTCATGGCGGTCGCCTTCGGACTGGCGGAGGGCACCGGCGTCGACTGGTCGTCGCTGCACGTCACCGAGGTCGCCTCGGTCGACTCCACGACCGGGGCCCTCGGGCTCGTCGCGGTGCAGGGCTCGATGGTCGTCATCCGGCTGCTCGGCGACGGATTCGTCACCCGCTTCGGCCGGCGTGCCGTGGTGCGCTTCGGCGGGGCGTGCGCCGCGGTCGGGTACGCGGGCGTCACCCTCGTCGACGGGCTGCCGCTGCTCCTCGTGGGCTGGGCCCTCGTGGGTCTGGGCGTCGGGATGATCGCTCCGCAGGTGTACGCGGTCGCCGGCCACCTCGGCGGGGGACGCGTCCTCGCCGTCGTCGTCACCTTCGGCTACGCCGCGTTCCTCGCCGGGCCCGCGCTGATCGGGTTCCTCGTGAACCACCTGGGCATCCACCACACGATGGCGGTCCCGGCCCTGCTGGGCGCGGGCATCGTCGCGCTCGCCGTGACGATGCCGAAGAGCGACACCGACCTGCGCTGAGACGCCCCTACGGGTCGGAGGGGCGTGGTCTGCACGCTCCTGGGTAGACCTCCGGGCACGAGCGGATCGGCTGGCGCCGGTCGTCCCGCCCGAGGTCCGGACGGCTCAGCAGCGAGCTGTCCGGACCGTCCCACGGGGACGGCGGAGCGGAGGCGGGCGGTCACGACCCTGCGTGGAAGCGGTCCAGGGCCGGGGCGAAGCGGGCGAGCTCGCCCTCGCCCACGCCGTTGGCCCGAGCCGCCTGGCGCCAGCCGCGGGTGGCGCTCAGCACCTCGGCGAGGACCACTTCGGCCTCCGTGGCGCTGAGCCGGAACTGCCGGGCGTGGGCCACCAGCTCGCGGAGCGCGTCCTCGGCGTCGTCGGCGAACCCGACCGTCGTGACCCGGGCGGCTGTGGGGTCGGGGTCGGGGTTGAGGTCGAAGGCCGGCGACAGCGTCCAGCCCGAGCGCGTGCGCAGGAAGCCGTGGTTGCGCATGTGGTCGTCCACGTTGTTGACCACGATCATGAACGCGATGCGGCGCCACAGCCGTCCGAGGTCGGCGGCCACCGCGGCCCCGTGCTCGGCGAGCGCCTCGGCGAGCTCGAGGTAGTCCACGCTCTGGCCGTCGGAGGAGCCCAGCAGCGTCATCGCGCTGATGTAGCCGACGCGGACGTCCCCGCGGCGGTCGAAGCGGTCGAGCAGCAGCGCGCGACGCTGGCCCACGGCCACCAGCGTGGACGTCGGCACCTCGATCCCGGCACGCTGCGCCAGGTCGAGGGCCGTCTTCTCCCACGCCATCACGTCCCAGCGGTCGCTCGCGTGCGGGAACTTGGCGATCAGGAGCCGGTCGCCGTCGCGGACCGAGGCCTTGGGCCGGGCGCCGCCCAGGGAACCCGAACCGGCGGCCAGCAGCTCCTTGACCGCGGCCAGGTCGTCGGTGCTGTCGTCGGCCACCGCGTCGGCCGCCCGCAGCAGCCGCGGCAGGGCGACCAGGCGGGGCACGTCGGAGGAGACGTCGAGGAAGGGACCGCCCTCGTCGAGCGAGAAGCGCAGGGCGCCCTGCCGGGTCTGGTCGGCGACGCCGAGGAGGTAGTCGACCTCACGGACCGTCGGCGGGGCCTGCCCGGCCAGCCGGGCCTGCGTCCGCATCCGCTTGGCGATGAGGTTGCGGCCCCAGCGGTCCGGCGCACTGTCGGCGAAGGCCCCGGGCAGGCGGGTGACGTGGTGACGGCTGTCGAGGAGCGGCAGCTCGGGGCTCAGCGCGTACGCGGTGGCCGACCCGGTCCAGGCCGGGTCGTAGGCGAGCGTCGTCGAGACCACGCCGCGACGTTCGCTGACGTGCGCGGTCGCCGCCGGGGCCGCGACGCCGTCGACGTCGACCGCCACCCGCAGCCGCGAGGCCGGGACGCCCGTCACCGCCTGACCCGCTCGGGCAGCGTCTCCTCCGCCCGGGCCCGCCCGAGGTCGGTGTCGTACGGGTCGAGGACGGCCACGACCCGGTCGAGCTGGCCGAGCGCCCGCGCCACGGCCAGGAAGACGTCGAGCCCGACGCCGGGCCGGCCCTGCTCCAGACGGCGCAGCGTGGTGCGGGTCGTGTTGGCCCGGTCGGCGACCTGCTCGGCCGTCAGGTTCTGCAGCTTGCGCCACGTGAGGAGGTGGTGCCCGATCTCGACGGCGCTGCGGTCGAGGCGGACCGGTCGTGCGGGGCGAGCCACGGTGCCTCCTTGATGGTCAGTGCACTGATCACTATCGCCGACAACGAGCAGCGCAGCAACCGTAGAGCACGATAGAAGTCGTGAGGGATCACACCGCGGTGAGGCTCCTCAGCGCGGCGTCCACGGCGGGGGCCTCGTCGTTGGCGAGGACGACGACGTCGAGGTCCTCCTCGGGCAGGTGGGCCAGCAGCGACTGGTAGCCGGGGTTGTCGCCAGGGTTGATGCGCGCGCGGTGCCCCTTGACCGTCCCGAGGAACGTCCCGAACCCGTACGCCTGTGGGACGACAGGTCCTCCGGCGGGCGCTCCGGGCACGACCGCGTACGGCGTCCAGAGCCGCTCCGCGCCCCGCTCGCCGAGCAGGACCCCGGCCCGCAGCGCCTGGCTGAGCCGGACGAGGTCGCCCGCCGTCGTCCACAGGTCGCCGGTGCCCGGCAGGTGCGTGAACCCCTCCAGGAGCGGCAGCAGCTCCCCGTCACGGTGGCCGAGGGCGACCTCGGCGAGGTCCGTCGGGTGCCGTCCCGAGGTCGTCCCCCGCATGCCCGCCGGGCGCAGGACGAGCTCGTCGGCGACCTCCCCGTACGCTGCGCCGACGGCGGCCTCGACGACCAGGGCGGCGACCAGGAACCCGGGTCCGCTGTAGCGCCACGCGTCACCGGGGTCGGCGACGAGCGGCGCGTCGATGATCATCCGGACGAGGTCGTCGCGCGCCGGCGGGTCGACCAGCAGCGAGCCCGGCAGCCCCGGGACGTCGCCCCAGTGACCGAGCCCGGAGGTCTGCCCGAGCAGGTGCCGCGGGGTGATGCCCGCCCAGCCCTGCGGCGTGCCGGCCAGCCAGCGGGAGACCGGGACGTCGAGGTCCAGCAGCCGCTGCTCGACGAGGCGCAGGACGACGACGGACACGACGAGCTTGCTGATCGAGCCGGCCTGGCTGCGCAGCCCGGGGGTGCAGCGCGGACCGTCCTCGCCGGCCGCGGGACCCTGCGACACCTCCTCGAGGACCTCGTCGCCGCGGACGACGAGCGCCGTCCCCGACCACGCGCTCGGGCGCTCCTGCGCGTCGTGCGGGCGCTGCGGATCCTGTCGCTCTGAGGGCATCGCACGACGGTACGGGCACCTCAGCCCCGCAGGCCTCGCAACCCCGTCCGGAGCTCGTCGACCAGGATCGCCGGCTGCTCGAGGGCGGCGAAGTGGCCGCCGTGCTCCGCTTCGCGGAAGTGGACCAGGTCGCTGTACGCGGCCTCGACCCAGCTGCGCGGCATGCGGGGGAGGTCGCGCGGGAACACGGTGACGGCGACCGGCAGGGAGAGCCGCGGCCCGGCCATGGTGGCCGTGCTGTTCTCCCAGTAGACCCGGGCCGACGAGGCCGCGCTGCCGGTGAACCAGGACAGCGAGATCGTGTCGAGCATGGTGTCGAGGCCGAGGGCGTCCTCGGCCCGGCCGGCGTTGTCGGTCTTCGACTGGTACTTCTCGTAGATCCAGGCCGCCTGACCGACGGGGGAGTCGGCGAGCGCGAACCCGACGGTCTGCGGCCTGGTGCCCTGCAGGTGGTTCGAGCCGCCCAGCGGGCCCGCGTAGCGCGCCAACCCCTCGACCGCGCGGCGCTCCTCGGCGCTGAGGGTCGCGGGGATCTCGGCCGGCACCGCGTACGGGGTGCTCAGGTGGACCCCGAGGAGCCCGTCGGGGCGCTGGGCGCCGAGGGCGGTGGTCACCGCTGCGCCCCAGTCGCCGCCGTGCGCGACCCAGGACCCGTACCCCAGGCGGCGCATCAGCTCGGCCCACGCCCGTGCGGTGCGGGCGACGTCCCACCCCGTCGCGGTCGGCTTGCCCGAGCAGCCGAAGCCGGGCAGCGTCGGGATCACGACGTCGAAGGCGTCCCGGGCGTCCCCGCCGTGGGCGACGGGGTCGGTGAGCGGTCCCACCAGCGCGAGGAAGTCGGCGGACGAGCCCGGCCAGCCGTGGGTCATCAGCAGCGGCAGCGCGCCGGGGTGCGGCGACCGCACGTGGACGGCGTGGACGTCCAGCCCGTCGATGCTGGTGACGAGCTGGGGGAGCGCGTTCAGCGCGGACTCGAAGCGGCACCAGTCGTAGCCGTCCTGCCAGTACGCGGCGAGCGCGCGGAGGTCCTGCGTGCGCACGCCCTGCGACCAGTCGTCGACGGTCTCCGGGTCCGGCCAGCGGGTGCGGGCCAGGCGCTGGTGGAGGTCGTCGACCTCGGCGTCGGCGACGTGCAGACGGAAGGGGCGGAGGTCGGTCTCGGACATCGGGCTCCTGCTTTGAAGGAGGTGCGGGAATTGCACACCGATGTGCAATCTAGGCCCGTTGCACAGTGGTGTGCAATCCTGACGGCGTGCAGGACGAGGCCGGAGGAGGCCGGGAATGAGCGGCACGCGGGAGCGGATCCTCGACGTGGCCACCGAGGTGCTGGGGTCGGACCCCGACGCCGCCATGGGCGAGGTCGCCGCGGCTGCCGGGGTGGTCCGGCGCACCGTCTACGGTCACTTCCCCTCGCGCGCCGACCTGGTCCTGGCCCTGTCGCGTCGCGCGGCCGACGAGCTGGTGGCCGCGTTGGCCGAGGGGTCTGAGGACCAGCCGCCCGACGAGGTCTGGGCCGGGTTCGTCGGCCGGCTCTGGCCCCTGCTGCACCGCTACCGCGTGCTGGTCGTCCTGCGCCGCGGCGAGCTCGGCCCCGACATCCACGCGGTGCTGGCCCCGGTCGACGCCGCGCTGGCCGACCTCGTGCGGCGCGGGCAGCAGGACGGGGTCTTCGGGCTCCACCTGCCGGCCGAGGTGCTGAGCCAGGTGGCCTGGTCGACGGTGTTCACGATCGCCGACGGCCACCTGGCCCACGGCGGGCTCGCCGTCGACGCGGCGGTGACGACCAGCCTGCTCGTCCTTGGCGTCCCGGCGTCGCGCGCCTCGACGCTCGCCGCCCGTGGGGACGCCTCGTGAGCCCGCTCGCGTAGCGTGGAGCCCCAGGCGAGGACTCGAGGAGCGACGTGGCCAGGTTCCACCCCGATCTGGCGGTCGGCCGTTTCATCCCGCCGCTGAGCTTCACCCCCCGCTCGACCGCGCTGCTCAACCGCGTGGCGCCGCGGACGCCCCCGATCCCCGAGGACCTCGTCGTCGAGGACGCCCAGGTCCCCGGGCCTCCGGGCGCCCCGCCCGTGCCGGTCCGGCTCTACCGGCCCCGCGACCTCGTGGGCGACGCGCCCGCGCTGGTGTGGGTCCACGGCGGCGGCATGATCTCCGGCAACGCCCTGATCGACGAGCGGACCAGCTTCGCCTTCGCGCGCGACCTGGGCATCACCGTGGCGAGCGTCGACTACCGCCTCGCGCCGGGAACGCACGCGCCGGCCCAGGTCGAGGACTGCTACGCCGCGCTGCGCTGGCTCGTCGAGCACGCGGCGGACCGGGGCGTCGACCCCGAGCGGGTCGCGGTCGGCGGGGCGAGCGCGGGCGGCGGGCTCGCCGCCGGGCTCGCGCTGCTGGCCCACGACCGGGGCGAGGTGCGCCCCGCGTTCCAGCTGCTGGTCTACCCGATGATCGACGACCGCACCGCCGCGCGCCGGGACCGTCACCGCGAGGGCGTGCGGGTCTGGACCCCGCGCAGCAACCGCTACGGCTGGAGCGCCTACCTCGGCCGGGAGCCCGGTGGGCCCGGCGTCTCCTCGTACGCGGCCCCCGCCCGCCGGGACGACCTGTCAGGGCTGCCGGACGCGTGGATCGGCGTCGGCACGCTGGACCTCTTCCACGACGAGGACGTGCGCTACGCGCGGCGCCTCCGGGAGGCCGGGGTCGCCTGCGAGCTCGAGGTGGTGCCGGGGGCCTTCCACGGCTTCGACGCGATCTTCCCCGGCAAGCCGGTCTCGCGCGACTTCTGGCGGGCGCAGGCCGTCGCCCTGCAGCGCGCGCTGCGGCCCGAGGGGCCCGGGCTGACGTGGGCGTGAACCGCCCCGACCCGCGGCGTCTCGACGTCACCGACGTCGAGCTCGTCGGCGGGCCCGAGCCGCTCGTGGTCGGTCTCCACCCGTACGACGAGGGCTGGCCCGGTGCGTACGAGGAGCACCGGCGCCGGATCGTGGCCGCGCTCGGGGAGAGGGCCGTTGCGGTCGAGCACATCGGGTCGACGGCCGTGCCCGGGCTCGCGGCGAAGCCGATCATCGACGTCGCGCTGACCGTGGAGGACATCACGGCCGAGGAGGACTACCTCGACCTGCTCCTGGCCGCCGGCTACGTGCTGCGGACCCGTGAGCCGCGCCACCGGCTCGTCCGCACGCCCGGGCGTGACGTCCACGTGCACGTCTACGAGCAGGGTGCGGCGGAGGTCGAGGCTTACCTGCTGCTGCGCGACCACCTGCGCGCCGACGAGGCCGACCGGGCCCTGTACGAGCGCACGAAGCGCGAGCTGATGACCCGCTCCTGGTCCGACATGAACGCCTACGCCGACGCGAAGTCCGCGGTCATCGCGGCGATCAAGGAGCGTGCGCGCGCCGACGCGCGCTGAGCCCTCATCCGCTGGACGCCAACCTGTCCCACGCCCTTCGACAGGCTCAGGGATCGTGGCTGGATCAGCCTTCGAGGTTCCGGATTCCCCTCACCCTGGGGCGGGCCGCAACCACGCCCCCTGAGCTTGTCGAAGGGCCTCGAAGAGCTCGGCTCCTGCCGCTACCTCGACGCCGAGCCATTCCGGGCCCTTCGACAGACTCAGGAACCGCTGCGGGTACGCGGTCGAGATCACCTCCGGGCTCCTGATCCGGTCGACGAGCATCGAGCCCGTGCTCGCCAGGCGCGGGTCGCGAGTTCACCGTCCCAGGGGCGGCAGCGGTGCGTGGCAGGATGACCGGCATGAGGCTGGGCTCCACGCGGAAAGACCTGCGTGCCGACATCGACGCGACCGGCTACTTCCCCGAGCTGGTGGAGGAGGGCATCACCCTCGCCGTCGCCGAGGAGGAGCTCCTCGACTTCGTCGTGCACCACGAGCCGACCTTCGACCACGACGAGATCCACCGCCACGTCACGGTGCTGGCGCTGACGCCGACGCGCCTGGTCGTCGGGCACACCGACGACCAGCCGGCCGAGCCGCCCGCCACGGGCACGCACGCCGCGTCGTCCACCGAGTCGGTGCCGCTGTCCAAGATCAACTCCGTCGTGCTGACGCGCGTCGTCACGCAGCCCGAGCGCTACCGACCGGGCTCCGGCGGGGTCGGCGAGACGTGGCTGACGGTGGGCTGGGACGGCGTGCGCCGCGTGGACCTCGAGCCAGCCGGCTGCGACGACCCGCAGTGCGAGGCCGACCACGGCTACACCGGCACCATGGCCGGCGACGACCTGACCGTGCGGATGAGCGCGGCCGCCGACGGGGCGGACCGCGTCGCCCGGCTCGTGCGCTTCTCCACCACGCTGCAGCGCGCGGCGGCGGTGTGACGGTCGACGGAGCCGCGACCACCCCGGTCACCCGGCCGGACGCGGGTCCGGTGGGGCCGCTCGTCCCCGCGTACGGGCGCTCGACGCTCGCCGACCTGCTGCCGTCGGTGGGCCACCACCTGGGCGTCCCCGGCTGCGACGCCGACGTGCTCGGCCTCCCCGCGGCCCAGCGCTACGTCGTCTTCCTGGTCGACGGCCTCGGCCGCGCGCTGCTCGAGGGGGCGGCCGCGTACGCGCCGTGGCTCACGAGCCACCTCGGCGAGGGTTCGCTGACCTCCGGCGTGCCCGCCACGACGGTGACCAGCCTGACGAGCCTGGGCACCGGGCTGCCGCCCGGGCAGCACGGGCTGGTCGGCATCACCTCCCGCGTGCCCACCACCGGCGAGGTCCTCAACGCGCTGACCTGGGAGTCCGACCTCGTCCCCGAGGCCTACCAGCCGCAGCCGACCATGTTCGAGCGTGCTGCGGCCGCCGGCGTCCGGGTGAGCTCGGTCGCGCTGCAGCGCTTCGCGCGCACGGGGCTGACCCAGGCCGCGCTGCGCGGCCCGACCTTCGTCCCGTTCCCCAGCGAGAAGGACGTCCAGCTGCGCACTGACCTCGTCGCCGACGCGGCCGCGCGCGGGCAACGGACGCTGGTCTACGGCTACGAGCGCGAGCTCGACCACGCCGGGCACGCCAAGGGCTGCGGGTCGGCCGAGTGGCGCGAGCGGCTGACCCGGGTCGACAGCATGCTCGCGCGGCTGCGGGACGCCCTGCCCAGCGACGTGGTGCTGCTGGTCACCGGCGACCACGGCATGGTCGACGTCGCCCCCGACCGCCGCATGGTCATCGAGGACGAGCCCGAGCTGGCCGCGGGCGTCACCGTGGTGGCGGGTGAGGCGCGCTTCCGGCACCTGTACGTCGACCGCGACGACCCGCGGTCGGTCGCCCGGCGTTGGAGCGACCGGCTCGGCGGACGGGCCTGGGTCCGGACGCGCGACGAGGCCGTCGACGAGGGCTGGTTCGGTCCGGTCGCCGACGAGGTCCTCCAGCGCTACGGCGACGTGGTCGCGGCGCCGACGGGGGAGTGGGCGTTCATGACGCGCACCTTCCCGCAGGAGATGGAGCTCGTGGGCATGCACGCCTCCCTGACCGCGGCCGAGATGGTGGTCCCGCTCGTCGTGGCGACCGCCTGACCGACGGCCACTGCAGCACGGATGCGCCGGACGAGCCGGCGGGAAGGACGACCGATGACCCAGGCAGCCACCGAGCACGCGACGTTCGCGGTGCCCGCGATCGACCTGACGCCCTGGGTGGGCGAGGAGCAGGGCCCCGAGGCGGACGCCGCTCGCGCCCGCGTCGCCCGCGAGCTCGACGAGGCCTGCCGCACGGTCGGCTTCGTGCAGGTCCTCGGCCACGGGGTCCCGCGGTCGACGGTCGACGGGCTGGCCTCGGCGATGGACGACTTCTTCGGGCTCCCGCTGGAGGACAAGCTCGCGTACAAGGTCCCGGCCAACCGCGGCTACTCCGCCCCCAGGAGCGAGTCGCTGAGCCTGAGCCTCGGCGTCGAGTCGGCCACCCGCATGAACGACTTCTTCGAGGCCTTCAACGTCGGCGTCGAGGCGCGCTCCTTCACCGGGCTCGACCTCGACGAGGCCGACTACGGCCTCAACGTGTGGCCCGACGTGCCCGGCTACCGCGAGCGGGTCGAGACGTACTTCGCCGAGGCCGGGCGCGTCGCCCGCACGCTGCTGCGGGTCTTCGCGGCCGCGCTCGACCTGCCGCCGACCTTCTTCTCCGAGCTCACCGACCACTCCATCGACGTGCTCCGGATGAACAACTACGCCCTGCCGCCCGGCGAGATCACCCTCGACGGCGAGCTGACCGGGATGGGCGAGCACACCGACTTCGGGCTGGTCACCGTGCTGTGGGCCGACCAGGTGGCCGGGCTGCAGGTCCTCGGGCGGGACGGGGGCTGGCACGACGTGGACCCGGCCGACGACGCCCTGCTCGTCAACCTCGGCGACCTCACCGCCCGGCTGACCAACGACCGCTGGATGTCGACCCTGCACCGCGTGAAGCCGCCGGTGGTCGACGGCCGCATCGAGCGCCGCCGCTCCGCCGCGTACTTCCACGACGGCAACGTCGACGCCGTCGTGGCGACCCTGCCCACGCACCTCGACGCCAGCGCCTGGGGCAGCGAGGCCGGGGAGGCGTACGGGCCCGTCACGGTCCGCGACCACATCGCCGCCAAGCTCGCCGGGTCCCGTCAGGGCCGGATCAACGTCTCCGCGGTCCGCGAGGCCGCCCGCGTCCTGGCCTCCCAGGGCTCCGTCACGGGCTGAGCGCCGGAGCACCCCCGACGATGGCGTCCTTCCGCTACTTCACCGGTCCGATGGACTGCGGCAAGTCGACCCTGGCCCTGCAGATCGACCACACCCACACCGCGGGAGGCCGCCGGGGCCGGCTGTTCACCAGCCGCGACCGCGCCGGCGAGGCGATCATCTCCTCCCGGCTCGGGCTGCGCCGCCCGGCTGTCGAGGTGCACCCGGCCTTCGGCTTCTGGGGCTACGTCGTCGAGCAGCTCAGCGGCGGCGCGCGCATCGACTACGTCGTCTGCGACGAGACGCAGTTCTACACCGCGGCGCAGGTCGACGACCTCGCCCGGCTGGTCGACGAGCTCGACATCGACGTCTTCGCCGTCGGCATCCTCACCGACTTCCAGACCCACCTCTTCCCGGGCTCGCGCCGGCTCGTCGAGCTGTGCGACTCGATGGAGGTGCTGCAGGTCGAGGCGCTCTGCTGGTGCGGACGCCGGGCCACCCACAACGCGCGCACGGTGGACGGGCTGATGGTGCTCGAGGGCGACCAGGTCGTCATCGGCGACATCGAGCAGCTGGACGCCGAGCACCTCGGCGACGAGGCCGTGCCCGGGACGGGCGCGGTCGAGGTCGCGTACGAGGTGCTCTGCCGGCGCCACCACCGGGCCCGCCTGACCCGGTCGGCGGCCCAGGCGGGACTGGCCGAGACGCTGCCGTTCGGCACGACGGAGGGAGACGCATGAGCACGGACCAGGGCGACGCCCGCAGCCGGGTGCTGGTCGAGCCGGAGGAGCTCGCCGCGCGGCTGGACCGCGGGGAGCGGGTGGTCCTCCTCGACGTCCGCGGCAGCATGACCGGTCCGCCCGGGCGGCCCGAGCACGAGGCGGGCCACCTGCCGGGCGCGGTGTTCGTCGACCTGGAGACCGAGCTGTCCGGGCCGCACGGCCATGGCGGCGGCCGGCACCCGCTGCCCGACCCCGAGGCGTTCCAGGCGGTGATGCGGGCCGCGGGCGTCGACGACGACGTGCCCGTGGTCGCGTACGACGGCGCGACGTCGCTCTACGCCGCGCGGCTGTGGTGGCTGCTGACCGATGCCGGGCACCGCGACGTCCGCGTGCTCGACGGCGGCTACGCCGGCTGGGTCGCGGCGGGGCTGCCGGTCGAGACCGGGCCGGTCGCGCCGCAGGTGCCGGGCGGGTTCGTCGCCCACCCCGGACATCGCGACCGGGTCGACGCCGCGGCGATCCTCGCCGGCGTCGGCTCGCCCGTCGTCGACGTGCGCGCCGCGAACCGCTACCGCGGCGAGACCGAGCCGTTCGACCCCGTCGCCGGCCACATCCCCGGCGCGCTGAACCGGCCCACGGCGGACCTGCTCGACGAGCGGTCGCGGTTCCGTCCGGCGGCCGAGGTCGCCGCGGCCTTCGCCGGGGTCGAGGCACCCGTCCTCTACTGCGGCTCGGGCGTCACGGCCGCCCAGGCGCTGCTGGCGCTCGAGGCGGCCGGGCTCGAGGGCGGCCGGATCTACCCCGGCTCGTGGAGCGACTGGCTGAGCGACCCGGAGCGTCCGGTCGCGACCGGCGAGGAGCCCGCGACGGACTGAGTCCGACGCCGGGCCCGAGCGGTCAGCTCTGCTTGGGTCCGCCGAACATGATCTCGTCCCAGGAGGGGACCGAGGCGCGCTTGCGGCGCCCGGGCTTGCGCGACGCGCCGGGGCTCGGGATGAGGGGCTCGTCGACGTCGGGGACCGGCGGGGCCTCGGCGGCGTCGTGCGTCACCTCGGTGGACGCCTCGGTGGACGCTGCGGCGGGCCCGGCGGCCGTCGGCTCGTCCTCCATGCCCGGCAGGGCGACGTCCTCGGGTTCCGTCGGCCCGTCCTGCTCGCGTACCGCCGGGGCCGCGGGGGCCTCGTGCTCCTCGGGGGCGTCCTGCTCGGCGCCCGGCCCGGTCCCGTCGGCCTCGTCGGTCTCGTCTTCCTCGCCGACCTCGGCTCCGACCGTCACGTCCAGCTCGTGCGTGTCGTGCGTGTCGTGCGCGGGTCCGTCCAGCGGGTCGGGCCCGGGGTCGGCGGGGACCACGACGGCCGTCGGCGCCTCGAACTCATGCTCGTCGACGACGGGCACGGCCGCGGCGTCGGACAGCCCCGCGTACACGTTGACCGAGTCCTCGGCGTAGCCGTCGCCGCCGAGCATGTCGTAGAGGGTGTCGAGCGCGGAGCGCGCGTCCTCCACGGACTCGAGGTCGGCCGCGTCGTCCGGGGCGTCGGCGGGGGAGTCGGGGACGTCGACCTCGACGCTGACGCTGGTGAGGTGCCGGACGACGGCGACCGTGGGCTCGGCGGCCTCGTCACGCGTACGGGCGGTCGTGTCGGGCTCGTCGGCGCGGGCCTCGTCGCCGTCCTCGCCGGTCAGGTCGGACTCCGGGTCCGTCGTCGCGAGGACGACCAGCTCCTCGAGGCTCAGCTCGGCCGGGGGCACGACCTGGAGCGCCGCGGCCAGGTCCTCGTCCGACCCGCCCTCCGTGACGACCTCGAGGCGCTCGGTCACCTCGACGTCGGAGTCGAGGTGGAAGTCGTCGTCGAGGTCGGCGTCCGACGCGTCCGGGCCGTGGGCGGCACCCTCCCGCAGGTCCTCGTGACCCACCTCGTGGCCGGGCTCGCTCGTGGCCCGGATCAGCGCGAGCTCGTCGTCACGGTCGACGGCTGCGGCGACGGGGGAGGGACGCTCGCCGGACAGCCAACGGGCGTCGTCGTCCTCGGCGAGGGAGAAGCGGCCCTGCGGGTCGAAGCGGAACTCGGCGTGGCGCTCCTGGTCGAGCAGCGCGTAGTCGGCGCTGACCTGCCACTGGCCGTCCTCGCGCTTCCACGCGTCCCAGGCGACCTCGTCGGCGTCCACGCCCTGCCCGAGCAGGCGCTCGGCCACGACCGTGCGCAGCGGACGGTTCCCCGAACCCTCACCGCGCCGCCGAACGGAACCGCTCAGCGCCGTGAGCGCCATGTGCTCGCGCTCGGCCAGCACCGGCGCCGCGAACCGCTCGACGCGCTCGGGGTCCATCCCGGAGGCGGCGACGAGGTCCTCCAGCGACTCCCCAGCGCGGATGCGGGTCTGGATGTCGCGGGGGCTGAGCGTGGTGTCCATGGGGGTCTCCCGTCGTCGGGGCGGGCGTCGTGCCTGGGCTGGTGCGGGTGGAGGTCCGTCGGCCGCGGTCGCCGGTGCCTCGTCCGCAGCAGCGGCGGGGTCCGGGGTGGGGATGCCGTCCTCAGCCCCGAGGCGCTCACGGACCTGCTGCAGGACGGAGCGCGTCGTGGGGTCGTCGGGGTCGAGCGGGACGGTCAGCTCCTCGCCGTCCTCGGTCAGCAGCACCACCGACGTGCCGTCGGCCGTCGGTCCCACCAGTCGCGCGGTCCGCATCGGTCGCGGCGGCTCCCCTCTTCGTCGGCCACAACCTACCGTCTGGGCGCGTCCGCCGCGGTCAGGCGCCCGGCGGACAGCCGTCGCCGCCGCCCGGGTGGACCGGCGCGCGCGAGCCCGGGCGCAGTTGCCTGCCGGTCGTAGGTTGCTGGACATGACGTCGTCTTCCGCGGGCACGCACCCGGCGCCCGCCACACTCGGCCAGCTGCGCGCCTCGGGTCACGAGAGCCGCGGCGTCGCCGCCGAGCTCCGCGCCAACCTGCTGTCGCGTCTCCGCTCCGGCGAGGACGCCTTCCCCGGCATCGTCGGGCTCGAGGACACCGTGGTGCCCGAGCTCGAGTCCGCCCTGCTCGCCGGCCACGACCTCGTGCTCCTCGGCGAGCGCGGCCAGGGCAAGACCCGCATCATGCGCACCCTCGTCACGCTGCTCGACGAGTGGAGCCCGGAGGTCGCGGGCTGCGAGATCCACGACGACCCGTACGCGCCCGTGTGCGTCCGCTGCCGCACGCTGCTCGCCGAGCTCGGCGACGACCTGCCCGTCGCCTGGCGCCACCGCGACGACCGCTACACCGAGAAGCTGGCGACCCCCGACACCTCGGTCGGCGACCTCATCGGCGACGTCGACCCGGTCAAGGTGGCGCAGGGCCGCACGCTCGGCGACCCCGAGACCGTCCACTACGGGCTGGTGCCGCGCGCCAACCGCGGGCTCTTCGGGCTCAACGAGCTCCCCGACCTGGCCGAGCGGATCCAGGTGGCGCTGTTCAACGTGCTCGAGGAGCGCGACATCCAGGTGCGCGGCTACTCGCTGCGGCTGCCGCTCGACGTGGTGCTGGTCGCGACGGCCAACCCGGAGGACTACACCAACCGCGGGCGCATCATCACCCCGCTGAAGGACCGCTTCGGCGCCGAGATCCGGACGCACTACCTCTCCGAGGTCTCCGACGAGGTCTCGCTGCTGCGCCAGGAGGCCGAGGTCGTCGCCGAGGTCGGGGACCACCTGCTCGAGGTCCTCGCCCGCTTCGTGCACCTGCTGCGCGAGTCGAGCTCGGTCGACCAGCGCTCCGGCGTCTCGGCCCGCTTCGCCATCGCCGCGGCCGAGGGCGTCGCGGCGTCGGCGCTGCGGCGCGCGGCGCGGACGGGGGAGGCCGGCGACTCCGGGGCCGTGGCCCGCGTCTGCGACCTCGCGCCGGTGCTGCCGACGCTGCTCGGCAAGATCGAGTTCGAGATGGGCGAGGAGGGGCGCGAGCGCGCCGTGCTCGACCACCTGCTGCGCCTGGCCGTCGCCGCGACGTTCCGGGAGCGGCTCTCCGGGCTGGACCTCTCGGGCTTCACCTCGGTGTTCGCCGAGGGCGCGGTCGTCGAGACCGGCGAGCTGGTGCCGGCCGGTGACGTGCTCTCGCAGCTCGGCACGGTCCCCGGGCTGGCGAAGGTCCTCGACCGCCTCGGCTACGGCGACTCCGCCTCGCGCGGCCAGGTCGCCGCCGCGGTCGAGTTCGTCCTCGAGGGCCTCCACCTGACGCGCCGCATCGAGAAGGAGACCGTCGACGGTCGTACGGTGTACGGCGCCGCCTGAGGTCCGCTCGGGCGTCGCCCACCCACCCGGTGACGGGCTCGTAGAAGGGGTCGGACCCTGTCCACGCTGACGCTCGCCCGCGCCGCCGACGGCACCTCCGGTACGCCGCTGGACGTGCTGCGCACCGTCTTCGGCTACGACGCCTTCCGCGGCCAGCAGGCCGAGGTCATCGACACGGTCGTCGCTGGCGGCGACGCTCTCGTGCTGATGCCGACCGGCGGCGGCAAGTCGCTGTGCTACCAGGTCCCGGCCCTGGTCCGGCCGGGGACCGGCGTCGTCGTCTCCCCGCTCATCGCCCTGATGCAGGACCAGGTCGACGCGCTCGCCGCGCTCGGCGTGCGCGCCGCGTTCCTGAACTCCTCCCAGCAGATGGACCAGCGCCGCGAGGTCGAGGCCGCCTACCTCGCCGGCGAGCTCGACCTGCTCTACCTCGCCCCCGAGCGGCTGAACGTCCCCGAGACGGTCCGGCTGCTCCAGCGCGGACGCATCTCGCTCTTCGCCATCGACGAGGCGCACTGCGTGTCGTCGTGGGGCCACGACTTCCGGCCCGACTACCTCGCGCTGGCGATGCTCCACGACCTCTGGCCCGACGTGCCACGCATCGCCCTCACCGCGACGGCGACCGCCGCGACGGCGGCCGAGATCGTCTCCCGGCTGCGGCTCGACGAGGCGGCGCAGTTCGTCGCGAGCTTCGACCGGCCGAACATCGAGTACCGCATCGTGCCCAAGGACAACCCGCGCGCGCAGCTGCTCACGCTGCTGCGCACCGAGCACCCCGGGGACGCGGGCATCGTCTACTGCCTCTCGCGCAGGTCGGTCGAGCAGACCGCGGAGCTCCTCCAGAAGGAGGGGATCCCCGCGCTGCCGTACCACGCCGGTCTCGACGCAGGGCTGCGCCAGCAGAACCAGAGCCGCTTCCTGCGCGAGCCCGGTCTGGTGATGGTGGCGACCATCGCCTTCGGCATGGGCATCGACAAGCCCGACGTCCGCTTCGTCGCCCACCTCGACCTGCCCAAGTCGGTGGAGGGTTACTACCAGGAGACCGGACGTGCCGGGCGCGACGGGGCTCCCGCGACGGCCTGGCTCGCGTACGGGCTGGCCGACGTGGTCTCCCAGCGCAAGTTCATCGACTCCTCCGACGGCGACGCCGCGCACCGGCGACGGCTCTCCGCGCACCTCGACGCGATGCTCGCGCTGTGCGAGACCGTCGAGTGCCGCCGCGTGCAGCTGCTGGCCTACTTCGGGCAGCAGGCCGAGCCGTGCGGCAACTGCGACACCTGCACCAGGCCGCCGCAGACCTGGGACGGCACCGTCCCCGCGCAGAAGCTGCTGTCCGCCGTGTGGCGGCTCGCCGACCGGCGGCAGCGCTACGGCGCCGGCCACGTCGTCGACATCCTGCTCGGTCAGCAGACCGAGCGGGTCGTCCAGCTGGGCCACACCGACCTCACCGTCTTCGGGATCGGGACCGAGCTGGACGCCGGCGAGTGGCGCAGCGTGGTGCGCCAGCTGCTGGCCCAGCAGCTCCTCGGCGTCGCCGACGGCTACGGCACCCTGATGCTCACCCCGGGCTCGACCGCGGTGCTCAAGGGTGAGCGCCCCGTGATGCTGCGCCGCGAGGCGCCCAAGGCCGCGCGGTCGTCGGCGTCGAGGCGGCGGTCGTCCTCGTCCGCTGCGGCCGTCGCCCTCGACGGACCGGCCGAGGCGGTGTTCGAGCGGCTGCGGGCGTGGCGCGCGGCCACCGCCAAGGAGACCGGGGTGCCGCCGTACGTGGTCTTCCACGACTCCGTGCTCCGCCAGATCGCCTCGAGCGCCCCGACCTCGCTCGACGCGCTCGGCGCCGTGTCCGGCGTCGGTGCGAACAAGCTGGGGAAGTGGGGCGACGCGATCCTCGAGGTCGTCGCCGGCTGAGCCCCAGACCTCCGCCGAGCGGTAGGTTGCCGCGTCAACCCGGCCCGATTCGGCGCGGCAAGCTACCGCTCGGCGGCGAGCCCGGGGTTCGCTAGGAGGGCGGGGCTAGGTTCGGGTCGTGAGTGCTGAGAGGTACGAGCCGGGGGATCCGCACGGCAGGTTCCGGTACGGGCCCTGGCGGGGTGGGCCCGACCCGCTGGCCGCGCCGTACGACGTGCGCGCCGCGATCGACAAGATCGGCTCCGACGTGCTGTCGGCCGGCAACGTGCGCGACTCGCTGCGCGAGCTGCTGCGCGAGGGGCTGGACGGCCGCGGCGGCCTCGACCGGCTCGCGGAGAAGATCCGCAAGATGCGTAACGCCGCCCGGCGCCGCGGTGACCTGGGCGGGACGCTCGACCAGGTGCGCTCGGCGCTCGACCAGGCGCTCGCCGCCGAGCGCGAGGCGCTGGCCGGCCAGGACGGCGACGACGCCCGGTTCGCCGAGATGGAGCTCGACACGCTGCCCGACGACGTCGCTGGCGCGGTGCGCGGGCTCGACGGCTACGACTGGACCTCGCCCGAGGCGCGTCAGACGTACGAGCAGATCAAGCAGATGCTGCAGCGCGAGGTGCTCGACGCGCAGTTCGCGGGGATGAAGCAGGCCCTGGAGAACCCGGACCCCGAGGCGATGGCCCGGGTCAAGGACATGCTCGCCGACCTCAACCAGCTGCTCGCCAAGCACGCGCGCAGCGAGGACACGACCGACGCGTTCAGCGAGTTCATGGACAAGCACGGGGAGTTCTTCCCCGAGCAGCCGGAGACGATCGAGGAGCTCATCGACGCGCTCGCCCGGCGCCAGGCCGCGGCGCAGCGGATGATGAACTCGCTCAGCCCCGAGCAGCGCGAACAGCTCGGCCAGCTGATGTCCGACGCGCTCTCCGACGCCGACCTGGCCTCCGAGATGGCCCAGCTGAGCGACAACCTGCGCTCGCTGCGGCCCGGGCTCGACCGCGGCTCGGACGCCGGCATGCGCGGCGGACCCGGTCAGCCGAGCCTCGGCTACTCCGAGGCGGTCGAGGCCGTGGCCGAGCTGGCCGACCTCGAGGCCCTCGAGGCGCAGATCTCGCAGAGCGGGTGGGGCTCGACCCTCGACGACGTCGACGTGGACCTGCTCGAGCAGCGCCTCGGCAACGAGGCCGTCCGCGACTTCCAGGCGCTGCGCGACCTCGAGCGCGAACTGGAGGCGCAGGGCTACCTGTCCCGCGGCGACGACGGCATGCGGCTGACCCCCCGCGCCGTACGCCGCCTCGGCCAGTCCGCGCTCAAGCGCGTCTTCGACCAGCTGTCGGCGAGCGGCAACGGCGACCACGCCGACCACCGCACCGGTGCCGCCGACGAACCGACTGGCCTGACCCGGCCGTGGGTGTTCGGCGACGAGCTGCCCCTCGACGCCAGCCGTACGGTCGCCAACTCGCTCCGTCGCCGCGCGCTCCACCCGGTGGAGGACGGCGGCATGCTGCTCGACGTCGAGGACTTCGAGGTCACCGAGACCGAGCGGCGCACGACCGCGGCCGTCGCGCTCTGCGTCGACCTGTCCTTCTCGATGGTCCAGGACGGGCGCTGGGGCCCGATGAAGCAGACCGCCCTGGCGCTCAACCACCTCATCGAGACGCGCTTCCGCCAGGACGCGCTGCAGGTGATCGGGTTCAACCGGCTGGCGCGGCGGCTCACGCCGGTCCAGCTCGCCGAGGCCGAGCCCGAGTGGATCCAGGGGACCAACCTGCAGCACGCGCTGCTGCTGGCCACGCGCCACCTGCGCCGGCACCCCGACGCCGAGCCCGTCGTGCTCGTCGTCACCGACGGCGAGCCGACCGCGCACCTGACCGGCGACGGCGGTGCGGCGTTCCGCTGGCCGAGCACGCCCGAGACCATCCGCGCGACCGTGGCGCAGGTCGACGAGCTGGCCCGCTACGGCGCGACGCTCAACACCTTCATGCTCGGCGACGACCCCGGCCTGGCCCGCTTCGTCGACGCGATCGCCCGCCGCGCGGGCGGGCGCGTGTTCACCCCCGACATCGGGCGCCTGGGCGAGTTCGTGGTGAGCGACTACCTCCAGGCCCGCCGCGGGCGACGCTGACGCGTCGCCCCGCGGGGGCGTCGAGGCTCAGGCGGCCTGGATCAGGGCCTCGGTGATCTTGACCGCGCCGTCCTTGTGCTGCGTCACGTCCTTGGGCGCGGCGACGAGGACCTGGTAGAAGACCCCGTCCTTGGCGGCGAGGACGTCGATGACGTTGACGCCCGACTTCTTGCCCTTGATGTAGCGGGCCTCGTCGGCGCCCTGCACCGAGATCTTGTCGACCGAGCCGTCGAACTGCTTCTTGAGCTCGCCCTCGACCTGGCTCAGCGGGCCGGGGAGGGGACCCTCCTGGCCGCTGAAGATCGCCGCGTCGCCGTCGCTGGGGTCCGAGGGCGTCCACTGGCAGATGTTCGACGGGCCGAGGTCGGTCGAGGTGCCCTTCTTGAGCTTGACGCCGGTCAGCTTGGACACGTCGCCCGCGCTGAGGGTGTCGCACACCTTCTTGACGTCGGCGGTGCCGCTGCTCGCGCTCGCGCTCGGGCTGGGGCTCTCTGAGGCGCTCTCGGACGGGGCGGCCGACGACGCGGGGGCCGACGACGCGGGGGCCGCGGCGCTGGTGGCCGGCGCGGCCGCCTGCGAGGAGGTGGACGAGCTCTCCGAACCCCCGCAGGCGGTCAGCGTCAGGCCGAGGGCGGCGGCGGCCAGCCCGGCGAGCAGGGCGCGGGAGTGGAGGGGGCGCGAGGTCATGGGGGTCCTGTCTGTCGACTGCCGGTCTGGCGTGCTGCCTGCCGGGCCCCGCGCACGCTACCCGGGAGCGGGGGCAGACCTCAGGCCGTTCGCCCTCTTCTCAGGATCTCCAGCAGGTACGTGCCGTAGCCCGACTTCTGCAGGGCCGTCGCCCGCTCGGCCAGCTCGTCGTCGGTGAGGAAGCCGAGGCGCCAGGCCGCCTCCTCGGGCGAGCCGACCTTCAGCCCCTGCCTCGCCTCGAGGGTGCGGACGAAGTTGCCGGCGTCGTTCAGCGAGTCGAAGGTGCCGGTGTCGAGCCAGGCGGTGCCCCGCGGCAGCACGCCGACCTGGAGCTGGCCGCGCTCGAGGTAGACGCGGTTGACGTCGGTGATCTCGTACTCCCCGCGCGGCGACGGCTCGAGGCCGCGGGCGATCTCGACCACGTCGTTGTGGTAGAAGTAGAGGCCGGGCACCGCGTAGTTGGAGCGCGGCTCGGCCGGCTTCTCCTCCAGCGAGACCGCGCGGCCGTCGGCGTCGAACTCGACCACGCCGTACGCCCGCGGCTCGGCGACCCAGTAGGCGAAGACCGCGCCGCCCTCGACGTCGCTGAACGTGCGCAGCTGGGTGCCCAGGCCGGAGCCGTAGAAGATGTTGTCGCCGAGGACGAGGGCCACCTTCTCGTCGCCGATGAAGTCGGCGCCGATGACGAAGGCCTGCGCGAGGCCGTCGGGGGAGGGCTGGGTGGCGTAGGAGATCGAGATCCCGAACTGCGACCCGTCGCCGAGCAGCCGCTCGAAGCCGTCGCGGTCGTGCGGCGTCGTGATGACCAGCACCTCGGAGATCCCGGCGAAGATCAGCGTCGAGAGCGGGTAGTAGATCATCGGCTTGTCGTAGACCGGCACGAGCTGCTTGCTGATCCCGAGGGTGACCGGGTGCAGCCGGGTGCCGGAGCCCCCGGCGAGGATGATGCCGCGCATGGCGAGCATGCTCCCAGACGAGTGACCTCGGGCACGAACTCCACGCGAACTCCGCACGGACGTCACACCGGCAGCGGCCCGGCGGCGCCCGAAGTCTCGCAGCCGATCACGCCGACGCCCCGCGTTCCCTAGGATGCCTGCCGTGTCTGCACTGCTCGTGACCGGCGGCGCGGGGTTCATCGGTTCGAACTTCGTCCGCCACGTCCTCGACCGCACCGACCACTCGGTGACCGTCCTGGACCTGCTCACCTACGCCGGGAACCGGGCCTCGCTCGACGGTCTCCCGGCCGACCGCTTCCGGCTGGTGGTGGGTGACATCCGGGACGCGGAGACGGTCGACCCGCTCGTGGCCGAGGCCGACGCGGTGGTGCACTTCGCCGCGGAGTCGCACAACGACAACTCGCTGCGCGACCCCTCGCCCTTCTTGACGACCAACATCATCGGGACCTACACGCTGCTCGAGGCGGTGCGCCGCCACGAGACGCGCTACCACCACATCTCCACCGACGAGGTGTACGGCGACCTCGAGCTCGACGACCCGGCGCGCTTCACCGAGCAGACGCCGTACAACCCGTCGAGCCCCTACTCCTCGACCAAGGCCGGCTCCGACCTGCTGGTACGGGCCTGGGCGCGCTCGTTCGGGGTGCAGGCGACGATCAGCAACTGCTCCAACAACTACGGGCCCTACCAGCACGTCGAGAAGTTCATCCCGCGCCAGATCACCAACGTGCTCGACGGCGGGCGGCCCAAGCTCTACGGGGCCGGGCTGAACGTCCGCGACTGGATCCACGCCGACGACCACAGCGCGGCGGTGCTGCGGATCCTCGAGGCGGGCGTGCTCGGGGAGACCTACCTCATCGGCGCCGACGGCGAGCGCGACAACAAGCAGGTCGTCGAGACGATCCTCGAGCTGCTCGGGCAGCCGCGCGACGCGTACGACCACGTGAACGACCGCGCCGGCCACGACCTGCGCTACGCGATCGACTCGAGCAAGCTGCGCCGCGAGCTGGGCTGGACGCCGGCCTACGGCGACTTCGAGGCGGGCCTCGAGGCGACCATCGGCTGGTACCGCGACCACGAGGCGTGGTGGCGGCCGCAGAAGGCCGCGACCGAGGCGCAGTACAAGGCGCAGGGCCAGTGACCCCCGCGCAGACCCCGGGCGGCGGCGCGGACGAGCTGGTCCAGGCCACCGAGATCCCGGGCCTCCTCGTCGTGCGGCTCGGCGTCCACGGGGACTCCCGCGGCTGGTTCAAGGAGAACTGGCAGCGGGCCAAGATGGTGGCCGCCGGGCTGCCGGACTTCGAGCCGGTGCAGAACAACGTGTCCTTCAACACCGACGCCGGCGTCACCCGCGGCATCCACGCCGAGCCCTGGGACAAGTACGTCACCGTGGCCAGCGGGCGGGTGTTCGGCGCCTGGGTCGACCTGCGGCCGGGGGAGAGCTTCGGCCGCGCGGTCACCCTCGAGCTCGGGCCCGACCGCGGCGTCTTCGTGCCGCGCGGGGTCGGCAACGCCTTCCAGACGCTGGAGGACGGGACCGCCTACTCCTACCTGGTCAACGACCACTGGAGCGCGGCCGCACGCGAGTCGTACACGTTCCTGAACCTGGCCGACGAGTCGGTGGCGATCGAGTGGCCGATCCCGCTGGAGCGGGCCGAGCTCTCCGACGCCGACCGCGCGCACCCGCGCCTCGCCGAGGTCCGCCCGATGGCCCCGCGCCCGGTACTGGTGACCGGTGCCGGCGGCCAGCTTGGCCGTGCGCTAAGCCGGGCGCTGCCCGGCGCCGTGGCCGTCGGCCGCGACGAGCTCGACCTGGCCGACCAGGCCTCGGTCGCGGCCTTCGACTTCTCCCCCTACGGGACCGTGGTCAACGCGGCCGCCTACACCGCCGTCGACGCCGCGGAGACGCCGGAGGGCCGGCGCCAGGCCTGGGCGACGAACGTCGCCGGGGTCGCCGCCCTCGTCGACGCCGCCCGCCGGCACCGCGCCACGCTGGTGCACGTCAGCTCCGACTACGTCTTCGACGGCACGCGCGAGCTGCACCCCGAGGACGAGCCCTTCGCCCCGCTCGGGGTGTACGGCCAGACCAAGGCGGCCGGCGACGCGCTCGTCTCGACGCTGCCGCGCCACCTGGTGCTGCGCACGAGCTGGGTCGTGGGCGACGGCAAGAACTTCGTCGCCACCATGGCCTCCCTCGCCGACCGCGGCGTCTCGCCGTCGGTGGTCGACGACCAGCACGGGCGGCTGACCTTCACCGACGAGCTCGTGCGCGCCATCGTGCACCTGCTCGCCGTGGAGGCGCCGTCGGGCACCTACAACGTCACCAACGGCGGGCCCACGCAGACCTGGGCCGACATCGCCCGGGAGGTCTTCGCCCTGCGCGGGCGCGACGCCGCGGACGTCACCGGGGTGAGCACCCAGGAGTACGGGGCCGGCAAGGACCTCGCGCCGCGCCCGGTGCACAGCACGCTCGACCTCAGCCGGCTCGAGGCCACCGGCTTCGAGCCCGAGGACGCCGCCGCGGCGGTGCGCCGCTACCTCGCGGGCTGACCTAGGGCGTCGGGGGCGCCGCGCGACTCCGGCACGACGGGCACGACCGGGAGCACGGGCGTACCGCCGGCCGAGGTCGGGGTGCGGATCAGGAGCACCCCGACGACCAGCAGGAGGCCGAAGGCGGCGACGAGGACGAAGCCGCCCGTCGAGGCCATCTGGTCGACGCTCGCGCCGCCCAGCGCCGCCCCCGTGGCGACGCCGGCCGACATCCCGGTGCCCGACCAGCCCAGCGCCTCGGTCAGCCGTACGGCGGGCACGGACGTCTGCACGACGCTCACGGCTGCGATCAGGGTGGGCGCGATGGCGAAGCCGCTGACGGTCAGCAGCACGCCGAGCAGCCACGGCGGGCCGACGAACGGCATCGGGAGCAGCGACACGGCGAGCACGACCGCCCCGATGCGGTAGCGCGCCAGCGGCGCCCGCCGCCAGGCCACGAGCCCGGCGACCACGCCGGCCAGGAGCGAGCCGGCGGCCCAGCACATCAGCAGCACGCCCGACCAGCCCAGGACGTCGCGCTCGCGGGCGAACGCCACGACGACGACCTCCATGCTGCCGAAGACGCCGCCGCAGGCCCAGGAGGCGAGGACCACCATGGCGAGCAGCCGGAACGGCAGCCGGCTGGTGCGGTCGGCGCGGTGCAGCCGCGGCCTCCGCGGGGGCTCGGTGGAGCGCTGCACCGCGAGGAGCAGCGAGCCCAGCACCCCCAGGACCGCGCACACCACGAGCCCGGCGGCCGGGTCGACCGTCGTGGCCAGGAACGTCACCAGCACGGGGCCGACGACGAAGGTGAGCTCGTCGATGACCGCCTCGAGGGCGAAGGCGGTGTCGAGCAGCGGCGAGTCGCGCAGCCGGTGCGACCAGCGCGCCCGCACCGAGCTGCCGGTCGGGGTGAAGCACAGACCGGCCAGCAGCGCCCCGCCGACCGTGGCGGGGAGGGGCCAGCCGCCCTCCACCGAGGCGACGACCACGAGGACCCCGACCGCGTAGCCGAGCGCCGTGCCCACCAGGACCCGGGCCTGGCCGGCCCGGTCCATCACGCGGCCCCACAGCGGCGCGGCGACCGCCCCGGCGAGCGTCACCGCGGCCGCCACGACGCCCGCCCGGGCGAAGGAGCCGCTGGTCAGCGAGACGAGCAGCACGATGCCGATGCCGGTCATCGACTGCGGCAGCCGGGCGACGAACCCGGCCAGGCTGAAGCCGCGCGCGGGGGCGTCGCCGAGGACCGTCGCGTACGCCCCGAACCGCCGTGCCGCCCGCGCCATCCGCCCCGTCCCCGCCCTTCGTCCCCCCGCCGGCTCGTCACCCTAGGCGGGGCCACCGACAGCCACGGTCCGCGACCACCCCCGTGGCAGGATCGGCGCGTGCCCGACCGCGACGGTTCCGCCGACACCTTGCCCTATGACGCCCTGCTGCTCGTCTCCTTCGGCGGGCCCGAGAAGCCCGACGACGTGATGCCGTTCCTCGAGAACGTGACCCGGGGCCGCGGCATCCCGCGCGAGCGCCTCGCCGACGTCGCCCACCACTACGACGGCTTCGGCGGCCGCAGCCCGATCAACGACCAGTGCCGCGAGCTGCTCGCCGCCCTGCGCGTCGAGCTCGACGGGCGCGGCCTCGACGTCCCGCTCTACTGGGGCAACCGCAACTGGGACCCGTTCCTCGGCCCGGAGGTCGAGCGCATCGTCGCCGACGGGCACCGGCGCGTGGTCGCCGTGCTGACCAGCGCGTACCCGTCGTACTCCTCCTGCCGGCAGTACCGCGAGAACCTCTTCGACGCCTTCGACCCGCAGGCGGCCAGCGGGGTCACGGTCGACAAGATCCGCCACTACTCCGACCACCCGGGCTTCGTGGCCGCGTCGGTCGACGCGACCCAGGCGGCGCTCGACGAGCTCGGCGAGCCGGGGGAGCGGGCCCGGCTGGTCTTCGTCACCCACTCCATCCCGACCGCCATGGCCGCGGCCGCCGGTCCCCAGCCCAAGAGCCCCGAGGGCGGCTACGTCGACTGGCACCTCGCCGTCGCCGAGGCGGTCACCCGCGAGGTCGGCCGGCTCCGCGGTCGGACGTACGACTTCGACCTCGTCTACTGCTCGCGCTCCGGGCCGCCGAGCCAGCCCTGGCTCGAGCCCGACGTGAACGACCACCTGAGGGCGCTCGACGCCGCGGGCGTCCCCGGCGTCGTGCTCGTGCCCATCGGCTTCGTGTCGGACCACATGGAGGTCATCTACGACCTCGACACCGAGGCGGTCGAGACCGCGCGCGAGCTCGGGCTGCCGCTGGCCCGTGCGGCCACGGCCGGCACGCACCCGGCGTTCGTCTCGGCCCTCGTCGACCTCGTGCTGGAGCGGGCGGCCGCCGCACGCGGCGAAGAGCCCGCGCGCCCGGTCGTGGAGGGCACGCCGGTCGGCTGGTACGACTGCGAGCCGGACTGCTGCACCAACCTGCGCGACCCCGGCCGCCGTGCCCTCTGCCAGCGGGTCCCGCAGCCCGCCTGAGGCCTGGAGGAACCGGTCCGGGCCCACCCGCGGGCCTCGGGAATTTTCTGCCCGCTCATCCGTTGGACGGTCCGCGACAGCAAACGTGCGGGCGTCCTCGGGCGAGCACCACCCCCGACCACGCCCCATGTGGTACACATGCGCTGCCCAACCGCAGAACGCACTGCACGACCTGGGCACGCGAGCCTGTGAAAGGTGACGACGGAACACGATGGCGACCGACTACGACGCCCCCCGCAAGACCGAGGAAGAGCTCAACGAGGACAGCATCGAGGAGCTGAAGACCCGCCGGAACGACAAGAACTCCGGCAAGGTCGACGAGGACGAGACCGAGGCCGCCGAGGCCTTCGAGCTCCCCGGCGCCGACCTCTCGCACGAGGAGCTGACGGTGCGGGTCCTCCCGCGCCAGTCCGACGAGTTCACCTGCGCCGGCTGCTTCCTCGTGCGCCACCGCAGCCAGATCGCCGAGGAGCGCAAGAACGGCGACGCCTACTGCTTCGACTGCGCGGGTTGACCCCTCCCCGCGCGTGAGCTCCCGCCCCCGGGACGGGAGCGACCACGCGCTCGCGCGCAGTGATCCTTCTGACGCCGTCCTCCTCACGGAGGGCGGCGTTCGTCGTCCCGGGCGCCGGTACGGTGGCCGGGTGCGGTTTCGGGAGCGGGTCAGCGTGCCGCCGGGGTGGTTGGCGCTCGCCGTCCTGTTCGCGCTGACGCTGGCGGTGGCGTTCGGCTACTACCTCGGGATCGCCTGGGCGGTCGGCGTGGGGCTCTTCTCCTTCGTCGCGGTGGCCCTCGGCTTCCGCAGCGCGTCCTTCACGACCGAGGTCGACGACGACGAGATCCGGGTCGGCCGTGCGGTCGTCGGCCGGGAGTGGGTCGCCGCGGTCCGGCCGCTCGACACCGCGGGGACCCGGCTGCGGTCCGGCGTCGAGGCCGACGCCCGCGCCCACCTCGTGCTGCGGCCCTGGGTGTCGACCTGCGTGGAGCTGACGCTCGCCGACCCGGCCGACCCCGTGCCCTACTGGCTGGTCTCGACCCGGCGCCCCGGGGCGCTGGCGACCGCACTCGGCTGGGTCCCGGCGGAGCCGGACGCCGAGCCCGCCCAGCCTGCCCCGTCGGCCGGTGCCGAGGCGCCGCCCCGTGCCTGAGGTCCCGGAGCCCGACGAGCCCGTCGAGCAGGTGGATGTCGGCCTGCGGCTCCTCGAGGACCTGCCCGTGCCCGCGTACGCGCACCCGGGCGACGCGGGGGCCGACCTGCACAGCGCCGAGGACGTGGTGCTCGCGCCCGGCACCCGGCGGCTGGTGCGGACGGGGGTCGCCCTGGCCCTGCCCGAGGGCTACGCGGGCTTCGTCCACCCTCGCTCGGGCCTGGCGCACCGCCACGGCCTCACGGTCGTCAACGCCCCCGGCACGATCGACGCCGGCTACCGCGGCGAGGTCTGCGTCAACCTGCTCAACACCGACGCCGCGCTGCCCGTCCGCATCGCCCGCGGCGACCGCATCGCCCAGCTGGTGGTGCAGCGCGTGGCCCGCGCCCGCTTCGTCCTGGCCGACGACCTGCCCGCCTCGGTCCGCGGGACCGGGGGGCACGGGTCCACCGGGGGCATAGGGTCTGACGACGACGAGACGACCGGCACCGCGACGGGCGACAGCCACGACGCCCGTGCGGCCGGCGTACGACGAGGAGGACACGCGTGATCTTCGGGCGCAAGAAGAAGGCCCGCGCCGACGAGGACGAGGTCGTGGCGGAGGACTCGACGGCCCAGGCGGCCGACGGGTCCGCCGCGGACGAGGCCGATGTCTCCGACGAGACGGCTGCGGACCCGGCGACCGACGAGGACGGCGGCGACGACACGTCGGCCGACCCGGACGAGGACGCGACCCCGGGGCTCGACACCGAGGCGCTCGACGCCACCGAGTGGCGCACCGACGGCCCCTTCGAGGTCGGCGAGCTCGACGGCACCGACCCCGACGACGACGCCCCGCGCATCGACCTGGGCAGCCTCGTCATCGCACCGGTCCCCGGCTCGGAGCTGCGGCTGCAGGTCAACGAGGCGCAGGACATCGTGTCGGCGATGCTCGTGCTGCCCGTCCACGCGCCCGGCACCGACGGCGACACGCCCGAGGTGGTGGCCAGCTCCGCGCTCGAGCTCAGCGCGTACGCGGCGCCGCGCAGCGGTGGGCTGTGGGCCGAGCTGCGCGACGAGATCTCCGAGGCCGCCGTCGAGGTGGGCGGGTCGGCCGAGCTGGCCGCCGGGCCCTTCGGGGTCGAGCTGCGGCGCCTGCTGCCCGTGACCACTCCGACCGGCGAGCAGGGCTACCAGCCGTCGCGGATGTGGGTGGCCGAGGGGCAGCGCTGGCTGCTGCGCGGCATCGTCTACGGCCAGGCCGCCATCACCGACGACGACGAGGACCCGGCGGTCGCCGCCGTGCTCGCCGCCTTCCGCGACGTGGTCGTGCGGCGGGGCGACGAGGCCATGGCGCCGGGCGACCTGCTGCCCATGACCATCCCGGCCGACCTCCAGCCGGCCGACTGACCTCACGGTCCGGGCCCGGCGGTTGGCCCGCGGTGCGATGCTTGACGTCTCGCCGGGGCCGCCGGACCACCCTCACCGATCGACGCGGAGGACGCACGATGGGCAAGGAGAACATGCTGCAGCGGGCGCTGCGACGTCTGGCGACGTCCAACGCCGAGCTCGAGTCCGAGGACCTGCAGCGCAACGTCCGGCAGGAGGGCGCCGTCCCGATCAGCGCCTGCGAGGACCGTCAGCAGGTCAACCTGACCGGCACGGTCTCCTCGATCACGCTGAGCCCGCGCGCCGGGCACCCGGCGCTCGACGTCGAGCTGGAGGACGGCTCGGGCGTGGTCACGCTGGTGTGGCTGGGCCGGCGCCAGATCCCGGGCATCGACGCGGGCCGCACGCTGAAGGTGTGGGGGCGCATCAGCTGCCACGAGGGCCGCCGCCTGATGTACAACCCGCGGTACGAGCTGCTGCCGACGCCCGCCGCTTCGTGACGGCGGCCGACACCCCGGGCGCCGTCGGACCCGAGGCGCCTGCCGGCGCCCAGCCGCCGCGGCCGCAGTTCCGCTACGTCGAGGAGCTAGTCCGCTACGAGCTGGGACGCACGCTCGGCGGCCCCCGCGGCATGGTCGAGGCGGCGCTGCCCTTCGTGGGCTTCACCGTCGCCTGGGTGGCGTCGCGCCAGCTCTACCCCTCGATCGGGGTGGCGGTGGGCGTGGCGCTCGTGCTCGCCGTCGTCCGGCTGGTGCAGCGCTCGTCGCTGAAGTTCGTCGCGCAGGCCGTCGTGCCGACGGCTATCGCCGCGATCATCGCCACCCGCACCGGCCGGGCCGAGGACGTCTTCCTGCCCGGCATCCTCTACAACGGCGGTCTCGCGGTGGTCTCGCTCCTGACCGTCGCCGTCCGCCGCCCGCTGATCGGCTTCGTGATCGGCGCCGCGCTCGAGGACCCGACCGGCTGGATCCGCGACCGCGCGCTGGTCAGGATGGCCTCGCGCCTCACGCTCGTCCTCGCGGTGCCCTACGTGCTCCGCTTCGTGGTGCAGCTGCCGCTCTTCCTCGCCGGCGAGGTCGTCTGGCTCGGCGTGGCCAAGGTCGTCCTCGGCTGGCCCCTGCTGCTCGCCGCGCTGTTCGTCATCGGGCTGCTGCTGTCGCGCGGCCGGACGCCCATCGAGGAGCACGCTGCACCAGCGGACTGAGCCTCCCCGCCGGGCCACGTGGTGAACATCACGTCATGATCGAGCGACTGCGCCGCGATTCTGAGCACTCCTCAGGCACGCTGTAGGCCGCTGACAGCCGCCGGGGCTGCCAGTCGTGCCCGTGAAGGCTGGATCCTTGAACCTCGTCCCCCGTCGAACACGAGCCGTCGCAGCGTTCGTCCTCGCCGGGCTCGTCTCGGCCGGCCTGCTCGGCGCCGCACCGGCCTCGGCCGACGTCACGACCGTCTCCACCGACAACCTCCGCACAGGCTGGGACCAGGACGAGCCCAAGCTGGCCCCGTCCGACGTGTCCGCCCCCGACTTCGGCCAGCTCTTCGAGACCAAGCTCGACGGCCAGATCTACGCCCAGCCCGTCCTCGTGAAGGGCACGCTGCTCGCCGTCACCGAGAAGAACAAGGCGTACGGCCTCGACCCGGTCACCGGCAAGGTCCGGTGGAGCCGGGACGTGGGCAAGGAGTGGGCGGCCTCGAACATCGGGTGCGGCGACCTCGTGCCCACCATCGGCATCACGGCGACCCCCGCGGTCGACCAGGCGACCGGCACCGCCTACTTCACGGCCAAGGTCGACGACGGCAAGAACGCCGACAACCCGCACTGGTACATGCACGCCGTCGACATCACGACCGGGGCCGAGCGTCCCGGCTTCCCGACGACGATCAAGGGCGCGGCCGACAACGACGACGACCACGACTTCAACCCCAAGACCGCGATGCAGCGGCCGGGGCTGCTGCTCCTCGACGGCGTCGTCTACGCCGGCTTCGCCAGCCACTGCGACCACCAGCCGTACGTCGGCTACGTCGTCGGCGTGGACGCGACGACGGGCAAGCAGACCTCGATGTTCGCGACCGAGACGGGCAACAGCAAGGCCGGGGCCGGCATCTGGCAGTCCGGCGGCGGTCTGATGTCGGACGGCAAGGGCCAGATCATCTTCGCCACCGGCAACGGGGTCTCGCCGTCGCCGCACCCCGGCAAGAAGCCCCCGAGCCAGCTGGCCGAGTCCGTCGTCCGGGTGAGCGTGCAGGCCGACCGCACGCTCAAGGCGACCGACTTCTTCTCCCCGGTCAACAACAGCAACCTCGACACCGACGACACCGACCTCGGTTCCGGCGCCCCGATGGCCATCCCCGACGGCTACGGCACCGCCGACCACCCGCACCTGATGGTCATGGTCGGCAAGGACGGGCGGGTCTTCCTGCTCGACCGCGACGACTTCGGCGGCAGCGGTCAGAAGTCCGGCCGCAAGGACGACGTCCTGCAGACCGGCGGGCCGTACAAGGGCGTCTGGGGCCACCCCGCCTTCTGGGGCGGCGACGGCGGCTACGTCTACATGGTCACCAACCGCGGCCCGATGTCGGCCTTCAAGGTCGGTCGTTCCGGCTCCGGCCTCCCCGCGCTGAGCCGCACCGGCACGACGAGCGGGAACTTCGGCTACACCTCCGGGTCGCCGACCGTGACCTCGAACGGTAAGGCCTCCGGCTCGGCCCTCGTCTGGACCGTGTACGCCAGCGGCCCGAACGGCGCCGGCGGCCAGCTCCGTGCGTACGACGCCCTGCCCAGCAAGGGCCGGCTGAACCTGCGCTACTCCGCCCCGATCGGCACCGCCACCAAGTTCGCGAAGGTGGCGACCGACAACGGCCGCGTCTACGTCGCGAACCGGTCGGGCTCGGTGTACGGCTTCGGCCGGCCGTCGACGATCGCCCTGGGCGGCACGCCGACCGACTTCGGCCAGGTCGCGGTCAAGGCCACCGCGACCAAGCAGGTCACGGTGACCGCCAAGCGGGAGGTCCGGCTGACCAAGGTCCGCTCGGGCGCGCCCTTCAAGATCGGCAAGGTCAAGCTGCCGGTGACGCTCAAGGCCGGCGCGTCGGTGTCGGTGCCGGTGTCCTACACCCCGACCGCCCCCGGCTCGGACTCGGGCGCCATCTCCTTCGTCACCACGACGGGGACGTTCGCCTTCGACCTGCACGGCCAGGGCACCAAGGACGGGCTGGTCTCCGACCCCTCCACCCTCGACTTCGGGGAGGTGCCGACGGGCGGCAACGTGACGCTGGACGCCAGCATCACCAACAGCGGGTCGACGAGCACGACGATCCAGTCGGTCACCGCGCCAACGGCGCCCTTCTCCACCGACGCCGCTCCCGCGGCGGGCACCCAGCTCGAGGCGGGCAACTCGCTGTCGGTCCCGATCACCTTCGAGCCGACGGCCGCGGGCACCTTCAAGACCTCGCTCGTCGTGAAGTCCTCGACGGGCACGGTCACCGTCCCGGTCACGGGCTCCTCGATCAAGGGGGTCGCGCAGCTGCAGATCGACCCGGGCACCGTGCAGTTCGGGACGATCGAGGTGGGCAAGAAGGTGACCAAGACCTTCGACATCCGCAACACCGGCAACCTGCTGCTGACCCTCACCAAGGCGGCCCCGCCGACGGCGCCCTTCGAGGTGCCCGACCCGGTGTCGGAGGGTCAGCAGATCGAGCCCGGTGACGTGATCCACCAGTCGGTGACCTTCCAGCCGACGGCGCTGGGGAGCTTCGACGGGACCTACTCGATCACCGGCAACGACGGCCAGGGCGCGCACCTCGTCACGGTGCACGGCACCGCGGTGGCCAAGCTGCCGACGACGACCATCGTGGGTGTCGGCGGCAAGTGCGCCGACGTGCGCGGGGGCAAGGACGCCAAGGGCACGGCCGTGCAGCTGTACGGCTGCAACGGCTCCAAGGCCCAGACGTGGACCCGCGCGGGCAGCACCTTCGCCAGCCTCGGCAAGTGCCTCGACGTGAAGGGCGGCAGCGCCAAGAACAAGGCCAAGGTGCAGCTGTGGTCCTGCAACGGCACGGCCGCCCAGGAGTGGACCCCGGGCACGGACGGCTCGCTCGTGAACACGGCGTCAGGCAAGTGTCTGGACGTCCCGGGCGGCGCGGCCAAGAACAAGCTCCAGCTGCAGATCTACACCTGCAACGCCTCCGCGGCCCAGCGCTGGACCCTGACCGGCTGACGACGGTCCGGGGACCGGCGCAGGCGGGTCCCCGGGCTCCGGCTCCACAGTCGAGAGGTCTCCTCGCCGAGCGCGAGGAGACCTTTCGTGCCCGGGGCTACAGACCCGGCGTGACCATCCGCGGCGTGGCCATGGAGGCGTCCTTGACCTCGCCCTCGCGCGGCGAGAGCACGTTCGCCAGCTCCTGCTCGTCGACCTGCGCGGTCACGAACAGCAGCTCGTCGCCCGCCTCCAGCGAACCGTCCGGGTCGGGCGCCTGCGTACGACCGTCGCGGATGATCGCCACGAGGACGGCGTCGCCGGGCCAGTCCTGGTCGCCCACCCGGGCGCCGGCCACCGGGCTCGAGGTCGGCAGGGTCATCTCGACCAGGCTCGACTCGCCCTCGTGGAAGGTCATCAGGCGGACGAGGTCGCCGACGGTGACGGCCTCCTCGACCAGCGCCGACATCAGCCGCGGGGTCGAGACGGAGATGTCGACGCCCCACACCTCGTTGAACAGCCACTCGTTCTTGGGGTGGTTCACCCGGCCCACGGTGCGCGGGACGCCGAACTCGGTCTTGCACAGCAGCGAGATGACCAGGTTGGCCTTGTCATCACCGGTCGCGGCGATGGCCACGTCGCAGGTGTCGATCCCGGCCTCCTCGAGCGAGGAGAGCTCGCACGCGTCGGCCAGCAGCCACTCGGCCTGGGGGAGGGTGTCGGACTTGATCGCCCGCGGGTCGCGGTCGATGAGCAGGATCTCGTGACCCTTGCCGACGAGCTCGGCGGCGATGGAGCGGCCGACGTTCCCGGCCCCCGCGATGACGACGCGCATCAGTCTCCTTCGGGTGCGGCGGCGAGGACGTCCTCGACCCGGGCCAGCTCGGCGTCCTCGACGGCGGCGTACACGAGGTCGCCGTCCTGGAAGATCGTCGCGTCCTTGGGCACCAGCGCGGAGCCCATCCGGAAGAGGAACGGCACGCGGGCGCCCGTCGCGTCCTCGATGTCGCCCACAGTCCGGCCGACCCACGACCGGTCGACGTGCACCTCGATGATGCGGACGTTGCCCGACGGGTCGCGCCACACCGGCTCCGAGCCGGCGGGCAGCAGTCGGCGCAGCACCTGGTCGGAGGTCCAGCGGACGGTGGCGACGGTGGGGATGCCGAGGCGCTCGTAGACCTCGGCGCGACCCGGGTCGTAGATGCGGGCCACCACGTTGTCGACGGAGAACGTCTCGCGCACGACGCGGGCGGCGAGGATGTTGGAGTTGTCGCCGCTGGAGACGGCGGCGAACCCGTCGGCCTCCTCGATGCCCGCCTCGAGGAGCACCTCCCGGTCGAAGCCGACGCCCTTGACGGTCCGCCCGCCGAAGTCGGGCCCGAGGCGGCGGAAGGCGTCCACGTTCACGTCGACCACCGCGACCGTGTGCCCGCGCTTCTCGAGGGAGCGCGCGAGGGTGGAGCCGACCCGGCCGCAACCCATGATCACGATGTGCACCCGAGCGAGTGTAGGGCGTCCCACATGCGTGGTGACGTGGCTAGAGTCGCTGCTCGTGGTCCGACTCCGGGAGCTGAGCAAGCGGCTGCTCATCGGTCGCAAGCTCTCGTCCACCCAGCTGGGCGAGACGCTGCTCCCCAAGCGCATCGCGCTGCCCGTGTTCGCCTCGGACGCGCTGTCCTCCGTCGCGTACGCGCCCGACGAGATCCTCATCACGCTGTCGCTCGCCGGGCTCGCCGGCTACGCGTTCTCGTGGAAGATCGCGATCCTCGTCGCCGTCGTGATGCTCGTCGTCGTCGCGTCCTACCGCCAGAACGTGCGCGCCTACCCCTCGGGCGGCGGCGACTACGAGGTCGCGACCGTCAACCTCGGGCCCAACGCCGGTCTGACCGTGGCCAGCGCGCTGCTCGTCGACTACGTCCTGACCGTGGCCGTGTCGATCTCCTCGGGCATCCAGAACGCCAAGTCGGTGCCCTTCCTGCACTTCCTCGACGGCCACGAGGCGCTCGCGGCCGCCTTCGTCGTCATCCTGCTGGCCGCGCTCAACCTGCGCGGCGTCCGCGAGTCCGGCGGGCTGTTCGCGGTCCCGGTCTACTGCTTCATGGGCGGCGTGCTGCTCATGGTCGTCTGGGGGCTGTTCCGCATCCTCGTGCTCGGCGAGCCGCTGCGGGCCGAGAGCGCGCAGTACACGATCGAGCCCGAGCCGCGCTACGCCGAGTTCGCCGGCTTCTGGATGGTCGCGCTGCTGGCCCGCACGTTCTCCTCCGGCTGCGCGGCGCTGACCGGTGTCGAAGCGATCTCCAACGGCGTGCCGGCCTTCAAGAAGCCCAAGAGCAAGAACGCCGCGACGACCCTGCTGCTGCTCGGCACGGTCGCGGTGACGATGGTCATCGGCGTCATCGTGCTGGCCAACCTGACCGGCGTGCGGCTGATCGACACCGGCCGGTCGCACTACCTGCTCAACGGCCAGCGCGTCGACGTCATCGAGAAGACCGGCATCGCCCAGCTGGCCGACGTCGTCTTCAACGACTTCCGCCCCGGCTTCTACTTCGTCGTCGCGGCGACCTTCATCATCCTGTTCCTGGCCGCGAACACGGCCTTCAACGGCTTCCCGGTCCTCGGCTCGATCCTGGCCAAGGACGGCTACCTGCCCCGCCAGCTGCACACCCGCGGCGACCGGCTCGCGTACAGCAACGGCATCGTCGTGCTCGCGACCCTGGCGGTCGTGCTGGTGGTGGCCTACCGCGCCAACGTGACGTCGCTGATCCAGCTCTACGTCGTCGGCGTCTTCGTCTCGTTCACCGTGAGCCAGACCGGGATGCTGCGGCACTGGACCCGGCACCTCAAGACCGAGCGCGACCCGGCGACGCGCAAGCAGATGAAGCGCTCGCGCGTCATCAACGGCATCGGGCTGACGATGACCGGGACCGTGCTGATCATCGTGCTGCTCAGCAAGTTCGCCCAGGGCGCCTACATCGCCATCATCGCGATGGCCGTCATCTTCGTGCTGATGAAGGCGATCAGCCGCCACTACGCCCACGTCGCCGAGGAGACCGCGCTCGTGCCCGGCGAGGACCGGATGCTCCCCGCCCGCGTCCGCGGCGTCGTCCTGGTCAGCAAGCTGCACAAGCCGACGATGCGGGCGATCGCCTTCGCCAAGGCGTCGCGGCCGAGCTCGCTCGAGGCGGTGACCGTGTCCGTCGACGAGGAGGAGACCGAGCGCCTCGTCGAGCAGTGGGACGAGGCGGGCATCCCGGTGCCCCTGCGCGTGATCGCCTCGCCCTACCGCGAGGTCACCACGCCCGTCCTGCGCTACGTGAAGGGCCTGCGCACCGAGAACCCGCGCGACATCGTCACCGTCTACATCCCCGAGTACGTCGTCGGGCACTGGTGGGAGCAGATCCTGCACAACCAGAGCGCGCTGCGCCTCAAGACCCGCCTGCTGTTCACCCCCGGCGTCATGGTGACCTCCGTGCCCTTCCTGCTGCAGTCCTCCGACGTCGCCAAGCGCCGCCTGCACCGCGAGACCGAGGCCGAGCAGTCGCGCCGCAGCTACCTCCAGTGACCGAATCGACGACCCCTGAGCCTGCACCGGTCACGACCTCCGGGCAGGATCCGGTCACGACTGGTGAACCTGACCCGGCCACGACCTCGAGACCCGACCCGACCACGACCCCTGAGCCTGTCGAAGGGCGCCCTTCGACAAGCTCAGGGAACGTGGTCAAGAGCGTGCGCGGGGACCTGGTCGAGAGCGTGCCCGGGGACGTGGTCGGGCCCGTCGTCGTCGGAGCAGTCGCTCATGGCGGCCACTGCGTCGCCCGGCTCGACGTCGGCGACGGCGGGCCCGGCCGGGTGGTGTTCGTCCGGCATGCGCTGCCGGGGGAGCGGGTGCTGGTCACCCTGACCGACACGAGCCACGACCGCTTCTGGCGCGGGGACGCGACCGAGGTGCTCGAGGCCTCGCCCGACCGTGTCGTGCCGCCCTGCCCGGTCGCCGGGCCCGGGCGGTGCGGGGGCTGCGACTTCCAGCACGTGGCCCTGCCCGCGCAGCGCGGGCTCAAGACCGCCGTCGTCGCCGAGCAGCTGCAGCGGCTCGCGGGCCTCACCTGGGAGGGGGAGGTCGAGGCGGTCCCGGTGCCCGGGTCGGACGTGGACGACGGTCTCGGCTGGCGCACCAGGATGCGCTACCACGCCGACGCCGGCGGCCGGTCCGGCCTGCGGCGGCACCGCTCGCACGACCTGGTGGTCGTGCCCGACGGCGGCTGCCCGATCGCCTCGCCGCGCACGCCGGCCGTGGTCGACCGGTCCTGGCCGGCCGGGGCCGAGCTCGTCGCCGCGGGGACGCCGACCGGGTCCGCGCTGCTCGTCGCGGGCACCGGGCCGGAGACCACCGGCGACGCGACGCCCGAGGGCGGGTTGACCGAGGTCGTGCGCGGACGGGCGTACGCGGTCCCGCCCGACGGCTTCTGGCAGGTCCACCCCGCCGCGGCCGACGTGCTCGTCGGCGCCGTGCTCGACGGTCTGCAGCCGCGGGCGGGGGAGCGCGCGTTCGACCTCTACGGCGGCGTCGGGCTCTTCGCCGGCGCGCTGGCCGACGCCGGCTGCCAGGTCTGGGGGCTCGAGTCGGGCCGCGCCGCCGTCGCCGCCGCCCGACGGAACCTCGTCGACGCCGGCAAGCGGGCCCGCTTCACCGCCGACCGCGTGGAGCGCGGGCTCGCCCGGCTGCCCGGCGTGGTCGACCTCGTCGTCCTCGACCCGCCGCGCACCGGTGCCGGTGCCCAGGTGGTGCGCGACGTCCTGGCGCGGCGGCCGCGCGCGGTCGCGTACGTGGCCTGCGACCCGGCCGCCCTGGCCCGTGACCTGGCCACGGCGGCGAAGCACGGCTACGAGGCGACGAGCATCCGCGGCTTCGACCTGTTCCCGATGACCCAGCACGTGGAGTGCGTGGCGATTCTTTCTGCCTCCGCTTCGCTGCGGCGCGCCTGACGCTGCGCTGTCGGCCTCCGCTCCGCTCCGGCGCGTCCCGCGCTCTGGCCCGATGCCTTCCTCCTCGCGGGCGGACGGAAAGACGTGTCCGCCCACTCGTCGTCCAGGCACCGGCGCGCGGGACGGCGGTGGTCGGGGTCCTCGTGGTCAGGCGACCCTTACCCGCCGGTCCGAGGCCGGGTGGGGGAGGCTGGTCGCACGACCAGGACGCTGGTCCGTGCGTGATATCTTGACGTCAAGATACTTTGCGAGGCGAGGAGGCCGGATGAGTAACCCGACGAGTGTCGACAGCTTCGGGGCGAAGGGGTCCCTGCAGGTCGGCGAGCAGTCGTACGAGATCTTCCGGCTGGACGCCGTCGAGGGCTCCGAGACGCTGCCCTACAGCCTGAAGATCCTGCTGGAGAACCTGCTGCGGACCGAGGACGGCGCGAACATCACCGCCGACCACATCCGCACGCTGGGCGGCTGGGTGGCCGACGAGGACCCGTCCCACGAGATCCAGTTCACGCCGGCGCGCGTGATCATGCAGGACTTCACCGGCGTGCCGTGCGTGGTCGACCTGGCCACCATGCGCGAGGCGATGGCCGACCTGGGCGGCGACGCGAGCAAGATCAACCCGCTGGCGCCGGCCGAGCTGGTCATCGACCACTCGGTGATCGCCGACGTGTTCGGCACCGCCGACGCCTTCAGCCGCAACGTCGAGATCGAGTACGGCCGCAACCGCGAGCGCTACCAGTTCCTGCGCTGGGGCCAGACGGCGTTCGACGACTTCAAGGTCGTCCCGCCCGGCACCGGCATCGTGCACCAGGTCAACATCGAGCACCTGGCGCGCGTCGTCTTCACCCGGGACGGCCAGGCCTACCCCGACACCTGCGTCGGCACCGACTCGCACACGACGATGGTCAACGGCCTCGGCGTCGTCGGCTGGGGCGTGGGCGGCATCGAGGCGGAGGCCGCCATGCTCGGCCAGCCCGTGTCGATGCTCATCCCGCGCGTGGTCGGCTTCAAGCTGAGCGGCACCATGCCCGAGGGCGCGACGGCGACCGACCTCGTCCTGACGATCACCGAGATGCTGCGTCAGCACAAGGTCGTCGGCAAGTTCGTCGAGTTCTACGGGCCCGGCGTCTCGGCCGTGCCGCTCGCCAACCGCGCGACCATCGGCAACATGAGCCCGGAGTACGGCTCGACCATCGCCGTCTTCCCGATCGACTCCAAGACGACCGACTACCTGCGCCTGACCGGCCGCGACGAGCAGCAGATCGCGCTCGTCGAGGCGTACGCGAAGGAGCAGGGCCTCTGGCACGACGACGACCGCGAGCCGCGCTACTCGGAGTACCTCGAGCTCGACCTGTCGACCGTCGTCCCGAGCATCGCCGGCCCGAAGCGGCCCCAGGACCGCGTCGTGCTCACCGAGGCCAAGCAGGGCTTCCGCGAGGCGCTGAAGGCGTACGTCGACGACGAGCCCGTCCCGGCGCCGTCGGCCACGCCCGACCAGCACGCACCGAACGTCGACGCCTCGCCCGCGCTCAACGGCTACGACGAGTCGGTCTCGGAGACGTTCCCGGCGTCCGACCCGGTCAGCTCGAGCGAGAGCGGCGAGAGCGACCCGCACGAGTTCGGCAACGGCGTGCCCGCCGACATCGGCCGGCCCAGCCGCCGGACGAAGGTCACCCTCGACGGCCAGACCTTCGAGCTCGACCACGGCGCGGTGACCATCGCCTCGATCACCTCCTGCACCAACACCTCCAACCCGAGCGTGATGATCGGCGCGGCGCTGGTGGCCAAGAAGGCCGTCGAGCGCGGCCTCACCCGCAAGCCCTGGGTCAAGACGACGCTGGCGCCGGGCTCCAAGGTGGTCACCGACTACTACGAGCGCTCGGGCCTGACGCCCTACCTCGACAAGATCGGCTTCAACCTCGTCGGCTACGGCTGCACCACCTGCATCGGCAACTCCGGGCCGCTGATCCCCGAGGTGAGCCAGGCGGTCCAGGACAGCGACCTCGCCGTGGTGTCGGTGCTCTCGGGCAACCGGAACTTCGAGGGCCGGATCAACCCGGACGTCAAGATGAACTACCTCGCCTCGCCGCCGCTGGTCGTCGCATACGCCCTGGCCGGGACGATGGACATCGACCTGGTGAACGACCCGCTCGGGACCGACGAGCACGACCAGCCGGTCTACCTGCGCGACGTGTGGCCGACCGAGGCCGAGATCGACGAGATCGTCGGGGCCTCCATCGGCGCCGAGATGTTCGCCGACTCCTACTCCGACGTCTTCGCCGGCGACCAGCAGTGGCAGTCGCTGCCGACGCCGGAGGGCGACGTCTTCGAGTGGGACCCTCAGTCGACGTACGTGCGCAAGCCCCCGTACTTCGACGGCATGCCGGCCGAGCCGGTGCCGGTCACCGACATCGAGGGCGGCCGCGTGCTGCTCATGCTGGGCGACTCGGTGACCACCGACCACATCTCGCCGGCCGGCTCGATCAAGGCCGACGGTCCCGCGGGGAAGTACCTGAGCGAGCACGGGGTCGAGCGTCGCGACTTCAACTCCTACGGCTCGCGCCGCGGCAACCACGAGGTGATGATCCGGGGCACGTTCGCCAACATCCGCCTGCGCAACCGGCTCGCGCCGGGGACCGAGGGCGGCGTGACCCGCGACTTCACCGTCGAGGGCGCCCCGGTGACCACGGTCTACGAGGCCTCCGAGCACTACCTCGCGGCGGGCACCCCGCTCGTCGTGCTGGCCGGCAAGGAGTACGGCTCGGGCAGCTCGCGCGACTGGGCGGCCAAGGGCACCGCGCTGCTCGGGGTCAAGGCGGTCATCGCCGAGTCGTACGAGCGGATCCACCGCTCGAACCTGATCGGCATGGGCGTCCTCCCGCTGCAGTTCCCGGAGGGCCAGAACGCCGAGTCCCTCGGGCTGACGGGGGAGGAGACCTTCTCCTTCACCGGCGTCACGGCCCTCAACGACGGCACCACGCCCAAGACGGTGCACGTCACTGCCGGTGACGTCGAGTTCGACGCGGTCGTCCGCATCGACACCCCCGGGGAGGCGGACTACTACCGCAACGGCGGGATCATGCCGTACGTGCTGCGCTCGCTGCTCAAGCGCTGAGCCTCGACTCTCCGTCCGACGGCCGGTCACCCGCGAGGGTGGCCGGCCGTCGGCGTCTCCAGGGCCGGTCGGAGGTCACCCGGCCGCGAGCGCCTCGCGCAGCAGCGTCCCGTACGCGGCCCGCTCGCCCTCGGCGTAGCGCTTGCGGGGCCAGAAGAAGCCGCGCAGCCCGTCGCCCTTGGTTCGCGGCACCACGTGCACGTGGAGGTGGTGGACGGACTGGCTGACGACGTTGTTGACCGCGACGAAGGTGCCCTGGGCGCCGAGCGCGGCCTCCTGCGCGCGGGCCACCCGTTGCGCCGCCGTCAGCAGCGGGGCCATCCCGTCCACGGGCAGGTCGAGCAGCGTGTCCGCGTGCCGCACCGGGCACACGAGCGTGTGGCCGAGGAAGAGCGGATGGATGTCGAGGAAGGCGACCACGTCGTCGGTGCGCAGGACGACCTCGGCCTCGAGGGTGCCCCGCACCACCTGGCAGACGACGTCGTCGTGCTCGTCGGCGCCTGTCACCTCCAGCGGGGCCGGCGTCACGCGGAGGCCACGGTGCCGTGGCGCCGCGGCATCCCGGCCGCGTCGTAGACCGCGTCGACCAGGGCCATGCTGGCGACCGCGTCGTCGGCGCCGCTGCGCATCGGGGTGCCCTCGCGCACGAGGCGGACGAAGGCCTCGAGCATGTGGCTGTAGCTGCTGCGCACGCCCGTGCGCTCCACCACCGGGTCGGTCCCGACGCGGGTGACGACGACGCGGTCGTCCTGCTGCGGCTTGACGAAGTTCGGCGCGTACGCCTCGCCGCGGGTGCCGACGAGGCGCAGCGAGAAGTCGACGTCGTGGTGGGTCATGCTCGACTCGACCCGGGCGGGGACGCCGTCGGGCAGCTCGAGGTCGGCGCTCATCCAGGCGTCGACACCCGGGTGGTCGGGGTGCTCGCCGCCGACCGCCCGCAGCACCCGGGGCTCCCCGCCGCGCAGGTCGGCCAGGTCGCGCACGGCGCGCAGGGCGTAGCAGCCGACGTCCATGACCCCGCCGCCGGCGAGGTCGGCCGACCAGCGCGGGTCGTCCGGCGCGGGCGGCGGCATCAGCATCCGGGCCTCGACCAGCTGCAGGTCGCCGATCTCGCCGGACTGCGCCAGCTCCAGCATGCGGGCCGTCAGCGGGTGGTAGAGCTGGTGGAACGCCTCGACCACGGGCACACCGGCCCGTGCCGCCGCGTCGCGCACCTCGCGGGCCTGCGCCGCGTCGTCGGCGAAGGGCTTCTCGGTCAGCACCGGCTTGCCGGCGGCGACCGCGGCCAGGTTCCACGGCCCGTGCAGGGCGTTGGCCAGGGGGTTGTAGACGGCCTCGACCTCCGGGTCGTCGACGAGGGCCTGGTAGTCGGCGACCACGCGCTCGACGCCGTGGCGCCCGGCGAACGTACGGGCCCGCTCCTCCGACCGAGCGGCGACGGCGACGAGGCGGACGCCGAGCTCGTGCGCGGGGCGCACGACCGCCTCCTCGCTGATCCGGGCGGCCCCCAGCAGACCGAGCCGCAGCGGCTCCGACGAGGCCGAGGGGGACGATGTGGACGTGGTCACGAGGTGGCTCCTGAGGACGGGGGACCGGTACGCGAGGACCGTACCGGCCCGGTCCGACACCGAGACGGGCGCGTCGACCGGCCCTTGTGTATCGAACACGTGTTCGATAACGTCGAACCATGACGACGCTGGTGGTGCCTCCCGGGTGGCCCGAGACCGTGCGGCCTCCCGGAGCGCCGGACTGGGAGCGGACGGCGACCGCCTACCTGCTCGACTGCTGCCCGCCCGACTTCCGCGGCTACCGCGTGCTCCGGCACCACCCGCTCGTGCTGGCGCAGTTCGCCGAGCAGTTCGTCGAGGGGCAGTGCCGCGCGGTGCAGGAGGGCCTGGCCGCCGTGCGCACGACGCTCAAGGGGGAGGTGCGCCCCGACGTCGTCGAGACCGCGGCGGAGATCTGGCTCGAGCAGGGCGCCGCGCTCGTGCGCACCCGGCGCGCGGTCGGGTTGATCGCGCAGGCGCTGCGCGGCCGCACCTTCCTGGCCCGGCTGTGACGGCTCCCCGGGCGCGCCGCCTGCACGCCGGTGCCGCCCGGTGGCTGGCGCGGCTGGTCTGCCGGGTGGCCGGTATCACCGGCACCCCGGGCGTGGAGGGGCGGGGCCTGCCGGTCCGGCCCCTATCCTGGGAGCATGGTGACCGCCTCCGACGGCCTGCTGCGTCAGGTCCAGAGCCCGGCGGACCTCAAGGCCCTCGACGAGGCGCAGCTGCCGCAGCTGGCGGCCGAGATCCGTGCCTTCCTGATCGAGAACGTGAGCCGCACCGGCGGCCACCTGGGGCCCAACCTCGGGGTCGTGGAGCTCACGATCGCGCTGCACCGGGCCTTCGACTCGCCGAGCGACCCGATCGTCTTCGACACCGGTCACCAGAGCTACGTCCACAAGATCCTGACCGGGCGCCAGGACGCCTTCCCGTCCCTGCGGCAGAAGGGCGGCCTCTCGGGCTACCCGAGCCGGGCGGAGTCCGAGCACGACTGGGTGGAGAACAGCCACGCCTCGACGGCGCTGTCGTACGCCGACGGGCTGGCCAAGGCGATCCGCCTGCAGCACCGGTCCGGGACGGTCCTCGCGGTCGTCGGTGACGGTTCGCTGACCGGGGGCATGGCCTGGGAGGCGCTGAACAACATCGCCGAGTCGACCGACCTGCCGCTGGTCGTGCTCGTCAACGACAACGGACGCTCCTACACCCCGACCGTGGGGGGTCTGGCCAAGCACCTGACCAGCCTGCGCACCGACCGACGCTACGAGCAGGTGCTCGACATGGTCAAGCGCGGCGTCAGCAAGGCCCCCGTGATCGGCAGCACCGCGTACGACGTCCTGCACGGGGTCAAGAGCGGGCTCAAGGACGTGCTGGCGCCGCAGGGGCTCTTCGCCGACCTCGGGCTGAAGTACGTCGGCCCGGTCGACGGGCACGACGTCGTCGCCGTCGAGCAGGCGCTGACGCAGGCCAAGCAGTTCGGCGGACCGGTCCTGGTGCACTGCCTGACCCGCAAGGGCAACGGCTTCGAGGCCGCGGAGGCCCACGAGGAGGACCGCTTCCACGCGGTCGGCAAGATCGACGCGGTGACGGGCCGCCCGCTCGGCGCCCCGGGTCCGCAGACGTGGACCGACGTCTTCTCCGAGGAGCTGGTGCGCCTGGGCGCGCGCGACGAGCGGATCGTCGCCATCACGGCGGCGATGACCTACCCGACCGGGCTGCACCGCTTCGCGGCGGCCTTCCCCGACCGGTTCTTCGACGTCGGCATCGCCGAGCAGCACGCGGTCACCTCCGCCGCGGGCATGGCCATGCAGGGCCTGCACCCGGTCGTGGCGGTCTACGCGACCTTCCTCAACCGCGCCTTCGACCAGCTGCTGCTCGACGTCGCCATGCACCGCTGCGGCGTCACCTTCGTGCTCGACCGGGCCGGCGTCACCGGGCCGGACGGCGCGAGCCACCACGGCATGTGGGACATGTCGCTGGCCCAGCTCGTGCCCGGCCTGCGCCTGGCCGCGCCGCGCGACGCCCCCCGCCTGCGGGAGGCGCTCGACGTCGCCGTGCAGGTCGACGACGCCCCGACCGTCGTGCGCTACTCCAAGGAGGCCGTGCCCGACGACATCCCCGCCGTCGAGGTGGTCGACGGCCTCGACGTGCTGCTGCGCGCCGACACCGCCCCGCCGCGCGTGCTGGTCGTCGGCTTCGGCCAGCTCGTCGGCACCGCCCTCGAGGTCGGGCGCCGCCTGGTCGACCACGGGGTCGGCGTGACGGTCGTCGACCCGGTCTGGGCCCTGCCGGTGAACCCCGCCCTGCTGCGGCTCGCCGGAGAGCACGAGCTGGTCGTGACCGTCGAGGACAACGGCGTGGTCGGGGGCTGCGGCGCCCGCCTGGCGCAGGAGCTGCGCCGCGCCGGCGTGTCCACCCCGCTGCGCGAGTTCGGCGTCGAGCAGGAGTTCCTCGAGCACGGCGCCCGTGGCGAGCTGCTCGCCCAGCTCGGCCTCGCGCCGCAGGACATCGCCCGGACCGTCGTCGAGGCGATCGTGGCGCAGGAGTCCGACGTGGAGACCGCGCGCCACTGACGGTCGGCACCGACGTTCGGCGTGGTCCCGTCAGGAGGAATAGCCGACCTATCGGCCCGGTTGTCGAAGGCATGACCACGATCGGACTCATCGGCAGCGGAAACATCGGCAGCGCGGTCGCGCACCTGGCGGTCGACGCCGGCTACGACGTCGTCGTCTCGAACTCCCGGGGGCCCGAGACGCTCTCCGACCTCGCCTCCTCCCTCGGCGAGAAGGCGCGCGCCGGGACCACCCAGGACGCGGCGCAGGGCGACCTCGTCGTGCTGACGATCCCGCTGGGCAAGGTGGACTCACTGCCCGCCGACCTGCTCGACGGCAAGGTCGTCATCGACACCTGCAACTACTACCCGCAGCGTGACGGGCGCATCGACGCCCTCGAGGACGGCAGCGCCACCACGACCGGTCTGGTGCAGGCCCACTTCCCGGGTGCCCGGGTCGTCAAGGCGTTCAACAACATCTACTCCGCGCACCTCGACTCGATGCAGCGTCCGGCCGGCGACCCCGACCGCAACACGCTGATGATCGCCGGGGACGACGCCGACGCCAAGGCCCAGGTGACCGCGTTCATCGAGGCCATCGGCTACGACGTCTTCGACACCGGCAGCACGGTCGACAGCTGGCGCTTCCAGCGCGACCAGGCGGCGTACGCGAACGCCTACGCCGAGGGCGGGGACTTCGAGCGGCCGGTCACCCGGAACCGCGACCAGCTGCAGGCGCTGCTCGACCAGGCGGACCCCAGCATCCACTGAGGCCCTAGGGCCGGTGACGACGACGAGGCGGTGGCTGCGGCCACCGCCTCGTCGTGCTCCCAGGGTGCTACGCGGGGACGCTCGCGACGCCCGCCGGCAGGAACCGCCGGCCGAGCACCCGCTCGGAGTAGCCCTCGCGGTCGAGGTAGGGCGTGATCCCGCCCAGGTGGAAGGGCCAGCCGGCGCCCAGGACCAGGCACAGGTCGACGTCCATCGGCGCCGCCACGACCTTCTCCGCGAGCATTGAGCCGACCTCCTCGGTCACCGCCGTCAGCACCCGGTCGCGCACCTGCTCGGCCGTGCTGGGGGAGTCGCCGACCCTCATCAGCGCGCTGACCTCGTCGGAGACGTACGGCGTGCCGTCCGGCCGCCAGTCGTACAGCCCGGGGCGACGGGCCTCGACCAGCGCCCGCAGGTTCGGCGACACGACGAACCGCTCACCCAGGCCGTCGTGCAGCGTCTCGGCCACGTGCAGGGCGACGGCGGGGCCGACGAGCTGCAGCAGCGTGAAGGTCGACATCGGCAGCCCGAGCGGCTTCAGGGCGGCGTCGGCGACCTCGACCGGCGTGCCCTCGTCGACCGCCCCCATGACCTCGCCCATGAAGCGCAGCAGGACGCGGTTGACGACGAAGCCGTACGCGTCGGCGACCAGCACGGCGTTCTTCTTCAGCGCCTTGGCCGTGGCGAGCGCGGTGGCGACCGAGGCGTCGTCGGTGGCCGGGGCGCGCACGACCTCGACCAGCGGCAGCACCGCGACGGGGTTGAAGAAGTGGAACCCGACCACGCGCTCGGGGTGCTCCAGGCCCTCGGCCATCGCCGCCACCGACAGCGACGACGTGTTCGTGGCCAGCACCGCCTCCGGGCCGACGTGGCGCTCGAGCGCCCCGAACACCTGCCGCTTGACCTCGAGCTCCTCGAAGACGGCCTCGATGACGAAGTCGCAGTCGGCGTAGTCGGCGAGGTCGGTCGTGCCGCTGACCAGGGCGTGCAGCCGGTTGGCCTCGTCGGGGCCGATCCGGCGCTTGCCCGCGAGCCGGTCGATCTCGCCGTGGATCCCGGCCACGCCGCGCTCCACCCGCGCCTGGTCGACGTCGGAGATGACGACGGGCACGCGCAGCCGGCGCAGGAACAGCACCGCCAGCTGCGTGGCCATCAGCCCGGCGCCGACCACGCCCACCTTGCCGACCTTGCGGGCCAGCGCCGTGTCCGGTGCGCCGGCGGGCTTGCGGGCCCGCTTCTGGACGAGGTCGAAGGCGTAGAGGCCCGAGCGCAGCTCCGGCGACATGATCAGGTCGGCGAGGGTCTCGTCCTCGGCGGCGAAGACCTCGTAGCGGTCGGCAGTCTTCGCCATCGCCACGAGGTCGAGCGCGCGGTAGGGCGCGGGAGCCGCCCCGGACACCTTCGCGTCGGCCACCTCGCGGCCGTGGGCGACAGCCGCGTCCCAGGCCTCGCCGCGGTCCGGCTCGGGCCGCTCGACGACGACGGCGCCGGTGACCACGCGGGCGGCCCAGTCGAGCGAGCGCTCGAGGAAGTCCGCGCCCTCGAACATCGCGTCGGCGATGCCCAGCGCGGCGTACTGCGGGCCGGTGAGCATACGGTTCTGGCTGAGCGGGTTGTCGATGATCACGCCGACCGCGCGCTCGGCGCCGACGAGGTTCGGCAGCAGGTAGCAGCCGCCCCACGCCGGGACGATGCCCAGGAAGCACTCGGGCAGGGCCAGGCCGGCCGCGGCCGCCGAGACGGTGCGGTGGTGGGCGTGCAGCGCCAGCTCGAAGCCGCCGCCGAGCGCGAGCCCGTTGACGAAGACGAAGGTCGGGACGCCCGCGGTGTGCAGCCGGTCGAAGACCGCGTGACCGATCCGGGCGATGGCCAGGGCCTGCTCGCGGTCGGTCATCCGCGGGATGGCCGAGAGGTCGGCCCCCGCGGCGAGGATGAACGGCTTGCCGCTGACCGCGACGGCCGCGACGTCGTCGCGCCCGAGGGCGGCGTCGAGCGCGGCGTCCAGCTCCGCCAGCCCGCGCGCCCCGAAGGAGTTCGGGCGGGTGTGGTCCATCCCGTTGTCGAGGGTGATCAGCACCGCCGTGCCCGCCCCGTGGGGCAGCACGACGTCGCGGCTGAGCGCGTGGGTCACGACCTCGTCGGGCGCTCCGGCGGCCGTCGCCTCGATCAGCGCGGCGAGCTCGGCGCCCTGCAGCAGGGCGCTCACGCGGCAGCCCCGCTCGTCGCCGTGGCTGTCGTGCCCGTGCCGTCCCAGGCCGGGTTCTCCCACACCACGGTCCCGCCCATGCCCAGGCCGATGCACATCGTCGTGAGGCCGTAGCGGACCTCGGGGTGGTCGCGGAACGCGCGGGCCAGGTGGATCATCAGCCGCACGCCGGAGCTGGCCAGCGGGTGGCCGAGGGCGATGGCGCCGCCGTACGGGTTGACCCGCGGGTCCTCGGCGTCGACGCCGAAGTGGTCGAGGAAGGCGAGCACCTGGACCGCGAACGCCTCGTTGATCTCGATCGCGCCGATGTCCTCGATCGTCAGCCCGGCCTTGGCCAGCGCCTTCTCCGTGCTGGGCACCGGGCCGACGCCCATGACCTCGGGGTCGACGCCGGCGAAGGCGTACGTGACGAGGCGCATGGCGACGGGCAGCCCGAGCTCGGTCGCGGTGTCCTCGGCGGCGACGAGGCACGCGGTGGCCCCGTCGTTGAGGCCCGCGGCGTTGCCCGCGGTGACCCGCCCGTGCGGGCGGAACGGGGTGCGCAGGCCGGCGAGCACCTCGGCGGTCGTCCCGGGCCGCGGCGGCTCGTCGGCCGAGGCCAGGCCCCAGCCCTGCTCCTGGCTGCGCAGCGCCACGCCGACCAGCGACTCCTGGATGACGCCGTCGGCGTAGGCCTGCCCGACGCGCTGCTGGCTCATCGCCGCGTACGCGTCGGCGCGCTCGCGGGTGATGGCGGGGTAGCGGTCGTGGATGTTCTCGGCCGTCGCGCCCATGACCAGCGCGTCCGGCGCGACGAGCTTCTCTGCGACGAAGCGCGGGTTGACGTCGGCGTCGAAGCCCATGGGGTGGTGCGTCATGTGCTCGACCCCGCCGGCGATCGCGACGTCGTACGCACCGAAGGCGATGCCCGAGGCGACGGTGGTGACGGCGGTCATCGCGCCCGCGCACATCCGGTCGATCGCGAAGCCCGGCACCGAGCGCGGCAGCCCGGCGAGCAGCGCGGTCGTGCGCCCCAGGGTCAGGCCCTGGTCACCGGTCTGCGTCGTGGCGGCGATGGCGACGTCGTCGATCCGCTCCGGCGGCAGCTCGGGGTGCCGGCGCACCAGCTCCCGGATGCAGTTGACGACCAGGTCGTCGGCGCGGGTCTCGGCGTACATCGAGCCGGCCTTGCCGAATGGGGTGCGGACGCCGTCGACGAAGACGACATCTCGGGAGACGTGCGGCATGGCCGCATATTACTCGTGAGTAACTTGTGGCTCCGTCAGCGCGTCGAGCAGCAGGTCGACGGTCTGCGCGCGCTGCCACGGTCGGGCACCGGCGGCGGCGAGCGCGGCGTCGACCGACGCGTGGGTCAGCTCCTCCGGCGGCTTCCAGGCGAGACGGCGGACGTGGTCGGGCGTGAGGAGGTTCTCGACGGGGAGGTCGAGCTCCTCGGCCCGGGCGGCGAGCGCCTCGCGGGCCCGGGAGAGCCGGCTCGCGGCCTCCGGGTTCTTGGACGCCCAGACCCGCGTCTGCGGCGGGCCCTCGGCGGCGAGGTGCAGGGCGGGCAGCTCGGTGTCCGGCGTCTGCTCGACCGCGGCGATGGCGGCGAGCCAGTCGGACTCGTGGCGCTTGGCCTGGCGGCGGGCGAAGGCCGGCACCCGGCGCAGGGCGTCGCGCCCGGGCGCGGCGACGACGGCGACCTCGGCGATGGCGGCGTCGGGCAGGATCCGCCCGGGCGCCCGGTCCAGCTGCCGCGCGATCGCGTCGCGGGCGTTCCAGAGCCCGGCGACCAGGCCGAGCCCGCGCCGGGTCCGCACGCGGTGGATGCCGGAGGTGCGCCGCCACGGGTCCGTGCGCCGCTTGGGTGCCGCACCGGCCCCGGCGACCAGCGCCGCGAACTCCTCCTCGGCCCAGGCCCGCTTGCCCTGCTCGTCGAGCTGGGCGGCGAGCGCGTCGCGGAGCTCGACCAGCAGCTCGACGTCCAGCGCGGCGTAGGTCAGCCAGTCGGTGGGCAGCGGCCGCGTCGACCAGTCGGCGGCCGAGTGCTCCTTGAGCAGCCGAACCCCGAAGGTCTGCTCGACCATGGTGCCGAGCGCGACGCGGGGGTAGCCGAGCAGCCGGGCGGCGAGCTCGGTGTCGAAGATCCGCGTCGGCAGCAGGCCGACCTCGAAGAGGCAGGGCAGGTCCTGGCTGGCGGCGTGCACGACCCACTCGGCGTCGACGATGGCGCGACGCAGCTCGGACAGGTCGGCGGCGACGAAGGTGCCGTCGTCGTCGGTGTGGCCGAAGGCGATGGGGTCGATCAGGTGCGTCCCCGAACCCTTCCGGCGCAGCTGCAGCAGGTAGGCGCGTTGGCTGTAGCGGAAGCCGTGCGCGCGCTCCGCGTCGACGGCGACCGGCCCGGTCCCGGCGGCCAGCGCCTCGATCGTGCGCAGCAGCGCCTCGGGCGTCGTGACGACGTCGGGGACCCCGTCGGCGGGCTGGGTCAGCAGCGGGACCCCAGGGGCCTCCGCGGCCTCCTCCGAGGTCTCGGCGGGCGCGGGCGAGCGCGTGGGCTCGGGAGGTGGTGCGGCGGTCAACGTCTCCGGGTGCTTCGGCTCGGCGTGCCCCGCCGGGGTGGCATGGCCACCACACCTGCGGGCAGCGGGGGGAGGCCCGCCGTCGTACACAGTAGTTCCGCCCAGGCGGCCAGGTGCGCGTCGAGGCCGAGCCCGTCGTCGAGCACGGCGGTCCAGGACGCGCGGACCTCGACCTCGGCGCGCGGCTCGTTCTCCGCCATGCCCCCGAACGACTCGCTGGCCACCGAGGTGACCGTGCCGCTCGGCGCCGTGTACGCGGCCCCGTGGGCCTCGAGGGCGTCGAGCAGCCACGACCAGCCGACGCGCGCGAGCAGCGGGTCGGTGACCATCTCGGGGTCGACGTCGGCGCGGGCGAAGGTGACGCAGCGGAAGGTCCCCTGCCACGCGTCGTTGCCCGCGGGGTCGTGCAGCAGCACCAGGCGGCCGTTGCCCACCTCGTCGTCGCCCACGACCACGTCGGCGGTGACGGCGGCGGAGAAGGGCGCGATGCGCTGCGGGGCCGGGATGTCCTCCACGGCGAGCTCGGGTCTCCAGGTCGCCGTCGCCAGCGCGTCCAGGGCTCGCCGGAACTCCGCGGGGGCGGGGACGGCATCGGTGCGCGCGGCCACCGGCTGAGCGTACGGGCGCACGCGCGGTGAGCCCGGTCGGACGCGCCGGGACCCGGGCCCCGTGCGGCGTGGAAGGATCGTGGGGTGCTCGACGCCTCCTCGACCCTGCTCGTCCGGGCCTGCCGGAGGGAGCAGGGCGACGGCCTGCCCGTGTGGTTCATGCGCCAGGCGGGCCGGTCGCTGCCGGAGTACAAGCGGGTGCGCGAGGGCATCGCGATGCTCGACAGCTGCGCGCGTCCCGACCTCGTCACCGAGATCACCCTGCAGCCGGTGCGCCGCTACGGCGTCGACGCGGCGATCTTCTACTCCGACATCATGGTCCCGCTCAAGGCGGCCGGGGTCGACCTCGACATCGTGCCCGGCCGCGGTCCCGTCGTCGCCGAGCCGGTGCGCGACCGGGCCGGCCTCGACCGGCTCGTGCCCCCCGAGCCGGGAGACCTGTCCTTCGTCACCGAGGCCGTGCGGCTGCTGGTCGCCGAGCTGGGGGAGACGCCGCTCATCGGCTTCGCCGGCGCCCCCTTCACCCTGGCCAGCTACCTCGTCGAGGGCGGGCCGAGCAAGGACTACGCGCGGACCAAGGCGCTGATGGTCGGCGACCCCGGGCTGTGGCACGACCTCTGCACGCGCCTGGCGGGGCTCTCCGCGCACTTCCTGCGCACGCAGGTGGACGCGGGCGCCTCCGCGGTGCAGCTCTTCGACTCCTGGGCCGGCAGCCTGTCGGCCGCCGACTACGAGCGCCAGGCCCAGCCCCACTCGGCCGGCGTGCTGGCCGGCGTCGCCGACGTCCCGCGCATCCACTTCGGTGTCGGGACCGGCGAGCTGCTGACCCGGATGGGCGCGGCGGGGGCCGACGTCGTCGGCGTCGACTGGCGGATCCCGCTCGCCGAGGCGAGCGCGCGGATCGGGCCGGCGTACGCGGTGCAGGGCAACCTCGACCCCGCGCTGCTCGGGGCGCCGTGGCCGGTGCTCGCCGAGCGGGTGCGCGAGGTCGTCCGCTCCGGCGCGCAGGCCCCGGGCCACGTCTTCAACCTCGGCCACGGCGTCCCGCCGGACACCGACCCCGGCGTCCTCGGCCGGGTCGTCGACCTGGTGCACGCGGAGGGCCCGGCGCTGCGTGCGGAGGCCCGCGCGGCGTGAGGTCGAGATGAGGTGGGCGTGAGAGCCCTGGTCGTCGGCGGCGGCATCAGCGGCCTGGCGGCCGCGCTCAGGCTGCGCGACGAGGGCCTCGAGGTCACGGTGCTCGACGCCGGCACCCGGTGGGGCGGCAAGCTCGCCCCGGTCCGGCTCGGCGACCTCGTCCTCGACGGCGGCGTGGAGTCGATGCTCGCCCGCCGGCCCGAGGCGGTCGGCCTCGCCGACGAGGTGGGCCTCGGCGACCGCCGCACCACGCCCACCCAGGCCTCGCCCCGCGTCCTCGTCGGGGGCACGCCGCGCCGGCTGCCGCCGTCGTTGCAGGGTGTCCCCACCGATCCGGCGGCCCTGCGCCCGCTGCTCACCCCAACGGGGGCCGCGTACGCCGAGGGCGAGCCCGACCGCCCCGCGCCGCCGCTGCCCGGCGACGTGGCCATCGGCGCGTACGTCGAGGAGCGCTTCGGCGCGGAGGTGACCGACCGGCTCCTCGAGCCGCTGCTGGGCGGGGTGTACGCCGGCCGCTCCCGCTCGCTGTCCTTCGAGGCCGTCGCACCCGCGCTGTTCGAGGCCGCGCGGACGGGAGGTTCGCTGGCCGCGCACGCCCGCGCCTCGCTGCGCCCGGGCGCCGGTCCGGTGTTCGCGGGCCTCGTCGGAGGGGTGCACGGGCTCGCGGACGCGCTGATCGGCCGCCTGGAGGAGCGCGGCGTCGACCTACGGCTGCGGACCACGGTCACGGCACTGCGCCGCGAGCGCGCCGGCCTGATCGCGACCGTCGCCACGGCCGCCGGGGAGGACGGCTCGACGGAGCTCCGGGCCGACGTGGTGGTGCTCGCCGCGCCGGCGCCCGCGGCGGCCCGGCTGCTCGCCGGCGTGCTGCCGAGCGCCGGTCCGCTGGACGCGCTCGGCGACGTCCCGTACGCCTCCGTCGCGGTTCTCAGCCTCGCCGTCCGCGGCCTGGCGCCCACCGACTCCGGGCTGCTCGTCCCGCCCGGCGAGCTGCCGACCGTCAAGGCGCTGACCTACTCCTCGACCAAGTGGGGCTGGGTCGGCGAGGCCGCCCGGTCGGCGTACGGCGACGACGTCGCGGTGCTCCGGGTCAGCGTCGGTCGGGCGGGGGAGGCGGGTGTGCTGCAGGTCGACGACGCCACGCTCGTACGCCGCAGCCTGGCCGAGGTCTCGACGCTGCCCGGCTGGGAGGACGCCACGCTCCTCGACGCCACGGTCACCCGCTGGGGCGGCGGCCTGCCGCAGTACGGGCTCGACCACCTCGGTCTCGTGGGGCGCCTGCGCACGGAGCTCGAGGCGGTGCCCGGCGTCGCGGTGGCGGGGGCCTACCTCGACGGCGTCGGACTCCCGGCCTGCGTCGCGTCCGCCGACGCCGCCGTGGCGAAGGTCCTCGTGGACCTCGGTGGCAGGATCGATGTCCGCACGAGCCAGGAACCGGCAGGAGAACGATGAAGGCCCGCGAGATCAACAACACCATCCGCTACACGATGTGGTCGGTGTTCAAGGCGACGCGTCCGGTGGAGGACGCGGCCGAGCAGGTCGCCGACAGCGCGCTGCGCGCGATCGAGCGCGGGACCCGTGGCCCCGACCACCAGCACAACGAGGACTTCGAGATCCGCGGCTGGTACGACGTCTCCGGCCTGCGCGCCGACGCCGACCTGATGGTGTGGTGGCACGCGCCGAGCTCGGACACGCTGCAGGACGCCTACCACGCGCTGCGCCGCTCCGACCTGGGCCGCGGGCTGGAGCCGGTCTGGTCGCAGCTCGCGCTGCACCGCCCGGCCGAGTTCAACAAGGGCCACGTGCCCGCCTTCATGGCCGACGAGGACCCGAAGGCGTACCTGTGCGTCTACCCCTTCGTGCGCTCGCTCGAGTGGTACCTCCTGCCCGAGGAGGACCGGCGCCGGATGCTCACCGAGCACGGCATGCTCGCCCGGCCCTACCCCGACGTGCGGGCCAACACGGTCAGCTCGTTCGCGCTCGGCGACTACGAGTGGATGCTCGCCTTCGAGGCCGACGAGCTCTACCGCATCGTCGACCTGATGCGCGCGCTGCGCTCGGCGGAGGCCCGCCGGCACACCCGCGAGGAGGTCCCGTTCTACACCGGGCGCCGCCTCGAGCTCGCGGAGATCGTCGCGCGCTGGTGACGCAGGACGCCCCCTGATCCTTCGACAGGACCAGGGGGCGTTCGTCGTGCCGAGGTGCTGGGTCAGCCCTGCTTGGGCTGCAGCGTCAGGCTGATCGAGTTGATGCAGTAGCGCTGGCCCGTCGGGGTGCCGTAGCCGTCGGGGAAGACGTGCCCGAGGTGGGAGTCGCAGGTCGCGCAACGGACCTCGACCCGGCGCATGAAGTGGCTGTTGTCCTCGATGTAGCGGACGCGCTCCTCGGCCAGCGGCGCGAAGAAGGACGGCCAGCCGCAGTGGCTGTCGAACTTGGTCTCGCTGCGGAAGAGCTCGGTGCCGCAGGCGCGGCAGTGGTAGACGCCCTCGGTCTTGGTGTCGGTGTACTCACCGGTGAAGGCCCGCTCGGTCCCCGCCTCGCGGAGCACGTGGTACTCGGCCCGGCTGAGCTGGGCGCGCCACTCGTCCTCGGACTTGACGACCTTGCCGACGGTGGCTGCGGGATTCTCGAGATCGCTCACGACGTCTTCTCCTTGCTCGCGGGTGTTCATCCTGCTCCAACTCACGGTGGGCGGGCGGTGTTCCCCTCCGCGTGTGCGGGTCGACATCCCTATGCTGCGGGCCATGGCCACGCCCGCGATCGAGCTGGAGGTGGGGGAGCGCACCGTCCGCGTCACCAGCCCGGACAAGCTCTACTTCCCCGAGGTCGGGCTGACGAAGCTCGACGTGGTCCGCTACGTCCTCGCCGTCGGCGACGGGATCCTCGCCGCGCTGCGGGACCGGCCGGTGACGATGGAGCGCTGGCCCGGCGGCTACCGGCCCGACATCGAGCTGAGCACGCGCGGAGGCAAGCCGCCGGCCGGCGGCTACGACGCCTTCTACCAGAAGCGGGCCCCGAGCCGGGGCATGCCGGAGTGGGTGGAGACCTGCACGGTGACCTTCCCGTCCGGGCGCACCGCGGACGAGGTCTGCGCCACCGAGCTCGCCACGATCGCCTGGATGGCCAACCTCGGCACCCTGCGCTACCACCCCTGGCCGGTCACACGGGCGGCCCCGGACCTGGTCGACCAGCTGCGCATCGACCTCGACCCGCAGCCCGGGACCGGGTTCGCGGAGGCGGCGGCGGCCGCCGTCGTGCTGCGCGAGGTGCTGGCCGAGGCCGGGCTGCACGGGTTCGCCAAGACCAGCGGCGGGCGCGGCGTGCACGTCTTCGTGCCCGTCGAGCCGACGTACGGCTTCGTCGAGGCGCGGCACGCCGTCATCGCCCTCGGCCGCGAGCTGGCCCGCCGGATGCCCGAGCAGGTCACCGTGAGCTGGTGGAAGGAGGAGCGCGGCGAGCGGGTCTTCGTCGACTACAACCAGATGGCCCGCGACCGGACGATCGCGTCGGCGTACTCGATCCGCCCGACCGTCGACGCACGCGTGTCCGCGCCGCTGAGCTGGGAGGAGCTCGCCGACGCGTCCCCCGAGGACTTCACCGTGAGCTCGATGCCGGCGCGGTTCGCCGAGGTCGGCGACGCCTGGGCCCCGTTCTACGCCGAGCCGCCGGGCACCCTCGACGCCGCGCTGGAGATGTACGAGCGCGACGTCGCGACGATGGGCACTGGGCGCTACGGCGGGGCCGAGATGCCGTACCCGCCGGACTACCCGAAGATGCCCGGCGAGCCGGCGCGGGTGCAGCCCAGCCGCATGACCGCCGAGACCCGGGAGAGCGAGGGTTTGGACCAGGGGTGACCGCGGGCTCGTCCGCCCGAGCCCGACCATGGCTGCATGAGCACCGCTGTGACCTTCGCCTTCGTCGGGCCCGCCGCCTTCGTCCGCCTGCTGGCGCTGCGCCTGCGGGAGGAGGGGCTGGTGCCCGGCTACGAGCCGCCGGGTGAGCTCGCGGTCGACGCGGGGTCGCTCCAGGTCGTCCGCGTCGACTTCGAGGTCGCCACGGCCGGCGTCGGTACCGACCGGGTGGTGCAGGTCGTCCGTCAGCTCGCCGCGCGCTACCAGGGGCGGTTCGACGTCCAGGACCTGCGGGAGCACCGGGACGAGGACGTCGGCCAGGAGTAGGAGTGCCCGGGGCGGGGGCCTGACCTGGTCCGCGCGGGCGGCCGTCGACGCGGTCCCCCTCCTGCGCGAGACTGCGGCGCGACGAACTTCCGGGGAGGATGCCGCGCGTGCTGGGTCTCGAGATGGTCGTGGTGCTGGGGGTGGCGCTCCTGACGGGCGGCCTGCTGGCCGGACGGTTCCCGATCGCGCCCGCGCTGGTGCTCGTCCTCGCGGGCGTGCTGATCGGCTTCGTGCCCGGGCTGGGGGAGGTGCAGCTGCCGCCGGAGGTCGTGCTGCTGCTCTTCCTGCCCGCGCTCCTCTACTGGGAGAGCCTCACGACGTCGCTCCGCGAGATCCGCAGCAACCTGCGCGTGGTGGTGCTCGCGAGCACCGGGCTCGTGGTGGCCACGGCCGGCGCGGTCGCGACGGTGGCCCACCTGCTCGGCCTGCCCTGGGGCCCGGCCTGGGTGCTCGGCGGCGCCATCGCCCCCACGGACGCGACCGCGGTGGGCGTGCTCGCCCGCGCCCTGCCGCGACGGACGGTTACCGTCCTGCGCGCGGAGAGCCTGGTCAACGACGGCACGGCCCTGGTCATCTACGGGCTGGCCGTCGGCGTGACCGTGGGCACCGAGCACCTCACGGCGCTGCACGTCACGTGGCTGCTGGTCCTCTCCTACGTCGGTGGTGCGCTGGCCGGGGTGCTGGTCGGCCTGGTCTCCTGGCAGCTGCGGCGGCGCCTGGACGACCCGGTGCTGGAGAACATCGCGATCATGGTCACACCCTTCGCCGCCTTCCTGCTCGCCGAGTCGGTCCACGCGTCGGGCGTGCTGGCCGTCGTCGTCTGCGGGCTGCTGATGAGCCAGCTCGCCCCCCGGGTGACGGGCGCCGTCACCCGGCAGCAGACGACCGCCTTCTGGGCGCTCGCCACGACCGTCCTCAGCAGCGTCCTGTTCGTCCTGGTCGGGCAGGAGGCGCACGCGGCGGTGCGGACGCTGCCGCGCTCCGCAGCCGGCACGGCCGTCGTGTTCGTGCTCGCGGTGACCGCGGTGGTGATCGCGACGCGCTGGGCCTGGCTCTACACGACCCCCTACCTCATCCGCCTGGTCGACCGGCGCCCGTCGCAGCGGGCGCGCCGGGTCGGCGCCCGCCAGCGCACCGTCAACGCCGCGACGGGGTTCCGGGGAGCGGTGTCGCTGGCCGCCGCCCTGGCCGTCCCTCACCAGCTGGACGACGGCTCGCCGTTCCCCGGCCGCGACCTGATCGTCGTGGTGACGAGCGGCGTCATCGTGCTGACCCTGCTCCAGGCGCTCGCGCTGCCGGCCGTGGTGCGCTTCGCCCGGCTCGCGCCGGACAGCTCCGTGGCCGAGGAGCGTCACCTCGCCGAGGTGCGCACGACCGAGGCGGCGTACGAGGCCGTGACCGAGACCGCGGCCGAGCTGGGCACCGACCAGCCCGTGGTCGACCGGGTCCGTCACGAGATCGACAAGCAGCGCCGGCTCCTCGCCGCCGACGGCGCCGCGGAGGACCCGGTCGTCCGCCACGACGACCAGTACACGGCGCTCCGGCTCGCGCTGGTCGCGCGCAAGCGCAGCGCACTGCTGCAGCTGCGCGACGACCGCTCCATCGACGACATCGTGCTGCGCCAGGTCCTCGACCGGATCGACCTGGAGGAGGTCCGCCTCCTGCGCGCGGCGCCGGCCGAGTAGCGGTCGTCTCAGAGCCGGGGACCGTACGTCTCCACCGCGTTGGCCGCGCGGACGCGGTCGCGGACCGTCGCCGGCAGGGTCGTCAGCGCGTGCTTGGGGTCGTCGAAGTCCCAGTGCGGGTAGTCGGAGCTGAACATCAGCGTGCGCTCCGCGTGCACGACCTCGCAGAGCGTGTGCAGGTGCGCGCGGCGGGCCGGCTCCGGCATCGGCTGGGTCGTGAAGCGCACGTGGTCGACGATGTACTCGCTCGGCAGCCGGCGCAGCCAGGGCACCTCGTCGCGCAGGCCGCGGACGTTCTTGTCCAGGCGCCACATGACGTCGGGCAGCCAGCCGATGCCGCCCTCGGTGACGACGACCTTGAGCGCGGGGAAGCGCTCGAACACCCCGTGGCACACGAGGCTCACGACGTTGGCGGCGAACACCTGCGACAGACCGGTGTGCCACTCGACGTAGTAGGTGGGGCTGCCGCCCGCCCAGGCCGGCGAGGTGCGGAAGATGCCCTCGCCCGAATTGGGGTGGAGCGTCACCGGCAGCCCGGCCTCGGCGGCCGCGGCGTAGACGGGGTAGAAGTGCCGGTCGCCGAGCAGCACGTCGGTCATGGGCAGCAGCACGGCGACGAAGCGCTCGTCGGCCGCGCAGCGACGGATCTCGGCTGCGGCCCGCTCGGGGTCGCGGGCGCCGACGGTGATCGTCCCGCGGTAGCGGTCGTCGGCGGAGAGCCACGTCGTGGCGAGCCAGTCGTTGTACGCGGCGGCGATCAGCGCGGCGTTGTCCGGGTCGGGCATGGCCCCCAGGCCGAGCACCTCGCCGCCGATGAGGACGGCCCGGTCGACGCCGAGCCCGTCGAGCAGCTGGTGGGCCGTGTGGGACGGGTCGGCGCCGGGGCGGCGCCCTCGGGCGAGGCCGCGTCGGCGCGCAGCACGCCGGCCTGGTTGACGAACAGGGTGTTGCGCGGCACCGAGACGACCTCGTGGTGACCGCTCGCGGTGAGCGAGCGCCGCTCGTCGAGCCCGAGGCGGCGGGCGCCCGCGGCGCTCAGGTGCGGCCGGAGCGAGGCCATGCCCTCGGCCATGATCGGGTGCACGTCGCAGTCGACGAGTCGGTAGGTGGTGGATCCGTCGGCGGCCGGGTCGGCGGCCGGGTCGGTGGTGGGTTCGGTGGTGGGATCAGCGGTGGGGACGGGCAGCGTGGTGGACACGGGTCCTCCTCGTCGTTGCGGAGACGGTCGATGTCCGGCAGGCTATCGCGCAAATCGATTTGCGCAACGATGCTCAAGCGAGGGGTCGACGGATGGAACGGCACGTGGGGTCGCTCGAGGAGCTGCGGCGCGAGGGGTCGCGCGTCGTCGACGTCGACGGGCGCCCGGTCGTCGTCCTGAGCGTCGGCGACGAGCTCTTCGCGGTCAGCGGACGCTGCCCTCACATGGGGGCGCCGATGTGCGCAGGGTCGGTCGGCGGGACCCTCGTCGCGTCCGCCCCGGGTGAGCTCGTGTACGGCCGCCACGAGCGGGTCCTGCGTTGCCCGTGGCACGGCTGGGAGTTCGACCTGGAGACCGGCCGGTCGCTGCTCGAGCCGCGCCGGGTCGGCTTGCGGACGTTCGAGGTCACGTGCGTTGACGGGCAGGTGGTGCTACGCACGCCCGACCGGGGCGGTTCACGAGCCCAGGACGGGTGACCTCGGGCGTTCGGGCCGCCGCAGAGGCAGGGCGGGCGAGGTGCTTCCGGCACGAGCGGCGCCCACCGGAGGTCGAGGGGCGGGCCGGAGGAGGCGAGTTCTCACGACGGCACCTGCTCGACGGTGCCCCGGTGGCGCGCGCGCTCGGCGGCCCAGACCGTCGCGTGGGTGTGCAGGCTGGTCCGCGGCGAGGTGAGCACCAGGCCGGGGTCGTCGGCGGCGACGGCGGCGAGGAAGCTCCGGGTCAGCGCCGCGTCCGCACCGAGGTGGCCCTCGCCGGCCAACGGGTCGGTCGGGTCGACGACCTGCGTCGTCGTCGTGCGGCCGGTCAGGAACTCGAACACCGACACCGTGTAGCCGTCGCCCTCCAGCGTCCCGCGCGTGCCGAAGACGCGGGTGCGCCGGAACCCCATCGGGGTGAAGGCCGTCATCGTGAGCGAGGCGGTCACGCCCCCGGCGTACTCGATGTTCACCACCTGGTGGTCGACCACGTCGTTGTCGCAGGCGTACACGCAGCGCCCGTACGGGCCCTCCTCCAGCGCGCGGGTGACCGACTCCTCGGTCACGTCGAGGGCCAGGACCGACAGCGGCCAGCGCCGCGCCGCCTCCTCGTGCACGTGGTCGAGGTAGATCTTCCGAGCCGAGTAGGGGCAGCCCGGCTCGACCGCGCACGAGAGGCACCGTTCCCCGGCTCCCTCGGGCCGGTTCTCCGGACGGAAGTGCGTCAGGCTGCCGAACGACGACACCCGCGTCGCCGGAGCGCCGACCACGTCGCAGAGCCAGTCGACGTCGTGGCAGCACTTCGCCAGCAGCATCGGGCTCGAGGTGTCCTCCCGGCGCCAGCTCCCACGCACGTAGGAGTGCGCCTGGTGCCACCAGCCGACCGGCTCGAGGTGCTCGACGCTGACGACGTCGCCGATCGCCCCGCTGGCGAGGACGTCCTTCACCGTCTGCGTGTACGGCGAGTAGCGCAGCACGTGCGCGACGCAGACGATCACCCCGGCGCGCTCGGCGGCCGTGACGATCCGGGCCGCCTCCTCCTCGGTCGGGGCCATCGGCTTCTCGAGCAGCAGGGGGAGCCCGCGGTCGAGAAAGGCCAGCGCGGGCTCGGTGTGCTGGCGGTCCGGCGTGGCGACGACCACGGCGTCGACGTCGAGGTCGGGCAGGGCGAGCAGGTCGCGCCAGTCGGCCACGGCCCGGTGGTCCGGGACGCCGAGCTCGGCGGCCGCCGCCGCCCGGCGGTCCGCGCGGGGTTCGGCGACCGCGGTGACGACCGACCGGCCGGACAGCAGGCCCTCCCGGGCGTACGTCATGCCGCGCGACCCGGCGCCGACGACGGCCAGGCGGACCGGTGCGGACCCGTCGGGCGCGGTCCTGCGGAGCTGCTCCTGCATGTCGCGGTCCTCCTGGACGGTCGGGTCAGAGCCTGCGCAGGCAGGCGGCGAGATGGGCGGCGAAGGCCGGTGCGTCCACGCGCGTGGCGATCCGGGCGTTGACCTCCGGGTCGTCCGGACCCACCCCGAGGTCGGCGACGAGGACCCCGCGGGCCGGGCCCTCCAGCTGGACCTCGAGGTGCGCGCCCCTCAGCCCGAGCAGGTCGGGCTGCGTCACCGCGGCGACGGCGAGCGGGTCGTGGAGCGGGCAGGACGTCGTGCCCGGGTCCTCGGTGGCGGCCAGGTGGTCGATCCACGCGGTCGTCGCCCGGCCCGCGAAGGAGGTGAAGGCGTGCGGGTCCGCGGCCATCGCCTCGGCGTGGCTCCGCTCGACGCGGACCTGGCGGGTGACGTCGAGGCCGACCCAGGTCGCGACGACAGCGCTCTGCAGCACGACCCGGGCGGCCGCAGGGTCCACCCAGACGTTGAACTCGCCGGGCATCCGCCCGGAGCCGGTCGTCTGCGTGAAGACCCCGCCCATGACCACCAGCGCGCCGAGGCCGGCCGCGAAGCCGGGGTCGAGGAGCATGGCGAGGGCCACGTTGGTCAGCGGCCCGACGGCGACGACGGTGACCTCGCCGGGGTGCGCGCGCACCAGCTCGGCGAGCGCGACGGAGGCGTGCGGCGGGGTCGAGCGCAACTCGACACCGGGCGGCAGGGCGCCCTGCCGGCGGGCCGGCTCGAGCAGCGGACGGGTCGCACCCGCGCGGACCTCCACCTCGGGGCGTCCCATCCGGTCGAGCAGCTCGAGGGTGAGCGTCGTGGCCGTGGCGACGTCGGTGTTGCCGTTGACCGTCGTGACGAGACGCAGGTCGATCCCGGGATCGCCGAGGGCGAGCGCCAGCGCGAAGCCGTCGTCGATGTCGCTGCCCGGCGCTCCCATCGCGAGGTCGGTGTCGAGGGCGACCAGGCGCGGGTCCCTCACCCGGCCCAGCCCGGTGCGAGGAGGGCGGCCTCGGGGTGGAGGTTGGGACCCGAGAACACGTACGCCGTGAACGGCTCCGTCCCGGTGCTGCGGACCTCGGTGCCCCGGGTCGCGGCGGCGTGGACCACCAGGGCCTCGTCCTCGCCCGGACGGCCCCCCGCGAGCTCGACCCCGCCCCAGGTAGCGCTCCCGGTCCAGGCGAAGACGCTGTAGGCGCCGGGCTCGACCACGGTCGTGGCCGCGCCCGGCGCGAGCACCAGGCGCTGCCCGCTGAAGCGCGTGCTGCCGTGGAAGACCCAGTCGCGCCGGGCTTCGGGGGTGGAGGCCGGGTGCGGGAGCGGCCGGAGGTGGGCGCGGGCGAAGAGGTCGGGGTCGCCGTTGCGCGCCCAGTCGACGAAGGCCAGCGGCGCGCGCTCGGCCCACGCCTCGCGGTCGACGGGGGCGACGTCCTTGTAGAGCAGCTGGTCCTTGTCGATGATCTTGCCGGCGTTGAGGGCCTGGAACATCGACAGCACGTCGGAGTCCTCCTGGAGCTCGAGCGTGAGCGCGGTACCGGGCCCGTGCAGGACCCCGGAGGGCACCATGAAGCCCTCGCCGGGCACCTGCAGGTAGGCCTGGCTGGTGGTCAGCACCAGGTCGGAGTCCCAGGCGACGAGGTGGGGGAGCAGTGCCTCCTCCCGCGGACCGCGGGCGACGTGGGGCTGCACGCCCAGGAACGTCTCCGGGTGCGCGCCCTGGTCGGCGCCGGGCAGGAAGTGGTACGCCTCGTCCTTCTGGTGCCGGCCCACGCGGGCGGCGTACTCCTGAGCCGGGTGCACGTGGAAGGGCAGCCGGGCTGCGTAGTCGAAGATCTTGGCCAGCCGCCCGAGGCCGGCGGGGTGGGTGGCCGCGTACTCCTCGCCCAGCACGAGGGCCGGCTGCTCCCGGACGAGGTCGGCGAGCAGCAGGTGCCTGCCGTCCGGCGTCCGGAGCGCGGAGAGCCCCTCGTCGGGGTGCGGCACCGCGTTGTCCGCCGGCGTCGTGGACGCGAGCCAGCGCTCGCAGACCGCACCCCGAACCCCGAGGTCGTACGCGTCCTCGGCCAGACCGAGCCGGCGTCCCGGTGGGAGGAACGACCGGGCCACCCACGCCGGCTCGAGCGCGAGCACCCCGCCCGCGTCCTCGACCAGCCGCCGTACCCACTCCTCGCGCACCGGGCTCACCCGGCGATCATCCCTTGAGCCCGCTCACCGAGATCCCCTGGATGAAGCGGCGCTGGAAGATGATGAACACGATGATCATCGGCAGCGTGGCGATCACCGAGCCGGAGAAGAGCACGTCCCACTGGGTGCGCTTCTCGACCACGAACAGGGCGAGCCCCAGCGGGGCCGTGTACTTGTCCGGGCTGCTGACGATGATCAGCGGCCAGAAAAAGTCCTCCCAGGCGCCCTGGAAGGTGAAGATCCCCGTCGCCGCCAGCGCGGGCCCGCACAGCGGCAGCACCACGCGGAAGTAGATCGAGAACTCGTTCGCGCCGTCGATCCGTGCCGCGTCGAGCAGCTCGTCGGGGATCGAGACCATGTACTGCCGCAGCAGAAAGATCCCGAACGCGCTGACCACCCCGGGCATGATCAGGCCCCAGTAGGAGTCGAGCCAGCCCGAGCCGCCCTGCCCGAGGATGTTGTTGCCGCCGAACAGCGGGATGTGCTTGATCACCAGGTAGTTGGGGATCAGCGTGATCTGCCCGGGGATCATCATCGTGGCCAGGAAGAGCAGGAAGATCACGTTCTTGCCCGGGAACTCGCGCTTGGCGAAGACGTACGCCGCCAGCGAGTTGAAGAACAGCTGCAGCACCGTCACCGAGCAGGCGACGAACGCGCTGTTCAGGAACCAGCGCCACGCCTGCGGGCTCTCGTCGCCCTTGAGCGGCCCCACGCCGAGGAACTTCTGGTAGCCCGAGCTGCTCGGGTTCTCCGGGATCCAGTGCGGCGGCCAGGAGAAGATGTCGCCGATGTTCTGGAAGGACGCGCTGATCAGCCACGCGAACGGCGCGACGAAGAGGATCGCCGTCGGCACGAGGATGACGTAGGCGAGCCAGTACCAGCGCGAGCGCCGCTTCTTGCGGGGCGGGACGGTGACGTCGGCGTTGACGAAGACCGCCTCGGTGGCCTCCGGCGCGACCGCCTCGCGCTCGTCCGCGACCGTGCTGGGCGTGCCGGGGTCCGGGACGACCTCCCGCACGGCGCGCGGCGCGCGAGCCGTCCTCCTCCGCTCGGCGAAGCCGCTCACGCGTCCCCCTTCCGGTAGATCCGCAGCTGGATGACGGTGAAGATCAGCAGGATCGCCAGCAGCCCGAACGAGAGGGTGCTCGCGTAGCCGAACTCGTAGAACTTGAAGGCCGCCTGGTAGATGAAGAACACGACGGTCGTCGTCTTCTCAGCCGGGCCGCCACTGGTCATGACGAAGATTTGGGTGAAGACCTGGAACGCGCCGATGATGCCGATCACCGCGAGGAAGAGCGTCGTCGGACGCAGCATCGGCACCGTGATGTGGATCAGCCGGGAGAAGCCGCCGGCACCGTCGACCTTCGCCGCCTCGTACAGGTCCTCGGGGATCGCCTGCAGCGCGGCCAGGTAGATGACCATGGAGAAGCCGACGCCCGACCAGATGCTCATCAGGATCACCGCCGGCATCGCGAGCTGCTGGTCGGAGAGGAACAGCAGCGGCTTGTCGATGATCGTGCTCTTGAGCAGGTAGTAGTTGAACAGCCCGAAGTCACCGTTGTAGAGCCACTTCCACAAGATCGCCACGACCACGAACGGGGTCACGACCGGCAGGAAGTAGAGCGTGCGCAGGAAGCCGCGGCCGCGCAGCGGCAGGTTCAGCAGCAGCGCGACGAGCAGGCCGATGGCCATGGTGATCGGGACCGACACCGCCGTGAAGTAGAAGGTGTTGACGATCGCGCCGCGGAACGCCTCGTCGTGGATCATGTCGTCGTAGTTGCGCAGCCCGACGAAGGGCGTCTCCGGCTCGAGGGCGTTCCACTCGTGGAAGGTCAGGTAGAAGGCGAAGACCAGCGCGAACACGGTGAAGACCATGAAGAGCAGCAGCGGCACCGACAGGAAGGCGTACGCGCTCCAGCTGCGCCGGGCCCGCCACCAGACGGACTTCTTCGGACGCTCCGGAGGCGTGACCTCCCGCCCCTCCGCGCGGAGGCTCCGCGCGGAGGAGGGGTAGGTGGTCAACGCGACCCGAGCCGGTCGAACGTCGAGGCGGTGCTGTCGAGGGCCTCGGCCGGGGTGAGCTTGCCGAACATCGAGTTGCCGAGCTCGGTGTTGAGCTCCTCGGTGACGCGGGGCCAGTTCTTGTTGGCGATGTTGTAGTTGACGCCGCACTTCATCAGGTCGGCGAAGCCCTTCAGCACCGGCTTCTCCTGGACCAGCTCGGGGGAGTCGAGCAGGGACGTGCGCGGAGGGAGCAGCGTGCCCGTGGACTTGTACGTCCAGGTGGCCATGTTCTCGGGCTCGTTCAGGAACTCGATCCACTTCCAGGCGGCGTCCTGCTTCTTGCCCTGGGCGAACATCACCAGCGCGTCCCCGGCGATCGTGGTCTTGCAGCCGGCGGTGCCGCTGGGCAGCGGAGCCGTCGCCCACTTGTCCTCGATCTTGGGGAACTCGTCGTTCAGCGTCCCGGCGAACCAGGAGCCCGCCATGTACATGCCGATCTGGCCCTGGGCAAAGCCGATGCGCGCGTCGTAGGAGTTGGAGTTCAGGTAGTCGGGCGAGGAGTACTTCGCCAGGCCGACGTAGTAGTCGGCGGCCGCCTTGCCGGCGTCGTTGTTCATCAGGAACGTCTTCTCGTCGGCGCTGAGCAGCTCGCCGCCGTTCTGCCAGAGCCAGGGGTAGAAGTAGTACTCGGCCTCGGGCGCGAAGACCTGGAAGCCGTACTGCTTCTTGGCCGGGTCGGTCAGCTTCTGCGCGGCCGCGGTGAACTCGTCCCAGGTCTTCGGCGGCTCGGTGATGCCGGCGGCCTCGAAGAGGTCCTTGCGGTAGTAGAGGCCGGTGGACTCGCCGTCGAAGGGCAGGCCGTACATCTTGCCGTCGACGGTCGCCTGGGCCCGGAAGGCCGGGACGTAGTCGTCGGGCTTGCTCGTCTCGCTCCGGGCCATGTACGACTCGAGGTCCACCAGCGCCTTGCGCGGGGCGAAGGTCGCGATGTTGCTGGCGTCGAGGTACGCGGCGTCGGGCGGGTTGCCGCCCGCCACCTGGGTCGTGAGCTTCTTCTCCGATTCCTCGGCCGGCACGTCCTGGAACTCCACCGTGATGTTCGGGTGCTCGGTCTTGAACTTGGCGTAGAGCGCCTTCATGCCCTTGTCCTGGCCGACCCACGAGGAGAACGTGATGGTCACCGGCTCGGTCGGCTCGGCCACCGGACCCTGGGCGGTGCTGGGTGCCGCGCCCTCCGTGGAGGGGCTGCCACCCCCTCCGCAGGCGGCCGCGAGGGTGAGCGCGCTGCCCGCCGCGAGAAGGGAGATCGTCCGGCGCAACCTGGGGTTCTTCATCGAACCGCCTTTCCGAGGACGGGCAGGACCACGTCCGCCCAAATCGATTGGCTAAGGGATGGCTGGGAGACTGCTACACGCCACCCTGAGGTGTCAAGGTTCGGGTCGGTGTCGTGACCCGACGGTGACGCGCACCGAGCGGTCAGCCGCGGACGCGTACGCGCCGGAACCGCTCGGCGTGGCGGACCCCGATCCGGTCGCCGGCCTCGACCATCGGCGGTGCGATGTGGTGGGCGAACATCCAGCCCCGGTCCCCGTTCGCCTCGCCGTTCTGGCTCCGGTGGCACCAGACCGCGTCCATCTTGGTCTCGACGACCGCGCTGACGTCGACGTAGCGGTCGGCGTCGGCCAGCGCCGGCACCCAGACCTCGTCGGCCTCGTGCGGCTCCAGGCCCTCGTCGAGCAGCCCGGGGTGGATCCTGGGCATCAGGGCCTCCGGGTAGACCGCCTGCAACGTCGCTTCGCCGGTGGCGATGTGGTCGGCGTGGTTCCAGCCCATCGGTGCGTCCATCGCCCGGTAGGGCGTCAACGTCAGCACGAGGTCGGGCCGCGTGCGGCGGATCTCGCGTACGATCGCGCGCTTGAGGGCGACCGTGACGGTCAGCTCGTCGTTGTGGAAGCCGAGGAACGTGACGTCGCGGACGCCCAGGACCCTCGCCGCCTCGCGCTGCTCGTGGGCGCGGGTGGCGGCGAGCTCGGCGTCGCTCACGTCCAGGTCGACGCCGCCGCTCGAGCCGTCGGTCGTGACGACGTAGTCGACCACCGCACCCTGACCCACCAGCCGGGCGACGGTCCCCCCGAACATCCACTCCGCGTCGTCGCAGTGCGCGACCACGACCAGCACCGTCCGGACGTCCTCGAGCAGCATCGCTCGTCCTCCCTCGGATGACACGCCGCACCGGCAGCGCTCGCTGCGCCGTGCGGTAATCGATTGCGCGCTACGGTGTCACGCGCCCAGCAGCCGAGGACGAAGGGGGGGCCATGACCACCGAGGCCGATCCTGCCGCGTCCGCACCGGGCGAGGGCACGACCCGCGCGACCATCTCCGACGTCGCCCGCGTCTCCGGCGTCAGCACCACGACGGTGTCGCACGTCCTCACGGGCAAGCGCCCCGTCGCGGCGTCCACGCGCGAGCGGGTCGAGGCGGCGGTGCAGCAGCTGCGCTACCGGCCGAGCCGGCTGGCCCGGAGCCTCCGGGTCGGCAGCTCGCAGATGATCGGCGTCGTCGTCCCCGACATCACCAACCCCTACTACGGCCAGCTGACGCGTGGTCTGGTGGACTCGCTCGGCGCCGAGTACGGCACGTGGGTCTGCAACACCGACGGCTCGACCAAGCGCGAGCGGTCCTACGTCGCCGACATGGTCGCCCGCGGTGCCGACGCCCTGGTGATGACCTCCGTGGACGTCGAGGGCGACGCCGTCGCCGCGGCGGTGGCGGCCGGTGTGCCCGCGGTCAGCCTGGGGGAGAGCGTCGACCACCCGCTCGTCGACCGGGTGCTCGCCGCCGACGAGGAGGCCTCGCAGTCCGCGGTCGAGCACCTCGTGGCCCGCGGCGCGCGGCGGGTGGGCATCATCGAGGGCCCCCGCTCGTTCGGCCACTCGCGCGAGGAGGGCTACCTGGCCGCCCTCGCGGCGGCCGGCCTGAAGGCCCCGCAGCAGCTGCGCGTGCACGGGGACTGGACCCGCGTCGGTGGTCGCGAGGCGATGCTGCGGCTCATGAGGCTGCCGCAGCGCCCGGACGCCGTCTTCTGCGCCAACGACCTGACCGCCATCGGCGCCCTCGACGCGGTGCGCTCGCTCGGTCTTCGGGTGCCCGACGACGTGCGCATCGTCGGCTTCGACGACATCGAGGCCGCCTCCCTGGTCAGCCCGGCGCTCACCACGATCGCCAACCCCGCGTACGAGACCGGCTGGTCCGCCGCCAAGCTCGTCCTCGACCGCCTGCTGGGCCGCCACACCGGCTCCCGCCGCACCGTGACCCTGCCCTGCCGCTTGATCGTGCGCGAGACGAGCTGAGCCCGAGGCCCCGCCCTTGCGGCGTTCTCGCCTCCGATCCTCGGGCAGCGTCCGGCCGCGATCCTCGGGCAGCGTCCCGGCCACGATCCCTGAGCTTGTCGAAGGGCGGCCCGGGCAGGGTTCTCGCCTCCGATCCTCGGGCAGCGTCCCGGCCACGATCCCTGAGCTTGTCGAAGGGTGGCCCGGGCAGGGTTCTCGCCTCCGATCCTCGGGCAGCGTCCCGGCCACGGTCCCTGAGCTTGTCGAAGGGTGGCCCGGGCAGCGTTCTCGCTCACGATCCTCGGGCAGCGTCCCGGCCACGATCCCTGAGCTTGTCGAAGGGCAGCTCGGGCATGGCCGGAGCGCCCGCGGAGTGCGATGAGATCGCGGCCGCTGCAGAAGGCTCGTTCGCTGGCCCTTCGACGGGCTCAGGGGTCGTGGTCGCGTCGGTGCGATCGGTGACGCCGCGGTGGCCCTTCGACGAGCCCAGGGGTCGTGGCCGCGCGTGCCGGTCTTCCACAGCATGAATGCGTTCGTGACTGACCGTCCACCACGAGCTGCACGCAGTCGGCCCCAGACGGCTGGTCGCAGTGACACTCCGGCCATGGCCTGGACCTACATCCTCCGCTGCTCCGACGGGTCCTTCTACGTCGGCAGCACCCGCAACCTCGAGCAGCGCCTCGCCGAGCACGCGGCGGGTGTCGTGTCGGGCTACACCGAGACGCGTCGGCCGGTCGAGCTCGTCTGGGCGTACGAGACCGAGCGCGTCGACGAGGCATGCGCTTTGGAGTGGCAGATCAAGGGCTGGAGCCGTGCGAAGCGCATCGCGCTGATCGAGGGCCGGTTCGCCGACCTGCCGCCGCTGTCGCGGTCGCGGTCGAAGCCAGTGCGGGAGTAGCTAGCGGGCTGCCCTTCGACAGGCTCAGGGGTCGTTGTCGGGTCCGCCTCGAAGGTTCCGTGGGGGCGGCTGCCCTTCGACAGGCTCAGGGGTCCTTGTCGGGTCCGCCTCGAAGGTTCCGTTGGGCGCGGCTGCCCTTCGACAGGCTCAGGGAGCGTGGCTGCGGGCCCGTGGGCGGGCGTGCTGCCCCTTCGGCAGGCTCAGGGATCGTTCTGAGGTTCGTCGCAGAGCCCCTGCTCGCAGACGGCGTTCTTGCGAACTTCTCAGACACGGTTGGCGAACCTCTTCCCATCCCGGAGAGGGCCCGCTAGTGTTCCCGGCCATGACCACCAAATCGATTGGCATCGCTGATGCTGCCAACGTTCCCGACACGGTCGAGGCCACCGGCCCGCACGTGTCGCGCCGCCTCCTGCTCGGCGGTGCCGCCGCCGGTGGGCTGACCCTGGCCCTCGGCGCCGGGGCCCCTGCTGCCACCGCGGCGCCGGTCGTCCCGGCCCCGTCCTCGCTCGCGGCGACCGCACGCACCCGGGCGTACGCGGCGCGGACGCCGCTGTGGAAGATCGCCGCGGACGCGCGCCTCGCGTACGGCACCTCGCACACCAGCCGGCTCTTCGAGGACGAGGAGTACAGCGCCCTGGTCGACCGGCAGGCCGCGATCCTCTTCACCGAGGACGACCTCCTCTGGTACCAGCTCAAGCCGACCCCGGACGCGCCGCTCGACTTCAGCTTCGGCGACAAGCTGTTCGCCCGCGCCCGCCGTGACCACCAGCTCGTCTTCGCGGCGCACCTCGTGTGGGACGAGGGCTTCGGCGAGGGCTGGCAGAACGCCGACGGCGACTCGCTGCTCTACGAGCTGAGCCACGACGACGCCTCCGACCTGCTCTTCGGGGTGGAGAAGGCCCTCGTCAAGCGCTACCGCGGCCGCACCGCCGGGTGGATCGTGGCCAACGAGGTGACCGACCCCGAGGGGGAGGACGGTCTGCGCACCGACGTGCCCTGGTACCAGACGATCGGGAGCGGCTACGTCGCCAAGGCCTTCCGCCTCGCCAGGAAGTACGACCGGCACGCGGTCCGGGTGATCAACGAGTTCGGCTTCGAGTCGACCAACGAGTACGGCGACGACCCCGAGGCCCGCCAGCAGGCGATGCTCACCGTGCTGAAGCGGCTGCGTCGCGACGGCGTGCCGGTCGACGCGCTGGGCATCCAGGCCCACCTGAACGCGCAGTACTTCCTGTCGGACTTCGACCCGAAGTCGTACCGGCGGTTCCTGTCCAAGGTCGCCGACCTGGGTCTCGACATCCTGATCACCGAGATGGACGTCCTCGACGACGGTCTGCCGGCCGACGCGACCGCCCGCGACGCGGCCGTGGCCGAGTGCTACGCCCGCTACCTCGAGAACGTCCTGCCCAACCGCGACGTCAAGGCGCTGATGACCTTCGGGCTGTCGGACCGCTACAGCTGGCTGCAGGAGGACTACCCGCGCGAGGACGGTGCCGAGCGCCGTCCGCTGCCCTACGCCGACGAGGGCCTGAAGCCCAAGCTCGCGTACGAGGCGCTGCGGCACGCGCTCGCCGACGCCCCGCGGCGCCAGCCGCTGTGGCGCCTGCCGCGGCACCGCTGAACGCCGCCGGACTCCACCCCTTCGTGAACCGACCCACCCCCGACGAAAGGACCCGCGTGCTCAACGTCGGCGTCATCGGCCTGGGGGAGGTGGCCCAGGTGGTCCACCTCCCCGTCCTGCAGTCGCTGCCGGAGCTGTTCTCCGTGCAGGCCGGCTGCGACATCTCGCCCACCCTGGTCAAGGAGGTCGGGGCGCGCTTCGGCATCCCGCAGACCTACCTGTCCGCGACCGCGATGATCGAGGCCGGCGGTCTCGACGCGGTGCTCGTGCTGAACAGCGACGAGTACCACGCCGAGTGCGTCGTCACCGCGATGGAGCACGGCCTGCACGTCCTCGTCGAGAAGCCCATGTGCCTCTCGCCGCGGGAGGCCGAGCGGATCATCGAGACCCGCGACCGCACGGGGCTGACCGTGATGGTCGGCTACATGCGTCGCTTCGCCCCGGCGTTCGTCGAGGCGAAGGAGCTGCTGCCGACCCTCGGTGGGGTGAACTTCGCCCGGGTCCACGACGTCATCGGCCGCAACCAGCTGATCGTCGACCAGACGTCGTACGTCGTGCGGCCCGCGGACCTCACCGAGGCGCAGATGCACGAGCGCTGGGACCGCGGCTCGGCCCTCGTGCGGGACGCGATCGGTGACGTCGGGGGGGAGCTGGCCGGGGCGTACCGGCTGCTCTGCGGGCTGGGCAGCCACGACTTCTCGGCCATGCGCGAGCTGCTGGGTCGCCCGTCGGGCGTCGCGGCCGCCCGGATGTGGAAGCAGGGCGGCTACATCGCCGCGCTGCTCGACTACCCGGGCTTCGTCGTGTCGTACGAGACCGGCGTCGACGAGCAGCTCCGCTTCGACGCGCACCTCGAGGTCTACGGCGACCTGGCCTCGCTGCGGATCCAGTACGACACGCCCTACGTGCGCCACCTGCCCACGACGCTCACGATCGACGAGACGAGCGGGGACGCGCTCAAGAAGACGGTGATCCGTCCGCACCTGAAGGACCCGTACACCCACGAGCTGGAGTACTTCCACGCCTGCGTCGTCGAGGGCAGGGCGCCCAAGACCACGCCCGAGGACTTCGCCGAGGACCTCGACCTCTTCGCGGAGCTGGTCCGCGTCCTCGGCACCCGCTGACCTCGCGCCGACCCAGAAGAAAGGCCGCACCACCCATGCCGCAGACAGCCACCCTGACCGACGCCGACGTCGCCGACTTCCGCAGCAACGGGTACCTGCTGCCGCACCGGCAGCTCTTCTCGCCCGAGCGGCTCGACACGCTCGCGTCCATCTTCGACGAGCACCTGTCCGACAAGGGCGCCAAGCTGTCCGACGAGCTCGACACACCGCACTTCCGCGACCCGCGGCTGCTCGACTTCCTGCTGTCCGACGAGGTCCTCGACCTGGTCGAGCCGCTGGTGGGGCCGGACATCGCCCTGTGGACCAGCCACTTCATCTCCAAGGAGCCGTTCACCGGCCGGGCCACCCCCTGGCACGAGGACTCGGCCTTCTGGAACGGCCGCCTCTCCGCGTACGACGGGATCGTCACCGTCTGGCTCGCTCTCGGCCCGAGCAACCGGAGCAACGGCTGCATGCGCGTCGTGCCGGGCAGCCACCTCGAGGGCGGGTTCCACGACAACTACGTGCCGACCGACATGAGCACGCAGACCTTCCACGCCCAGATCCCCGACGTCGACGAGAGCCTGGCGGTCGACTTCGAGCTGGAGCGCGGCGAGTTCTCGATGCACGACGGGCGGATCGTGCACGGCGCCAAGCCGAACACCTCGCCCGTGCGCCGGACCGGCTACACGATGCGCTACTTCCCGGCCTCGGTGCGCGTGATGCCGGTCGAGCAGAACGCGGGCTGGAAGATCTGGCTCGCCCGCGGCAGGGACTCGGCCGGCAACACCTACGAGAACGCCTGACCCCGATCCTCGAGCTCGTCGAAGGGCCTCGGTGAGTGCCCGGTGCCCTTCGACAGGCTCAGGGAGCGCGGCCGGGCCTGGCGACCAGCTCGACCACGACCCCTGAGCTCGTCGAAGGGCCTGGCCGAGTGCACGGTGCCCTTCGACAGGCTCAGGGGGCGTGGCCGGCTTCGGACCAGGGCCTCGGTGAGTGCCGGGTGCCCTTCGACAGGCTCAGCGAGCGTGGCCGGGTCCCTGCACAGCGAGCGTGGTCGCTCCCTGCTCAGGGGGGCGTGGCGGGCTGCCTGCTCGAGGAGCGGGGACGGGTCCGGTGACCAAGCTCGACGAACGTACGCACGAGAGGACGCAGCACCCGTGGAGCGTGGGGTCTACTTCGACGCCTGGTACCCAGGGCAGCACTGCTACCACCCCAGCCTGCCGCCGCGGCGGCTGCGGATGGTCGACGACCTCGTCGACTACCGGGCCACGGTGCTCGTGTGGGCGGCGATGGGCGGCGGTTCGCTGGCGCTGCCCTACCTGGAGGAGGAGGCGTTCGGCGACCCCGGCGCGCGGGCGCGCTTCTACGGCACGATCAACGACGCCGAGTTCGTGGCGGCCTGCCAGGCGCGGGGGATCAAGGTCTTCGGGATCGTCTTCGAGGCCCAGGGCTGGGAGTTCCCCGTCGAGCTGGACGACGACGAGACCACGGTCCTCGCGCTCAACGAGCTCCGCGGCGTGGGGCACCGGGACTGGATGGGCCTGCGGGAGTTCTCCTCGAACCGCTACCCGAGGCTCTGGAAGCCGGTCGAGCACTACTTCCCCGAGGGCCTGGTCAACAGCCTGGGGGAGCCGGTCACGGATCTGGTCGAGGAGTGCGTCGCCCGCGACATCGACCAGCAGCCGTGCCACGCGCGCTGGGTCGAGTGCCCCGACCGCGAGCACCAGTGCTTCTACATGGACCGGAACAACCCGGTCTGGCGCGAGTACCTCAAGGCCGTGATCCGGATCCAGGTCGACGCCGGCGTCGACGGGGTCCAGCTCGACGAGGCCGAGCTCCCGCTGGGCGCGATGCAGTACGGCGCGTGCTTCTGCAAGGACTGCATGGCGCAGCTCAGGACCTACCTGCAGGGCCTCGAGGAGACGCCCGCGGAGCTCGCCGGGGTCGACCTCACGACGTTCCACTACGGCGACTGGCTGCGGGCGCAGGGCTTCGACTTCCGCGACCGGCAGCGCGAGTCGCCGCTCTTCGACCACTACTACGCCTTCCAGTGCGCCGCGATCGCCACGCACTTCGCCGAGCTCGCCCGCTACGCGAAGGCCTACGCGCGCAGCCAGGGCCGCGAGGTGCTGGTCAGCGGCAACTTCTTCAACCTCGACCCGCACTACCTGCCGCTGGCCGACGGGGTCGACCTGATCATCACCGAGATGCGCAACACCACCTACCGCCAGCCGGAGTGGTACCGCTACGTCGACGCCTTCCGCCGCTACGCCGGCGTCTCCGACGTCGTCGTCGTCGAGAACCCGTACGGCGGCGTCGTGCCCGAGCTGATCGAGGCGCTCGCCCAGGGACGCGGGCACGACCGGCTGCGGCTCAGCCTCTACGAGGCCGCGGCCTTCGGAGCGAACATGAGCGTCCCGTACGGGTCGTGGATGGGGGCGACCATCGAGGACTCGTTCTGGGCGCCGCACGACCTGCTCGTCGAGGTCCAGGACTTCGTCGCGGGGACCGAGACGCTGCGCTCGCCCGTCAGCGCCAACGAGGTCGGCGTGGTCTACAGCGTGGTCAGCATGCGCGACGTCGTGAACGAGGCCGACTCCGGCGACAACCTCGTCAACGCCCGCGACGACAGCGTCGAGGTGCCCTTCCGCCGGGTGACCGAGACGCTCAGCCACGCGTCCGTGCCCTTCGACGTGCTGCTCCTCACCGACGGCGGGCTGGCCGGTGACCGCACCAGCGCCGACGAGCTGGGGCGCTACGGCACCCTCGTCCTGCCCGGCTGCTGGTGGCTGACCGAGCACCAGGTGTCGGTCCTGCTGACCCACCTCGACGCCGGCGGGCGCGTCGTGGCCACCGGGGAGGTCGGCACGAACGCCGAGGGCCCGGACCGCGACCGCCTGCGTACGCACCCCGGGCTCGTCCACGCCGAGCCGGGTGCCCTGGTCGACGAGCTGGTCGAGGGGCCCCAGGTCAGGTGCAGCGCCCCGCTGGCCGTGAACCTGCACCAGCTCGAGGACGGTCGGGTCGCCGCGCACCTGGTGAGCTACGACCACGACGACGAGGCGGACCGGGTCCGCACGCTCACCGAGGTCCGTCTCGACGTGCGCCTGCCGCACACCTCCTCGCGCCGGGTCGAGTTCGTCGTCCCGGGGGCCACCCCGGTGCCCCTGACGGCGACGGAGGTCGAGGGTCGCCTGAGCGTGCTGCTGCCCGAGGTCGGCCCGTACGCGGTCGTCGTCCTCCCGGGCCCGGGGTCCGGGCGGTGAGGCTCGCCGAGCTCGTCGCCCCCCGCCGGTTCGCCGTGATCGAGGTCGAGGCACCCGTCCGGGCGCCCGGCGAGCTGCTGGTCGACGTCGAGGTCTGCGGGGTCTGCGCCTCCGAGCTGGACCAGTGGGAGGGCGGCAGCGGCGTCGAGCTGCCGCGGCGGATCGGGCACGAGGTCAGCGGTCGCGTCGCCGCCGCCGACCCGGGCTCGGCGTACGCGGTCGGCGACCCCGTCGCCGTCTGGACGCTGTCGGCCGGCTACGCGGAGCAGGTCAGCGCCCCCGAGACCTCCTGCCGCCCGCTCGGGTCCTTCCCGGTCGGCCTCGGCCTGCTCGAGCCCGTCGCCTGCGCGGCCAACGCCGTCGAGCTCGCCGACGTCCGGCTGGCCGACGACGTCGTGATCATCGGTGCGGGGTTCATGGGCAGCCTCGTGCAGCAGCTCGTCGCGCTGCGCGGCGCCCGCTCGGTCGTCGTCGTCGACCGCCGCCCGGACGTGCTCGCGCTGGCCGCACGGCTCGGGGCGACCCGCACCGTCGACGCCCGCCGCGAGGACGCGGCCGCCGTCGTCCGCGAGGTCACCGGCGGGCGCGGCGCGGACGTCACCTTCGAGGTCACCGGCGTGCAGGGCGGTCTCGACGCCGTCGGCGACCTGACCCGGATGAGCGGCAAGGTCGTGCTCGTCGGCTTCCACCTCGGCACCCCGCGGACGCTGCCGCTGGGTCACTGGAACTGGATGGCGTACGACCTGCGCAACGCGCACTTCCGCGAGCCTGCGACGATCATGCGCGGCATGGACGTCGCCGGTCGGCTGCTCGCGGCCGGGCGCCTCGACCTCGGGCCCCTGGTCACCCACCGGTTCGGGCTCGAGCAGGTCGACGACGCGTTCGCCACGGCCGTCGCGAAGCCGGAGGGCTTCGTGAAGGCGGTGGTGAGCATGACGGCGACGACCGCGCCACGACCCGTCACCGAACCGTCAGGAGCGACCCGATGAGCTCTCCCACCCCCTCCGGCCCGACGCTGCGCGTCGCGATGATCGGTCACGCCTTCATGGGCGCGGCCCACTCGCAGGCGTGGCGGAACGCCCACCGGTTCTTCGACCTGCCCCTGACGCCGGTCATGCAGGTGGTCGTCGGCCGGGACGCCGGCCGGGCGGCCCACGCCGCCGAGCGCTTCGGCTGGGCGGAGTCGGCGACCGACTGGCGTGCGGTCCTCGAGCGCGACGACGTCGACCTCGTCGACATCTGCACCCCGGGCAACACCCACCACGAGATCGCCCTCGCCGCACTGGCCGCGGGCAAGCACGTCCTCTGCGAGAAGCCGCTGGCCAACTCCGTGACGGAGGCCGAGGAGATGACCGAGGCGGCCGAGGCCGCGGGCGCGCGGGGGGTGTTCGCGATGTGCGGGTTCACCTACCGCCGCGTGCCCGCCCTGACGCTCGCCCGCCAGCTCGTGGGCGAGGGCCGGCTGGGCACGATCCGCCAGGTGCGCGCGCAGTACCTCCAGGACTGGCTCTCCGACCCCGACGCCCCGTTGACCTGGCGGATGGACAAGGCGCTGGCCGGCTCCGGGGCGCTCGGCGACATCGGCGCGCACCTGATCGACGCGACGCAGTGGATCACCGGCCAGTCGATCACCGGCGTCTCGGCGCTGCTCGAGACCTTCGTGACCAGCCGGCCGGTCGCCGGGGAGGCCTCCGGGCTCGGCGGCAGCGGCGACGCGTCGGCCGAGCGCGGCCCCGTCGACGTGGACGACGCCGCCTGGTTCACGGCCCGCTTCGACGGGGGCGCGGTCGGCCAGTTCGAGGCGACCCGCTTCGCGCTCGGCCGCAAGAACGCCATCCGCATCGAGGTCAACGGCACCGACGGCTCGCTCGCCTTCGACTTCGAGGACATGAACGTCCTGCACTTCTTCGACGGCACCAAGCCCGTGCGCGAGCAGGGCTTCACCCGCGTCTACGTCACCGAGCCCGACCACCCGTACGTGGGATCGTGGTGGCCCGCGGGCCACGGCCTCGGCTACGAGCACGGGTTCGTGCACCAGGTCGTCGACCTGACCCGCGACCTCGCCGCGCGCGAGCAGCCGCGTCCGTCCTTCGCCGACGCCCTCGCGGTGCAGCGGGTGCTCGACGCCGTCGAGCGCAGCGCGGCCGACCGTTCCACCTGGACAGGAGTCTGATGACCACCCCCGACCACGCCCCCGAGGCGTCCACCGACCCGACCCCCACCCCCGGCCCGGCCCGCCGCGCACTCGTCGTGCGCGGCGGGTGGGACGGCCACGTGCCGGTCGAGGCCACCGACCGCTTCATCCCGTTCCTGCGCGAGCAGGGCTTCGAGGTCCGCGTCGAGGACTCGCCGGAGGTCTACACCGACGCCGAGGCGCTGGCCGCGACCGACCTGGTCGTGCAGTGCTACACGATGGGCGAGGCCAGCAAGGAGGCCGTGGCCGGCCTCCGGGCGGCCATCGCGGCGGGGACCGGCTTCGCCGGCTGGCACGGCGGGATCGCCGACTCGTTCCGCAACGTCAGCGACTACCTGCACCTCGTCGGCGGGTCCTTCGCCTGCCACCCGGCACGCGACCCGGAGCACCCGACCGGCGACCAGAGCGACAACTACGTCGACTACCGGGTCGAGATCCTGCCCGAGCACGCCGAGCACCCGGTCGTGGCCGGCCTGGAGGACTTCGACCTCTACTCCGAGCAGTACTGGGTGAACTTCGACGACTACTGCGACGTGCTGGCCACGACCACGCAGAAGGCGCGACCCGGCGACCCGTGGAACCGGCCGGTCACCTCGCCGGCCATCTGGACCCGCGCGTGGGGCGAGGGTCGCGTGTTCGTCGCGACCCCGGGGCACAGCCTCGACGTCCTGGACCACCCGAGCGTCCGCACCGTCGTCGAGCGAGGCCTGCTGTGGGCGGCGCGCGGGTCCGGCCAGCCCTACGGCGTCACCGCGCCGGACGCGGGAGCGGCCGCGTGAGCCTCGACCGCGACCTCAGCGGCACCGTCGTCGCGATCACCGGGGCGACGGCCGGGATCGGCCGCGCCACCGCGCGGGCGCTGGTCGGCGAGGGGGCGCGTGTCGTGCTCCTCGGCCGCCGTCAGGAGCGCCTCGACGAGCTCGTGGCCGAGCTGGGGGAGGAGTCGGTGGCGACCATCGCCGGCGACGTCGCCGACCCGGCCGTGAACGCGGCGATGGTCGCTGCGGCGCAGGAGCGCTTCGGGCGGATCGACAGCCTGGTCGCGAACGCGGGCATCGGCGCGTACGGCGGCATCATGAGCATGACCGACGACGAGATCCGCACGATGGACGCGACGAACTTCCTCGGCACCGTCTTCAGCGTGCGGGCCGTGGTGCCGACGTTCCGGGAGCAGTCCGGCGGCGACGTGGTCGTCGTGAGCTCGGTGGCCGGGCTGCGCGGCGGACCCTGGGAGGCGGTCTACGCCGGCACGAAGTTCGCGCAGGTCGGGCTGGCGGGTTCGCTGGACCGCGAGCTGCGCGAGCACGGCATCCGGGTGACGACGATCTGCCCCGCCGCGGTGTCGACGGAGTTCGCCATCGGTGCCGGGCGCAACGAGGGCGACGAGTGGCTCGAGCACGTGCTCACGCCCGAGGACGTCGCCGACGCCATCGTCACCGTGCTGCGCCAGTCGCGCCGGCTGCGCACCAACCAGTGGGTGCTGCGAGCGATGGCCGAGGAGAGCTAGCCGCTCGTCCGGTCCCCGCGCTCGAGCAGGTCGCGCAGCGTCGCGAGGTCGGCCTCGACCGCCGCGACGTCGCGCGCCAGCTCGGCGTCGCTCATCGCGCCCTGCCGGACGGTGAACAGCAGCTCGCTGCCGTCCGGGTGCGCGAGCACCCGGAACGGGTTCAGCGTCACCGAGCCGTCCGGCAGCGTGACCTCGTGGTCGAGGACGCCGTACGGGTTGCGCGCCACTAAGCGCACCCGGACCTCTCCCATCGGCGAGGCGACCACGAGGGCGTCGCCGTCGCGGGCGACCTCGCTCCGCGCGAGCCCGGAGGCCCATCGCGGCAGGTGGTCCGGGTCGGCGGCGTACGCGTACACCTCGTCGGGACCGCGGCGGACGACCACGCTGCAGTGCACGCTCCTCATGCGGGGAGAGGATAGGACCGTGGACGGGGCGCTCGGCACGGCGTTCCTGGCCGGCGCCGGCCTCGTCGCCGGGGTCACGGGCACCGCGGGCGGGGTGACGTCGCTCGTCGCCTACCCGGCGCTGCTCGCCGTCGGGGTGCCGCCGCTCGCGGCGAACGTCACCAGCTCGGTCGCCCTGGTCGGCAGCGGCGCGAGCTCCGCGCTGCGGGCCGGCCCGGACGTCGCGGGCCACGGCCGTGCGCTGCGCCGCTGGTTGCCCTGGACCATCGGGCTCTCGCTGGCCGGCGCGGTCCTGCTGGTGTCGACCCCGACGGGCCTGTTCGACCGGCTGGTGCCGTTCCTCGTCCTCGCCGGCGCGGGCGTGGTCCTCCTCCAGCCGGTGATCGCCGCTCGGCGACGCGCCCGCGACCGACCGCTGCCGCCGGTGGCGGTGGGGGCGGCGGGCGCCGGCGTCGCGCTCTACAACGGCTACTTCGGGGCGGGAGCGGGGATCCTGCTCGTCGCGCTGATCTCGCTGACGGTCGAGCCGGTGCTGCACCGGGCGAACGGGCTCAAGAACGTCGTCCTCGTGGTCAGCGACCTGCTCCCGGCGGTGCTCTTCGCCGTGCTGGGGACGGTGGTGTGGCGGGCGGCCCTGCCGCTCGGGGTGGGCGCGGTCCTCGGCGGCCTGGTCGGGCCGTCGATCGCCCGGCGCCTGCCGGAGGGGCTGCTGCGGGTCCTGGTCGGCGGCTGCGGGGTCGTGCTCGCCGGCTACCTGCTGGTCCGCGGCTGAGCGTCGCCCTGCGCCGGGGCGGGAGCGTCCGTGAGCAGCGTCGGGGTCCCGCGCAGCACGAGGGCCAGCACGCCGAGCACGACGACGAGGCCGGCGGCGAGGACGACGACGCCCGGCCAGCCGGCGACGTTCCAGGTGTGCCCGCCGAGGGCGCCGAAGAGCGACGCGCCGACGTAGTAGGCGAACAGGTAGAGCGATGCGGCCTGCCCGGTGGCGAGGCCGCCCGCGTGCGCCCGGACCGGCACCCAGCCGCTGGCCACGCCGTGCACCGCGAAGAAACCGGCGACGACGAGCGCGAGGCCGACGACGAGCAGGGGGAGCGACGCGGGCAGCGTGAGCAGCACCCCGACCAGGGCGACGACGCAGCCGAGCGGCAGGACGGTCCGACGCCCGTAGCGGTCGGCGAGCCGGCCCGCCGTCGCCGACGTCACCGAGCCCACCGGGTAGACGCAGAAGACCAGGCTCGCCGCGGTCAGCCCGAGGTGGAAGGGCGCGCCGGCCAGCCGGAAGCCGACGGTGTTCAGCAGCACGGTGAGCACGCCCATCGCGCACGCGCCGATGCCGAAGAGCGCGAGCAGGGCCCGGTCGTGCAGCGCGCCGCGGGCGGTCCCGAGGGCGCTGCGCAGGCCGGTTGGGCGGGCCGTGAACCCGCGCGACGCGGGCAGCAGCACGCGGACGACGGCGGCGCAGCCGAGCCCGAGGAGCGCGGCGCTCGCCAGGGCCCAGCGCCAGCCGGCGAGCTCGGCGACCGCACCGGTGAGGAGCCGCCCGGCCATGCCACCGAGTGCGGTGCCGGCGACGTAGAGGCCCACCGCGCGCGCCTGGCTGCCCGGGTGCAGCTCCTCGCGCAGGTACGCCGTGGCCACGGCGGGGAGGCCGGCCAGCGCCACGCCCTCGAGCAGGCGGAGGCCGATCAGCGCGGGCCAGGTGGGTGCCAGCGCGCACGCCAGGCCGACGACGGAGGCGAGCGTGACGGAGGCGTGGATGAGCCTCGTACGCCCCACGCGGTCCGACAGCGGGCCGACGACGAGCAGGGCCCCGGCCAGGCCGAGCGTGGTCACCGACAGCGACCACGCGCTCGCACCGGCGCTCACGCCGAAGCGTGCGGCGAGGAGCGGCAGCAGCGCCTGCGTGCTGTAGAGCAGGGCGAACGTGGCGACCCCGGCTGCGAACAGCGCCACCACGACCCGGTGGTAGGCCCGGGTGCCGGGGCGGACGCCCGCCTCGAGGGCGGACGACGGGGTCAGCACAGCCACGACCGCCACTCTCGTCCGCTCCCGGTCATGCGTCCAATGTCGATACGCGCTCTCCTGCATGCGTGACGTGCATGAGGAGGCGTACGGTCGCCCGGTGGAGCTCCGCGACCTCGCCCGGCTCGTCGCCGTGGCCGACCATCAGCACGTCTCCGCGGCGGCCGACAGCCTGGGCGCCTCGCAGCCGACGCTGTCCCGCGCGCTGGCCCGGTGCGAGGCCGAGCTCGGGGCGCGGCTCTTCGAGCGGGTGCCCGACGGGGTGCGGGCCACGCCGGCGGGGGCGCTCGCCGTCGAGGCGGCCCGCGAGATCGGGGAGCGCCACGCCCGGCTGCTGACCGAGCTCGCCCACCTCCTCGACCCGGCGACCGGGCTCGTCCGGCTGGCGTTCCTCGACTCGATGGCGACGTCGCTGGTGCCGTCGCTGCTGCGCGCGTTCCACGCCCGGGCGCCGCAGGTCCGCGTCGAGCTGCGCCAGGAGCCCGGCCACGAGATCGCCGACGACTTCGACCGGGCCGCGATCGACCTGGCCGTCGTCTCCGACCTGCCCGAGGGCCCGTACGGCTGGCACCAGCTGCAGGAGGAGCGGCTCGTCCTCGTCGTGCCGGCCGGGCACCGCTGGCGCGACCGCGCGGCGGTCGACCTGGCCGAGGTGGGCGGGGAGGAGCTGATCACGACGCCGCCGGGGTTCGGCAGCCGGCGGCTGCTGGACGGCCTGCTGCGCGCGGCGGGCGTCGCGCCGCGGATCTCGTTCCAGAGCCAGGACCTGGCCACGATCGAGGGGCTCGTGGCGGCGGGGCTCGGCGTCGGCGTCCTGCCGGAGGCGTTCGCGGGCCACTCGGGGACGGTGGGGCTGCGGCTCACGACGCCCGGGGCGCGGCGCCTGATCGGGCTGACGTGGCGCACCGACCGCGAGCTCGCGCCCGCGGCCGAGGGGTTCCGGCGGTTCGTCGTCGAGGCCGGTCCCGGAGTCGGGCTCCCTCAGCCCGGGAGCCGGTAGACCGGCACGTGCGACCCCGACCAGGCCGCGAACGACTCGTGGGGGGTCGACGGCGCCACCCTGGCACGCCTCACTCCAGGCGGCCGACCGGTTTTTCCGGGAGGGTGCGGTAGCTGGTGAACAGGGCGTCGTCGTCGCCGCGCAGCACGTACGCCAGCGCGAGGCCGAGCGGGTCGTCCAGGCCCGCGCCGCGCGTGGTCCGCGAACCGTCACCGCCCACGACCGAGGGCGCCAGCGTCAGCAGCACCTCGTCGACGAGGCCGAGGGCGAGCAGCTCGCGGTGCAGGGCCGGTCCGCCCTCGCAGAGCAGCCGGGGCAGCCCGCGCCCGGCCAGGTCGTCGAGCACGGCTCGGAGGTCGACCGACTTGGTGCCGCGCTGCAGGACCTCGACGCCCGCGGCCCTGAGCGCCTCGAGCCGCGCCGGCGGCGCCGCCGTCGTGGTGGCGACGACGACCGGGCCGCCCTCGCCGACCGCGGGCGTGGCGATCTGCGGGTCCAGGTCGGCGCTCGCGCTCACCACGACGAGGGTCGGGAGAGGGGCGAGCCCCTCGGCGGCGCGCACGTCGCGCTGCCAGTCGGCCAGGTCGACCGCGCGGTAGCCCTCCGCCCGCGCGGTGCCGGCGGCGACCACGACGGCGTCGCACAGCGCCCGGTGCAGCGCGAAGTGGTGCGCGTCGCTGCCGGGGCTGATGCTGCCCGAGGCGCCGTCCGGACCGGTGACCGAGCCGTCGACCGTGGTGACGAAGTTCGTGCGGAGCCAGGCGTCCGAGGGCGGGACGCCGAAGCGCAGCAGCTCGACGAGCCCGGCCTGGTCGAGCTCGCCGGGAGGGGTGCCGCGACGGTCGTGGAGGAGGTGCACGCGGGCATCCTGGCACGGTGCATGATCAGCACGTGTCGAAGCACTCAGGCAAGCACGCGGGCAAGCACGCGCGGAAGTACCCCGACCTGACCGACCCGCCGGAGCAGGAGCGGCGCCCGCTGAGCGAGCTGCTGCGGCTGCCGGCCGGCGCGGTCGACCTGGCGAGCATCCCGACCGACGCGACCCCGGGGTTTCCGGGCCGGGGCAAGGCCGACGCCGAGGAGGTCGCCGCCGACCTGCGCCCCGAGCTGGACGAGCAGCAGGAGCGGCTCTTCGCGACCGGTCGCTCGACGCCGGACACCGCGCCCAAGGTGCTGCTCGTGCTGCAGGGCATGGACACCTCGGGCAAGGGCGGCGTGGTGCGGCACGCGATCGGCATGGTCGACCCGCAGGGGGTGGACATCACCTCCTTCAAGGCGCCGACCAAGACCGAGCTGGCGCACCACTTCCTCTGGCGCATCGAGCGCGCGCTGCCCGGACCGGGGATGATCGGCGTCTTCGACCGGTCGCACTACGAGGACGTGCTCATCGTCCGGGTGCGCGACCTGGTTCCCGAGGCCGAGTGGTCCGGGCGCTACGACGAGATCAACGCCTGGGAGGAGCAGCTCGTCGCCTCCGGCACGACGGTGGTCAAGTGCTTCCTGCACGTCTCCCACGACGAGCAGAGGGAGCGGCTGCTCGCCCGCCTCGACGACCCGACCAAGTACTGGAAGTACAACCCGGGCGACGTCGACGAGCGCGAGCTCTGGCCGGCGTACACGCAGGCGTACGAGGCCGCGCTCGAGCGCTGCAGCACCCAGCACGCGCCGTGGTTCGTCGTCCCCGCCGACCGCAAGTGGTACCGCAACTGGGCCGTCGCCCAGCTGCTCGCCGAGCACCTGCGCGGGCTGGACCTGCAGTGGCCGGCGGCGGACTTCGACGTCACGACCGAGCAGGCGCGGGTCACCGCCTCCTGACCGCTCGGCGGCGTGTCGGATGGTTCGGCCCGCGCGGGCTGGGTACCACCAGGAGGACGGACGTCGTACGCACGCCGTACGACCCTTCTCGACCCCGAAGGACTGATCCATGGCAGAGCGCAACACCCTCATCCGTTCGATGCACGACCTGGGCGCGGCCGCCTGGTTCGGCGGCTCCCTGATGGGCGCGGTCGGCGTGAACGGCTCCGCCGACGCCGCCAAGGACCCGACCGAGCGCCTCCGGCTCTCGAGCATCGGCTGGGCGAAGTGGACCCCGTGGCAGGTCGCGGCGGTCGGCGTGCACGCCATCGGCGGCATCGGCCTCCTCGTCACCAACCGCCGTCGATCGGTCAGCCAGCCGGGCGCCACCGCGAACAACGTCGCCAAGATCATCCTCACCGCGGCCGGTGCCGGCGTGACGGCGTACTCGGGCGTCCTGGGCGCCAAGGTCGCCAAGCACGCCGACGAGGGCGCCGAGGGTTCGGTAACCCCGGGCAGCACGAGCAGCGCGGAGCTCGCCAGCGCGCAGCGCCAGCTCAAGGTCTGCCAGTGGCTCATCCCCGCCTTCAGCGGCAGCCTGATCGTGCTCGGCGCCGTCCACGGCGAGCAGCAGCGGGGCGTGGCCGGCCTGCTCGACCTCGGCCCGGACGAGGTCGTGCACGGTGTGCGCCAGGCGGTGCGTAAGGTCCTCTGACGTGGACATCTTCGAGCGCATCACCTACGCCCGCGACCAGGCCCTCGAGGCCGAGCGCACCGAACGCCGTCGGCTCGCCGACGCCGACACCGCCGAGCTCCAGCAGGCCGCCTCGGTCCGCCTGGCCACCCGCCAGGCCGTCCGTGAGGCCCTGGACGACGTGCTCGACGAGAAGTCGGACCCGGAGGAGGAGCTGAGCGGCCCCGCCGCCGGCGCGCAGGGCTGACCGACCGGCACCAGGCACAGGAAGACCCCCACCGACCAGGTCGGTGGGGGTCTTCCTCCGTCTCAGGCGCTGACGACCGAGAGGTGGCGCGGCGGCAGGGCCTCGAGCTCCTCCAGCTCGACCACTTCGACGTCGAAGGTGTCGTCGTACGGCGCCGGCTCGTATGTGCCCTCATCGAAGGACGCGACCTCGTAGGGCACCGGGGTGTCGACGTCGACGAGCTCCATCGCCGCGACGACGTAGCGGGTCAGCGCCACCTCGACGATCTCCGGCTCTCCGCCCATCGGCGCGGACACGGCCGTCGCCCCGGCCTCCAGGGCGGCCTCGGCCTCGGCGGTCCACAGCACGCCGGGGGAGAGGTACCAGCTGCCGACGGCCACGTGGCGACGGCCCTGGGCGCGCAGAGTGCGCACCGCCTCCGCCGTGCTGGGGCCGGAGCCCGTCGCGTAGGCGGTGACGCAGGGCAGGCGGTGGTGGGTCGCCCACTGGCGGGCACGGCGCGCGATGATCGCGTTGCTGCGGACGTCGACGCTGCCCGCCGCGGCGAAGACCAGGCCGTCGAGCTCGGCGACGTGGCGCGCCCGCAGCGCGTCGCGCAGCCGGCGGTCGACGATGGACAGCAGCTGGGCCTCCGGGCCGATCGGGCGCGAGGCCCCGACCCGGACGCCCTCGTGCGCGGCGTTGAGCTCGGCGACGAGCGTCGGCACCTTCTCCTTGGCCCCGAAGGCGTCGGACAGGAGCAGGGGGACGAGCACGACCTCCTCGACGCCGTCGGCGGCGAGGCGCGCGACGACGTCGTGGGCGCTCGGGCCGTTGACGTCGAGGTAGGCCGCGTGGACGTCGAGGTTCGGACGGAGCTCGCGCAGCCCGTCGCTGATCCTGCGGCTGATCTGCGGCGTGCGGGGGTCGTGGCTGCCCGGTCCGAGCAGGACGAGGGTGGGGGCGGTCATCGGGTCACCGTTCCTGAGCGTCGACGTCGAGGGTGTGCAGGCTCGTGGGCCCGGCCATGCCGGCCCCGAGCGTCCAGCCGTCCGCCTCGTCGACGAGGACGAACGAGCCGGTGCCCCGGTGCTCCTTGTAGGGATCGACCGGGAGCGGCGCGGCCAGCGAGAGCCGGACGCGGCCGATGTCGTTGAGGCCGAGGGCCTCGGCGGTGTGCCAGGTCGGGTAGGACCCGGACTCGAAGTCGAGGTCGAGCACGCCGTCGATCACCTTGACGACGGCCTTGGTCACCGACGTGCCGTGCTGCACCAGCACGCGGCTGCCGCGCCGCAGCGTCCGGTCGCTCAGCCAGCACACGGTGCCGCTGAGCTCGCGGGTCGGCGCCGGCGGGGCCGACGCCGAGGCCAGGACCGCGCCGCGCGAGACGTCGAGGTCGCGGTCGAGGCGCAGCACCACGGACTGGCCGGCGACCGCGAGGTCCAGCGGGCCGTCCGGGGTGTCGACGCCCTCGACGACGGCGTGGCCGCCGCCCGGGAGCACGACCACCTCCTCGCCGACGGTGACGCGCCCGGAGACGACCTTGCCCGCGTAGCCGCGGTAGTCGCCGTCGACCGTGGGTGCCTGCGCGGCCCACGGCGCGAGCACGGCCGACTGGGGGCGCACGACCTGCTGCACCGGGAAGCGGAAGTCCTCGCCCACCTCGAGCGAGGTGTCGTCGACGCCCTCGAGGTAGCCGAGCACCGTCGGGCCGTCGTACCAGGGCATCTGCGCCGAGCGGGTCACGACGTTGTCGCCCTCGAGCGCCGAGACCGGGATCGCGTGGCTGTCGGCCACGCCGAGGCTCCGCGCCAGCAGCGCGAAGTCGGTGGCGATGGCGTCGAAGACCTCCTGGGAGTAGTCCGCGAGGTCGATCTTGTTCACCGCGAGCACCACGTGGGGCACCCGCAGCAGCGCGGCCACGGCGAGGTGGCGACGGGTCTGCTCGACCACGCCCTTGCGGGCGTCGACGAGCAGCACGATGACGTGCGCGGTCGAGGCGCCCGTGACCGTGTTGCGCGTGTACTGCACGTGCCCGGGGCAGTCGGCGAGCACGAACTTGCGTCCGGCCGTCGCGAAGTAGCGGTAGGCCACGTCGATCGTGATGCCCTGCTCGCGCTCGGCGCGCAGTCCGTCGGTGAGCAGCGCGAGGTCGGCGCGGTCGAGCCCCTTGCGCCGGCTGGCCGTCTCGATCGAGTCGAGGGTGTCGGTGAGCACCGAGTTCGTGTCGAAGAGCAGGCGCCCGACGAGGGTCGACTTGCCGTCGTCCACCGAGCCCGCGGTGGCGAGCCGGAGCAGCGTCCGGCGTCCCTGCAGCGACGCCTCGCGCTCGGCCTGGAGCGTGGGTGTCATCAGAAGTAGCCCTCTCGCTTGCGGTCTTCCATGGCGGCCTCGGAGAGCCGGTCGTCGGCGCGGGTGGCGCCGCGCTCGGTGAGCGAGCTCAGCCCCACCTCGGTGATCACGTCGGCGACCGTGGTGGCGCTCGAGAGCACCGCCGCGGTGCAGGACATGTCGCCGACCGTGCGGTAGCGCACCGAGCGGACGGCGGTCTCCTCGCCCTTCTTCACGGGCGTGACCGGCGTGATCGCCACCCACATCCCGTCGCGCAGCGCGACCTCGCGCTCGTGGGCGTAGTAGATCGAGGGCAGCGCGATCTTCTCGGCCTCGATGTAGTCCCAGACGTCGAGCTCGGTCCAGTTCGACAGCGGGAAGACGCGGACGTGCTCCCCGGGCAGGTGACGGCCGTTGTAGAGCGACCAGAGCTCGGGGCGCTGGTTGCGCGGGTCCCACTGGCCGAACTCGTCGCGCAGGCTGAAGATGCGCTCCTTGGCCCGGGCGCGTTCCTCGTCGCGCCGGCCGCCGCCGAACACGGCGTCGTGCTGGCCGTCGGTGATCGCGTCGAGCAGCGGGACGGTCTGCAGCGGGTTGCGCTGGCCGTCGGGGCGCTCGCGCAGCCGGCCGTCGTCGATGTAGTCCTGCACCGAGGCGACCTTGACCGTCGCGCCGTAGAACTCGCCGGCCTCGTCGCGGTAGGTCAGCACCTCGGGGAAGTTGTGCCCGGTGTCGACGTGCAGCAGCTCGAAGGGCACCGGGGCCGGCCAGAAGGCCTTCGCCGCCAGGTGCAGCATCACGACGGAGTCCTTGCCGCCGGAGAAGAGCATCACCGGGCGGCGGAAGGTGGCCGCCACCTCCCGGAAGATGTGGATCGACTCCGACTCCAGCGCCTGCAGCTCGCTGAGCGGGCGCAGGGCGCGGCTGTTGACGGGGCTCACGCGAGGGTCCTCTCGAGGGGACGGTCGAGGGTCTGGCCGAGCAGCGCGTACGCCCGCTCGACCGAGGTGTCGAGGTCGAGCACGGCGGTGTCGAGCTCGAGCTCGGCGGTGGCGGGCTGCTCGTACGGGTCGTCGACGCCGGTCATGCCGGTGATCTCCCCGCGGCGGGCGCGGGCGTAGAGACCCTTGACGTCGCGCTGCTCGGCGACCTCGAGGGAGGTGGAGACGAAGACCTCGGCGAAGCCGACGCCGTGCTGCGCGTGGTCGTCGCGCACGGTCTGGCGGGCGTCGGCGTACGGGGCGATGACGGGCACGAGCACGACGGTCCCGTGGGAGGCGAGCAGGCGGGCGACCCAGCCGATCCGGCGTACGTTGACGTCGCGGTCGGCCCGGGTGAAGCCGAGCCCCGCCGACAGGTGCGGACGCACCTCGTCGCCGTCGAGCACCTCGACGTCGACGCCCTCGGCGCGCAGCCGGTCGGCCAGCGCGTGGGAGACGGTGGACTTGCCCGCGCTGGGCAGACCGGTGAACCACAAGGTCGCGCCCTGCAGTGTGGGGGGACGACCCCCCACGCCCCCCGGTGGGAATTGCTCGCTGGCGCTCGCAGAACCCGGACCGGTGGTCACCTCAGGGGTGCTCGAGTCTCTCCTCATAGGTGGATCCCGCACTCGGACTTGCCCAGCCCGGCCCAGCGCCCGGCGCGGGCGTCGGGACCGGTGGCGCGGACGGTGCACGGCTCGCAGCCGATGGACGGGTAGCCGTCCTCGAGGAGCGGGTTGACCATCAGCGAGTTCTCCTCGATGTAGGCCTCGACGTCCTCGTCGGTCCAGCGGGCGATGGGGGAGACCTTGACCAGGCGGCGCTTCGGGTCCCACGCCACGACGGGCGTGCTGGCCCGGGCGGCGGAGTCCGCGCGGCGCACGCCCGAGGCCCACGCCGCGTACGGCTGCAGCGCGCGGCCGAGCGGTGCGACCTTGCGCATGCCGCAGCAGGCGTCGGGGTCGGTCCGGAACAGGTCCTTGCCGTAGCGGGCGTCCTGCTCGGCGACGCTGAGCTCGGGGGTGACGCTCACGAGGTTGACGTCGTGGACGAGCTTGACGGCGTCACGGGTGCCGATCGTCTCGACGAAGTGGTAGCCGGTGTCGAGGAAGACGACGTCGATGCCCGGCGCCACGCGCTCGGCCAGGCTGATCATCACCGTGTCGGCCAACGAGGAGGTGACGACGAGCCCGCTGCCGAACTCGTCGTGCGCCCACGTCATGATCTCGAGCGCCGTGGCGTCCTCGAGCTCGCGGCTGGCCTGCGCGGCCAGGTCGGACAGATCCAGCAGGGTGCTCATGCGTTACCTCCGTGACCAGGGGCTCCACGTCCAGCAGAGAGCCCCTTGAACGTCACGGCGAACGCGCGCTGGCAGGAGCGGCATTCCCAGCCGCCGCCCTCGAGCGGGAAGAGCGTCTCCTCCGAGCAGTACGGGCAGTAGTTGATCGACTGCCGCTCGGCGCGCGGGGCGTGCCCGGTGGGAGAGGTCTCGGTGTCCTGCGGGGTGCTCACGCCAGCACCGACTCGTCGGCCCGCGCCACCCACTGCGCGAACCGCTCGCCCTCCTGGCGCTCGGCGGTGAAGCTCTTGGCCAGGCGCTCGACGTAGTCGGGCAGCTCGGCCGCGGTGACCTTGTGGCCGCGGAGCTTGCGCCCGAAGCCGGCGTCCATGCCCAGCCCGCCGCCGAGGTGCACCTGGAAGCCCTCGACCGGGTCGCCCGCCGGCCCGGGGACCAGCTGGCCCTTGAGGCCGATGTCCGCGGTCTGGATGCGGGCGCACGAGTTCGGGCAGCCGTTGAGGTGCACGGTGATGGGGGACTCCATCGCGCCGAGGCGGCTCTCGAGCTCGTCGACGAGCCGGGCGGCCTGCGCCTTGGTCTCGACGATGGCCAGCTTGCAGAACTCGATGCCCGTGCAGGCCATCACGGAGCGGCGCCAGGCGTCGGGACGCGCGGACAGGTCCAGCGCCTCGGCGCCGGCGACGAGCGAGTCGACCTGGTCGGGCGCGACGTCGAGCACGAGGATCTTCTGCATCGGCGTGGTGCGCAGGCGGTACGAGCCGTGCGCCTCGGCCAGGTCGGCCAGGGCGAGGAGCCGCTGCCCGTCGACGCGGCCGGCCTTGGCGGCCAGCCCGACGAATAAGTTGCCGTCCTTCTGCTCGTTGACGCCGACGTGGTCGCCCGGGCGCTCCGGCGTGGCGGGCGCGGGCCCGTCGAGCATCGGGCGGTGCAGGTACTCGTTCTCGAGCACCTCGCGGAACTTCTCGGGGCCCCAGTCGGCGACGAGGAACTTGATGCGGGCACGGGTGCGCAGGCGGCGGTAGCCGTAGTCGCGGAAGACGCCGCAGACGCCGGCCCAGACCTCGGCGACCTCCTCGCGCGGCACCCAGGCGCCGAGGCGCTGGGCGAGCATCGGGTTGGTCGACAGCCCGCCGCCGACCCAGACGTCGAAGCCGGGGCCGTGCTCGGGGTGCTCCACGCCGACGAAGGCGATGTCGTTGATCTCGGGGACCACGTCCTGCAGCGGGTGGCCGGTGATCGCGGTCTTGAACTTGCGGGGCAGGTTCGCGTACTGCGGGTCGCCGACGAAGCGGTCGCGGATCTCGCGGATGGCCGGCGTCGGGTCGATGATCTCGTCGGCGGCGATGCCGGCCACGGGCGAGCCGAGCACGACGCGGGGGCAGTCGCCGCAGGCCTCGGTGGTGTCCAGGCCGACGGCCTCGAGGCGACGCCAGATCTCGGGCACGTCCTCGACACGGATCCAGTGCAGCTGGACGTTCTGGCGGTCGGTGATGTCTGCGGTGCCGCGGGCGAAGTCGACCGAGATCTGGCCGATGACGCGCAGCTGCTCGCTGGTCAGCGCCCCGCCGTCGATGCGGACGCGGAGCATGAAGTACTCGTCGTCGAGCTCGTGCGGCTCGAGCGTGGCGGTCTTGCCGCCGTCGATCCCGGGCTTGCGCTGGGTGTAGAGGCCGTACCAGCGGAAGCGCCCGCGCAGGTCGCCCGGGTCGATCGACGCGAAGCCGCCGTGCGCGTAGATGTTCTCGATGCGGGCGCGCACGTTGAGCGGGTTGTCGTCCTTCTTGGACTGCTCGTTGGGGTTCAGCGGCTCGCGGTAGCCGAGCGCCCACTGTCCCTCGCCGCGGGGCTTGCGGGTGCGCGGCGTACGCGGTGCGGCGGCAGCCGGGCGCGCCGGGCGGGCGGGCGCGTCGACGGTGCTGGTGGCTTCGGGCTCGACGTTCATCGGATCCTTCGTGAGGCAGCCCGCGACGTCGTGCGGCGACGTGGGGGAGGGGGTTCGGGTGAGGTCGATCCGGGCGTCAGTGCCCGGGCGTCCACGCCCGACACATCATCGAGCCGGTCCGGAGAAGGTCCACGACCCGACGCTGGGTCAGCCTCGTGCGCCGCCGTATAGGCGCGGTCGCAGCAGCGGCCGGGAGCTCCCGGCGACGGCTGGACCTCCCTGCGGCGCGCACCATCACACGATCCGGCGCGCGCCGCCGCCGATCAAATCGAAATCTCACTCCGTGGGACTCGTGTCCGCATCTTGGTACGGACCGAGGTCAGGACTCTGGGTCTCGGCCGTGCGCCGGGTCGGGGACCGACGGCTCGGCCGGCTGGGTCCCGGGGTCGCGGTCCTCCTCGGTGTGGTCGATGCCGCTCAGCCGGGGCCAGACGTCGTCGACCGCCGCGTTGAAGGCGGCGCCGACGAGGACGGCGAGCGACATGACGTAGAGCCAGATGAGCACCGCGATCGGGGCGGCCAGCGGGCCGTAGATCGTGGTCGACCCCGCGGAGGCGTTGAGCACGAGCCGGAGCAGCACGCTGCCGAGGACCCAGATGAGCAGCGACAGCCCGGCGCCGGGCAGCCCGCTGCGCCAGCGGCTGCGCAGCGGGATCGAGCGGTTGTAGACCCCCGCCAGGAAGAGCCCGCTGGCGAGCAGCACGACGGGCCAGTAGAGCCCGCCCAGGAACTCCAGCCGGGCGGGCAGGACCCGGTTGACCAGGCCGGGCCCGGCGAGCACGAGCGGCACCAGGACGACGCCGATCAGCATCAGCGCGAGGTAGAAGACGAAGGAGAGGAGGCGCTGCTGCACGATGCCGCGCCGACCGGCGAGGCCGTACATGATCGTGATCGTGTCGACGAAGACGTTGACCGCGCGCGAGCCCGACCAGAGGGCGACCAGGAAGCCGATCGACACCACGGCAGCGCTGCCCTGCGAGAGCACCGAGTCCAGCGTCGGGGCGAGGATGCCGTCGACGATGTCGGTGGTGAGGACGCGGCCGGCGACGGTCAGGACCTGGCGCTGGAAGCTGGCGACCTCGCCGACGTCGAACGCGCCGGCCACGAAGCCGATCAGGCCGGCGAGCCCGAAGATCAGCGGCGGCAGCGAGAGCACCGTGAAGTACGCGGCCTCGGCGGCCAGCCCCAGCACCCGGTAGCGGAAGCAGGCGAGCAGGGTCTCCTTCGCCGCCCGCCCACCCTTGGAGCGGGCGAGCCGGGTGCGCAGCCCGAGCGGCGCGGGACGGGCGGTCGACCCCCGGCTCTCGCTCACGGACCCAGGCTACGGGCGCCGGGCCCGCGACCGGCGACGCGCGCGCGGGTGCCACTACCGTGACGCCGGTGACGAGCGTCGTCGTGGGGGCCGTGCTCGGCGTGCTCTACGTGGTCTCCCGCAACCGCGACCGCCGGCTGCTGCGCAACGGGGTGCTCCTCGTGGGGGCCGCGTGGTTCCTGGTCACGGGCGTGCTCGGGCTGCTCGCCCCCGTCGTCCCCGGGCTCGGGCTCCTGGTGCTGCTGCTGGTGGCGCTCGCGCCCGCGGCCGTCCTCGTGCTCGCCGGCTTCGCGGTCGTCAACGGGGTGCAGGTGATCCGGGCCGAGGGCCTTCCCTGGCCACCTCGCTCTCGCTGCTCGCCGGGGTCGCGCTGCTGGTGCTGCCGGTCGTCGGTCTGCTCCTCGTGCTCGCCCGAGACCCGTGGTCGCTCGGGGCCGCCGCCGTCCTGTTCTTCCTCTGCAGCTACGCGGGCGTGGTCTTCGTCGCCTTCCTCGTCTACTCCGTCGTGTACAGCCGCACGGACTTCCAGGGGCGCCCGGCCGCGCTCGTGGTGCTCGGCTCGCGCGTCATCGACGGCCGCGTGCCGCCGCTCCTGGCCAGCCGCCTCGACCGCGCGCTCGAGCTCTACCGCGCCCAGGGCGCCACCGGACCCGCCCCGCTGCTGATCCCGACCGGCGGCAAGGGCGACGACGAGACGCGCTCGGAGGGCGCGGCGATGGCGGAGTACCTCGTGGCGCACGGCGCGGACCCCGGCGACGTGCGGCCCGAGGTCCAGGCGCGCAACACCCGCGAGAACCTCGTGCTGTCGGCCGCGGTGCAGGCGGAGGCCGGGCGAGCAGGGCCCGCGCTGGCCGTGACGAACAACTACCACGTGCTGCGTACGGCCGTCCTCGCCCGGGAGCTCGGCAGCGACACCCAGGTCGTCGGGGCCCCGACCGCGCGCTACTACGTGCCCAGCGCGTTCCTGCGCGAGTTCGTGGCGGTCGTGGTCGAGCACAAGCGGCTGCACCTGCTGCTCGTCCTGCCCTTCGTGGCGCTGACCGTCGTCGGCATCACGGCGGTCTCCCTCGGTGCCTGACCCGGGGCCCTCACCGACCCGTTCATAGGCGGCGTAAGTTCCGGGACGGACCCGGAGAGGTGCCGGGCCGGATTGGAGCCGCACCGTGAGCGCCGTCGCCGCACCCGCCCGCGTCCCCCTCACTCCGGACCAGCGCAGCTCGTTCCTGGCCGCGTTCCTGGGCTGGACGATGGACGCCTTCGACTACTTCATCGTGGTGCTCGTCTACGCCGACATCGCGCGCGAGTTCGGGGTCTCGCTGCCCAAGATGGCGTTCATCACGACCGTGACGCTGCTGATGCGACCGGTGGGTGCACTGATCTTCGGGCTGTGGGCCGACCGGGTGGGGCGTCGCGTCCCGCTGATCGTCGACGTCTGCTTCTACAGCGCGGTCGGCTTCGCGTGCGCCTTCGCCCCGAACTTCACCGTGCTGATCGTCCTGCGCCTGCTGTACGGGATCGGGATGGGCGGCGAGTGGGGCCTCGGGGCGGCGCTGGCCATGGAGAAGATCCCGGCTGCGCGGCGAGGCTTCTTCTCCGGCCTGCTGCAGGAGGGCTACTCGACCGGTTACCTGCTCGCCGCCGCGGTCTACCTCGTGCTCCACCAGGCCTTCGGGCTGGGCTGGCGCTACCTCTTCGCCTTCTCGATCCTGCCCGCGCTGATCAGCCTGATCGTGCGCAGCCGTGTCAAGGAGTCCGAGGTCTGGGAGACCACCCGGGAGCGCAAGGTCTCCAGCCAGGTCTCGGCCGCGGCGGTGTTCAAGAACCCGACCGTCATCCGCCGCTTCGTCTTCCTCATCGTGCTGATGACCGCCTTCAACTGGATGAGCCACGGCACCCAGGACGTCTACCCGACGTTCCTCAAGGCGACCGAGGACGGCGGCGCGGCGCTGTCGTCGGACACGGCGCTGGTCATCGCGATCGTCTACAACGTGGGTGCGATCATCGGCGGGCTCGTGTTCGGCGGCCTCTCGGAGCGGTTCGGCCGGCGCCGGATCATCGTCTTCTGCGCCGTCCTGGGCCTGCCGGTGGTGCCGATCTTCGCGTACTCCCACACCGCCGGGATGCTCGTGCTCGGCTCGTTCCTGATGCAGCTCTTCGTGCAGGGCGCCTGGGGCGTCATCCCCGCGCACCTCACCGAGCTGTCGCCCGACGAGGTCCGCGGCTTCTACCCCGGCGTCACCTACCAGCTCGGCAACTGCCTCGCCGCCTTCAACCTGCCGATCCAGGAGGCCCTGGCCGCGAACCACGGCTACCCCTTCGCGCTGGCCGTGACGATCGTCCCGGTGCTGGTCGCCGTCGCCCTCCTCACCGCCCTCGGCCCCGAGAACCGCGGCGTCGTCTTCGGCTCGAAGGAGAGCTCCGGCGTGCTGCAGGGGAGCGCCCGCTGACCCCGGACGCCCGCGGGGCGCCCCGTGAGGTCGGCGAAGGGCCGCAGGACGCCCCTGAGCCTGTCGAAGGCCCGCAGGACGCCCCCTGAGCTGTCGAAGGGCCTCGAAGAGGTGGGCGCCTTCTGGCCTGCGGACGCCGACCCGTTCTCGGGCCCTTCGACAGGCTCAGGGAGCGTGACGGGGCCCTTCGACAGGCTCAGGGGGCGTGATCGGGCGCCACGACCAGGGAACGTCAGGCCCGGGCTCGCCCGGCCTCGCGAACCTGCGCCCAGAGCTCGCGCGTCGCGTCGAGCACGTCGGACTCGGGCACGTCGTGGGTGGCGCTGGCGTGGTGGCCGCACCAGCCGTCGAGCACGCGCATGCCGCACACCTCGCAGCCGCCGTGCCAGGAGACGAGCACGCGGTGCCACGTGCGGGTCAGCGGCGCGACGTCGGCGAGGTTGGCGTAGGTGAAGACGCCGACCGTCGGCGTTCCGACCGCGCCCGCGAGGTGGCGCGGGCCGGAGTCGTTGCCGATCATGAGGTCGGCGCGGGCGAGGAGCCCGACGAGGCCGCCGAGGGTCAGCCCGCCGACCACCGTCTCGACCTCACCGTCGAAGCCCTCGGCCACGCGCGCCACCCGCTCGGCGTCCCCGGGGCCGCCGACCACGACGACGCGGGCGTCGTCGTCGGCCAGCGCCCGGGCCACCCGGCCGAGCCGGTCCTCGGGATAGCAGCGGCGCGCGTCGGTGGCGCCGGGGTGCACGACGACGAGCGGGTGGTCGTCGCGCGGGACGACCGACGCGGACGCCTCGACGTCGGCCGCGGTGACCGCGAGCCGGGGCTCCAGGCGCGTGCCCCAGGCGCCGGCGGCCGCGACGACCTCGAGCCAGCGCACGGTGTCGTGCTGGAAGGACGTGTACGGGACCCAGCGGTCGGTGCGCGGAGCGCCGGGGGCGGTCGCGCCGACGCTGACCCGGGCGCCGAGCCGGAGCAGCAGCGGGTTGGAGTTGCCACCGCCCCCGTGCAGCTGGACCGCCAGGTCGTAGCCGTACGCGCGCTGCTCCGCGCACCACGCCTCGAGCTCCTCGGGGGTCGCGTCGGGCACGTCGGACTTGACCCGTACGCCGCTGACCAGCGGCAGGCGGACGACGCGGTCGACCGGCGAGGGGCGGTCGGCCAGCAGCGCGGCGTGGTGGGCAGCGCCGAGGAGGGTGATCTCGGCGTCGGGGTAGGCCTCGCGCAGCGCGCTCAGGGCCGGTTCGGAGACCACGTAGTCGCCGATCCCGTTCGCCCGCAGCACCGCGATCCGGCGTACGCCGGGCACCACTCCGCCCGGCTGGGCGGGCAGGTCGAGGGCGGGTCCGGCGGGCGGGGTCTCGGGCACGGAGACAGCCTTACCCGGCGCGGGCAGGGCATACGCGTCGGCCGGCGGCGTCACGACGGGGAGGGGGCGGCATCGGGGTCCGCGGCCGGCGACGTCGCTCCGGGGAGCCGGCGCAGGACCAGCAGCACCCCGACCGCGGTGATCGCCAGACCGACGAGCCCGAGCAGCGTGACGGGCTCGCCGAACATCACGAACACCCACAGCATCGTCGTCGGCGGGGTCAGGTAGAGCAGGGTGCTCACCACGGTCGCGCCGCGGGTGCGGGTCAGGTAGGTGTACATCCCGTAACCGCCGAGGCTGGTCAGCACGATCAGCCAGAGCACGGCGACCCAGAAGCCGCCGTTCGCCGGCGGAGCCGCCTGGCCGGTCAGCGCGGCCGCACCCATCAGCGCGACGGCGGTGACGACGGCCTGCATGGTGACGCTCTGCATCAGCGACTCCGGCGGCCGCAGCCGCCGCGTCAGGACGGTCCCGCTGGCGAGGCAGAGCATCCCGGCGGTGGGGAGGAGGTAGGCGTACGCGGGCGCGGTGGAGGCGGCGACGTCGCCCGAGACCACGACGGCGACCCCGGCCAGCCCGACCGCCATGCCGATCCAGGTCTGCGGCGTCGACCGCTCGCCGAGGAGCCGGCCCGCCACGGTGGCTACCAGCAGGGGTTGCAAGGCGGCGATCAGGGCCGCCGTGCCGCCGTGCACCCCGTGGGCGACGCCCTCGAAGACCAGCAGGAGGTAGGCGACCTGGCACAGCAGCGCGAGCAGGCCTTGCCGCGCCCAGGCCCGCCAACCCGGCAGCGGCATCCGGCGGACGGCGGCCACCACGAGCAGCGCGGCGGCCAGCAGCGCAAACCGCCACCCGAGCAGCGCCAGCGGAGAGCCCCCGGCGCGCACGCCCAGCTCGGCCCCCACGAAGCCCGAGCTCCACAGGACGACGAGGGCGGCGCCAGCCAGGACACCGCCGCGCCGTCCGAGGTCCACAGCCGCTGTCTACCGGACGCCAAGGCCCCTCGTCGTCGATGACCACGGCAGGATGGCCGGATGAGCGCGCAGGAGCGGCGTCGGGCGCCGCAGGAGCTGTGGATCACCGGCGACCCCGAGGCCGACCACCTGCTGACCACCAGCGGCAACGCGCTGCTCGTCGGCATGGTGCTCGACCAGCAGATCCCGATGGAGAAGGCGTTCGCCGGGCCGCAGGTGATCGCCACGCGGATGGGCGGGACGTTCGACGTGCCGGCGATCGCCGCCCTCGAGGTCGACGACTTCGTCGCCCTGTGCGCCGAGAAGCCGGCCGTGCACCGCTTCCCGGGCTCCATGGGCAAGCGCGTCCACGAGGTCGCCCTGCGTCTCGTCGAGGAGCACGACGGGGACGCGGTGCACCTCTGGGCGGCGGTCGAGGACGGGCCGGCGCTCAAGCGGAGCATCGCCGCGCTGCCCGGCTTCGGCGACCAGAAGGCGTCGATCATGGTCGCCCTGCTCGGCAAGCGGTGGGGCGTGCGGCCCGGCGGCTGGCGCGAGGCCGCCGGGGCGTACGGCAACGAGGGCGAGTTCCGCTCGGTCGCCGACGTGGTCGACGCCGAGTCCCTGCAGAAGGTGCGCGCCTTCAAGAAGCAGGCGAAGGCCGCCGCGAAGGCCGGCTGAGCCCTACGCCGCCTGCAGCTCCTCGTCGGGCTCTGCGGCCGGCTGGGTGCGGCTGACCGGACGCCCGCCGAGGTGGCGGTGGACCTGCCACGCCGCGCCGACGGCGACCGCGCTGATCAGCACGTGGAGGGCGACGAAGCCGACGCCCTTCCCGCCACCCCAGCCGCCGCTCAGGGCCACGCCGGCGATCAGCGGACCCAGCGCGGAGACGCCGGTCTGCAGCCCGGTGAAGAGCCCGAGGGTCGCGCCGACGTGGCCCTGCGGGGCCAGCCCGGCGACCAGCGGGTTGAGGACGGGGCCGTACATCGTCTCGCCGAGGGCGAAGACGCCGAAGGTGCTCACGAGCACGACCGCCGCCAGGCCCGGGAACGACGCGACGGCGCCGAGACCGACCCAGCAGGCGAGCCAGATCGCGCCGACGGCCATCAGCAGCGGCGCGGCCGGACGGTTCGCCGTCCAGCGGACCACCGCGAGCTGCAGGGCGATGAGGACGAAGCAGTTCACCGCGGCGGCGAGCCCGACGGTGCGCGCGGGCACGTCCAGGACGGTCAGCGCGTACGCGGGCAGGCCGGTGTCGAACTGCGCGTAGAAGGCGAGCGCGAGGGCGACGGTCAGCACCGCGGTCCAGCGCAGCGCCGGGGCGGCGAGCACGAGGCGCAGGGCCTGCGCCGCCTGACCCCGCCCGCGGGGGACGTCGGCGGCGGTCGCGCCCGCGGCCGGCGTGCGCGGGACGAGCGCCATCATGCCGGCGGCGACCAGGTAGCCCGCGGCCGCGGCGCCGAACCCGACGTCGAGCCCGTCCGGACGCGCGAGGTCGACCAGGTAGCCGGCGACGAAGGCGCCGATCCCCATGCCGAGCGCCTGCCCGGCGGCCAGCCACGCGAAGATCGTGCGGCGGTCGGTGCTGGCGCTGGTCTGCAGCAGCAGGACCGACTGCGCCGGCCCGCCCGCGGCCATGGCGAAGCCGAACGCGGTCATGCCGACGGCGTACGCGGTCGGGGTGTCGGCGAGCATCAGCGAACCCGCCGCGAGGGCCGCCGCGACCTTGGTGACGACGGCGACGAGCGCGGGGGACCAGCGGTCGGCCAGGCGGCCGCCGACCGGACCGGCCACGAGCGCGGCGACGGAGAAGAGGCTCGCCGCGACCGCGGCCACCGCCCCGCCCCACCCGCGGGTGTCGGCGGCGTACGCGTACTGGTACGGCAGCACCGTGCCCCACCCCAGCATCGCGACCGCGGAGGCCCCCACGACCCACCGACTGCCACGCCCCACGCCCTGCCCCACGACCTGCACCGTCCACGCTCCTCGATCTGACAACCGAGGTTTCGCAACGAAGACTTCGATGTGGAAATTCCAGGTCGTTCCCGAGGAGTTTCAGGACAGGCGCGAACGCACCCGCCCGATGCGGTCCAGCACGGTCTTGCGGTCGCCGTGCGCCCGCTCGTACGCCTCGACGCGGTCCAGCGAGCCGGCGTCGTCGAGCCGCCCGACCGCCTTGACGGCCTCCTTGGCGTCGAGGTCGGCGTAGCCGTCGACGCCGGGGTCGTCGTGGGCCCGCGCATGGGCGCCGGCCTTCTTGGCGGCGTCGGTGTTGGCGACGAACTGCTCGCCCTGCGCGCTGCCCTCGGCCTTCTTGGCGTCGGACGCCCTCTTCTCGTCCTCGCTGAGCTCGTCCCACGCATCCTTGGGCAGGTAGCGCTTGGAGGCGCCGCCCTTCTCCCGCGCGGAGCCGGTGGTCGCGGCGCCGCCGTCAGAGGTCTGCCAGTCCTCCTGGCTCCACTGCGACAGGTGCTGCTGCGTCTCGTCCTTCTCGCCGAGGTAGCCGCCGCCCTCGCGCTCAAACGCGGCCTTGAGCAGCTGCGCCTTGCGCGCGCTCCACTGACCGGGCTTGCCGCCCTTGTCGTCGGCCTGGACCTCGTCCTTGAGCCGCGCACGCAGGTCGGGGTCGGTGTACTTGTCCGCCCAGCTCTTCGGTGGCTTCGTCGCCATGGGTCTCTCCTCCAGTCGGGGTCGCCGAGGAAGCCGAACGCGCGCTCGGCGGCGGCCCAGCGCACGAGCGACTCCCCGGTGCCGCTCGTGCGGGCAGCCTAGGGACGCGCCGGCTCAGCCGGTGAAGAAGTGCTGGTAGTCGGGGTCGGCCCAGGTGCCGCCCCACGACCAGCCGACCTTCGCGAAGGCCCGCACGACCACGTCGCCGTCGGCGACCACGCCCGGCGGCAGGTCCTCGCTGCCGGCGCGGTCGACCTCGAGGAAGCGCCGGCCCGCCTCGGGCGCGACGTCGCCCGGGGTGACGTACGGGTTCTGCACGGGGTTGACGTCGACCGCCGCCCCGTACGCGTGGCGGGAGTAGCCCGAGGAGCCGGCGACCGTGCGGCAGTTGTAGGCCGACGAGTTGTTGGCGGCCATCGAGCGGTCGTCGTCGCCGCCGTAGTCGTCGACGAGCTGCATCCGCTCGATCGGAAAGCGCTCCCGGTAGAGCTCGCCGAAGGCCACCACCAGGTCGCGTGCGTGGTCGCGGTGCACGACGAGCTGGCCGGTCCTCGCCCGGCCGTCGAAGCCGAGGTGGGTGAGCTCGAGGAGCCGGAGGTCGGCCAGCTCGACGGGGCAGCGCTCGGAGCGGTGGCTCGCCTCGCGCATCCGCGTCCGCACCGCCGCCGGCAGGGTCCTGATCGAGGACGCGTACGCGGGCAGCGCGGTGCTGGCGCCGTCACCGGAGCCCTCCGCCTCGGCCACGGAACCAGGGCCCGGGGCGAGGCCGGTGCAGCCGCGCAGGTCCTCCCAGTCCTCGACCGCACGGTCGCGGGCGCCGCCGCCGAGCGGTCGCGGCGGCCCGCCGTCCTCCCCGATCTCGCCGGGCACCCACTCCTCGCCGACCACACCGCCGTCGGCGACCTCGAGGCGCAGCACGCCGGTGTCGGACTGGTTGCCGTGGTACCAGAGGAAGTTGCCGAGGCCGTAGGCGACGTAGGTGCTGCCGAGCATGCCGGCGCCCTGCGGCTGGTGCGCGTGCGAGCCGACCACGACGTCCGCACCCGCGTCGGCCAGGTCCTGGGCGAGGGAGAGCTGGCCGTCGGTCGGGCAGGCGGTGTTCTCCGCGCCCCAGTGCAGGTAGACCGCGACGACGTCGTTCTCCCGGTCGGCGTCCCGGACGGCCGAGACGAGCCGGGAGCCGGCACGGACGACGCCCGGGCCGCCCTTCGCCACGTCCCAGATCGAGGAGCGGCTCTCCAGGGGCGAGGCGTCGGCCGCGAGCACGGCCACCCGCGTCCCGTCGACGGTCGTCTCGTACGGGCGGAGGGCCTGCGTGATGTCGGCCCCGACCCCGAGGACCGCCACGTCGGCGCCGCGGGCGGCGCGCAGCGTGTCGCGCAGGCCGGCCGCGCCGAAGTCGGCGCCGTGGTTGTTGGCCATCGACACGGCGTCCACGCCGGAGCGCTCCAGGAGGTCGAGGGCCGCGGGCGGGCTGCGGAACCAGTAGCGCTGCGCCGGGTCCTCGAGCTCCTTGCGGGCGCGCGAGCCGCCGGTCGTCAGCGCGCTCTCAAGGTTGACCACGGCCACGTCGGCCGAGCGCAGGGCACCCGACATGCGCCCGAGCGTCGAGCCGGGCTCGTCGAGGAGGTCGGCGACGTCGCCCTCGAAGTGCACGTCACCGGCGAAGGCCAGCGTCACCGGGCTGAGCCGCGCGGCCGGCCCCGGATCGGGACCCGGGTCGGGCCCAGGGGGCGCCCCGCTCGTCGACCCGGTCGGTCCGGGTGGTGCGGGCTCGTCGCGCTCGGCGTCCGGCGTGCACCCCGTGAGGGCGACCACCACGGCCAGGGCGGGCAGCAGCCCGGGTCTCGTCCTGCCAGCTCGTCGCACGTCGACCTCCCGCAGACACTCTGCGCGGGCAGGCCAAGCCCATACGCAGGCTCAGTGAACGGCCTCAGTTGATGCGCGTCACCGCGAAGACCTCGGCCAGGCGACCGGCGGGCAGCCCGGCGCGCTCGGCGTTCGCCGAGTTCCAGCCGCGCAGCATCTCCTCGAGCCCGTCGCCGAGGTGCCCGGTCTGCGAGGCGTGCGCGCCCAGCGCGGCGAGCTTGCGGTCGAAGCGGTCGGTGATGTCAACGACGTGCTGGCTGTCCTCGTGCGCCATCAGCCAGAGCTCGACGACCTTCCACGGCTCGAGGCCCTCGTCGAGGAGCTCGGGCCAGGCGAAGCGGTTCTCCGAGGCCGGGTAGACCGCCCGGACCGTCGCCTCGCCGGCGGCGAGGTGGTCGGGGTGCGAGGCCTGGAGGCGCTGCAGCATCCGGACCGGCGACTGGCACAGCACGCGGCGCGGGCGCACGTCGCGCAGCACCCGGACGATCTGGCGCTGCAGCTCCCAGGTCGGCTCGAGCCACCCGTCGCCGAAGCCGTCGAGGAAGCGCACGTCGGTGACGCCGAGCTCGGCCGAGGCCGCGCGCTGCTCCCGCTCGCGCAGCAGCGGCATCTCCTCGCGAGGGGTGTCGTCGAAGCCGCCCTGGTCGCCGCGGGTGCACAGCAGCAGCGTCACCTCGACGCCCGCCGCGACCCAGCCGGCCACCGTCCCGGCCGCGCCGAAGTCGGCGTCGTCGGGGTGCGCGGCCACGACGAGGGCGCGCTCGACCTCCGCGTCCGGGAGCGGCTCCGCCCAGCCGAAGGGACTCCTCTGCGGTGCTCGCCCGCCCTGCTCCGTCACCGCCACAGGCTACGGCGGGCGGCGGGACGCCTCACGTCTGCGAGACGGGGCTCATCACCAGCTCGTCGATCCGTACGTGAGCGGGGGACTCGAGCACGAAGAGCACCGCCCGCGCGACGTCCTCGGCGCTCAGCATGACCTTGCGCGCGTCGGCGTCGGGCACGTTCGGGCGCATCCGCAGGAAGTCGGTGTCCACGTCTCCGGGGCAGAGGTGGCAGGCCCGGATGCCGTGGACCGCCTCAGCCGCGTTCAGGCTCTGGCACACCGCCGTCAGGCCGGTCTTGCTGGCCGAGTAGGCGACGCCGGCGCCGGGGGAGAAGCGCCACCCCGCGTACGAGGACACGACGACGACCTGGCCGCCCGCCTCGCGCAGGTCCGGCAGGACGGCGTCGACCGTGGCGACGACGCCGGTGAGGTTCGTCGCGACGACGGCGGCGAAGGTGGGGACGTCCTGGTCGGCCCAGACCCGCCGCGGCGTGTTCAGCCCGGCGGCGAGCACGAGGTCGTCGACCCGGCCCCACCGCTCGCGCACCGCGTCGCGGGCCGGTGCGACCGCGTCGGGGTCGGCGACGTCGAGGGGCACGACGAGCGCCTCGCCGCCGGCGTCGGTGACCAGCCGGGCGGTCTCGGCCAGCGCGTCGGGCCGGCGCCCGGACAGCGCGACCCGGCGGCCCTGCGCCCCGAGCGCGACCGCGGCGGCGCGGCCCATCCCGCTGCCGGCACCGGTGAGCCAGACGACGCGGCCGCTCATGCACCGGTCCCTCGGTCGGTCGCGCCGGCGCGCTCGTACGCACGCTGCGGCAGCTGGGTCGCGAGCTTGCCGCCGCTCACGTCGAGCAGCGTGCCCGTGACGTAGCGCGCCGCGTCGCTGGCCAGGAAGACCACGGCGTCGGCGACCTCCTGCGGCTCGCCCCAGCGCCGCAGCGTGAGGGTGTCGAGGAGGCGGTCCTGGGCGGCCTGCGGCATCTCGGCGAAGCCGTTCATCGCGGTCGGGACCATGCCCGGGGCGTACGCGTTGGCCGTGACGCCCCACGGCCCGAGCTCGCCGGCGAGGGTGCGGGTGAGCTGGACGACCGCGGCCTTGGAGGCGGCGTACGCCCCCGCGCCGACGCTCGGCACGATGGCGGCGAAGGACGCGGCGTTGACGATGCGCCCGCTGCGCTGCGCCTTCATCACCGGCGCGACGGCGCGGCACATCTTGAACACGCCGCCGACGTTCACGGCGAAGCAGCGGTCCCAGTCGTCGTCGGTGAGCTCCTCGATCGAGCCCTCGACGTTGATGCCGGCGTTGTTGACGAGGACGTCGACGCGCCCGAAGCGCTCGACGACGTCGGCGACCAGCGCGCGGGTGGCCTCGCCGTCGGTGACGTCGGCCGCCAGCCCGGCGCCGTCGGGCAGCCAGGCCACGGCCTCGGCCGTGAGGTCGACGCCCACGACCACCGAGCCCTCGCGCACGAACGTCTCGGCGATCACCCGCCCGATGCCGCGCCCCGCTCCGGTGACCAGCACCACCCTGTCGGTCAGGTCCAGCTCCACGTCAGGCTCCTCGTGCTCGGCGGGTGGTCCCGCTGTGACGGCCCCATCGTGGCAGGGCCGACCCGACCGCCACGGCGGTGAGCTGCGGCGGCAGCGTGCGGGCCATCCGCATCATCGCCGCGGCCGTTCCGATGGGGTCGGTGCGGTCGGAGAGGTAGGCGCGCTGCCGGTCGGGCGGCAGCGCGAAGAAGGCGGCGAAGAACTGCTCGACCCCTCCGTGCGGGAGCCGCAGCAGCGTGGTCAGCCCCATGTCGCGCAGCTGCTGGACCCGCCGGGCCCGCGCGGGCCACACGACCGACCAGACGTCGCGGCCCCCGGCGACCGCCTGGGCGACGTCCTCGGCCAGGCGCAGCGCGAGCGCGACGCTGTAGCCGGTCGCGGGGTGCATGAGCCCGGCGCGCGCGCCCAGCGCGACGGGCCGGTCGGGCGGTGCCTGCCGGGCGGGGCGCGACGCCCGCGGGTCGGGCTCGACGCTGAAGCGCACGCGCTCGACCCGCTCGGTCCCGTCGAGCACGACCCCGCGCGCGGCCAGGCGCCGCTCCAGGCGGCGCTGCAGCTCGCGGAGCCCGAGCGCCGGCCGCCCGACCAGGCAGGTCTCCTCGAGCAGCGTGGTCCGCTCGTCGAGCGGGACGGCGTAGAGGAAGGACGGCGGGGCCTCGACCCCGGCGCCGCCCTCGCCGCGCCAGTCGTCGCGCCAGTCCATGAACCACGGCCCGCCGGCCGGCGCGGCCCGCTCGTGGGGCAGCACGAGCCCGTACGCGGTCTGCGCGGCCCGCTCGGTGCTGACGCGCGAGCCGCGGGCGTCGAGGACGAGGTCGGCCTCGACCACCTCGCCGGTGCCGGTGCGCACCCGGTGGGCGTCGGCGTCGAGGACGGTCGCGTCGCGCACGTCGACGCCGCGCAGGTCCAGCGAGTCCTGCAGCCGCGAGGTGCTGAGCACGTCGTAGGTGCGCTCGAGCCGGTGCTCGCCACCGGCCCACGCCCGCGGGTGGGGTGTCCGGGTGGCGACCACCGACGCGGGCAGCCACGCGGGGAGCTCGTCGTCCCAGGCGGCGTACGTGGGCGTCCAGCGGCGGTGCGGGTTCGCGTCGACGGCGACGACGTCGACCCCGGCCGCGGCGAGGCGGTGCGCGACGGAGCGGCCGGCGGGGCCCAGTCCGAGCACGGCGACCTGGGTCCTGGTCGCCGTCACGGGACGTGAGTCTGCCAGGGCGGCGGGCGCGCTCAGAACGCGCTGTAGCTGTCGATCCGCCCCCGGGCACGCCAGCTGGCGACCAGCACGAGCACCCCGGCCGCCAGGCCCGGCACCCACGCGGGGCCGAGGCCGACCCCGACGTCGAGCCGCCCCAGCAGCACGCGGCCGACCAGCAGGGCGACGGGCGCCAGCACGAGCGGGTAGCCGGACAGGTGCAGGAACCACCACGCGAAGCGGTTGACCTCCTCGGTCAGCAGCGCCCAGCAGGTCAGGGCGGCCACGACCGTGCCGATCTGCTGCAGGCCGGGCCCGGCCGCGGCGAGGTTGAGGGCGAGGTCGTAGTCGGAGCGGACCGGCGGGCGGTAGCCGGGCAGGTAGGTCGGGTCGAGCCCGCCCAGCAGGCTCGCCGCGTCGAAGAGCCGGGGCCGGCCGGTGACCTGCTCGGAGGCGTCGTTCAGGTAGACCAGCGACACGTACGGCAGCACCGCCCCGAGGAGCAGCAGCACGAGGACGCCGGCCACCTGCAGGGCTCGTGCGCGGGTGACGACGAGGTTCCCGCGGCGCAGCAGGACGGGCTCGCGATCCGAACCCCGGTTCGGGTCCTGGGCGGGTCCGGCGCTCATCCGCCCACGATCCCACCGCTTCCCGCCGACACACCCGGTGGGGTGGACCGGCCCCGGGCCGGACGTCCTATCGTGGGCGATGCATCCGCTTGCACCCGGTTCGCGTCGTCGGGGACGACGCTCGAGGAGGGCCCCCGTGACAGGGCCTCCGGGGCGAGCGGCAGTGTGGGTTGCGCGCAAACGGGATACTTTGCGCCTATGAGCAGCGAGCGCAGCACGGTCACCGGGCCCTCCGAGCGCCGGACGATCGTCTACGACTCGTTCGGCGGTCGCTACAGCGACAACGCCCGTGCGCTCTACCGCTGGATGCGCGACCGCGTCCCGGCCGAGCACGTCTGGCTCGCCCACCCCGCGCACCAGGCGGCCTTCCCGCCCGGCGTGCGCACGGTGCCGTATGGCTCGCCCGCGTCGGTGGACGTGCTGGAGTCGGCCGACCTCGTGCTCGCCAACACCCACATCGAGATCGAGTGGACGAAGCGGCCCGGCGCGACCTACCTGCAGATGTGGCACGGGACGCCGCTCAAGACGGTGCACCGCGACGTCCGCTGGGCGCCCGAGGGGCGGCTGGACTGGCTCGACCTCGACGTCGACCGCTGGGACTACCTGCTCTCGCCGAGCCCCGCGAGCACGCCCCGGCTGCGCAGCGCCTTCCGCTGGGAGGGCGAGGTCCTCGAGCTGGGCTACCCCCGCAACGACGTGCTGCAGGCGCCGCGCGTCGACGAGGTGCGCGCGCGGGTCCGCGCCCAGCTCGGGCTCGCCCCCGACGAGACGGTCGTGCTGTACGCGCCCACCTTCCGCGACCGCTTCTTCGCCGACCCCTCGGCGCCGCCGCTCGAGCTGTCGCTCGACGTGCCCAAGCTCGCGGCCGACCTCGGGCCCGGCGTGCGGCTGCTGACCCGCGTGCACTACTTCATGACCGACCGGCTCGCGCCGATCGACGTGCCCGGGGTCGTGGACGTGTCCTGGCACCCCGACATCGCCGAGCTCTACGCCGCCGCCGACGTGCTCGTCACCGACTACTCCTCCTCGATGTTCGACTTCGCGGTCACCGGCAAGCCGCTGGTCTTCTACGCCTACGACCTGCCGACCTACCGCGACGTCGACCGCGGCTTCTACTTCGACCTCGAGCCGGTCGCGCCCGGCCCGGTCGTGACCACGCAGAACGCGCTGACCAAGGCGCTGCGCGACCTGCCCGGCGTGCGCCACGCCTACGCCAAGCGCTACCGCCGCTTCCAGCAGACGTACACGCCGCTGGACGACGGTCACGCGACCAAGCGGGTGGGCCGCTTCCTGCAGCGCGAGGTGCTCGCGCGGCGCGACGAGCTGCTCACCGGCGCCTGAGTCCTGTCGGAGGGTCCGCCTAGGTTGTGCGGCGTGAGGCGAGGGTGAGCGCGGTCGGGCTCGGCGACGTGCTCGCCCTGCTGCGCCGCGATGCCGCCTTCGACCCGGGGACGCGCCGTCGCGGGCAGGAGTACGCCGCGGAGGGCCGGGTCGGGCACCTCTCGCACGAGTGGGACGGCGGCTCGCTCTTCGCCTCCGGGCTCGTCTCCGGCACGGTCGGCTACCGCGCCTCGATCGTCGCCGAGCGCACCGGCCCGGCCCAGGTCGAGCTCCGGACCAGCTGCACCTGCCCGGTCGCCTTCGACTGCAAGCACGTCTTCGCCCTCGTCTGCGCGCTCACGGAGTCGATGACCTCGCCCGGGCGCCCCGACTGGCGCGCCGTCCTCGACGACGTGCTCGACGAGGTCGCGGCCCGCAGCGCCGACGCGCCGGAGCTGGTCCCGCTCGGCGTCGAGCTCGTCCTGCCCAAGGCGGCGCCCCGCAGCCGCTGGGGCCCGGCGCAGCCGTCGCTGCGGCTCTGGGTCCGCCCGGTCCGCGGCGGCCGGAACGGCCGGTGGGTCCGCAAGGGCGCCGAGTGGTCGCGGATCGGGAACGACCCGTACGCCCCGGCCTGGAGCCGGGCCCCGGCGCCGCCCGAGGCCGACCCGCGGGACCTGGCCGTGCTGGCCGAGCTCAAGACCGCGCTGCTCGGCCCCCGGAGCCACCTCGGCTCGAGCGGCGACGCCCTCGACCTGCACACCGCCGGCGCGGGCGTGTGGCCCGCGCTGCGGCACGCCGTCGAGCGCGGGATGCCGCTCGTCGCCTCCGAGCCCGAGGTCGGGGTCCGGCTCGCGACGGGTGCCGCCGAGGTCGGGGTCGACGTGCGCCGTGACGACGGCGAGGTGGTCGTCAGCGCCGGCCTCGTCGTCGAGGAGCGTGCGTACGTGGCGTCCGACGTGGCGCTGGTGGGCGAGCCGCCGCACGGCGTCGTCGTCCGGCAGCGGACGGGGGAGACGACGACGGGGCTGGTCCTTGCCCCGCTCGGGGCACCGGTGCCCTCCTCGGTCCGGGCCTGGCTCGGGACCGGGCAGGACCTCCGCGTGGCCGCCGACGCCGCCCCCGAGCTCGTGGGGGAGTACCTCCCGGCCCTCGCGGCCTCCGTCGCCGTGACGTCGCGGGACGGTTCGGTGGACATCCCCGGGCCGGCCGTGGTCACGCTGCGCGGCGAGGTCACCTGGGACGACGACGGCCTGGTCGAGCTCGCGTGGCGCTGGCTCTACCGCCGCGGCGACGACGCCCAGCAGTTCGCGGTGGACGAGGGACCCGACTCCGTCCGCGGCTGGCGCGACCGCGCCGCCGAGGCCGCGCTCGTCGAGCGGCTGCACACCGACGACGAGCTGGACGCGCTGCTCGGCCTGGGCCTGCGCGGCCCCGGCACGCTGAGCGCGGGGGTGCGGCTGCGCGGCGCCGAGGCGATGCACTTCGCCCAGCGCGACCTGCCCCGGCTGCGGGCGCACCCCGACGTCGAGATCCTCACCAACGGCGCGCCGCCGCAGTTCCGCGAGGTGACGGGCGTGCCGCAGGTGCAGTTCCACCCGCGCGGCGCGGCCGAGCGCAAGGACCGCACCGACTGGCTCGACCTCGAGGTCCTCGTGTCGGTCGAGGACGACGAGCTGGGCACGGTGTGGCTCGGGCTGCCGACCGTGCTGACCGCGCTCGCCACGGGCCAGACCGTGGTGATGCTGCACAAGAACGCGTACGTGGACCTCGACCGGCCCGAGCTCGACCGCCTCGCCCGGCTCGTCACCGAGGCGCGGGCCTTCTCCGACCGGCGCTCGGCCCGGCGGCGGGCCCGCGACGCCGACGACGGCGAGGCCGACCAGGAGCTCGGCGACGACGTCGTGCGGCTCAACCGCCAGGCGCACGGGCTGCTGGCCGAGGTGGACGAGATCGGCGCGACGCAGGGCCAGCTGCGCGAGTGGGCCGCGGCGTCAGGCGCGCTGCGGCGGCTGGCCCGGAGCGAGGCGGAGCTGCCCACCGAACCGCTGCCCGACGGCCTGCGGGCGACCCTGCGTCCCTACCAGCACGACGGCTACCAGTGGCTCACCTTCCTGCGTCGTCACGGGCTCGGTGGTGTCCTCGCCGACGACATGGGCCTGGGCAAGACCGTGCAGACCCTGGCGATGATCGCCCGCGCCCGCGAGGAGACGAACGGCGCGAGCGGGGACGCAGCGCCGCGCCCGCCCTTCCTCGTGGTCGTGCCGTCCAGCGTCGTCGGCACCTGGGTGTCCGAGGCGGAGCGCTTCACGCCGGGGCTGCGGGTCGTGAGCGTCACCAGCTCGGCGACGGGGCGAGGGTTCTCGGTCGGCTCCCTCGCCGACCACCCCACCCCTCCGGACGTGGTCGTCACCACCTACACGCTGCTGCGGCTGGAGGCGGACGCGTACGCGGCCGTGCGCTGGTCCGGGCTGGTGCTCGACGAGGCGCAGGCGGTGAAGAACCACCGCAGCAAGACCTGGGCGGCGCTGCGCGACGTGGAGGCGGACTGCCGCTTCGCCATCACGGGCACGCCGCTGGAGAACAACCTGATGGAGCTGTGGTCGATCCTGTCGCTGGCGGCGCCGGGGCTGTTCCCGTACGCCGAGGCGTTCCGCACGACGGTGGCGCAGCCGATCGAGCAGCAGGCCGACCCCGACGCCCTCCCGGCCCTGCTGCGGAAGATCAAGCCGGTCGTGCTGCGGCGGACGAAGGAGCTCGTCGCCGCCGAGCTGCCGCCCAAGCAGGTGCAGGTCGTCGAGGTGGAGCTGTCGGCGCAGCACCGCCGCGTCTACGACACGCACCTGGCGCGGGAGCGGCAGCGGCTGCTCAAGCTCCTCGACGACCCCGACGGGCTCGAGCAGAACCGCATCACGATCCTCGCCTCGCTCACCCGGCTCCGGCAGCTCGCGCTCGACCCCGCCCTGGTCGACCCGGTGCACGAGGGCGTCGGGTCGGCCAAGCTCGACGAGCTGGTCGAGCGCCTCAACGAGCTCGCGGCGGAGGGGCACCGGGCGCTGGTGTTCAGCCAGTTCACGCGCTTCCTGGCCCGGCTGCGCCACCGCCTGGACGAGCGCGGGACCCCGTACGCCTACCTGGACGGCAGCACGACGCGGCGCAGCGAGGTCGTCGAGGACTTCCGGCGGGGGAGCGCGCCGGTGTTCCTGATCAGCCTCAAGGCCGGCGGCGTCGGGCTCAACCTCACCGAGGCCGACTACGTCTTCGTCCTCGACCCCTGGTGGAACCCGGCCGTCGAGGCCCAGGCGATCGACCGCACCCACCGCATCGGCCAGACCCGTCCGGTCAACGTCTACCGGCTGGTGAGCGCGGGCACCGTCGAGCAGAAGGTCGTCGAGCTGTCGGCCCGCAAGGCGGCCCTCTTCGCGAGCGTGCTCGACGGCGAGGTCGCGCTCGGCACCACGGTCACCGCCCGCGACCTCGCCGCGCTCGTCGAGTAGGCCGGGTCCCTCCTCCTGCTCAGCCTCGGTCAGCCCTCGTCGAGGGCGTCGTGCCAGGAGTGGCTCGGCGTCCAGCCGAAGAGCTCGCGCATCCTCGTGCAGTCGAAGGCCGATGCGTGGTCGTCGTGGTCGGGCGCGACGCGGTCGTAGCCGTCGTAGTGCTCGGCCATCAGCTCGCGCAAGCCGCGCCGGGCCCGGGTGTCGGCCGCCGCGACCAGGCAGACCTCGTGCCCGGTGCTGCTGCCCTCGAGGGCCGCGCGGTAGGCGGTGCCGACGTCGCGGGCGTCGACGTAGCTCCAGAAGTTCGCGCTGGACAGGCTCGGGTCGTCCCACTCGTCGCGGAACCGCGCGTAGCCGTCCGGGTCGATCACGTTGTTGATCCGCAGCCCCACCCACGCCGTCGAGGGGCTCGCGAGGACCAGCGAGTCCGCGACCACCTCGCTGATGTACTTGCTGAGGGCGTACGCGTTGGGCGACGGCCGGCGCTCGGACTCGTCGAACGGGATCCGCTCCGGCACGACTCCGTCGGTGAGCAGCCCGGTCGCCATCTCGCTCGAGGCGTAGACGACGCGGGGAACCCGCAGGTCGCCGGCCGCCTGCAGCAGGTTGTGCGCGCTGACGACGTTGTTGTCGAAGACGCTGACGCGGGGGTGGCCGGTCGGGGAGGGGTTGGCCGCGAGGTGCGCCACGCCGTCGGGACGGTACTGGGCCAGCGCGTCGTACACCTGCCCCGCGTCGGTCAGGTCGACCTGGCAGAACTCGCCGGGCAGCGCGAGCGCGGCCGGCGGCGGCGCCAGGTCGAGGTTCACGACCTCGTGCCCCGCCCCGGCGAGGTCGCGCACGACCCAGCGTCCCGCACGTCCGTTGCCACCGGTCACGACGACTCTCATGGTCGCGACCCTGGCACACCGGGCGGCCCGTGCTTGGCGCGTGCTCAGCGGGGAGCCCCACGCTCTGCTCGTCCCCGGGGCGCCCGGCGACCGCAGGTGAGGAGCAGAGGACCGATGAGCCTGATCAGCTGGCAGTTCCCGACCCTGGTCGGGGTGGTGACGCTGATCGCCTTCGTCGGCCTGCTCGTGCTGTGGCCGCGGCTCGCGCGCAACGGCGTCGGGGCCGTCGCGGGACGGATCGGGCTGGTGCTGCTGGTGAACGTGCTGGTGGTGCTGCTGGCCGGCGTGCTCCTGAACCGCCAGTTCCTCTTCTACGCGAGCTGGACCGACCTGGCCAACAGCTTCGGCGCGACGCCGAAGCAGGCGTCGATCGACAAGGGCGGCAACGCGGCCGGGGCGGCCGCGGTCCGGCTGCCCGCGCGCCAGGGCCGCTCGATCACCGCGACACCGCCACGGCAGCTGCCGGCGCTGCCGGGCCCCGGCTCGCGCTTTACCTACACGGTCAAGGGCCGGGACAGCGGGATCACCAGCACGGTGGTCGTCCAGCTGCCGCCCGGCTACGACCCGGGCTCCGGCCGGCGCTACCCGGTGCTGGAGACCTTCCAGGGCTACCCGGGCCAGCCGACCCAGTGGCTCGACGTCCTCCACCTCGACCAGGCGGTCGACCAGGCGTCCGCGAGCGGTGCGCTGGTCGCACCGATCATCGTGTCCCCGCAGACGGAGGTGCCGGTCGGCGTGGACTCCGAGTGCGTCGACGGCGGCGGGAGCAACCCGAAGGTCGAGACGTGGCTGACCACCGACGTGCCCAACTGGGTGGTGACGCACTTCGCGGTGCGGACCGACCGGCAGTCCTGGGCGACGATCGGGCTGTCGGCGGGCGGCTGGTGCGCGGCGATGGCCGCGATGCGGCACCCCGGGACCTACGCGGCCGCCGTCGTCATGGCCGGCTACTTCACGCCCTGGTTCGGCCCGTACTACCGCCCGTTCGAGCCGCGGAGCGCGCTGGGCCGGGAGTACGACCTGCTCAGGCTGGCGCGCAAGGACCCGCCGCCGGTGGCGATCTGGCTGGAGACCTCGCACGCCGACCGGGACTCCTACTCGACGTCGGCGGTGTTCCTGCGCGACGTGCGCCGTCCCACGGCGGTCAGCGCGACCGTCCTGCAGAACGCGGGGCACCGGATGAGCGTCTGGGTGGCCGAGCTGCCGGGGGCGCTGACCTGGCTCGGGCGCGACGTGCCGGGCTTCAGGCCGGGCGGGTAGGACGAGCGTCACACCGTCGCGTCCCCGCCGAGCCCGGGGACGACGAAGGCCCCCGGAGGATCTCCGGGGGCCTTCGTGCTCGTGGGCGATACTGGGATCGAACCAGTGACCTCTTCCGTGTCAGGGAATAGCCCGCGGCACCCGCCGCGGCGTGGCCGGCAGACCAGCAATCGCTCTTCAGTCGGAAGCGCAATGTTGAACGACATGCTTTGGACAGGGCGACCAGCAATCCGACCAGCAACCAGCGCTTAGCGTTTGAGCGATTGCTAGCGCCTTGCGGCCGCGCAGACACTGACGGCACGATTCGCGGTCTTTAGCACTCGCACGATCTAGCGGGGAAACCCGTCCGCGCAGTAGATCGTCATCCGCGCAGTCGGGAGTCCTGCAGCGGCCGGGTGCAACCCGTGTCCCATGTCGGAAGTGGCGGTCGGCCGCTCGATGTCGGTCCCCGTTAGCGGGTGTGAGGCGCGCATTGGCGGGCGGTTAGATGAGCAGAAGAGCTCGCGCGGTAGCCGAAGCGGCGCTTGCAGCCGACCGACGCCGCGAGGTCCTTCGCTGACTGGAGAGCACTGGCTTGGCGCCACCGACGTCGACGGGTGCGGGGGTGAGCGGGCTGAAAACGGGTCTGGCGCCGCCCGGCAGCGTGAGCCGGGGCCGGCCGATGAACTGATCTCGCACCCGAGGAAGGCGCCCGAACGGTTGAAAACGTGTTCGGTGGGCGGACGGGTGCGACGGTGGGGTCAGGCTCGGTGACGGGCTCGACTGAGACCACGCTGCTGGCCCTGCGTGATGTTTAGCGGAGCACCTCGAGGTCGAGATGTCGGACGCGGACCAGCAACAGCGCGGCGCAACACAGTCGGTCGGGCGGTCCGGGTCCACCGAACCTACGGCTAGATGTACCGGGTCATGAGGTTGGTGACCGGGACTGCTGCACGAGTAGGTGACGGGACTGCTGCACGAGTAGGTGACATCTGATCTGTGGTGCCGGAAGGCGCCGCTGGAAGGATGTTGCTCGTGCCCAGACCGCACCCTCAGGAGTTCCGCGACGATGTCGTGGCGGTGGCTCGTCGTGGTGATGCCCCGCTGGCCCAGGTCGCGAAGGACTTCGGCATCAGCGAGTCGTGCCTGCGCAACTGGCTGCGCCGTGCTGATGTCGACGACGGCCACCGGCCGGGGACGACGTCGCAGGAGTCGGCCGAGATCCGCGACCTGCGGCGCCGACTGCGCCTGGTCGAGCAGGAGAACGAGGTCCTGCGCCGAGCGGCGGCCTACCTGTCGCAGGCGAACCTGCCGGGAAAATGATGTACCCGCTCGTGCGTGAGCTCGCCGGCGACGGGATCCCCGTCGCGGTGACGTGCCGGGTCCTCAAGCTCGCCCGTCAGCCCTACTACCGCTGGCTTAGCCGTCCGGTCAGCGACACGGATCTCGCCGAGGCCTACCTGGCCGACGCACTGTTCGACGCCCACCGCGACGACCCCGAGTTCGGTTACCGCCTCCTCGCCGACGAAGCCCGCGCCGCGGGTCAGCAGGGCTGCGACCGGCGGGTCTGGCGGATCTGCAACCGGCAGGGCTGGTGGAGCTCGTTCGGCCGCCGCGGCAGGCGCGGCAAGGGCGGGCGTCCTGGTCCTCCGGCTCACGACGACAAGGTGAAGCGCGACTTCACCGCGTCGGCGCCGAACCGGCTGTGGCTGACCGACATCACCGAGCACCCGACCGGTAAGGGCAAGCTCTACCTCTGCGCGGTCAAGGACGTCTTCTCCGGACGGATCGTGGGCTACTCGATCAGCGACCGGATGAAGGCGCGGCTCGCGGTCGACGCTGTCGCCAGCGCCGTCGCCCGACGCGGCGGCAGCTCTGTTGTCGCAGGCTGCGTGATCCACAGCGACCGCGGCTCGCAGTTCCGCTCGAGGAAGTTTCTCACCGAGCTACGCCGCCACGACCTGGTCGGATCGATGGGCCAGGTCGGCGCCGCCGGCGACAACGCCGCCATGGAGTCGTTCTTCGCGCTGCTGCAGAACAACGTCCTCGACGGGCGCCGCTGGGCCACCCGCCACGAGCTGCGCATCGCCATCGTGACCTGGATCGAACGGACCTACCACCGCCGACGGCGTCAGGTCCGTCTCGGTCGATTGACCCCGATCGAGTACGAAGCCATGATGATCAAACCCCAGGCCCTCGCCGCCTGAACTCGACTGTCACCTACTCGTGCAGCAGTCCCCTCCTAAGCACCAGCCCGTGTTGTGGAGGGGCACGGCGGTCGCCCAAACGTCAGGGTCGCAGACCGACTCTCGCGCTCCAATGGTCCCCAGCACTGTAAAGCGGATTCTCCGACTTGATGTCCCTCGAATACTCAGCTCCAGCAAACCCCGACTCAGCGTTCGCACGTCGCGCTGATCCGCAGGCAACAGCTTCCGCTGCGTTGAAAGCGCAGTGATGCGCCGTGACCGCTTCAGGTGCGCGTGATGTTCGGCTCTAACAAGCTGGCCGGGTGATCAGTACGTGACCAACTTCGCTGCCTGGGCGATGCTGATGGCGTCCTCCTTGCCCCCGTCGGGGACGTTGCTGACGACGAACTGGTAGATCGTCGACCGGTCGTCGCCGTGCTCCTTGAGTACAGACACGTTCGCAGGGCCGCCGGACTCCGTCGAGACGAACGCGTCGTCGCCGAGGTCGTCGACGTCCTCGATGTTGTCACCGACACCTTCCGACGACTGGCGGTCGGAGTGCAGGGTGTGGCGTGTGCTCGGCCTGACGAAGGTGAAGACCTCGGGGACGCTGTCGCGCTGCGCCATGGGGACGGCGGGGTCCTGCCAGTAGCACTGGGCCTCCCCAGTGGTGGGGACGGTCCACGAGTAGACGATGTCGGCGTTCGGCACGACCTCGCGGATCGCCGACTCGACACCGAGCGAGCGGCAGGCAGCGTCGGCCTTCTGGTCGTGCGACGCCTGGTCGGCCGGGTCGTTGCTCGTCGGCTGGTTCCCCGCCTGCGTGGTGGGTCCGTCACCGGGAGCGCTGCTCGATGGGTCCGGGAACGTCGTCGGCCCGCTGAATCCCGAGTCGGCAGGCGCTCCGCACCCGGCGGTCAGCACCGTCAACATCAGCACTGCAGCGGCCGCTGCGGCTCGACTAGTACGCATCTGTCTGACCCCCGGATCAGCAGCGGGCGAAGCCCGGGCAGCCCGCCCCCAGGCCGCCGGCCGTCACAGTAGCCGAGTCGCCGCGCTGAGGGCGCTGTGCGCTCAGTCTGGTCTCGGCGTTGGTGGGGGCACCGTCGCCTCCTCCGCTTGGGGCGAAGCCGCACGCGGTTGTCGCAACTAGCCCATGTAGTGGCGACGCCCAAGGACCAGGAGGTGGACCTGCCCGGCGTGAGGTTGGAGGTCGGGTGCCTCAAAAAGCTCCATAGAACGCTGAACCTGCAGCAGTCCCTTCCAGGTGGATCGGCGAGACCTGGCAGCACGGTTGAGGATGCCGACGACTGGCGTCGAAGTCGACGAATCGGTTGAGGAGGCGGGTGGCGACCGCTAACGACGCCGGCGGCTGTCAGGTCGGACGCCATTCGTCTAGTGGGACGGCACAGCCGGTTCTTCGCCCCTGCTGGTCGCGGAGGGATCGCCAGTCAGCAAGCAGCTGCAAAGAGTCGCTACTGCTAAATAGCCGCTGCCGGTTGAGGCCGGGATCGCTACGTACGTCATCGTGACCCTTCCACTGGTCGTGGCCGAGAACTGACGCACGCACCGGCAGCTCGGCCTTCGGGCTGCCCGGGTGTCCTGTCACGTGCCGCTCAGATGGCGGCCAGCACACCCCGGTGCTGGAAGAACGAGCTGAGCACCCTCCGGTCGAGGTCGGCGTTGAACTCCGGGCACCCGAACGTGATGAAGGTGCACCGTTCGCACGCGCGCGGGTTCTCCTGGTAGCACAGCGGGTCGTTCTCGCAGCGGACCGACCGCGTGACCACCCCCGACAGCCACGCTGCCGCGCGGGACGACAGCAGCGTCCACAGGGCGCCGAGGGTGAACTCCTTCAGCGAGTTCGCGTACACGGCGAACGTGAGCGTCTCCGGGACCAGCCACTCCGCCAGGCTCGACTCGGAGAACCCGACCTGGCCGTCGTCGAGGCCGAGCAGCATCAGGTGGCTGAGCGTGTGGACGAGCGCAGTCACCGTCGCGGCCGGCACCGGGTCCGCGTCGGCGATGGCGAACACCTCGAGCAGCTTGCGCTTCGCGTCCTCCTCGGTCGCCGGCAGCGACGCCAGCTCGCCGCGGGAGACGAGGAAGTCGCACACGGCGAGCGCGTCCAGGGTGACCAGCACCGCTTCGGTCTCCGTCTCGACCGCGTACACCGGGTGCTTGCCCTCGTGGTGCGCCTGGTGGCGGAACCCGCGCAGGTTGGAGTCGCCGGGCACCGGCGACTCGCGCGTGTAGCCGAAGACGACCTTGGCGATGGGGAACTCCCACGACACCGCGACCTCCGCCAGCCCCATCGTCTTCGCCAGCGTCTCGGCCTTGTCGAGGACCTGGACGACGGCGGGGTCGTTGCGTGCGGCCGCTGAGGCACGCTGGTCGGCGAGGGTGAAGCGCTGCACCTCGTTCGGGTCGTACACGGCGGCCCGTTCGTAGACCTGACGCCGCCCGGCGACCGTGTCGAGGACGGCCTGCGAGACGTCGACGGCCGCCAGGCCCGAGTCGGCAGGACCGCTGCTCGCGCGGAGCACGGCAATCTCGGAGTCGCCGAGTCCCATCTCGCGGTACATGGCTTCCTTCGCAGCCCACTCGGCCGGGCTGCTCCTGGTCCCACCCGACGACGCGTTCGCCTGCGTGATGCCTTCGCGGATGGAGGAGATGAGCCCGAGGTGGTGCGCGAGCGCGATCTGGGCGCGTGACGGGTGCTTCTGGTAGTCCTGGAAGACCGACGAGTCGATGTTGACCAGGTCGATGTAGTGCGGGGTGTACGCGCGGCTGTCGTCGAGGGTGTGTGCGCGCATCCGCACGACGCCGTCGGCGCCGGGGTAGCGCTCGCAGGTGCACGGGGACTGGTTCGTCTGGCGCACGACGGCGTTGTTGCACCCCTGGCCGCGGCAGCGCCACGTCGCGGTGGTGAAGCTGCCGGTGTCGTCGAACGTGATGTGGTCCCACCCGTGCGTGGAGCACTTGGCGACGAACAGCGGCTGCGTGCGCCCGCAGTTGTGCGCGTTGTAGAACCGCAGCTGGCGCAGCCCTCCCCCGCAGTGGCTGCACCGCGGGCTGCGGACGATGTCGCGGGCCTCGCGGAAGCTGCGGACCCGTCCGCAGGAGCGGCGGGTGCACTCGAACACCAGCGGGTAGACCTCCCAGCGCACCGTCTCCGGGCTGAGGATCGTGTACTCGCGGCGCCGGTCGACGGTCGGCAGCGGCAGGTCGAGGCGGGCGTCGTCGTCCCACATCTGCAGGTACGCCGAGATCTCCTCGTACACGACGGACTCGTTCAGCGCGCTGACGCGGGTGCCGTCGACGGTGGACACCTGACCGAACAGGCGGTCCTCGTGGCGGAACACCGCCTGCGGCAGGAACGAGAACAGGACCTGGCTTCGGCTGCGCTGCACAGCTATACCTCCTCGGCGATGGCGAACGCGGCCGAAACGTATGCCCCACGCAGCGCTTCGTAGGCATCAAGGCTCTTCTGGCCCACGGAGAACTCGGACGGGTTGTCGATGTCGCGGAAGTTCGTCAGCGGCGCCTGGTGGAACATCCGCACCGTCTGCCTCTCCTCGGCCGGCCGGTCGAGCGCTTTCGCTTCGACCTCGATCCACTCGCGCAGGGCGCGGGTCGCGAGCTCGGCCTCCATGCCCGGGTCGTTCACCCCGGCGACCGGGGTCGCGTAGCAGCGTTCCAGCCGGTCGCGGACAGCGGTCTCGATGTGGGTGCGGTGTGCGCGCCACCACTTGGAGAAGTCCTTCGACGAGCGGACCCCCTGCAGCGGCGCGTCGAAGGCGGGGTCGCGTGCGACGTCGTAAAACAGCGCCATCGCCATCCCCGGCAGCGTCCGGTTCGCGACGAACCAGGCGTACTTGTTCACCGGGACCGGGGTGACCATCTGGTCGAGGAAGCGGTGATAGCTGGGGAAGTTGGTGAACATGCTCCGCTCGCGGCGCGAGAACGGGTCGTAGACGGTCACGACCAGCCCTGCGTGGGTGCGCCCGGACCGGGCTGTCACCTGGATGTAGTCGGCAGCCGTCGTCGGCATCCCCGCCATGATGAGCATGTTCAGCCGGTCCAGGTCGACGCCGTGGCTGACGACGGACGTCCCGATGAGCGAACGCAGCCGCTGCGGGCGCGGCGTCGTCACCTTGTCGGTCTGGACCCGCTCGATCGCGTCCGACAGGTCCGGGATCGGCACCTGCCCGGTCAGCACGGCCCGGCTCAACCGCCCGAAGCCGTCGTTCTCGAGGTTGTCGGACAGCTGGCCGAGCTCCTCGTCGATCTTGGAGCCGTGCGTCTTCGAGTTGACGTAGCTGAGCGCGACCTCGTAGTCGAACAGCAGCCGGGCGGGGTCGACCCCGTCGGCGAGCTCGGCGCCGAAGCCGAGCTCGGCCAGCGGGTCGACCGCGTCGGGCAGGTGCGTGCTCGCCTCGAGCAGCTCGGCGGACACGATCGCGGCGACGTCGGCCTTGCGCCGGTAGTTGGGCAGGACCCCGACGAACGTGCGGCGCACGTCCGGCTTCGTCTGCACGTAGAACGAACGCTCGTCGCTGAACCCGGGGGAGGGGAACGCGCGCGGGTGGCGCCCGTACACCTGCCGCAGCTGGTCCTCGTACGCCTCGATCGTCGCCGACGCGGCCAGCACCTTCGTCGGCAGCGCGGACGGCCCGCCGCGCTGCAGCTCGGCGATGAGGCCTTCGTAGTGGCCGCCGAACGCGCCGAGCTCTTCGCGCAGCAGGTGCATCTCGTCCTGCACAGTGATCGCGGGAACGGGGTCCTTCGTCGGCGGCGCGAGAGGGTGCCCGCCCTTGTGGGGCGGGTGCAGGTCGGGCCCGACCAGGCAGGTCCCCTGCAGCGGGAACGAGTAGTAGCCGTGCTGCGGGCAGCGGAACCGGGGCCCGTGGTTGAACGCGGTGTACTCCCCGAACCAGGTGTAGCCGGTGAGCTTGTCGACGGTGGAGATGATGACGGCCGGCAGGTGCCGGTACACCTCCTCGTCGGTGATCCACACCGGCAGGACCCGCCCGCACGCGGTGCAGCGGTGGATGATCGCGACCGCCTCGATGTCCAGGTCGAGCACGATGGCCTTCGCCGAGCACCACGGGCAGGTCGTGATCAGCCGGTCGTTCATGTGCTGCTCGATGAACTCGTGACGCGCGTGCCGGCGGGCCTCGACCTCCCAGCCTCCCCACCACTCCTTGTCCCACTTCAGGGTGTTCGGGGTGTTGGACGAGCCGACCAGGTAGCCGAGCGCGAACGGGTCCGCGTCGGGCGCGCCGACGTGGCGCTTCACGCGCAGCTCCTCGGCGATGACGAGCACCTTCAGCACCCGCGTCAGCTGCTGGACCGACAGCATCCGCAAGGGGAAGCGCAGCCAGGAGGTGACGCCGCGGTCCTTGCCGCGGCTGCGGTCGTAGAACAGCGCGGTCACGATGAGGCCGAGGTACGCCTCCGTCTTCCCGCCGCCGGCGGGGAACCACAGCACGTCGACGTAGTCGAGCTCGGCTCGCATCTGGGCGTCGTCGATCTCTCGCGCGGCGAGCGCGGGCAGGTGGCTGACGATGTAGACGAGCTGGAACAGCCTCCACGTGTCGAAGCTCTTGCCGGAGTTCGCCTGGGCGAACGCCTCGTTGGCCAGCTGGAACGCCGCTCGAAGGCGCGGGTCGGCGGCCATCGCCTTGCGCCCGAGGGCGAAGCGGCGCACCTCGTCGGCGAACTGCGCGCGCTCGCGGTCGGCGGCGTCGTGGTGCGGCTGCCCGGCTGCGGCGTCGACAAAGGCGGCGAACTCGTCTGCGTAGGCGCTCATCGCGGCCTGCACCGAGTCGAGGATGGGGTCGGGATCGGCTGCGAGCTCAGACCATCGGGGCGCGAGGACGTGATCTTCGCGGGGCTCGAGGACCGGTTGGGCGTAGCGGGGCAGCGTCTGCGTCTGCAGGCCGCCGTCGCCGGTGGGCTCGGCGACGCAGCTGACGCCGCGCCCGACGACGTCAGCTGCGTCGGCCAGGCGGTAGTTGTTCGGCGCCAGCTCGAACCGCTGGGTGACGACGGTCGCGCCGGGCCCGGGGTGCACGGTGAGGTGGCAGTCGTAGGCGGCGAGGTCCTGCACGGGTCGCTCTTTCAGCAGGGTCTCGTTGCGCAGCGTGACGCTGACGAGGTACTCGTCGTCGCCGAGAGCCTGGGCGAAGACCTGCAGCACGATGTCGGGCACGACCGGCTTCCACGACCGGTCGAGGCGGACATCGAGCTCGGCGGCGAACGCCTCCTCGCTGTCGAGGGCGGACTCCGGGATCTGGTTGCGGCCCCTGCCCAGGAGGGGACGCATCGCGTCGGCCCGACCGTAGTGCGCCCAGATCAGCTCGGCCGCGTGCTGCTGCAGGTCGGAGTCGATGGTGACGACGTCACCGTTGAGGGGCAGCTCTGCGTGCAGCCCCGACGCGGCGACGTCGTGACGTTTCCACGCGCCGAGGATCCGCACCTTCTTGACCCGCTTGCGAGACGGCTTGAGCGCCGGGCCGTCCGCCGCGCCGGATGGGTCGCCGGCTTCGGATGCGGTAGGGGCCGCGCCGCCCTGCGCGGCCGCCGACGGGTCTGCGCCGGTGACGCCAGGCGCTTCTGTGCTCGCGCCCGTCTCGGCTGTGCCCGGGGTGGCGGTGGGCACCTCGCCGAGGCTGATGCGCTGGTAGCGGAGCGCGGCGACCCGTTCGAGGTACAGCGCGAACGACGCGTCGATGTTCAGCGGGACCGACGTGGCGCCCGGTTCAGCGCGCAGGCGGAACGTCAGGCCCAGGCTGGGGACCTCGCCGGACGGCTTGCGGACCAGCTGGGGCGGGATGGGCGCAGCTGGTTCGGAGTCGGTGTCTTCGTCCTGACCGGGGTGGTCGGCCTTGGACGCCTCGGTCGGCGGGGGCAGGATCACCCGGACCGGCTCGAGCACGCCGAGCAGCACGTTGCGTCTCGGCTCCCACGGCGGCGGGTGCTCCTGGTCGCCGCGGTCGGCGAGGCGGTCGGCGAGACGTTCGACGAGCCAGTCGACGACCTTGCTCTCCCGCTGGTTCGTTACCGACGCCTCGACCGGGCCGAGGTCGTCGCCGGCGATGTCGTGCCCGTCGGCGCTGGCCGCCTGCTCGTGCGCGGCTGCGACGTGGCCCGGTCCGCTGGACCTGGTCGAGGTGCTCATGCGGTCTTCTCCTGAAGTCGACGGGGGAACTCGGCGGAGGGCAGGACCCGCCGCAGGCGTGCAGCGTGAACGAGCGAGGCGGGTCCGACCGCGGCGACTTTGTGGGAGTCGAACTCCTCGACGACCTCGGAGACGTCGATGCCCCCGTACGCCTTCGACAGGGCCTCGAGCGCCGCCCCGGACGCTCCGGACGCGGCCTCCGACGTCGCGCGTGCCGCCAGCCGGCCGAGGTCGCGGCGCATGCCGCGGAGCTGCTCGGCCATCCGGCCCAGCCGTTGCCACTGCTCCTGGCCTGTCAGCTCGATGGAGTGGGTGAGCAGGCCGACGCGTCGGATGTCCTCGGGGTCGTCGGGCGCTATCGAGTCACCGCGCGACCAGGCCCGGCACGTGGCGCCGCTGGTCACCGAGCTCCCCATGCTCTGCATGCGCGTGACCACCCCGTCCCAGGTGCCGCTGATGTCGTGCAGCTGCAGCACAGCCCGGCGGAACCGGGAGAGCATCGTCTCGACCGCTCGGACGTCGACGTCTTGTCGAGAAGCCGCAAGGAGACGGTCGAACAGGCCCACACCCGTGTCGCCTCGGGGCAGGACGACCGACATGCCCGCCCGCAGATCGGTCGCGGGCGAAGTCGTGTACGCCTGGCCGACGATGACGTCGACCGTCGAGTCGGCTGCGAGCCAGCACATCGTCGTCCCGGGCACGAGGCGGACCGGCACGGCGAGCACCTCGCGTCCGGCGGCGGCGGCGTCTGTCGCCTCGTCCGCGCTGGGCGCCTCGTCGGGTGCGGCGCCGGCGACCGCCTTGTCGAACTCGGAGAACAGGGAGAGCAGGTCGAGCACCGGTACCTGGAGAGGCGTCACGTCGCTGCCGGCGCCGCGCTCATCCAGCGGCAGCGGACCCAGCAGCACCTTCGTCGGGCGGACCTCGATGCTGGGCAAGCCGTCGAGACGGAGCGCAGCTGTCGTGGCGCCGAGGTCGAGGTCCCAGCGGCGGGTCTGCTCGTCGAGGACGCGCTGCAGCCAGACGAGCTCGTCGGGGTCGCACACGACGACGCGTTCGTTCGCCTCGCCGCTGAACAGCGAGGTCCGACGGCGCGGCGCGGGGACTCCCAGGTGGATCTCGACGACCGGCTTCGCGGTCCACGCGAGCTTGGCGCTGTACGGCAGCAGACGCAGCGCTGCTTCGTCTGAGCCGCTGGCAAGCACGCCAGTGAGCTGGGGCCGCCGTGCAGTCAGGTCCATCGCGAGGGCGTGCGCCCCGGCCCGCGACGCCGTGCGGACGACGACGGGGACGCCTGGATGGGTCCGGGCGACCCGGTCGAGGACACCTTCGAGCATGTCGAGGCGCGGGTTGCGCTCCTCGAGCAGCTCGAGCAGCGTCAGCGCGTTCTGGCGCAGGTCGGCCCACCGGGTCTCCGCGAACCCCGACCACGCTCCGCGCAGGTCATTGCCATGGGTCTCGCGGATCATGCGCCCCAGGGTGGCCAGCGAGGGGGCCTGGGTCTCCGCGGCCGCGCACTCGTTGTACGAGCGGACCGTGCCCCACAATCCGGCGCACACGTTGAGCAGCGTCACGGCCTCGTCCACCCCGCGCGGCAGCTCGCGGCTGACCCTGCGAGCTGCGCGGACCCCAGCGAAGCAGCGGGTCCGGGCCGCGGTCAACGCGGGCGCGGTGTAGACCGCAGCAGTGGGACGCGCCTGCAGCGCGTTCAGCAGCGGGTTCGTCGACAGCGGGCCACACGCAGGCTCCTTGCCGAGCTCGTCGCGGACGTCGCGGACGAGCTGGGGAGCCCACGGCCACACCCGGAACGGCAGCCCGACCTTGGGCGGGACGCCGCCGATGTCGGCGAGCACGAGGACCCGGCCCGCCGTGTGGGCGCCCGCCCACTGCAGCGCACGGAGCAGGGTGTCGTCGGAGGCGAAGCCGGAGCGGTCGATGATGACGACCCCCGGCTTGACGCCCCTCAGCGTCGGCCAGCCGAGCGAGGTGTTCAGGTACAGCAGCCCGTTGCTCCAGCTGGTGGCCGGCGACACGACGCCCCCCAGGTCGACCACGGTGCCGTTCGCCCGGACCCGCCCGGCGGAGATCGCCTCCGACAGGCTCTCCGCGCCGATGCGGATTTTTCGCAGCCGCTCGGTCAGGTTCGTGTTGTAGCCGATCACGACGACCGGGCCGCGGAACCCGAGGCCGTCGAAGACGCCTTGGCGCTGCTCTCCGAGGCGGCGCAGCTGCAGGTAGACCCCGCACATCACGGCGACGTCGTGTCGGCCGCGCGGGAGCTCCATCCACAGCCGGCTGCCGGGCTCGGGCAGGGCTACGTCCAGCAGGCGCAGCAGGGCGTGATCGAGAGGTCCGAGCTCGACCGTAAGGCGCCCGTCCTTCAGCCGCCGCTTCCGCAGCCTCTCGAGCAGGTCGTCAGGATCCGTATCGGCAGGCACGAGGTCGTCCAGGTACGACACCACCGCCCCCTCTCGCGCTGATCTCGCACGCGGCGGCCCCCCACCGCGCGGTTCAGACGCGGGTCACCCTAACTGCGGGCACTGACAGCCGGGCTAAGTAGCGCCCGATGCCGGTCTGGCGCAGGCGCGCTCGAGCTAGCTGGGCGAGGTGTCCTCGACTGTCAGCGGTCTGGGCAAAGCGGGACCGTGCTGCTCGACCTCACGTCCGGAGCACTCGCCAGGCTAATGTCTCGCTCGTCCGTCCGTCCGCTGCTCCGGTCCCGTCCAGCCGCACCCCCCGCAGCCTTCCGAGACCTGGTCCGGTCACGGTTGCCGACAAAAAGAAGGCCGGCACTGGGCCCACGCTTCCGTCAAGATCCGTGCTGCCGCCGCTGACGCGGTCGGGGCGACCAAGACGTCAGCATTGAAACGCCCAGCACGATCGACACCCCAGGCGAGAGCTCGTCTGGGTATTGATCGTGGCGCGCGTCCATGTCCGCTGCGTCGGTGATGATGAACCCATCCCGACAGGAGACTCGTGACCGAACCCGCGGCGCCGTGCGCCACGCAGCCCGACTGGGCGCCAACCGTGGCGTCCATGGGCTCAGCCGCCGCCCCGTCTGGCCCCGAGGTGAGCCCGTCACGGATCGTCGCCGTGCCCGCTCGGACTGCGCTGGAGCACAACTTCCCGGCGGTGCTGATCAGCGCGGCCGCGCAGCGGGAGTCGTGGCGCAAGGAGCTGCACCGACCGGCGACGCACACCCACAAGTGGTGGGCCCAGAGGCTCGGGTCGGTGTTCCGCGGCATCCTGACCGCCGCCGTCACCGAGACGGCGGAGCAGGCGGGCGACGCGTACGCGGGCCCGACGCGGCTCGACGGGCTGACCGTGTTCGACTGCTTCGCCGGCTCAGGCACGACCCTGGTCGAAGCGGTGAAGCTCGGCGCCCGCGCCGTGGGACGCGACATCAACCCGGTCGCCGCGCTCGTGCAGCGTCAGGCGCTGGCCCGTTGGGACGAGGGCCTGCTCACGACCGCGTTCAAGCAGGTCGCCGCTGCCTGCCAGGACGAGATCGAGCGCGTCCACCGCAGCGCAGCCGGAGAGCACGTCCTCTACTACTTCTGGGTCCTGCACGTCGCGTGCCGGGAGTGCGGGGACGACGTCGAGCTGTTCTCCTCCTACGTGTTCGCCAAGCACGCCTACCCGGCCAGACGTCCGCTCGCGCAGGCGGTCTGCGCCACCTGCCACGACGTCGTCGCCGTCAACCCGGCCGAGCAGTCGGGCTTCACGTGCGCGAACGGTCACGAGCACGCGACGTTCGACGGCCCGGTCAACGGGCGCAAGATGATGTGCGGCAGTGGTCACACGTCGGCCGTCGTCGACGCTCTCGACGCTCTCGACGGGCACCCGCCGGACGCCTCGATGTACGCAAAGCTCGTCCTGACCGCTGACGGGGCTCGCGAGTACCGCCCGATCGACGACTTCGACCGCGCGCTGTACGAGCAGACCGCGCGCCTGCACGAGGAGCACGCGGGCGACCTCGTGTCCCCGGTCGGGCATCTCGAGTCCGGCTACAACACGACGATGCCGCTCCGGTGGGGTTACCGGCGCTGGGAGCAGTTCTTCAACGCCCGACAGCTGTACTGCCTCGGCCTGCTCGGCGCCGCGGTCCGCGACCTCGACGAGTCAGCCGAACGGGAGGCGCTCGCCACCCTGTTCAGCGGGACCCTCGAGTTCAACAACCTGTTCTGCTCCTACAAGGGCGAAGGCACCGGAGCGGTACGGCACATGTTCAAGCACCACGTCCTGCAGCCGCAGCGAACCCCGCTCGAGGCGCACCCGTGGGGCGTGGCCAGCTCCAGCGGGTCATTCTCCGCGCTGTTTGAGACCAGGCTGCTGCGCGCCCAGCGGTACAAGCAGCGCCCGGACGACCTGGTGTCCGACGCGGCCGGAACCGTCCGACGCCGCGACGGGCTGTCCGCCGAGCTCGACGTCGACGTCGTCAGTTCGTGGGCCGAGCTGGCCAACGCCGCGCGACCGGCCGCGTATGTCGTTGCGGGCGACTCCGCCTCGACTGACCTGCCCGACGCCAGCGTCGCACTGATCGTGACCGACCCGCCGTACATGGACAACGTCCACTACTCCGAGCTCGCTGACTTCTTCCACGCCTGGCTCGTCGGCGTGCGGCCATACCCCGGGTACCCGCAGCTCGCGACGACCCGCCAGGACGGCGAGGTGCAGGCGGTAGCGGCGGACGCCTTCGAGTCGGCGATCCGTGCCGTGTGGGTCGAGTGCGCCCGCGTCCTGGCCGACGACGGCCTGCTCGCGTTCACGTTCCATCACGCCCGCGAGACGGGATGGACGTCGCTGATGTCGGCGCTGCGTGCGGCCGGGCTCGTCGTCACCGCCATCCAGCCAGTCAAGGCGGAGATGTCGAGCTCGGCGGTGAAGTCGGCAGCACTGGTCCCCTCGAACCTGGACTCGATCGTCGTGTGCCGCAAGGCCGACCGCGCTAGCAGCTCGGCAGCAGTGGGGCAGGCGGACGTGGCCGCGGCAGGCGACGTCGCCGTGCAGCGGCTGCTCGCCCTCGCCCGTAGCGGAATCGACGTCAGCGCCAACGACGTCGGCAGCGTCGTCCGCGGCAGCGTTCTCGCCCTGCAGACCCGTCCCGGTTGCCCGATCACGATGTCCGAGCTTCAGGAGCTGGCGTCCGCGGCTGTCGCGACAGCCACAGCCGATCTCGCCGCATCCGTCGGCCTCCGCCCGACCCCAGTGGCACCAGCGGGCCCGACAGGGCCATAACTGACTCGCCAGGAAGTCTGGCACCGCCATCGGCGCATCCCGTCACCTCGGCGAGGCCTTCGCACCGCCGCTCGCGAGCGGGTGATCGCCAACGCTCTCGCCGCCAGCTCAATGTCGCTGGAACGCAAGATGACGATCAGGGCCTGACCCTCATGTCCGTCGAGGACCGCCCTCCCAGGCTGAGCCGGCAACTTACGCGTTTGACGAGAGCGGCATCTCGCCCAGACCAAGGGCCGCAACACCGCCGTGCTGCGCGCCCACATCAACCCATGCGACGCCGACACTCAGCTCGTCTGCGCGGCTGGTGGGCAGTTTGTCCTGGGAACTAAGAGACGACGAGGGACAGGAGGCCAGCAATCAAACCAGCAACCAGAGCGCGCTTCTTAGCTGATTGCGAAGGGCCCCTGCTGCGTTGCCGCAGGTCAGGGGCCCCTTCGTCCTCGTGGGCGATACTGGGATCGAACCAGTGACCTCTTCCGTGTCAGGGAAGCGCGCTACCGCTGCGCCAATCGCCCGAGGTGGAGACGGGATTTGAACCCGTGTACACGGATTTGCAGTCCGTTGCCTCGCCTCTCGGCCACTCCACCGGGGAACTACTTCTCCCCAACGGGGTGGGCGAGACTCGCTCCGAGCGGACGACGGGATTCGAACCCGCGACCCTCACCTTGGCAAGGTGATGCTCTACCAACTGAGCCACGTCCGCATGCGCCCCGGGATGTTCTCCCTGCGTTTTCCCTGCCGGTTTCTCGTCCGGGGCGCGAGAGAAGACATTAGCCGAGCCGGAGCCGGGAGTCCAAACGTCTCACCGCGGCGCGTGTCGAGCCTGCGTGGGCTGCGCCACACCACCCGCTCCCTAGGCTGACGGGATGCAGCTCGACCGGGACGCGTCCGCCACCGACCTGGGGCTCCGGCCCACCGTCTGGGTCGACGGCCACCTGTACGCCGACGCCCGCGACGCCCGGGTGGGGGCGACCGACCACGGCCTGGTCGTGGGCGACGGCGTCTTCGAGGCTCTGAAGGTGACCCCGGCGGGGGCCTTCGCGCTGCGCCGCCACCTCGACCGCCTGGAGCGCTCGGCGCGGGCGATGGGGCTGCCGCGTCCCGACCGCGGGGTGATCGCCACGGCGGTCGACGCGGTGCTGGCCGACCGCAGCTGGGCCCACGGCAAGGTACGGATCACCTGGACCGGCGGCGACGGGCCGCTCGGCTCGCAGGCCGCGTACGGCGTCCCGACGCTGGTCGTGGCGGCGACCGCCGCCGAGGTGCCGCCGGCGGGCACCGACGTGGTCACCGCACCGTGGCGGCGCAACGAGCACGGCGCGCTGACCGGGGTGAAGTCGACCTCGTACGGCGAGAACGTCCGCGGGCTCGCCTTCGCCCGCGAGCACGACTGCGGCGAGACGGTCTTCCTGAACACCGCGGGGAAGGTCTGCGAGGGCACCGGCACCAACGTCTTCTGCGTCTTCGGCCGTGAGGTCGTCACGCCGCCGCTCGCGTCGGGGGCGCTCGCCGGCATCACCCGCGAGCTGCTGCTCGAGTGGGCCGACGTGACCGAGCGCGACCTGACGCTGGAGGAGGCGCTGGGTGCCGACGAGGTGTTCCTGACCTCGTCGCTGCGCGACGTGCAGCTCGTCGAGCGCTGGGACGGCTACGCCTTCACCGGGCTGGGGATGGTCACCGCCCAGCTCGCCGGCGTCTTCGCCGAGCGCTCGGGCGCCGACCTCGATCCCTGATCCCACGGGAGTGATCAGCCGTCCGGATCGGGTATGGTGATGCCCGCCCTCCGGGGCAGAGGGGCGATTGGCGCAGTGGTAGCGCGCTTCGTTCACACCGAAGAGGTCACTGGTTCGAACCCAGTATCGCCCACCCCTCATCAGCAGCGCCGGTCCCGACGCCTCAGGCCGTGCCCGGCGGACGCAGCCGCCGCGGCAGCGACGCGACCACGATCTCGTACGAGCGCTCCACCAGCTCGGCGACGTCGTCGTCGGGCACGGAGCCGTCGAGGGTGAACGCGTTCCAGCCCCAGCGGCCGATGTAAGGCAGCACCGTGACCGAGCCCGGGTAGCGCTCCAGCCACAGGTCCGCGGCCTCGCGGTCGCCGCACTTGAGCCCGATCGCCCGCGGCGCCCCGAGCACCGCCGGCTGGAGCCCGCTCAGGAAGGCGAAGATCTTCGGCCCGACCTTGGCCACCACCTGCCCGTCCCAGGGCTCGTCGCGCCAGGCGCCCGGCAGCGCGAGGCAGTGCTCGAGCCACGGGTCCGCCCGCGGGTCGGACCGGGTGCCGTCGGCCATGCCCCAGCCTCGCACCCGTCGAAACCCGGGCGGGTGGGGCGGTCCGTGCGGGCTAGTCTGACCGGGCGCCGCGACCCGCGTGGCGCACGCCCAGGAGGTCCGCAGCACCGTGCCCGACAGCCCGTCCCCGTCCTCGCCCCGCGACCAGCAGGCCGGCGGCGTGACGACGGAGACCGAGCACGTGGAGACGGGGCTGGACCGCTTCGGCGACGACCGCACGGTGGTGGCGATGCGCGTCGACGGCGAGCTGCAGGACCTCGGCCGGGAGATCGCCGACGGCGCCGCGGTGGAGCCGGTGGCCATCGGCAGCCCCGACGGCCTCGCGATCCTGCGGCACTCGGCGGCCCACGTCGCCGCCCAGGCCGTGCAGAGCCTGCACGCGGACGCGAAGCTGGGCATCGGCCCGCCGATCACCGACGGCTTCTACTACGACTTCGACCTGGCCGAGCCCTTCACGCCGGAGGCGCTCAAGGAGGTCGAGAAGGCGATGCAGCGCATCGTCAAGGAGCGCCAGCGCTTCCGCCGCCGCGAGGTCAGCGACGAGCAGGCCGCCAGCGAGCTGGCCGACGAGCCGTACAAGCTCGAGCTGATCCGCGACAAGGGCAGCGCCGCCGACCCGGTCGGGCACGTGGGCGAGGGTGACGGTTCCGGGGACGCGTCCTCGGTCGAGGTCGGCGCCGGCCAGCTGACGATCTACGACAACCTCAAGCGCGACGGCTCGGTGGCGTGGTTCGACCTGTGCCGGGGCCCGCACGTCCCGCACACGGGCTACATCCCGGCCTTCTCGGTGACGCGCAGCTCGGCGGCCTACTGGCGCGGCGACCAGGCCAACGCCCAGCTCCAGCGCGTCTACGGAACGGCCTGGCCGAGCCGCGACGAGCTCAAGGCGTACGAGTTCCGGCTGGCCGAGGCGGCGCGGCGCGACCACCGCAAGCTCGGCGCCGAGCTGGACCTCTTCTCCTTCCCCGACGAGCTGGGCTCCGGCCTGCCGGTGTTCCACCCCAAGGGCGGTGTGATCAAGCGCGAGATGGAGGACTACGTCCGCCGGCGCCACATCGAGGAGGGGTTCGACTACGTCGGGACGCCGCACATCAGCAAGGAGGGGCTGTTCCACACGTCGGGCCACCTGCCCTACTACAAGGACACGATGTTCCCGCCGATGGAGCTCGAGGGGTCGAGCTACTACCTCAAGGCGATGAACTGCCCCATGCACAACCTGATCTTCCGGGGCCGGGGCCGCTCCTACCGCGAGCTGCCGCTGCGGTTCTTCGAGTTCGGCTCGGTCTACCGCTACGAGCGCTCCGGCGTCGTGCACGGCCTGACGCGGGTGCGCGGGCTGACGCAGGACGACAGCCACTCGTACGTGACGCCGGAGCAGGCGCCCGGTGAGATCCAGCACCTGCTCGACTTCGTGCTCGGGCTGCTGCGCGACTTCGGCCTGGACGACTACTACCTCGAGCTGTCGACGCGCGGCGACTCGGACAAGTTCATCGGCTCCGACGAGGAGTGGGCGGTCGCCACGAAGGTGCTCGAGGACGTCGCGGTCGCCTCGGGCGTGACGCTCGTGCCCGACCCCGGCGGCGCCGCGTTCTACGGCCCGAAGATCTCGGTGCAGGCCCGCGACGCCATCGGGCGCAGCTGGCAGATGTCGACGATCCAGTACGACTTCAACCAGCCGGCGCGCTTCGGCCTGGAGTACCAGGCCGCCGACGGCACCCGCCAGCAGCCGGTGATGATCCACTCGGCCAAGTTCGGCTCGATCGAGCGGTTCATCGGCGTCCTCGTCGAGCACTACGCCGGCGCCTTCCCGCCCTGGCTCGCGCCCGTCCAGGTCGTCGGCATCCCGGTGGCGGGGGACTACGCGCCCTACCTCGCCGAGGTCGCCGACCGGCTGGCGAGCGCCGGGATCCGCGTCGAGGTCGACGACAGCGACGACCGCATGCAGAAGAAGATCCGCAACGCCCAGAAGCAGAAGGTCCCCTTCATGCTCATCGCCGGGGCGGACGACGTCGAGGCGGGCGCGGTGTCGTTCCGCTACCGCGACGGCACGCAGAAGAACGGCGTGCCGGTGGAGGAGGCGGTCCGCGAGATCACCGGCGCGGTCGCCGCGCGCGTCCAGGTCTGACACCGACCCCCTCCGACGGGGGAGGATGGGTGCGGCGCCACGCCCCAGGGTGGGCGCCGTACCGGCGCTGGACGAGCAGAAGAGGGACGACGTGCAGGTGGAGGTCGAGGGGGAGGGCACGCGGCCCGGCGACCCCGACGGGTTCCAGCGGCTGTGGACGCCGCACCGGATGGTCTACATCGGCGGGCAGGACAAGCCGAGGACGGCCGACGCGGCCGACTGCCCCTTCTGCACCATCCCGCAGCGCGGCGACGACCGCGAGGCGCTGATCGTGCACCGCGACGAGCTGGCCTACGTCGTGCTGAACCTCTACCCCTACTCCCCGGGGCACCTGCTCGTCTGCCCCTACCGCCACGTCGCCGACTACACCGACCTGACGACGGAGGAGACGCACGCCGTCGCCCGGCTGACCCAGCAGTGCATGCGGGTCGTCCGCGCGGCCAGCGCGCCGGACGGCTTCAACCTCGGGCTCAACCAGGGGGCGATCGCCGGCGCCGGCATCGCCGCCCACCTGCACCAGCACGTCGTGCCGCGCTGGTCCGGCGACGCGAACTTCCTGCCCGTCGTCGGCCAGACCAAGGCCCTGCCCCAGCTGCTCGACCAGACGTGGCAGGTCGTCACCGACGCCTGGGCGCGCGTGGCGGGTGACGCCTGATGCTCGAACGCTTCCGCTCGCTCTCCGGGCTCGTGCTCGGCCCGGTCGTGCGCTTCCTGATCCGTCGCGGCGTGTCGCCCGACGTGGTCACCGTGGCCGGCACGATCGGCGTCGTCCTCGGCGCGCTGGTGTGCTTCCCGCAGGGCTGGCTGTGGCAGGGCGTGCTCGTCGTCACCGTCTTCGTCGTCTCCGACATGATCGACGGGCTGATGGCCAAGACCACCGGCACGGCGTCGGCGTGGGGCGCCTTCCTCGACTCGACGTCGGACCGCCTCGGCGACGCCGCGGTGTTCGGCGGTCTCCTGCTCTTCTTCGCCTACCGCGAGGACTCGACGCTGTGGGCCGCCGTCGCCCTGGCCGGGCTGGTCTTCGGGCAGTGGACCTCGTACGTCAAGGCGCGGGCCGAGAGCCTGGGCTTCACCTGCGGCGGCGGGCTCGCCGCCCGCGCTGACCGGCTGGTCATCGTGCTGGTCGGCGCGTTCCTGGCGGGCCTCGGCGTGCCGTACGTCCTCGAGGCCGCGATGGCGCTGCTCGCCGTCACGAGCATGATCACCGTGTTCCAGCGCATCGAGCAGGTGCGCCGCCAGGCGAAGGGCCGCCGCGGCAGCTCCTCGTCGTCGGCACCGCATGGTCAGCCGGTCTGAGGCCCGGCGGCGGCTGGTCCGCGCCGCGTACCGCCTCGGCTGGCGCCACGGGGGACGGCTGCCCGAGCCCGTCGTCCGCGTGCTCGGGGCTCTGGCTGCCCGGGTCGTCGTGGCCCGCGAGGGCGAGCACGTCGGGCGGCTGCGGACGAACCTCTCGGTGATGTCCGGGCGCCCGGCCGACGACCGGCTGCTGCGCGCGGGGATCGCCTCCTACGTCCGCACGTTCTGGGAGGTGCTCGCGCTGCCGCGCTGGTCGTCCGCCGACGTCGTCGACCGGGTCGACCTCGTCAACGGGCCGGTCGTGCACGAGGCGTTCGGCACGACGGGTGCGGTCATCGCGCTGCCGCACAGCGGCAACTGGGACCTCGCCGGCGCCTGGGCCTGCCTCAGCGGGATGCCGGTGACGAGCGTGGCCGAGCAGCTCGGGGCCGACGAGTTCGCGGCGTTCCTCGCCTTCCGCGAGGGCCTCGGCATGGAGATCCTGTCCCACCGGGCGCCCGGGCTGGTCGAGACGCTCGTCGAGCACGTGCACCGCGGCCGCCTGGTCTGCCTGATGGCCGACCGCAACTTCAGCGGCCGCGGCGTCGAGGTCGACCTCGCCGGCAAGCGCGTGACCATGCCCGCCGGGCCGGCCGAGGTCGCGCGCCGCAGCGGCGCCGCGCTCATCCCGACGGTCGCCCACTACGGCGGGCAGCCGCTGCGCCGCGGTGCCCGGATGCGGCTCGTGCTCGGCCCGGTCGTGCCCGCCCAGCCCGGCGACGACGGCCTCGTGGCGATGGTGCAGGCGTGCGCGGACTTCTTCACCGCCGTCCTGTCCGACCACGCCGAGGACTGGCACCTGCTGCAGCCGTTCTTCGACCTGCCCGCCCGCGTCCCGAGGGACCGCACCACCGAGGCGGCCGCATGAGCCCCGCCCCGCGCCGCCCGCTGCGCGTCGGGCTGGTCTGCCCGTACGCCCTCGACGTCCCCGGCGGCGTGCAGGCCCAGGTCCTCGGCCTCGCCGCGCACCTCGGGGGCGCCGGCCACGACGTCCGCGTGCTCGCCCCCGGCGGCCTGCCCGAGGACGCGCACGGCCTGGATCCGGCCCGGTTCGCCTCGGCCGGGGCGGCGCTGGGGGTGCGCTACAACGGCTCGGTGGCGCCCGTCGCCCCGGGTCCGCTGGCGCTGGCCCGGACGCGGCGCTGGGTCGCCGCTCAGGCCGTCGACCTGCTCCACGTGCACGAGCCGCTGGCCCCGAGCACCTCGCTGCACGCCCTGCGCGCGGCCCGCTCGCCGGTGGTCGCGACCTTCCACACGGCCACGCCGCGCTCGCGCGCCCTGCGCCTCGCCGGGACGGCGCTGGCCGGGGCGGTCGACCGGATCGACGCCGGGGTCGCCGTCTCGCCCACCGCGCGCGCGGTCGTCGCCGCCCACCTCGACCGGGACACCGTCGTCGTGCCCAACGGGCTGGACGTCGCCGCGTACGCACCGGGGGAGCGGGTGCCGGGGCGCGATGGTCCGCCGCGGCTGCTCTTCCTCGGCCGGACCGACGAGCCGCGCAAGGGCCTCGACGTGCTGCTCGCCGCCCTGCCCGCGCTGCGGCGCGAGCACCCCGGTCTGGAGGTGCTGGTGGCCGGGCCCGGGCGCCGGACCCTGCCGGAGGGCTGCCGCGCCCTCGGGCTGGTCAGCGAGGACGAGAAGCGCGCGCTGCTGCACGCCGTCGACGCCTTCGTGGCCCCGCACACCGCCCGCGAGAGCTTCGGCATCGTCGTGCTCGAGGCGATGGCCGCCGGGACGCCCGTCGTGGCGTCGGACCTGACGCCCTTCGTCGACCTGCTGGGCGGCGCGGCCGACCCGGCGGGCTGGGTCTTCGCCCGGGGCGACGCGTCCGACCTGGCCCGGGCCGCGTCGGCGGCGCTGGGGGAGGGCCGCGGCAATCGCACCGCGCGGGCGCAGGCCCTGGCGCAGCGGTTCGACTGGTCGGTCGTCGGCCCGCAGCTCGTCGAGGTCTACGCCGGGGTGCTGGCCCACGCGAGCGCCGAGGGCGCCTCGTGAGCGCCCCCGGCTCCGCGGTCCGGGGTGCCGGGCGGCGTCCCGACGCGAGCATGGATCTGCTCAACCAGATCCTCCGCGAGCCGGTCGACCCCGACTACGCCCGGGTGGCGGGTGCCGCGGACGGTCCCGACGCCCCGGTACGCCCGCCGGCCCGCGGACGGTGGGCGGCCGCGCTGGTCCTGGTCCTCGCCGGCACGCTGTTCGCCGTCGCCGCCCTGCAGACCGACCGGACCGCGCCGGTCGCCGCGACCGAGCGCACCGAGCTGCTCACCCGCATCGGCGACGCCGAGACGCAGCAGGACGCGCTGCGGCTGCAGGTCGACGACCTCAACCACCAGATCGACCAGCTCCGCTCGGTCGCCCTGGGCGACGACGACGCCAGCCGCGCCCTCGAGGCCGAGATCGACCGCCTCGGCCCGGCCGTGGGTCAGGCGCCGGTCACGGGGCCGGGCGTCGTCATCGTCGTCGACGACGCCTCGGGCGGGGCCGACGACGCCCGTGACCAGGTCCTCGACCTCGACCTGCAGGTCCTGGCCAACGGGCTGTGGGCCTCCGGCGCCGAGGCCGTGGCCATCAACGGCCACCGCCTGTCGTCCCTCACCGCCATCCGCGGGGCCGGCGACGCGATCACCGTCGACTACCGCTCGCTCACGCGTCCGTACCGGGTCGAGGCCATCGGCGACCCGCGTACGCTGCAGGGCCGGCTCGCCGAGTCGGCCGCCGGCGCCTGGTGGAACGACCTCTCCCAGAACCGCGACATGACCTACACGACCTCCGACGCCGACCGCCTGGTGCTCGACTCCGACCCGGGCATCACGCTGCGCTACGCGCAGTACGGAGAGGGGGTGCAGCGCCGGTGATCCCGCTGATCGGCCTCGTGGTCGGCATCGTGCTCGGGCTGCTGCTGGAGCCCACGCTGCCGACCGTGCTCCAGCCCTACCTCCCGATCGCCATCGTCGCGGCCCTGGACGCCCTGTTCGGCGCGTTCCGCGCCTACCTCGAGGGCACCTTCACCGACCGGGTCTTCGTCGTGTCCTTCGTCAGCAACGTCCTCATCGCCGCCCTGATCGTGTGGGTCGGCGACCAGATCGGGGTGGGTTCGCAGCTCTCGACCGGCGTCGTGGTCGTGCTCGGCATCCGGATCTTCACCAACGTGGCCGCGATCCGACGGGTGCTCTTCCATGCGTGAGCGCGGTCATGCCTGACGCGCCCCGCGCCACGTCGCGCCGGCTCGCCGCCCTCGCCCGGGCTCGCGCGCGCATCGTCGAGCCCGGGGCCGACGGCACGCCCGGGGGGCCGTCGTCCGACGAGCGCCCGGTCCCGCCGCCGCGCCCGGGCGTCTGGCGCCGGATCGGCCGCGCCGCCCTGCGACCGGGCCGCAGCCAGGTCGTCGCCGCGGTGGTGCTCTGCCTGCTCGGCATGGCCGGGGTGATGCAGGTCCGCACCAACGACTCCGGCGACGCCTACCGCACCGCCCGCCGCGAGGACCTCGTCCAGATCCTCGACGGGCTCGGCGTCGAGTCGCGCCGGCTCGAGGCCGAGGTCGCCGAGCTGCAGTCGACCAAGGCACGCCTGCAGTCGGGCGCCGACACCCAGCGGGTCGCCCGCGAGGACGCGTCGCGCCGCGTGCAGGAGCTGGGCATCCTCGCCGGCACCGCGCCCGCCCACGGGCCCGGGATCCGGATCCGGATCAGCGACCCGCAGGAGAAGGTCGACGCCAACGTGCTGCTCGACGCGGTCGAGGAGCTGCGCGACGCCGGGGCGGAGGTGATCGAGGTGAACGACTCCTCCCGGGTGGTCGCGTCGACGTGGTTCGGCAACGACGGCACGACCCTGCTCGTCGACGGCGTGCCCCTCGAGCGGCCCCTCGTGATCGAGGCGATCGGCGACCCGCACAGCCTCGAGGAGGCCGCGCGGTTCCGCGGCGGCATCGTCTCCGAGATCACCGGACCCAAGATCGGCGGCGACGTCACGATCGCCCAGCTCGGCGACGTGGTGGTCACGTCCTTGCACGCGCCGCCCGCCTCTCAGTACGCTCGGCCCGCCGCGGCTGGACCGACGCCGCGCTGACCGGCCCCCGGCCGCCGCGCACCAGCCCACCCCCGCCTGACCAGGAGCCCCCACGCGTGTCCGACTACCCCGAAGACCTCAAGTACTCCGTCGACCACGAGTGGGTCCGCGAGGGCAACGAGACGACCGTGCGCGTGGGCGTCACCGCGTACGCGACCGAGCAGCTCGGTGACATCGTCTACGTCTCGCTGCCCGCCGTCGGCGACGCCGTGGCCGCCGGCGACGCCTGCGGCGAGCTGGAGTCGACCAAGAGCGTCTCCGACGTCCTCAGCCCGGTCGCCGGCACGGTCAGCGCGGTCAACCCGCTCCTCGAGGGCAGCCCCGAGACCGTGAACAGCGACCCGTACGGCGACGGCTGGCTCTACGAGCTCGAGATCGACGAGGACGCCGACCTCGACGACCTGCTCGACGCCGACGGCTACGCCGACCAGGTCGGGAGCTGAGCCACCCGGTCCCTGCGCCCACCCGGTCGCACCGCTTGGCCGCCGGGTCGCCCGCCCCCTAAACTCTCGATCACGTCTCGAGCCTCAGACCGAGTGACTCTCAGACCGGAGGAACGAGCCCGATGCCCTTCTGCACCAACTGCGGTCATGACAACCCGGAGGGGGCGAACTTCTGCGCGCAGTGCGGTGCACCGCTGACCGCGGCCCCGCCCGCCGCTGGGGCGTCCGCGCAGGGGCCGACCTCGGGCGAGACGACCAAGACGATCCCGCCGGTGACCGACGACGCGACCGGCGACGGACTGAGCGCGGTCGACGAGGCCGCCGTGCAGGCGCTGCCGCACGGCTCGGGGATGCTCGTCGTGCAGCGCGGGCCGAACGCGGGCAGCCGCTTCCTGCTCGACCACGACAGCACCACGGCCGGGCGCCACGTCGAGTCCGACATCTTCCTCGACGACATCTCGGTGTCCCGGCGCCACGTGCAGTTCCTGCGCACCGCCGACGGGACGGTCGTGAAGGACCTCGGCAGCCTCAACGGCACCTACGTCAACCGCGAGCTCGTCGACGAGGTGCTGCTGCAGCCGGAGGACGAGGTGCAGATCGGCAAGTTCCGTCTCGTCTACTACGCGAGCCCGAGCGAGGCCGACCGGTGACGGTGGAGGACGCGTCGTCGTGACGGCGTCGCCCGAACCGCGCCGGCCGGGCAGCGGGCGCGAGGTCACCCGCAGCATCGGCCAGGTGCTGACCGCGCTCAGCGGCGACTTCCCCGACATCTCGATCTCGAAGATCCGCTTCCTCGAGTCCGAGGGCCTCATCACGCCCCAGCGCGCCCCCTCGGGCTACCGCCGCTACGGCGAGCACGACGTCGAGCGGCTGCGCTACGTGCTGTCGGTGCAGCGCGAGCACTACCTGCCGCTCAAGGTCATCCGCGAGCACCTCGAGATGATGGACCGCGGCCAGACCCCGCCCGAGCCCAAGACGCTCGACGCCCAGGGCGCCGGCCCGACCACCGCCGCGGCCCCACCGACCCCCGCCGCACCGCCGGCGGCGCCCAAGAAGGCGCTGCGCCTCTCGCGCGCCGACCTGCTGGAGGCGAGCGGGCTGAGCGAGGCGGGCCTCGTGGAGCTCGAGCGCACCGGCATCGTGGCGCCCCGGCGCGGGGGCAGCTTCTACGGCCGCGACGCCCTGACCCTGGCCATCGCCGCCCGCCGGCTGGGGGAGTACGGCATCGACAGCCGGCACCTGCGGGCGTTCAAGATGTCGGCCGACCGCGAGGTGGGCCTGGTCGAGCAGGCGATCGCGCCGTACGTGCGTCGCGCGGGCGGCAACAAGGACGTCTCGGGCGAGGTCACGCAGCTGGTGATCAGCTTCCACGCCGCTCTCGTGCGCACCGCGATGGAGCGCTGAGCCGGACGTAGGGTTGGGCCCATGCGAGAGCTCGATGTGGTCGGCGTCCGCGTGGAGATGCCGTCCAACGCACCGATGGTGCTGCTGCGCGAGGTGGGCGGGAGCCGCTTCCTGCCGATCTGGATCGGGGCGAACGAGGCGTCGGCCATCGCCAACGCCCAGGAGGGCGTGGTGCCCCCCCGGCCCCTCACCCACGACCTGATGGTCGACGTGCTGGCCGGCCTGCAGCACCGTCTGACCGCGGTGCACATCACCGAGCTGGAGGGCGGCACGTTCTACGCCGTGCTCGTCATCGACGACACCGAGATCAGCGCCCGGCCCTCCGACGCGATCGCCCTGGCCCTGCGGGTGGGCTCGGACATCTACTGCGCCGAGGACGTCCTCGACGTCGCGGGCATCGAGATGCCGGAGGCCGAGGAGGACGAGGTCGAGAAGTTCCGGGAGTTCCTCGACAACGTCGACCCCGACGACTTCGTGACCGGTGACGAGCCGCCGGCGTCCCAGGGCTGACCGGTCGGGGCCCACTCTCGACCCGGTCTTCAGACTTGAGGCTCGTCCGACCCTGATCGGTCCCGGGGTCGGCGTGTCGGTGGCCGCGACCGTGGTAGGGCCCTAGGTTCAGGCGCAGAAGTACCGCAGGGGAATTACACGCACGTCGCACGCGGTCCGGGGCTCCTCCTCGGGCAACGGGCAGCAGGACCGTACGCAGAGGATGACTCGGGGGACGAGTCCTCCGCCCGCCCATCCTCGCCCGACCAGGGCGCGGATCACCACCGGAGGTGTCCGTGAGCAGCACCGACCAGCCGGCCGCGCAGCGGCCCGACGGGGCCAGGAGCCCCGAGGTCGTCGACGCGGCGCAGGAGCTGCTCTTCGAGGGCGACTTCTCGCCCGTCCCGCGCGACCTCGGCTTCCGCGGTCCGATCGCGTGCAGCGCCGCCGGCATCACCTACCGCCAGCTCGACTACTGGGCGCGCACCGGGCTGGTCGTGCCGGAGATCCGCGGCGCCAGCGGCTCCGGGTCGCAGCGGCTCTACAGCTTCCGCGACATCCTGATCCTCAAGGTCATCAAGAAGCTCATCGACGCCGGCATCTCGCTGCAGCAGATCCGCACCGCCATCGACCACCTCCGCGCCCGCGGCGTGGACGACCTGACGCAGGTCACGCTGATGAGCGACGGCATCTCGGTCTACGAGTGCACCAGCGACGACGAGGTCATCGACCTGCTCAGCGGCGGCCAGGGCGTCTTCGGCATCGCGCTGGGCGGCGTGTGGCGCTCGCTCGAGGGCACGCTGACCGAGCTCCCGGCCGAGCGGGCCGAGGTCGAGCCGGAGCCGGCCACCGCGGCCGGCGACGAGCTCTCGCTGCGCCGCCGCGCCCGCGCCGCCGGCTAGGCAGCCGCTCCGGGCACCGCACGACCCTCCCAGGGCCGCTACTCGACGAGTGGCGGCCCTGCTCTGTCGCGGCTGCGGTAACGTTGCGGGCAGCAAGCGACCTCGCGGGAGAGCGCAGCGTTCAGCGATGAGCGCTGCCGCCGAAGGGGCAACATCCCCGGAACCTCTCAGGCACCCAGACCGCGCGGCCATGACGACTCTGGAGCCATCCGGTGACAGAGGGGGAACGGTGCCCGCCCGCCCGCGGTCACCGGCGCAGCCGCCGTCCCCGGGAGCCGTCCTCATGGCCCGTCCTGCAGCCACCGACGCCGGAGCAGTCACCACCGGCCCAGTCTTCGCCGACCGTCACATCGGTCCCCGCACCGACGAGCGCGACAAGATGCTCGCCGCCCTCGGCCTCTCCTCGCTGTCCGAGCTCGTCGACCAGGCGCTGCCGGCCGGGATCCGGATGGACCGTCCCCTGAACCTGCCCCCGGCGCTGTCGGAGACCGAGGCGCTCACCGCGCTCCGCGGCCTCGCCGCCCGCAACAACCCGCTGCGCGCGATGATCGGCCTCGGCTACCACGGCACGGTCACCCCGTCGGTGATCCGCCGCAACGTGCTCGAGGACCCGGCCTGGTACACCGCGTACACGCCCTACCAGCCCGAGATCAGCCAGGGCCGCCTCGAGGCCCTCCTGAACTTCCAGACGATGGTCAGCGACCTGACCGGGCTGCCCACCGCCGGGGCCAGCCTGCTGGACGAGGCCACCGCCGTCGCCGAGGCGATGACCGTGGCCCGCCGCGCGACCAAGCAGGGCCAGGTCCTGCTGCTCGACGCCGCGACGCTGCCGCAGACCGTGGCCGTCGTCCGGACGCGAGCCGTCCCGCTGGGCATCGAGGTCCGCCTCGCCGACGACCTCGGCGCCGCGCTGGCCGAGACCGACGCCTTCGCCGTCGTCGTCCAGACCCCCGCCGCCGACGGCTGCCTCGCCCCGACCGAGGAGCTGCGCTCCCTGGCCGAGGCCGCGCACGCCCAGGGCGCCCTCGTCATCGCCGCCTGCGACCTGCTGGCGCTGACCCTCGTCACCCCGCCCGGGGAGTGGGGCGCGGACATCGCCGTCGGGTCGAGCCAGCGCTTCGGCGTCCCGCTCTTCTACGGCGGCCCGCACGCCGCCTTCATGTCGGTCCGCGCCGGGCTGGAGCGCACCCTGCCCGGGCGCCTGGTCGGCGTCAGCCGCGACGTCCACGGCACCGCGGCCTTCCGCCTCGCCCTGCAGACGCGCGAGCAGCACATCCGCCGCGAGAAGGCGACCTCCAACATCTGCACCGCCCAGGTGCTGCTCGCCGTGGCGGCCAGCATGTACGCGGTCTACCACGGCCCCGAGGGCCTGCGGGCGATCGCCGAGCGCGTGCACGCCGACACCGCGACGCTGGCCGCCGACCTCGACGCCGCCGGCATGGCCCCCGACCACACCGCGTTCTTCGACACCCTGACCGTCGCCGTCCCGGGGGAGGCGGCCGCGGTCGTCGAGCGCGCCCGCCGCTCCGGCGTGCACCTGCGCCTCGTCGACGCCGGCCGGGTCGGGATCTCGGTCGGGGAGGACGCCACCGCGGCCGACCTCGACGCGGTCCGCGCGGCCTTCGGCAGCGACCACGGCGGCGAGCGGGCCCGCCGGACGTACGGCGACCTGTCGGCCAGCGCGCGGACGAGCGCCTACCTGCAGCACCCGGTCTTCCGCAACCACCACAGCGAGACGGCGATGCTGCGCTACCTGCGCGCGCTGTCGGACCGCGACTTCGCGCTCGACCGCGGGATGATCCCGCTCGGCTCCTGCACGATGAAGCTCAACGCGACCACGGAGATGGAGCCGATCTCCTACGACGGCTTCGCGAACCTGCACCCGCTGGCCCCCGCGGCCGACGCCGAGGGCTACGCCGAGCTCGTCTCCACCCTCGAGGGCTGGCTGGCCGAGGTCACCGGCTACGCCCGCGTCTCGGTGCAGCCGAACGCCGGCAGCCAGGGCGAGCTCGCCGGGCTGCTGGCCATCCGCGGCTACCACGAGTCGCGGGGCGACCACGGGCGCCGGGTCTGCCTGATCCCGTCCTCGGCCCACGGCACCAACGCCGCCTCGGCGGTCATGGCCGGCATGAAGGTGGTCGTGGTCAAGGCCACCGACGACGGCTCGGTCGACCTCGACGACCTGCGCGCCAAGATCGCGGCGCACACCGACGACCTGGCGGCGATCATGGTCACCTACCCCTCCACGCACGGCGTCTTCGAGGAGACGATCACCGACCTCTGCGCCCTCGTGCACGACGCGGGCGGCCAGGTCTACGTCGACGGGGCCAACCTGAACGCGCTGCTCGGGCTCGCCCAGCCGGGTCGGTTCGGCGCCGACGTCAGCCACCTCAACCTGCACAAGACGTTCTGCATCCCGCACGGCGGCGGCGGGCCGGGCGTCGGCCCGGTCGCGGTCGGGGAGCACCTGGTGCCCTTCCTGCCCGGCGACCCCCGCGGCGGCGCCGGCGACATCGACGAGGGCACGGTCGGCCCGGTCTCGGCGGCCCCGCACGGCTCGGCCGGCATCCTGCCGATCAGCTGGGCCTACATCGCGATGATGGGCTCCGAGGGCCTCACCTCGGCGACGCAGCACGCGCTGCTCGCGGCCAACTACGTCGCCGAGCGGCTCGGCGCGGCGTACCCGGTCCTGTACGCGGGCCGCGGCGGCCGGGTCGCGCACGAGTGCATCCTCGACCTGCGCCCGATCACCAAGGCGAGCGGCGTGACCGTCGACGACGTGGCCAAGCGGCTGGTCGACCACGGCTTCCACGCCCCGACCATGAGCTTCCCGGTCCCCGGCACGCTGATGGTCGAGCCGACCGAGTCGGAGGACCTCGCCGAGCTCGACCGCTTCGTCGACGCGATGCTCGCCATCCGCGACGAGATCGCCCGGGTCGAGTCGGGGGAGTGGCCGGCCGACGACAACCCGCTGGTCAACGCGCCGCACACCCAGGGCGCGGTCACCGCCGACGAGTGGGATCACCCGTACTCGCGCCGCGTCGGCGCCTACCCCGCCGGGCTGCACGCCGGCCCGATCTACGCGACGGGCCACGACAAGTACTGGCCGCCCGTCGGGCGCATCGACGGCGGCTTCGGCGACCGGCACCTGGTCTGCACCTGCCCGCCGCCCGAGTCGTTCGAGGACTGAGCCCTCGAGGACCGAGCCTTCGAGCACCGAGCGCCTCGTCAGGGAGCGTTCGGTCGAGGCCGGGGGTTCCGGGGGACGGACTCGGTCCGTCCCCCGGGGCCGGTGACTGACGGCACGGGGCAGCGACGTCAGGCACGGCCGGCGGTCGCTGCCTGCTGCTGCCGGGGGGACGGGATGAACAGCAGGCGCGACGATCTGCGCGGCTGGTGAGATTTCCGACGCGAGGCCGGGAAAAGACGCAGCCCGGGGCGCCCGATCACGCCAGGTAGGGGTCGGCCCAGGCGCTGATGACGCGCGCGGCGCGTGCGGCCTGGCCGCGCCCGGTGAGCAGGTGGTCGGCGCCCTCGAGCGCCACGAAGCTGCGCGGGTGCCGGGCCGCCTGGAAGATCTGGCTGGCGTTGCGGACGCCGACGGTGTCGTCGGTCGGGGAGTGCAGCACGAGCAGGGCCCGGCGCAGCGTCCGGATCCGCTCGTGCAGGTCCGCACCGCGGACGTCGTCGATGAAGTGCTGCCGCAGCGTGAGCGCCTTGCCGCCGACCAGGAAGGGCGCCTGGCCCTCGGCCTCGATCCGCTCGAGCAGCGCGTCGTAGTTGTGCTCGACGTGGCGGGGCTCGTACGGCGCCCCGATGCTCGCGACCGCGCGGACGCCCTCGGCGAGGTGCGCCGCGGCGATGACCGCCGCCCCGCCGAAGGAGTGCCCGACGAGGAGCCGGACCGGTCGCCCCGACTCCTCCATGAACCGGACGGCCGCCGCGGTGTCGAGGACCTTGCGGGAGAAGGAGCCGTCGCCCCAGTCGCCCTCGGAGTCGCCCAGGCCCAGGTTGTCGAAGCGGAGCACGCCGATGCCCTCGCGGGCGAGCTGCTTGGCGATCCGGCTGGCGGCGGGGGAGTCCTTGCCCAGCGTGAAGCCGTGCGACAGCACCGCCCAGCCCCGCACGGCGCCCTCGGGCAGGTCGACCGCCCCGCCGAGCGCCGGTCCGCCGGTGCTCGGGAACCTCACCTTCTCGGCCACGGACCGATCCTCGCAGGACCGGGGCTCCTCCTCGTCCGCGCGACACGGATCACAGGCCCAGGAGGGAAACCTTCGGGCCGCTCCGAGCGTTACCACAGGCGATGACTCCTCCGACGCTGACCCCTGCCCGCCGGCCGCGCCACGTGCTGCGCGCCGGCGGTCTCTTCGTGCTCGTCAGCGTGGTCTGCGGCCTGCTGGTCACGGCCGCCGCGCTGCCCCTCGTGGGCGGTGCGGCCTGGGGCGCCAAGGAGGCGCGCGAGGGCATGGCCAGCCTGCCGCTGGAGTTCGACGCCCCGGCGCAGAGCCAGCGGACGCGCGTGCTCGACGCCGACGGCAAGGTCATCGCCTACTTCTACGACCAGAACCGCGACTACGTCACCCTCGACGACATCGCGCCGGTCATGCGCACCGCGCTCATCTCGATCGAGGACCACCGCTTCTACGAGCACGGTCCGCTCGACGCCCAGGGCACGCTGCGCGCCTTCGTGACGAACCTCTTCGCCGGCGGCGTCACCCAGGGCGGGTCGACGCTGACCCAGCAGTACGTCAAGCAGGTCCAGGTCAACGCCGCCGCCCTCAAGGGCGACGAGTCCGGCGTCGAGGCCGCGACCGACAGCAGCTACCAGCGCAAGCTGCGCGAGCTGCGCTACGCGGTGTCGGTCGAGGACACCATGAGCAAGGACCAGATCCTCGAGCGCTACCTGAACATCGCCTACTTCGGCGGGGGCGCGTACGGCATCGAGGCCGCCTCGGAGCACTACTTCGGCACGAGCGCCGCCAAGCTCACGCTCCCGCAGGCCGCGATGCTGGCCGGGCTGGTGCAGAACCCCAACGGCTACGACCCGGTCGCCCACCCCGACGCCGGCATCCAGCGCCGCAACGTCGTGCTCGACCGGATGGCCGAGCTCGGCACCGCGAGCCAGGCGGCGGTGACCAAGGCCAAGAAGTCGAAGTTCGACGCCAAGGCCGGCGACGACGTCGCCAGCGGCTGCCAGAGCACCGACTACCCCTTCATCTGCGACTACGTGAAGCGCACCGTCCTGACGATGCCGAGCCTCGGCAAGACGGAGAAGGCCCGCGAGCAGGCGCTGATGCGCGGCGGGCTCACCATCCGCACCGCGATCGACCCGAGCACGCAGGACGCCGTCCAGAAGGCCGTCAGCGGCGCCGTCGGCGCCAAGGACCCGGTCATCGCCGCGATGGACATGATCGAGCCGGGCACGGGTCGCATCATCGCCATGGCGCAGAGCCGGCCGGTCATGGGCGCGAGCGCCAAGAAGGGCCAGACCTACTGGAACTACTCGGTCTCGCCCGAGATGGGCGGTGCCCAGGGCTTCCAGGCCGGGTCGACGTTCAAGGCGTTCACCGCCGCCGCGGCGCTCGAGCAGGGCGTGCCGCTCTCGCAGCGCTACGACGCGAAGGCCCGGATGGACTTCTCCGGGGCGCGCTTCGACTCCTGCGAGGGCAACGTCCCGATCGTGGGCGAGTTCCCAGTCTCCAACTCCACGGGCGTCAACGGCTCCATGGACATGTACCGCGCGGCCGACTTCAGCGTGAACACCTACTTCGTCCAGCTCGCCCTGGACGTCGGCATGTGCGACGTCACCAAGATGGCGGAGAAGCTGGGCGTGGAGTCCAACACCCCGGGACAGCCGATCAGCTCCTACGACTCGCTGCCGTCCTTCACCCTCGGCACCGCGGAGACCAACCCGCTGTCGGTGGCCAACGCCTACGCGACCTTCGCCTCGGGCGGCATCCACTGCGACCCGGTCATCGTGACCAAGGTGACCGACTCCTCGGGCAAGTCCCTGGAGGTGCCGGACGCGGGCTGCAAGCGCGTCATCTCCGAGGACGTGGCGAGCGCGATGGACTCGCTGCTCTCCAGCGTCGTCACGCGGGGGACCGGGGCGCGGGCCCGCACGGCCGACGGCCGCCCGCAGGCCGGCAAGACCGGCACCATCGACAGCAACGCGGCGGTCTGGTACGCGGGCTACACCCCGCAGGTCGCCGGTGCGGCGATGATCAGCATCGACAAGGAGCGGAAGACGCCGACGAGCCTCAAGGGCTACACCGTCCCGTCGACCAGCCTCTACCTCGAGGGCTCCGGCTCCGGCGACGCCGGGCGGCGCATCTGGAAGCCGGCCATGGAGCAGTACCTCCAGGGCAAGCCGGCCGAGGCGTTCCCGAGCCCGCCGGCCGACCTCGTCCGCGGACCATCGCCCTTCGGGCGCGGCCAGGGCACCGGCCAGGACGGCCGGGACGGCGAGTACGGCGCCGGGCAGCAGCCGGGTCCCGGCGGTCGCTGAGCAGGCTGCCCTCAGGCGTGGGCGGCTGACGCCCCGCTGAGGCTGCGGTAGAGGTCGAGGTGCCGCTCGGCCGCCGCGCGCCACGTGTAGCGGTGGGCCAGCCCGCCGCCACCGGGCAGCGGGCCGTCCTCGACCGACGCCAGCAGGGCCTCGGCCATCTCACCGGGGTCGCTGCCGTAGCGCACGTGCTCGCCCAGCACCTCGCGCAGCACCGGCAGCGGCCGGGCGACGACGGGCGCCCCGGCGGCCAGCGCCTCCAGGGCGGCGAGCCCGAAGCCCTCCTTGGTCGAGACGAAGCCGAAGGCCGCGCACCCGGCCACGAGGCCGGGCAGCAGCGCATGGTCGACGGGCCCGAGCACCTGCACCTCGACGTCCAGCTCGGCCGCGCGCGCGTCGAAGGCCGCGCGGTAGGCGCGGTAGTCGAAGAGCGTCTCCCCGCCGGCGATGACGAGCGAGAGGTCCGGCAGCCGGTCGCGGACCAGGGCGTACGCCTCGAGCAGGTCGAGGGTGCCCTTGCGCGGCTCGATGCCCCCCACCGCCAGCACGTAGCGACCGAACCGGCGCCGCCAGGGCGCGACCGCGGCCGGGTCGCCCGCGGCCGCGGCGAAGCGAGAAGCCTCCACCCCGTTCGGGATCACCACGGGCGCCAGCCCCCAGCCCGCGCGGACCTCGGCGGCGACGGACTCCGAGACGCACACGTGCGCGTACGGGCGCACGACGGCCCGCTCGTGGCAGGCGACGAGCTCCGGCGTCGTGACGGTGTCGAGGTGGTGGATCGTGCGGACGCAGCGCGGGACGGCGTTGGCGCTGATGCAGTCCTGCGCGTGGACGACGTCGTAGGCACCGCCGGCCTGCTCGTGCGCGGCGAGGGCGGCCCCGAGCACGGCGATGGAGCGCACGATGCGCTCGCCGACACCCTCACCCTCGAGATGAGGCAGAGGCACGACCTCGACGTGCACCTGAGGGTCCACCGGGCGGAAGAAGCCCCCGTCGCCGCCGCGGCCGAGGGTCCACACGGTCACGTCCACACCGAGCCCGGCGAGCGCCTCGGCCAGCGCGAGGGTGTGCACGACCCCGCCGCGCGGGCGGGTCGAGTAGGTGAGCAGGGCGACCCTCACCGAACCGATTCCGCCCACGTCCGGGTGCGGCCGGCCGTCGCGTACGCCGCGGGCCGCCGCTCGACGAGGTGGTGCAGCACCCGGCGGGCCCGGGCGACCTCCGCGGCGACGTCGAGCTCGACGGCGGCGAGGCCGCCCTTGGTGCCGGTCCGGGCCAGCGTCCGGCCTCCCGGGCCGACGACCTTGGCCTGCCCGAGGAAGCGGAGGTCGCCGAGCACGCCGGTCTGGTTGGACGAGACCCACACGACCTGGTTCTCCGCGGCGCGGGCCGCGTCGTAGATGTCGAAGAGCCGCGCCTGCCGGTCGTCGGCCAGCCGCGCGGCGCGGTCGGTGACGCTGGCCGGCCAGGCCGAGAGGGCCGCGACGAGCTGGGCGCCGTCGAGCGCGAGCGTGCGGGCCGACTCGGGGAAGGTCTTGTCGTAGTCGACGAGCAGCCCCATCCGCCCGACCGGGGTGTCGAAGGCCGCGAAGCCGTCGCCGGCCGCGTACGCCGCCGACTCCCCGACCGGCTGGTGGACCTTGCGGTGCCGCCCGAGCACCCCGTCCCCGCTCACGCAGACCGCGGTGTTGTAGCGGCAGCCGTCGTCGAGCTCGCAGAAGCCGAAGCACACCACCATGGACCCGGCCAGCCGACGGACGTGCTGGACCGCCTCGTCGTCCAGCGCGAAGGCGGGGGGCAGGTCCTGGGTCCCGGCCTCCCGGCCCGGCTGCAGGTCGGGCACGTAGCCGCCGATCGTCGCCCCGGGCAGCACCAGCAGGTCGGTGCCGTCGCGCCGGGCCCCGGCGACCAGGGCCTCGAGCTTGGCCAGGGTCCGCGCGACGTCCCGGCCGAAGTGGCCGGCCACCGCGCCGACGCGCGTCGGAGCCACGCGGCCTCAGGCCCGCGTCACGAGGTGAGCCGGAGGTGGCGCTGGGGGCGGGTGCCGGCGGCGGCCCGCGCCACCACGTGGTCGACCACGTGCTCGGCGTCGCGGGTGAGCCCGGCGAAGCGGCCGGAGCCCCAGGTGTGCAGCCACGGCAGCCCGAGGAAGTGCAGCCCCTCGACCGCAGTCACGCCGCGGTGGTGGCCGACCGCGCCGCGCCCGTCGAAGACCGGGACCCGCACCCAGCCGAAGTCGCTGGTGAAGCCGGTGGCCCAGACGACGGACGTGATCCCCGCGGCGCGGAGGTCGAGCGCGTCCGGCTCGGTCGGCGGTCGCCAGACGGGGACGTAGCGGGGCTCGGTGGGTGCCTCGACGCCGGTGGCGCCGACGTGCCGGTCGATCGCGTCCTTGATGCTCTCCGCGACCTGGTCGGCGTGGTCCAGCGACGCCTCGAGCGTCGGAGCGAAGCCGAGGTGGGACCCGTCCACGCCGACAAGACGGCCGTAGAGCGCCATGCCCTCCAGCGCGAAGCGCCGCAGGTCGATGTCGTGGCCGCCGTCGCGCCCCGTCATGTAGTGGTTCGTCTTCGCGCGCGCGCGCAGCCCGCCCGGGGTGTCCTCCACCGCGACGTCGTAGAGGCCCATCTCCTCGAGCCAGTCGATGCAGTCGCGGCCCCGGTAGCGCCGCGCGCAACGCGGCGCGGAGCCCACGACGAGGTGGACCTGGCGCCCGGCGAGGTGCAGGTCCTCCGCGATCTGCGCGCCGGACTGGCCGGTGCCGACCACGAGCACCGCACCGTCGGGGAGGAGCTCGGGGCTCTTGTACGCCGCCGAGTGCACCTGCACCAGGTCGTCGGGCAGCCGCTCGGCCAGGCGGGGGACCCGGGGCCGGTGGTAGCCGCCGACGGCGACGACCACCTGCTCGGCGTGCAGCACCGAGCGGCCGTCGGGGGAGTCGAGGTCGAGGACGAACCCGCCCCCGGCGCCCTGGCGCAGCTCGACCACCGTGGTCTGCTCGCGCAGCGGCGGCCGGGTGCGCCGCACGTACTCGGCGAGGTAGGCGACCGTCTGCTCACGGGTCATGAAGCCGTACGGGTCGTCGCCGGGGTAGGGGTAGCCGGGCAGGCGGCACTGCACGTTGGGCGTGACGAGGGTGAAGGAGTCCCAGCGCCGGTCCTGCCAGTCGTGGCCGGCGGTCGCGCGCTCGAGCACCACGTGCTCGACGCCGGCCCGCGCGAGGAACCAGCTCGCGCTGAGCCCCGCCTGCCCGCCGCCGACGACCGCGACCTCGACGTGCTCCACGGAAGTCGCCGCGTCGGTCGGAGGGTCGGTCGCGGTCACGGGGCCACCGCCGGCGGGTCCATCGACTCGACCGTGACGAGCCCGTCGGGCTGCTCCTCGGCGACCACGTGGATCGTCGCGAGCGACGCGCGGGCCGCGGTGCAGGGCCGTCCCCACCGGGCGCGGACCCGTTCGCTGGCCTCGGTGAGCGCGGCCTCGGCCCGGCCGACGAAGTCGTCGACCCCGTAGGAGCGGCCGACCTCGAGGTGGTCGTGGACCACCAGCGAGGGCGAGTAGGTCTGCAGCCGTCGCCCGTCGGGCCAGACGGTGGTGAAGGTGAGCTCAGGCATACGCGGGCTCCGGACGCTCGGCGGGGTAGTCGGGCAGGACGGCGTCGAGCCGGTACGCCGACGGGCGGCGGTCACGCAGCGCGTACATGCCCTGGCGCACGGCGGCGAGCTCGGCGTGGACGTCGAGCGTCACCGTGGCGAGCCCGCCGGCGACCCCGGTCTCGGCGCGGACGTCGCCGCCGGGCCCGACGACCTTGGCGTTGCCGACGAAGCGCAGCGAGCCGAAGGTGCCGGTCTGGTTGGACGCCGCCCAGACGACCTGGTTGTCGAGCGCGCGGGCGGCGTCGTAGAGGTCGAAGCGCTTCTTCCAGCGGTCGTCCTCGATCCGGTCGGCCGCGGCCGTGCGCGCCGTCGGCCAGGCCGACAGCGCGGCGATGATCTCCGCGCCGTCGAGGGCCAGGGTGCGCGACGCCTCGGGGAAGGCCTTGTCGTAGCAGATCAGCATCCCGATCCGCCCGACCGGTGAGTCGAAGGCCTCGAAGCGCGAGGCGGCTGAGTAGCTCAGGTTCTCCCCGAGGGGCTGGTGCACCTTGCGGTGCGCGGCCAGGACGCCGTCGCCGGTGAGGGCGACCGCGGTGTTGTAGCGGACCTCCGCGCCGCCCTCCTCCGCCCGCTCGCACAGGCCGAGCAGCACGGTCATGTCGCCGGCCATCGCCGCGACCCGGGCGAGCTCCGGGCCGTCGAGCGCGAACGCCGGGGGCAGGTTCCGTCGGCGGCGGGCGAGGGTCTCCTCGTCGTCGTGGACGCTGCCCAGGCTCGGCAGGTAGCCGCCCAGGCACGCCTCGGGCAGCACGAGCAGGTCGGTGCCGCGCTCGCGGGCCGTGGCGATCGTGCGGGCGATGGTGCCGTAGGCCGCGTCGAGGTCGCGGCCGAACTCGTCGGCGACGACGGTGATCGTGGTCTGGTCGGTGGGGCTCATGCGCGTCCTAGTCCGGTGACGGTGGTGAGGGCGGGGGTGGTGCGGCCGTCCGGCCAATGCAGCCGAACGCCCGCGCCGGTGGTGAGCTCGCCGCAGGCGCGGCTGGTCGCGGGACCAGCGGGTGCGGGTTCGCGGCCCGGCTCGTCGGCGGTGACCATGGCGAAGCCGGGGAAGCAGGTCAGCCAGTCGCCGGTGGTCGCCCCGGCGGGCGTGGGGACGGCGTCGACGTCGAGCACGGCGCCGCAGCCGCTGGCCTCGGCGAGCATCCCGAGCGTGCCGACGAGCCCGGCCATGCTGACGTCCTTGGCCGCGGCGGGCGCGCTGCGGGCCACGAACGAGCCCAGGGCCTGCAGGTCCTCGGTGGTCCGCCCGCTCGTGGAGTCCCACTGGGCGCCGGAGTAGCCGGGGCGCCACCCGCCGCCGAGGTCGGCCGTCACCGTGACGGCGTGGCCCGGCCGGCCGCCCCCGCCGGGGACGGGACGCGGCGTCCGGCCCAGCGCGGTGACCGAGAGCGAGCCGGGCACCCCGAGCTGGGTGTGCCCGCCGACGACGGGCACGTCCCAGGCCGCCGCCGCGGCGGCGACGCCGCGGACGACGCGGCTGGCGAAGCTGGCGTCGCGGGCCCCGACCGCGTCGAGGAGGGCGACGGGCTCGGCGCCGGTGGCGGCCAGGTCGTTGAGGTTGACCAGGACCGCGCACCAGCCGGCCCAGGTCGGGTCGCGCTCGACCATCGACGGCAGGATCGCGTCGGTCGCCGCGACCAGGTCGGAGCCCGGGACGGGAGCGGCGTCGTCGCCGAGGAAGCCGCGCCCGCCGAGGCCGGCCGGTCCGCCGGCGAAGGGTGCGAGCAGCGGTCCGAGCGGCGCCTTGGTGCGTGCCGCCAGCCGGGCGACCCGGTCGACGGGCCAGGTCATGGCGACGTGCGGACGCCCGTACGCGACCTCGTCGCCGATCTCCTCCCACCCGAGCCGTCGGAACAGGGGCGCGTTCGGTCGCTGGACGTGGGCGTCGAACCGGAGGGCGCCGAGCCGCTCGGCGTGCGCGCAGGCCGCCCGGACGAGGGCCGCGCCGACGCCGGCGCCGTGGCCGCGCGCCGGGCGGGCGACGGCCAGCCGGCTCCCGACCCACCAGCCCAGGTCGCGGTCGCCCGTGGCGGGCGCGAGGCGGACGGTGCCGGTCACCACGCCGGCCGGGTCGCGGGCCACGAGCGTGAGCGCGCGGGGGTCGTCGTCGGTGTCGTCCCGGTCGGACCCGGCGAACAGGCCCTGCTCGAGCACGAACGTCGCGTGGCGCAGCCGGCGCGCCGCGTCGAGGTCGGCCCGGTCCTCGGCCACGCCGACCGTGGTGGCGGCCGACGCCGGGGAGCCCGTGGCTCCCCGGGTCAGGACCTCGACGTCGAAGAGCGCCACCTCAGGCGCCCTGCTGCTTCAGCGTGCTGCACGCCCCGCAGGCTGCGCAGCCCGCGCGCTGCCCGTCGGAGGTCATGCCGGCCGCCACCAGGTCGGCGGCCACCCGCCGGGTCACGTCCTCGAGGACGGCCGGGTCGGGTGCCGTGGCACCGTCGGCCTGCGCGAGCGTCCCGGCCAGGGGCCGGAACGGCACGACGAAGGGGTACACGCCCATCGCGATCAGCGCGCGGGCCCCCTCCACGAGCTCGTCGGGGTCCTCGCCCAGGCCCACGAGCAGGTAGGTCGACACCTGGTTGCGCCCGAAGACGCGGACGGCCTCGGCCCAGGCCGCGCGGTACTCGTCCAGGGCGACGCGGGACTTGCCCGGCATCCACCGGCGCCGGACGTCCTCGTCGAGCGACTCGACGTGGATGCCGATGGCGTCGGCGCCCGCCTCGCGGAGCTCGGTGATCGTGGCGAGGTCGCCGGGCGGCTCGCACTGGACCTGGACAGGCAGGTCGGGCACGCGGGCCTTGACCGCCCGCACGCACCGGGCCAGGTGGGTGGCGCCCCGGTCGCGCCCGGCCGAGGTGCCGGTCGTCATGACCATCTGGCGCACCCCGTCGAGCCGGACGGCCGCCTCGGCGACGTCGGCCAGGTCGTACGGCCGCTTGACCGCGACCGTCGACCCCGCCGTGAGGGAGGCCTCGATCGCGCAGAACCGGCAGCGCTCGGCCTCGTCGTAGCGCACGCACGTCTGGACGACCGTCGTGGCCAGCACGTCACGCCCGTGCAGGCGGGCGAGCATCTCGTACGAGGTCCCCTCCGCCGTGCGCAGGTCGTAGAAGCGCGGGCGGCGCACCGGCTCCACGGCGACGTCCTCGACCACGACGCCGTCGCGCAGCAGCGTGTCGCCCTCCAGCCAGTAGGGGCTGGCGTCGTTCAGGGGGACGGCGACGCTGCGGCCGTCCAGGACCAGGTGCCCGTCGTCGCTCGGCCCCGCGCCGGCGCGCCGGCTGACCGGGGCCCGGCCGCGGATGCCGAGGATGGCGAGGTCCACCCGCGTGGTGGTCGTCATGGCCGCTCCGGGTCGCTCGCCGGATCAGACCATGTAGGTCGAGTTGATGATCGCGCCCTTGTTGGCGAAGTAGATGAGCGCGTCCTGCACGTCGAGCGGGTGGCAGGGGATCGTGCCCGGCATCAGGTCCTCCTCGCGCAGGCCGTGCAGCGAGAGCCCGAAGCGGCAGACGAAGACGGTGCCGCCCTCGTCCATGAAGGTCTGCAGCGTGTTGTTGATGTTCTGCTCGCCCGGGAAGGCCGAGTCCCCGGTCGTCGGGAAGCCGCGGGTGGCGATCGCGTTCATCGAGCCCGGGCCGTAGAGGTAGACGACCGAGTCGAAGCCCTTGCGCAGCGCGCGCAGCGCCTGCAGGCAGGCCACGAAGCTCACGCTCGACTCGTGGGCGATGCCGTGGATCAGCGTGAGGTACGACTGGCCGGGCTCGGCCTGGATGTCGGGGAAGATCTTGGTCGACCCGTAGATCGAGGTCCCCTTCTCCGTCGAGGGGTGCGGGATCTCGTTCCGCGAGGTCTCGATCTTGGCGAGGATCTCGTCGTCGAACAGCGGCACAGGGTGCTCCTGGTGGTCGAGGTGTCCGCGGGCGCCCCATGCGTCGCGGCCTGCATCGATCCTCGGCCGGGAGCGGTTCCAGACGGGTTACGCACGGAACAAGCCGCGGTGACACCGGTAACGGTCGTGTCGCGCGCGACTCACCTCGCCGATCGGATTGGTGCGAGGTGGACGTGGGACCCATGCCCTAGGAACGCTCCCTGAGCCTGTCGAAGCGTTGTCCTGAGCCTGTCGAAGGAGGCCTCGAAGAGGTCGGCGTCCCCTTGTGCAGGACCCGCCCTACGGCAGGAGCGCGCTGATCCGGTGCGCCAGCTCGACGTCGTACTGCGTCACGCCCCCGGCGACGTGGGTCCACAGCGCGAACCGGACGCGGTCGTAGCGAAGGTCGACGTCGGGGTGGTGGTTCATCTCCTCGGCCTCGCCACCGACGGCGACGACCAGGTCGAGCGCGGCGGCGAAGGTCGCGAGCTGCACCTCACGGACGAGCCGGTCGTCCGCGTACGCCCACCCGGGCAGGTCGCGCAGCTGGACGGCGACGTCCTCGGACGTCAGCAGCCTGGGCACGCGGGCAACGCTAGCGTTCTGCGACGTGGTGCACCCATGGACCTGACCGAGCTCGCGGCCCGGGTGCTGCCCATCCTCGGCTTCGTCGTCTGCATCACCGTCGTCGCCGAGCTCGCCGACGGCCTGGGTGTCTTCTCGCTCCTGGCCCGCGGCACGGCGCGGCTCGCCCGCGGATCGGTGCTCGGGCTGTGGCTGCTGGTGGTGCTCGTCGCGGTGCTCGCGACGGCCGTCCTCTCCCTCGACACCACCGCGGTGCTGCTCACCCCGGTTGTGCTCGCGCTCGCCGCGCAGCTCGGGCTGGACCGGATGCTCTTCGCGTTCACGGCCGTCTGGCTCGCGAACACCGCGTCGCTGTTCCTGCCGGTCTCCAACCTGACGAACCTGCTCGCCCTCACCCGGCTGCCCGACGCCGGCGTCCCCGCGTTCCTCGGGCTCACCTGGCCGGCGGCGGTGACCTGCACCGTCGTCACGGTCGTGGCGCTCGCGCTGTTCTTCCTGCGCTCGCTGCGCGGGCGGTTCGTGCTGGGCGAGGCGCCGACGTTCGCCCACCCGCGGCTGCTGTGGCTCGGCGTGGTCGTCTGCGCGCTGCTCGGGCCCGCCTTCGTCCTCGTCGGGAACGTCCTCGTCGTCTCGGCCGTGGGCGCCGCGGTCCTCGTCGTGGCCTGCGCCCTCGGGGCGCGCCACCTGCTGAGCTGGCGGATGCTGCCCTGGCAGCTGGTGCTCGGCGTCTCGGTGCTCTTCGTGCTCGTCCAGCTGGCGCACGACCACGGGCTGTCCGACGTCCTGGGCCGGCTGACCGGGTCGGGCTCGGCGTGGGTGGACCTGCTGCGCGTCGCCGGGATCGGTGCGCTCGGTGCGAACCTGCTCGACAACCTGCCGGCCTACCTCGCGCTCGAGCCGGCCGTGCTCGACCACCCCGTACGCCTCGTGGCCCTGCTCGTCGGGGTCAACGCCGGACCGTTGATCACCCCGTGGGCGAGCCTGGCCACCCTGCTCTGGGCGGCGCGCTGCCGCGCGGCGGGCGTGTCGGTCTCCTGGGGCGGCTTCGCCCTGCGGGGCCTGGTGCTGGTCCCCGTGCTGATGGTGACCGCGACCCTGTCGCTGGCCTTCCTCTGACGGGTGCCGCTAGCGGTTGGCCTCCGCCTCGGGGCGGCCGTGGTGCTCGCGCCACTCGCGCGCGAGGACGGCGAAGTCGATCTCGGTGCTCCACCCGCCCTTGAACCACTCGTTCTCGACGAGGACGGCCTCCTGCCGCATCCCGAGGTGGCACAGCACCGCGCCCGAGGCCGGGTTGCGCGCGTCGATGCGGGCCACGACGCGGTGCAGGTCGAGGCGGGTGAAGGCGGCGTCGACGACCGCCCGCGCGGCCTCGGTCGCGTACCCGCGGCCGGCGTACGCGGGGTTGACCACGTAGCCGACCTCTCCGGTCCGCTGCTCCTCGTCGTGCCACATGAGGATCACGTCGCCGACCAGCTCGCCGGTCTCGCGAAGGGTGATGGCCAGCGAGGCCCCGCCCGTGAGGGCCGTCGACGTCCGGCGGGGGAGCCAGGCGACGACGTCCTCGCGGGTGCGCGGCGTCCAGGGGATGTAGCGGCAGACGTCCTCGCGAGAGGCGTACGCGTGGATCGCGTCGACGTCGGCCACCGGGTCGATCGGGCGCAGGAGCAGCCGCTCCGTCCGCAGCGGGTGCGGCAGCTCCTGCGTCACGGAGGAGGTCGGGCTCAGTGCTCGGCCGCGGCCTTGGCCGGCGGCTGGCCGATGCCCTCGAGCAGCTCGCCGTACCAGCCGGTGGTGATGTCGAAGGGCTTGCCGCCCTTGATCCGGGAGAACTCGATCGCCCGGAGCTCGTCGCCGCGCTCCTCGTCGTGGCCGATGACGCCCGACTCGCCGCGCAGCGCGCAGTCGACGGCGAGGTCGGTCATGGAGCGGATGAGGGCCAGGTCGGCGTCGTTCGCCGCGGCGGAGCGGGAGAAGTAGCCCGACTTCTGCACGAGCACCTTCTCGGCGCCCAGGCGCTCGGCGAACTGGCTCGCGAACCACTGGCCGGGGTTGACCTTGTCGATCTTGACGTGGCCGAAGGGGTCGCGGGCGACCTCCTGGCCGGAGCTCTCGAGGTCGGCGACGATCGTGCTGAGGCCGGCGCCCTCGGAGAGGAAGAGGTTGACCGAGCCGACGCGGTCCATGACCTCGCGCAGCCGCCTCCCCTCGGTCTCGAGGTCGAACTCGGCCTCGGGCACGTAGACGCCGTGGACGTCCCAGGCCTCGCGGGTGAGCCCGATCTCCGGGAGCCACTCACGGGTGTCGAGCCAGTCGCGGTACGCCTTGGCGGTCGCGGCCGTCAGCCAGCCGCAGTGGCGGCCCATGACCTCGTGGACGATGAGGTTGCGGGCGCCGGAGTTGTGCTCGGCGATGATGTTCTCGGCGAAGCGCGCGCCCTGCTCGGCGGCGGTCCAGGCGCCCAGCGACTGCCGGATCGGGACCACGTCGTTGTCGATCGTCTTGGGCAGGCCGACGACGGTCAGGCCGTAGTCGTTGTCGGCGAGGAAGGCGGCCAGGTCGGCCGCCGTGGTGTTGGTGTCGTCGCCGCCGATCGTGTGGAGGACGTCGATGCCGTCCTCGGTGAGGCGGTCGGCCGCCGCCTTGACCGGGTCGGTGCCCTCGCTTACCAGGCCGCGCTTGACGCAGTCGGCGGCGTTCGTCAGCTTGACCCGCGAGTTGCCGATCGGGGAGCCGCCGAAGGCGTGCAGCCGCGAGGCGTTCTTGCGCACCACGTCCGTCACGGGGATCGAGTCGCCGGTCAGCAGGCCCTGGTAGCCGTACCGGTAGGCGACGATCTCGATGTCGGGAGCGACCTCGGAGTAGCGCTCGACCAGCCCGCCGATCGCGGAGGACAGGCAGGGCGCGAAGCCGCCGGCGGTCAGGAGGGCAACCTTCTTCACCATGCTCCGAACCTACCGAACGCGGGCGGGGGTCAGGACAGCGACGACTCCTTGTGAGCAGCCTTGCTGCCGCTCTTGCTCGACTCGACGACCCAGTACGGATCGTCCTCGGAGGCGTTGAACTTCTGCCCGTCGAGGTGGAACTCCTTGGTCTTCTTCTCCACCGCCTTGCCCTCGGTCTTGCCCTGCGGGGTGTTCCAGTGGACGGTGTCGCCCTTGCTGATCGCCATGGTCGAGAAACTAGCGGGAGGGTCAGACGAACCGACGACGCGGGTCGTCGTGAGCGCGAGAAGAACAGGTGTTCGATTCTGTCGGTGGGCTTCCGTACTGTCTTCAGCATGGACGGGGAGCTGGTGGAGGCGACGCCGGTCGAGCTCGCCCTGGCTGCGCACGAGGCGTCGTTCGACCATCTGCTGAAGCTGGTCGGTGACGGCGGCCTGGGCGATCACGACGACCTGGGCCTGGTCGCGGTGCTGCAGCGGGTCGAGCGGCTGCGCAACCGGCACGCCCTGCTCGACCACGCGCTGGTCGCCGAGGGCGAGGCCCGCCGGCTGCCCGAGACGTTGACCCAGCGGAGCATGGCCGGGGTCCTGACCTGGGCGCTGCGGGTGTCGCGGGGCGAGGCGGCCCGGCGGGTGCGGGCTGCCGAGCAGCTCGGGTCACGGCGCTCGGTGACCGGGGAGCCCCTGGCGCCGCTGCGGCCCGCGCTGGCCGCGGCACAGGAGGCCGGGGACGCGAGCCCGGAGCAGGTCGACGTGTGCCTGCGCGCCCTCGCGACCGTCGATCATCGTGGCTTCGACCCGGTCGAGGTCAGCGCGGCGGAGGAGCTGATGGCCGGGTTCGTGGTCGCGTTCGCCCCGAAGCCGCTCGCCGACCTGACCCGGCAGGTGGTCGAGCGGGTCGACCCGGACGGGACCCTGCCGGCCGACGAGGTCGACGCCGAACGACGCCACCTCACCCTGCGGACCGCACGGGACGGGATGTGCGTGGGCGAGTTCCGGCTGACCCCGACCCTCGGGGCGAAGCTGAAGGCGGTCCTCTCACCCTTGGCGGCACCGAGGAACAGCGTGGTGGGTGAGGTCGAGGGCCGGTCGGTGACCGAGGTCGACCCGCGTCACCACGGTCAGCGGATACACGACGCGTTGGAGGAGGTCTGCGACCGGCTGCTGCGCTCCGGGACGCTGCCCGACTCCGGCGGCACCCCGGCCACGGTGATCGTGACGATCAGCGCCGACGACCTCCAGCGCCGCGCCGGGGCGGGCACGACGAGCGACGGCACACGCCTCGGGGCTGCGGCGGTGGCCGAGCTGGTGGACTCCGCGGTCTGCTTCCCGACGGTGGTGGACGCGCGGGGTGTGGTGCTGTCGATGGGCCGTTCGAGCCGCCTGGCGACACCGGGCCAGACGATGGCGCTCGTCGCGCGAGACGGCGGGTGCAGCTTCCCAGGGTGTGAGCACCCGCCCGAGTGGTGCGAACGCCACCACGTCGTCGCCTGGGTCGACAAGGGCCGTACCGATCTGGACAACCTGACCCTGCTGTGCCGCTACCACCACCGCCAGTTCCTGGCCCGGGGCTGGACGTGCCGGATGGTCGAGCGGCTCCCGACCTGGACCCCACCCGCCTGGGTCGATCCGCGGCAGAGACCGTTGCGCAACACCCGCATCACCACCCGCCACCTCGTCTGCTGAGGCAGGATCGGCGCGCGCCCGACCGACAGCCGCACGCCGCCAGCAGCCGATGTGCCCACCACCGATCCGAGGAGCCGTCCCGTGGCCCTGTTCCGCCGTTCCGCGTCCAAGGAGGTGCCTGTCGTCCGCACGCCGACCGCCGACTTCTGGGCGTGGTGGGTCTCCACGGGTGCCGGTCGGGCCGCGTCGGCGATCCGGGACGGTGCGTTCGGCGACCTGCCGGACGAGATGTCGCGCCGGGTGCACGCCATCCATACGGACCTGCAGTGGGAGTTCTCCGCAGGTTCACGGTCGCAGCACACGCTGTGCGTCACCAGCGGTGGCGTTCCCGAGCTGCGCCCGCTCGCGCAGCGGTGGCGTCGCGCCGCGCCCGCCGAGGATGCCGTGTGGCAGTACGAACCGGCGAGGTCGCGCTCGGCGGACGTGGCCTCGGACCGGCTCGAGCTGGGCGGGCACACCGTCGAGCTCGGTCTGACCACGGTGACGGCCTCGTTCAACGAGGACCGGCTGCTGTTCGACGTCGTGGTGCACCACCCCGGGTTCGGCGCGCTGGAGGACCGCGAGCGCGCGCAGGTCGCCTTCCTGGTCCTCGACTGGGCGCTCGGCGAGGACGACGTCGAGCGCTGGGTCGGCGCCGTCACCACCGCCGTCGACCGCGACCCGGACGCGGTGGACGTGGCACGGTTCGTCGCGACCGTCGACGCGAAGGCCGCGCAGCCGCTCGAGGAGACGTGGGTCCTGCTGCAGGGCCGGCGCCCCGACGGCGCTCCCGTCGTGGCGACGGCCCGCCGCCCGCTCCGGTGGATCGACCACCCGCTGCTCGACCAGCACGACGAGGTGACCCTGGCGTACGAACCCGACCCGAACGGGATGCCCGCCGGCCCGGCGCTCGAGCGGCTCCGCGCGCAGGAGGAGGCCCTGGTCGCGGCCGCCGGACCGGGCGCGATGCTGCTGGCCCACGAGACCGCCGCGGGGGAGCGGCGGCTCCACCTCTACAGCGACTCCGAGGACCAGAACGTCACCGAGCAGGTCGGACGGTGGGTGGCCGCCACCGCGGGGGCCTCGTTGCGGGTCGAGGCCGACCCTGCCTGGCGGGCCGTGCGCCACCTGCGGTGACGGGACCGCCCGACGACCCGGTGCCACCTCGGTCGGCGGGATAAGAAGGGGCCATGAGCGCGACGGAGTTCGTACCCGAGGGTGGCGGGATCGCCGAGCTGCGAGAGGCGGCGCAGTCCTGCCACGGCTGCGAGCTCTGGGAGCCGGCCACGCAGACGGTGTTCGGGGCGGGCAGCCCCAAGGCGTCGATGCTGCTGGTCGGCGAGCAGCCGGGCGACGTGGAGGACCAGCGCGGGCTGCCCTTCGTCGGGCCGGCGGGCAAGGTGCTCCAGAGGGCCCTCGACGAGGCCGGCGCGGACCGTTCGACGCTCTACGTGACCAACGCCGTGAAGCACTTCCGGTTCGAGTGGCGCGGGAAGCGGCGCATCCACCAGACGCCAGACACGAGCAACGTCACGGCCTGCCGCCCCTGGCTCGAGGCCGAGATCGCCCGCGTCGACCCGCAGCTGGTGGTCGTGCTGGGCGCCACCGCGGGCAAGTCCCTGCTGGGCAGCGGCTTCCGGGTGACCAAGGAGCGCGGGGTGGTCTTCGAGCGGGACAGCCCGGCCGGGAGGCGGCGGTTCATCGCCACCATCCACCCCTCGGCCATCCTGCGGATGGACGCGGAGCTCCGCGACCAGGGCTACGCCGACTTCGTCGCGGACCTCAGGACGGCGGTCGCCGCGCTCTGAGGTCCGCGACGAGCGAGTCCTAGCTGTTCTCCTCGAGCCGCAGCGCGACGCCCAGGGCGAAGAAGGTCGGCGCCCAGTGGCCCACGAAGATGCCCCAGCGGTCGGCCTGCGCCTTGGAGTCGCTGGACTTGCTGCGGCTCGCGTAGTGGGCGATCCAGCTGGCGCCGATCGAGGCGAAGCCGGCGGCGTACGCCCACTCGCTCTTGAAGCCGGCGTTGCTGAGCGCGGCGACGACGCCGCCACCCTTCTTGACGGTGCTCAGCGCGTCGTCGGCAGCGCTCTTGGCGCTGCCGGTCAGGTCGTCGGCCTTGTCGGACAGGCTCATCGGTGGTCCTCCTTCGGGGTGGCCGGCGGGGCCCGGCGGCTGCGCTCATCCGACCACACGGCACCCGGCACGGAACCGCCGCCCTGCGTGGACGGAGCGCCCCGCGCGCCGGGCCGGACCTGGCCGGGTCGGGCCCCGCGGCTCTGGCAGACTCGGTGGTCTCGGGAGCGGCACGAGCCGCCCCCGGGTTCTGCTGGTCGACGACGATCGGAAGGACGCGATGGCGACCATGACGCTCCTGGTCTTCGCCCTGGGTGCCGTGCTGGCGATGATCGCCGGCGTCGCCTGGATCCTGTGGGAGGACGCCTCCTCCCACCGCCGCTCCCACGACGACCTCGAGACGTGCGAGGCGATCTGGGCCCTCAGCGCCAACCCGCGGCACGCCGCGGGCGAGAGCTGACCCGCCGCCCTCCTGCTCAGCCGAGCGGCGGGAGGTCGTACGCCTCGTCGTGCGCGGCGAGCCAGGCGACGGCCTCACGGGCGGCGGCCTCCGACGTCCAGCCGGGCGCGTAGCCCAGCCGCTCGGAGACCTTCGCGGTCGAGCAGACCTGGCTGCGGTGCAGGTGCTCCCAGCTCGTCGTCGCGTGCTCCTCGCCGACCCCGGCCTGGAAGTCGGCCCACGGCACCGACCGCAGCCTCGGCTCGTGGCCCCACCACCCGTACGCCGCGGCCGCGAACCCGCGCACGGTCAGCGCCCGCGGGCTCACCGCGTGGAACGCCTCGCCGGCCGACGCCTCCGGGCGCTGCAGCGCCAGCTCGAAGATCTGCGCCACGTCGTCGGCGTGCACGTGGTGCATGGTCGCGGACGCGTCCCCGGGCACCACCAGCTCCTCGCCCCGGGCGATCGTCGACCAGACACGCGGGTCGACGTTGCCGACCGGGTTGATCACGGGCCACCCCGCACCGCTGATGTGACCGGGGTGGATCACCGTCGAGGGGAGGCCGCCGGACGCCGACTCGGCGAGCAGCAGCTCCTCGATCGCCTGCTTGCCGATCCCGTACTCGCCGAACGGCTCCTTGGGGTCGTCCTCGCTCATCGGGAGGCTCGTGCTGAGCCCGTGCGACCAGATCGAGCCGCAGTGCGCCAGCAGCCCGACGTCCCCGCGCAGCCCCTCGACCAGCAGCGTCGCCGACTCCGGTGTGAAGCACACGAGGTCCACCACCGCGTCGGGACGCTCGGCCAGCACCTGCGCCGCCGTCGTGCCCTCCGCGTCGCTCGCGTCCCGGTCCAGGACGACCCGCTTCGCCTCGGCCCAGGCCGGGTCGTCGAGGTACGGCCCGCGGGTGCCACGGCTCGCCGCGACCACCTCGTGGCCGGACCGCACCAGGCGGGGGACGAGGTGGGAGCCGATGTGCCCGGTCGCTCCGAGGACGTAGATGCGCATGGCCTTCACCGTACGGAGGTGGGCTGACGTTTCGCGGCGGGCTCTCGTACCCGCCGCGCTTCCTCCGGCTGGCGGCTGCCGAGCGCGGCGCCGGACAACCATCCGCCCGGCCGCGCAGCTCTCGTCGTGGCGAGGTCCCTGCTCGCGGCCGGGCTCCCGCCAGACCCATCCACGTCCGGCGCCGCCCTCGGCACCCGCCAGCCTCCTCCTCGGCGGGCGCGGCCCCCACCGCGATCCGTCACCCGTCCTTCCGGCGGAGGCATGCGCATCGTCCTGCTTCGCTCCACGGCTTCGGGTGCCCGGGGCGGTGCAGGGGTGCCGTCCTAGGCTCGTGGGGAAGGCAGACGAACAGGTAGAGGAGCACGCACATGGCAGTGGCGGACGCGGGGACGATCGAGCTCGGGGGCAAGACGGTCAACCGGCTGGGGTTCGGGGCGATGCGGATCACGGGGCCCGGGATCTGGGGGCCGCCGAAGGACACCGACGAGGCGCTGAAGGTGCTGCGGCGGGCGGTGGAGCTGGGCGTGACGCTCATCGACACGGCCGACTCGTACGGGCCGTACGTCTCGGAGGACCTGATCCACAAGGCCCTGCACTGGCAGGTCGGCGGGGAGAACTACGGCGACGTGGTCGTCGCGACCAAGGGCGGGCTCACGCGGCACGGTCCGGACGTGTGGCCGCCGCTCGGGCGCCCGGAGTACCTGCGCCAGTGCATCCTCATGTCGCTGCGCCGGCTCGACGTCGACCAGATCGACCTCTGGCAGCTGCACCGCATCGACGCCAAGACGCCGCGCGAGGAGCAGTTCGCCGAGATCAAGTCGTTCGTCGACGAGGGCCTGACCAAGCAGATCGGGCTGTCGGAGGTGAGCGTCGAGGAGATCAAGGCGGCGCAGGACGCCGGGCTGGACATCGCCTCGGTGCAGAACCGCTACAATCTCGTCGACCGCGCGGCCGAGGACGTCCTCGACTTCTGCGAGGCCAACGGCATCGCCTTCATCCCGTGGGCGCCGGTCGCCTCGGGCGACCTGGCCAAGCCGGGCGGCGCGCTCGACAAGGTCAAGCAGGACCACCCGGGCGTGACGACCTCGCAGCTGGCGATCGCCTGGCTGCTGCGCCGCTCGCCGGTGATGGTCCCGATCCCGGGGACGGGCTCGGTGGCGCACCTCGAGGAGAACCTCGGCGCGGCGGACGTGCAGCTGAGCGACGAGGAGTTCGAGGCCCTCTCGAACGCGGCCTGAGCCTCAGGCCGACAGCGAGAAGACCGGCTGACCCAGGGCCTCGGCGTCGACCTCGACGCCGAGGCCCGGCCCGTCGGGCAGCGAACCCTCGCCGTCGACCGACCGGGGCTGGTGCCCGGCCACGTGGCCGTCGGTCCAGTCGTTGAAGAACGACGTCATGAACAGCGAGCCCGGCCGTGTGCTCGCGGCCAGCTGGGCGACGGCGGCGCTGACGACGTCGCCGCCCCACATGTCCTCCACCGACACCCGGAGCCCGAGCTCCTGCATGGCGTCGCGCAGCAGGGCCGTGCGGGTGAGGCCGCCGCAGCGGCTGATCTTGAGGTTCACCGAGACGGCACCCGCCTCGTGCTTCGCGGCGACGAGGTCGGCCAGGGTGGAGACCGACTCGTCGAGCACGAGGGGCAGCGGCGAGCCACGGTGCGCCTGCGCGCAGTCGGCCGTGCTGCGGCAGGGCTGCTCGACGAACACGCCCAGGTCGGCCAGACCGGCGATCGCGATCCGGGCCGAGGCCAGGTCCCAGCCACCGTTGGCGTCGGCGACCACGACCGAGCTCGTCCCGCCCGCCTCGACGCAGGCCCGCGTGCGCGCGACGTCGGTGCGTGGTTCGTTGCCCACCTTGAGCTGGAAGCGCTCGATGCCCGCCTTGCGCCGCCGCGTGACGAAGGCCGCCATGGCGGCCGGCTCGCCCAGCGGCACCGCCTCGTAGAGCGGCCAGCGCTCCTGCAGCACCCCGCCGAGCAGGTCGGCCACGGGACGCCCGACCGCGCGGCCGAAGAGGTCCCAGCAGGCGGTGTCGACGGGGCTCTTCGCGTACGGCTGCCCGAGCAGGGTGGCGTCCATGACCTCGTTGACCCTGGCGGGGTTGGTCGGGTCGAGGCCGAGCAGCGCGGGGGCGAGCTCGACGAGCGCCGCCCGGATCGTGCCGGGGGAGGTCGGCAGGTAGGTCCGCCCGAGAGTGGTCACCTCGCCCCACCCGACCGGGCCCTCGTCGGTGCGCAGGCGGACGAGCGTGCCGTCCTCGTGCGTGGCCGCGCGGCCGCCGGACATCACGTACGTGCCGTGGACGTAGCCGACCGGGTAGGAGAAGACGTCGACGCCGCTGATCCTCACGGCCTCATCCTCGCGCCCTCAGCCGCGGGGGTCGTCCGGGGTGCGCCCGTCGGCGGCGATGCCGTGCCGGTCCAGCAGGGCGGTGAGCCGGGCGACCTCGGCCTCCAGGTCGGTCGTCGCCGCGGCTCCGGGCGTCTCCGCCGGGCTGCCCGCCACGCGGGCGACCAGGGCCGAGGAGAGCGTCGCCGTCACCGCGCCGAGCAGCGCGACGCCGGCGACCATGAGCACCCCGGCGACGACCCGGCCCTGCGTGGTGACGGGGTAGACGTCGCCGTAGCCCACCGTCGTGATGGTGGTCAGCGCCCACCACAGCGCCGTGCCGAAGGTCGTGATCGTGCTGCCCGGGGCGTCACGCTCGGCGTCGAGGCCGGCCAGCGTCCCGGAGTAGAGGACGAGGACGGTCGCGAGCACGACGTACGCGGCCACCCGGCCCTGCAGGGTCCGGATGGCACCGCGGTCGAGGTAGCGCAGCAGGACGAGCAGCCGCAGCAGGCGGAGCGGGCGCAGCAGCGGCAGGAGCACCACGAGCAGGTCGAGGAGGTGCCGCAGCACGAAGCTCCGACGCCGCGGGGCGAGCAGCACCCGCGCGACGTAGTCGACGACGAACATCGCCCAGGTCAGCAGGTCGACGGCGCGCAGCGCGAGCCGGACGCCGGCGGGGAGCCCGGGCACCAGGACCTCGACGGAGTAGCTGACCAGGAACGCGACCGCCGCCACGGTCAGGAGCCACTCGGCCCGGCGCTGCCAGCCCTGCGTCGTCAGTCGCTCCACGGACGCGATCCTGGCGCAGCCCGAGCCGCGCGGCGGCCGACGCGCGGGTGCCGCACCGCGGGAGCCTCAGCCCGCGACGTACGCGGCGAGGTGCTCGGCGGTGGTCGTGCTCCGGGAGCGGACCAGGTCGGCCGGCGTCCCCTCGAACACCACGCGGCCGCCGTCGTGCCCCGCGCCCGGCCCGAGGTCGACGAGCCAGTCGGCGTGGGCCATGACCGCCTGGTGGTGCTCGATGACCACCAGCGACTTCCCGCCGTCGACCAGGCGGTCGAGCAGGGCGAGCAGCTGCTCGACGTCGGCGAGGTGCAGGCCGGTCGTCGGCTCGTCGAGGACGACGACGCCGCCGCGGTCGCCGAGGTGGGTGGCGAGCTTGAGGCGCTGGCACTCCCCGCCGGAGAGCGTGGTCAGCGGCTGGCCGAGACCGACGTAGCCCAGGCCGACGTCGACGAGGTGGCCGAGGACCTTCTGAGCGGCGGGCAGGCGGGCATCGCCCTCGGCGAAGAACGCCGCCGCCTCCGCGACCGGCATCGCCAGCACCTCGCTGATGTCGCGGCCGCCGAAGGTGTGGGCGAGCACGTCGTCGGAGAAGCGCCGCCCCTCGCACACCTCGCAGGTGGTCGCGACGCCGGCCATCATCGCCAGGTCGGCGTAGACGACCCCGGCGCCGTTGCAGCTGGGGCAGGCGCCCTCGGAGTTGGCGCTGAACAGCGCGGGCTTGACCCCGTTGGCCTTGGCGAACGCCTTGCGGATCGGCTCGAGCACCCCGGTGTACGTCGCCGGGTTGCTGCGCCGCGACCCGCGTACGGGCGTCTGGTCGACGACCACCACGCCGTCGCGGCCGCGCAGGGAGGAGTGCACCAGCGAGCTCTTGCCGGACCCGGCCACGCCGGTCACGACGACGAGGACGCCGAGCGGGACGTCGACGTCCACGTCGCGCAGGTTGTGCTCCGAGGCCCCCCGGATCTCCAGCGCTCCCGTCGGCGTCCGGGTGGAGGGCTTGAGCCGGGCCCGGTCCTCGAGGTGGCGCCCGGTCACCGTGCCGCTCGCGCGCAGCCCGGCGACGGTGCCCTCGAAGCACACCTCGCCGCCGGCGGTGCCGGCCCCGGGGCCGAGGTCGACCACGTGGTCGGCGACGACGATCGTCTCCGGCTTGTGCTCGACGACGAGCACCGTGTTGCCCTTGTCGCGCAGCCGCAGCAGGAGGCCGTTCATCCGCTGGATGTCGTGCGGGTGCAGCCCCGTCGTCGGCTCGTCGAAGACGTAGGTGACGTCGGTCAGCGCCGAGCCGAGGTGGCGCACCATCTTGGTGCGCTGGGCCTCGCCGCCCGACAGCGTGCCGGCGGGCCGGTGGAGCGAGAGGTAGCCGAGGCCGATCTCGGCGAACGAGTCGAGCGTGCCGCCCAGGGCCTCGATCAGCGGGGCGACCGACGGGTCGTGGAGCCCCCGGACCCAGGACGCGAGGTCGCTGATCTGCATCGCGCAGGCGTCGGCGATGCTCAGGCCCGCGACCTTGGACGAGCGCGCCGCCTCGGTGAGCCGCGTCCCGTCGCACTCCGGGCAGGTGGAGAAGCGCACCGCGCGCTCGACGAAGGCGCGCACGTGCGGCTGCAGCGCGTCGACGTCCTTGGACAGCACCGACTTGCGCAGCCGGGGGAGCAGGCCCTCGAAGGTCAGGTTGATGCCCTCGACCTTGATCTTCGTCGGCTCGGCGTGCAGGAGCCGGTCGAGCTCGCGCTCGGTGTAGTCGCGGATCGGCTTGTCCAGGTCGAAGCCGGCCCCGGCGAAGATGCGGCCGTACCAGCCGTCCATCGAGTAGCCCGGGATCGTGAGGGCCCCGTCGCCCAGCGACCGCTCCGCGTCGTAGAGCTGGGTGAGGTCGACGTCGTTGACCGCTCCGCGGCCCTCGCAGCGGGGGCACATCCCCCCGGTGACGCTGAAGCTGCGGCGCTCCTTGACCGTCTGCCCGCCCCTGCTGGTGGTGACCGCACCGGCGCCGCTGATCGAGGCGACGTTGAAGGAGTACGCCTGCGCCGGCCCGATGTGCGGCTCGCCGAGCCGGCTGAACAGGATCCGCAGCATCGCGTTCGCGTCGGTCGCGGTGCCGACGGTCGAGCGCGGGTCGGCCCCCATCCGCTTCTGGTCGACGATGATCGCGGTCGTCAGGCCCTCCAGGACGTCCACGTCCGGGCGGGCCAGCGTCGGCATGAAGCCCTGCAGGAAGGCGCTGTAGGTCTCGTTGATCAGCCGCTGCGACTCCGCCGCCACCGTGTCGAAGACGAGGGAGCTCTTGCCCGAGCCCGACACGCCCGTGAAGACGGTCAGCCGGCGCTTGGGGATCTCGACGGTGACGTCGCGCAGGTTGTTCACGCGGGCCCCGACGACGCGGATGACGTCGTGCCGGGCCGACGGTCCTGACCGGTCGGTGCCCGTCGTCGTGCCGGTGGTCGGGGTGGTCGGGCTCTGGCCGAGGTCCATCGGTGCTCCTTCGCGCCGCGCTGCGGGAGACGAGTGTCCCGCAACCGCGGTGGTCCTGACCTCCGCCGCCGCCGGTCCTCATCGGTCGGGGGATCGGCGTGGCTATGCTCCTGCACGGCTGGGGAGCAGCCGGAGGCGTTCGCGCGCTGGCGCTCGTCGAGCTCGATCGCGCGGCGGTCGCTGGAGCCCACGGTGATCACGTCGCCCTCGAGGCGGAGCGAGATCCCGCACTCGACGCCCGCGTCGGGCACGACGGCGGCCGCGAGGCGGCCAGCTCGTTGAGCGTCGAGTCCAGGTCGCGGTTGTCCAGCAGCAGCGACTCGAGCAGCTCGAGGAGGTGGGGTGCGGGGACGCCGCTCATGGCTGGCCCGTCCGACCCGTACGGGCCCGTGGTCGCCGCGGACGGCACCACCCGTTCGGTGGTGCGCCGGACCCGCGACGCGCTCGACCGTAGGCCGGCGACGGTGCGGGCCCCGGGGCGCACGGGAGGGTCAGCCGGCGCCGCCGCCGGGGAGCCGGGCCGACCAGCGCTCCTCGATGCGTCCCAGGCGCCACACCAGGAGCGCGCCCACCCAGGCCACGAGGAAGAGGCCGACGATCGCGTAGCCGGCACCGTCGAGCGGGATCGACCCGATCGCGGCCAGCGGGCCGTGCTGCACGCCGGTCTGCTCGGCGAGCACGCCGGCGAGCTCGATCGTGCCGATCACGAGGGCGACGGTCACCGAGATCGCGGTGATGATCAGGTTGTAGTAGACCTTGCGCACCGGCTTGCGGAACGCCCACCCGTACGCGCCCGTCATCATCACGCCGTCGACCGTGTCCATCAGGCACATGCCGGCCGCGAAGAGCACGGGCAGGACGAGGATCGCGTAGAAGGGCAGGTCGAAGGCCGCCGCGCCGCCGGCCAGCACGAGCAGGCCGACCTCGGTCGCGGTGTCGAAGCCGAGGCCGAAGAGCACGCCGACGGGGTAGATGTGCCAGGGCTTCCGGACGGCCTTGGTGAGACCGCCGAGGAAGCGGTTCATGAACCCGCGCTTGTCGAGCTGCGCCTCCAGCTCGGCCTCGTCGAAGTCGCCGTGGCGCATCCGGCGGAAGACCTTGAGGATGCCGACCAGCACCACGAGGTTGAGGATGCCCAGCACCCACAGGAACAGCCCGGACACCGACGCGCCGACGATGCCGGTCAGGTCGTGCAGCGTGGACCCGTCGTCCTCGACCTGGCCGGCGAGCGCCTTGACGCCCGCGGCGATGGCGAGCGCGAGGCCGAAGACCACGCTCGAGTGGCCGAGCGAGAACCAGAAGCCGACCGAGAGCGGGCGCCGGGAGACGCGACCGGCAACACGGTCGGCCAGCAGCTTGCGGGTGGTGTTGTCGACCGCGGCGATGTGGTCGGCGTCGAAGGCGTGGCGGAGCCCGAAGGTGTAGGCCAGGATCCCCACGCCCGCTCCGAAGACGGGCGTGGACCCGCCGAGCTGGAAGCGCTCCGGCACCACGAGCCCGAAGAGCACGGCGACGCCGACGACGTGGAGCACGACGATGACGAGCGCCATGCCCGCCAGCGAGCGGCGGTCGGCCTCCTCGAGGCCCCGCAGCAGGGACCGGAGGCGTCCGCCACCTCCCGGCTCGGTCGCCGCGGCCGGTGCTGAGGGGCTCATCGGTCTCCTGGGTCGTGGGGCTGGACCGGTCCGACGCTAGTCGACGTGGCCCGAGGAGCCGCAGGCCGAGGACGCGCGACCGCGCTTTGGATGCACCTCCATGAGAAAAAACTGGTATTTTCCTGAGAACAACACCTCAGAAGGTCGAGGTCGTCTGGTGCACCCCCGCACGAGAGGCGACCGGTCGACGCTGAGGAGAGGAGGCGCCATGCCGCGCTCGTTCGACGGAGCACCGGTCGACGGCGCCGCCGACCTTCCGGGCGACGAACTCGGGGCCGGGGGCCGGTCGAGGACGGACGACCCGGACCTGCGGGCCGCGGCCTCGTCGCTGCGTGCTCTCGTCCTCGCCGCCGAGCGCTACCGCTCGTCGGTGTCCTCCTCGGTCGGCCTGGGCGCCACCGAGAGCCAGGCGCTGTCACACCTCGTCGCGCACGGCGACCGCGGCCAGTCCGAGCTGGCGCGGGAGCTGGGCCTGACGAGCAGCGCGGCCACGGCGCTGGTCGACCGGCTGGAGCGTCACGACGTGGCCGAGCGCGTGCGGCACCCGAGCGACCGGCGACGCACGATCATCCGCCTCACCGCCCGGGGGACCGTGCTCGCCGAACGGACACACCAGCCCCTCCAGGCCAGCCTCGGCCAGGTGGAGGCCGCCGACCTCCCCGCCGTCGCCCGCTGGCTCGCAACCATTGCCGAGAGCCTCGGCGCCGTGCGGCCCGGGGCTGCGTAGGTTGGGCAGCCGACCGCGGGCGAGCGCCCCGGCGCGAGAGGCGGGGGAGCGACGTGGCCCAGGAGACGGCGGCGGACTGGTGGCGGACCGCGGTGGTCTACCAGGTCTACCCGCGCAGCTTCGCCGACAGCGACGGCAACGGCATCGGTGACCTCGAGGGCGTCCGCGCCCACGTCGACCACCTGGTTGCGCTCGGGGTCGACGCGGTCTGGCTGAGCCCCTTCTACCCGTCGGCGCTCGCCGACGGCGGCTACGACATCGACGACTACCGCGACGTCGCGCCCGAGCTGGGCACGCTCGCCGACTTCGACGCGATGACCGAGGCGCTGCACGCCCACGGCATCAAGGTGGTCGTCGACATCGTGCCCAACCACACCTCCGACCGGCACCGCTGGTTCCCCGCGGCGCTCGCCGCCGGGCGGGGCTCCGACGAGCGGGACCGCTACGTCTTCCGCGAGGGCAAGGGGCCCGACGGCACCGAGCCGCCGACGGACTGGGAGAGCGACTTCGGGGGGTCGGCGTGGACCCGGGTCGAGGACGGGCAGTGGTACCTGCACCTGTTCGCGCCCGAGCAGCCCGACCTGAACTGGGACCGTCGCGACGTGCGGGAGGAGTTCCTGACCACGTTGCGCTTCTGGGCCGACCGCGGCGTCGACGGCTTCCGCGTCGACGTCGCCAACCTGCTGGTCAAGGACCTGACCGAGCCACTCCCGGACCGGGCCGCGCTCCGCACGCTGACCGACGGCAACCACCCGTACGAGGACCGCGACGCCGTCCAGGAGGTGTACGCGGAGTGGCGCACCTTGTTCGACAGCTACGACCCGCCGCGGATGGCGGTCGCGGAGGCCTGGGTGCCGGCGCACCGCCGAGCTCGCTACGCGAGCCCGCAGAGCCTGGGGCAGGCGTTCAACTTCGACCTGCTCACCGCGCCGTGGGCGCCCGGCGCCTGGCGCGACGTGATCACCGAGAACCTCGACCTGGCCGCCGAGAGCGGCTCGACGTCGACCTGGGTGCTGTCCAACCACGACGTCATCCGCCACCCCACCCGCTACGGCATCACCGCCGCGGCGGGGCAGCCGAACGAGATCGGCTACATCCCCGCGTTCGGCGTGGACCCGTCGATCACCGTCGACGAGGAGCTCGGCGCCCGGCGCGCCCGCGCGGCCACGCTGCTGATGCTGGCCCTGCCCGGGTCGGCGTACGTCTACCAGGGCGAGGAGCTCGGCCTCTTCGAGGTCGCCGACATCCCGGCGGAGCAGCGCCAGGACCCGACCTTCTTCCGCACTGGCGGGCAGCGGCTCGGGCGCGACGGCTGCCGGGTGCCGCTGCCGTGGACGAGCGAGCCGCCGTCGTTCGGGTTCAGCCCCGCCGACGCCTCCGCCCCGCCGCACCTGCCGCAACCGGCCTGGTTCGGAGGGTTCAGCGTCGAGCGCGAGGCCGGGGACGACGCCTCGAGCCTCTCGCTCTACCGTGCGGCCCTGCGGCTGCGGCGCGCGCTGACGCAGGGCGAGGGCCTGATCTGGGAGGCGTCCGGGCCGGAGGTCCTGCACGTCGTGCGCGTGGGCGGCTGGCACGTGCTGACGAACTTCGGCGACGAGCCGGTGGACGTCCCGTCCGGGGAGGTCGTCCTGACCAGCGGGCCGCTCGTCGACGGGCAGGTGCCGACCGACACCACCGTGTGGGTCCGCGCATGAGCGCCCCGCTGCACGACGCCCCGCTCCACGACCCGGGCTGGCGGGGCTTCGCCAGCGACAACTATGCCGGCGTCCACCCCGAGGTGCTCGAGGCGCTGGCCCGCGCGAACGGCGGGCACCAGGTCTCCTACGGCGAGGACGCGTACACCGCGCGGCTGCAGGAGGTCGTCCGCGAGCACCTGGGCGGGCGGGCGGAGACCTTCCCCGTGTTCAACGGCACCGGCGGCAACGTCGTCGCGCTGACCAGCGTGCTGCCCCGGTGGGGCGCGGTGGTCTGCACGGCGAACGCGCACATCCACACCGACGAGGCCGGCGCGCCGGAGCGGATGACCGGGCTCAAGCTGCTGCCCGTGGCGTCGCCGGACGGAAGGCTCACGCCGTCGCTCGTCGACCAGGAGGCGTGGGGCTGGGGCGACGAGCACCGCGCCCAGCCGCTCGCGGTGAGCATCACCCAGAGCACCGAGCTCGGGACGCTCTACACCCCCGACGAGGTCGCGGCGCTCGCCGAGCACGCCCACGCACGCGGGATGGCGCTGCACCTCGACGGCGCCCGGATCTGGAACGCCGCCGCCGCGCTCGGGGTCGACTTCCGGGCGTTCACCGCCGACGCCGGCGTGGACGTGCTGACCTTCGGCGGCACCAAGAACGGCCTGCTCGGGGTCGAGGCCGTCGTCGTGCTCGACCCGGACCGCGCGACCGGGCTGCCCTACCTGCGCAAGCTGACGATGCAGCTGACCAGCAAGATGCGCTTCGCCTCCGCGCAGCTGCTGGCGCTCTTCGACGACGACCTCGGGATGCGCAGCGCCGCCCACGCCAACGAGATGGCGGCCCGGCTGCGCGCGGGGCTCGAGCCGGGCGTGGCGGACGGTTCGCTGCCTGGCGTGTCCTTCGCGTACCCGACGCAGGCCAATGCCGTCTTCGTCGCGCTGCCGCCCGGCGTCACCGACCGGATGCGGGAGCGCGTCCGCTTCTACGACTGGGACACCCCGCGCGGGGTCGTGCGCTGGATGTGCTCGTGGGACACCACCGAGGCCGACGTCGACGCCTTCGTCGCCGTCGTCCACGAGGAGCTCGCGCGCTGAGTCGGAGGTCCCGGGCAAGAAGTTCTGCGGCAGCTGTAACGCCGCCCGCCTCGGAGCGATGTACCTGTCGAGAGGCAGCGACTACCTGAACCCCCGAGCAGGCATTCGCTGCCTCTCGTCATGCCCGGACCCGGTCGGCCCGGCGCTGCCGACCGGCACCGCCGCCGCGCCCCGGCGCGTGGACGCGACGCCGGGCGGCCTCGCCTGCGGGTCGTCCTCACCGCGCGGGAGCGGTGGGCGCCGGGCGCCGGCACGTCCTGCTCCCGGCCTTCGTTCCCGTGCTGGGGATAGCGTCGTGGGTGCCACGACCCGCAGCCAGCCGAATCGAGGGAGGGCGTCGCTCCTGACCGCCGACCGATCCACCCGTCCGGTGTTCGTCCGGGCGCTGGGCACCGCGGTGCCCGTCACCGTGCTGCACCAGCCCGCGCTCCGCGACCTGCTCGCCGCCCAGCCGGGGCTCAGCCGGCTCGGGCTGCGCCGGCTGCACGCGGCCTTCGACGCCTCGGGCATCGACACGCGCCACAGCGTGGTCGGGGAGTTCCAGGCCGCGCCCGAGGCCGCCGAGCCGTGGCTCGTGGACCTGGCGGGGGAGCGGGTGCTGGCGCCCTCGACCGGGACCCGCAACGCCGCGTACGTCCGCGAGGCGCCCGCGCTGTTCCTGGCCGCGGCCAAGCAGGCGCTGGCCTCGACCGACCTCGCCCCGGACGACGTGACCCACGTGGTCACGGTCTCCTGCACCGGCTTCTTCGCCCCCGGGCCCGATCACGTGCTCGTGCGCCAGCTGGGGCTGCCGCCCACGACCCAGCGCTTCCACCTCGGATTCATGGGCTGCTACGGCGCCTTCCCGGGCCTGCGGCTCGCCGACGCGATCTGCCGCGCCGACCCCGACGCCGTGGTGCTCGTGGTCTGCGCCGAGCTCTGCTCGCTGCACCTGCACACCGGCGACGACCTCGACACGATCCTCGCCTCGTCGCTGTTCGCCGACGGCGCCGCCGCCGTCGTGCTGAGCGGCCGCGCGCCTGCGGCCGGCGAGGACGTCGTCACCCTCGACGCGCTCGGCACCACGCTGAGCGAGGAGGGCGAGGCCGACATGGCCTGGACCATCGGCGACCTCGGCTTCGACATGGTCCTGAGCAAGCACGTGCCGCGGATCCTCGGCTCGTCGCTGCCCGCCGCGGTCCCGTCGCTGCTCGGCGACGTCGAGCCCGCCGCGATCGACCGCTGGGCGATCCACCCGGGCGGGCGCAGCGTGCTCGACCACGTGCAGGACGCGCTCGGGCTCGACGACGACGACCTCGCCCCGTCGCGGGACGTGCTGCGCCGGTTCGGGAACATGTCGAGCGCCACCGTCCTGTTCGTGCTCGCCGAGCTGCTGCGCCGGCCCGCCACGGCCGACGAGACGCTGGCGGCGATGGCCTTCGGGCCCGGGCTGACCGTCGAGAGCGCGCTGCTGACGCGCCGGACGGGCACGAGCGCCGCGTGACCGACCTCGCCCGGCGCGACACCGGGGTCGTCGAGCTGATGGACGACCCGGCCTGCGACCTGCGCCTGCTGGAGCGCACCTACGCGCAGTTCCGCGTCGTCAACCGCCTCGTCTCCGGCTGGCGCGGCCTGTACGCGGGCACGCTCCGGCCCCTGCTGGCGGCCCGGGAGCGACCGACGCTGCTCGACGTCGGCTTCGGCGGCGGCGACATCTCCGTCGCGCTGGCCACCTGGGCCCGACGCGACGGGATCGACCTCGCGGTCACCGCGATCGACCCCGACCCGCGGGCGGCCGCGTACGTCGCCCGGCGTCCGGCGCCCGACGGCGTGACCTTCCGGCGGGCGAGCAGCGCCGACCTCGTGGCGCAGGGCCGCCGCTTCGACGTCGTCGTGTCCAACCACGTGCTCCACCACCTCGACGACGCCGCCCTCCAGGACCTCCTGGCCGACACCGAGCGCCTCGCCACCGGTCTCGCGCTGCACAACGACCTGCGCCGCTCCCGGCTCGCGCACGCCGCGTACGGCGTCGTCACCGCGCCGCTGGCGCGGACGTCGTTCCTGCGCACCGACGGTCTGCTGTCGATCCGCCGCAGCCACGTGCCCGCCGAGCTCGCGGGCGTCCGCGACGGCTGGACCGCGGAGCCGCTCGGCCGGTTCCGGCTGCTGCTGCGCCACGAGCCGGGGACGGCGTGAGCGGCCCGCGCCCGGTCGTGCTCTTCGCGGCGGCGACGACCAGCTACGTCGCCAACGTCGCCCTGGGCACCTCCGCCGCCACCGGGCTCGTCCGCACCCACCGCTTCCGCTGGGTGCACCACGCGGTCTACGTCAGCACCAGCGTCCTGGCCGGGGCGGCCGCGAGCAGCCTGCTCTGGAGCCCCAGCCGCGCCGGGCTGCGGCTGCTCCCCGCCGCCGTGCCGCTGGCCGTCGTGCCGTACGTCTCCGCTCGCTCGCGGCGCCACCCGCTGCTCGCCCTGAGCGCGGCGCCGTTCTTCGTCGCGAGCCTGACCGCAGCCCTGAAGGAGCAGCATGGAGTTCCTTGACGTCGTCCGCCGTCGCAAGACCACGAACGGGCCGTTCCGTCCCGACCCGGTCAGCGAGGAGCACCAGCGCCTGCTGATGGAGGTCGCCGGGCGCGCGCCCTCGCAGCTCAACAGCCAGCCGTGGCGCTTCTGCGTGGTCGACGACCGCGCGGTCATCGAGCAGGTCGCCGACATCAGCGGGTCGAGCATGACCACCGCCATGTCGAACGGCACCTTCTTCGAGCGCTACAAGCCGTACTTCCGCTTCTCCGCCGCAGAGATGGCCGAGAAGCGGAGCGGCATGCTCTTCGACAAGCTGCCGGTGCCGCTGCGACCGTTCACCAAGCAGGTCTTCACCGCCCGCGGGCAGAAGATCATGAACCAGCTGCGCGTCCCGCAGACCCTCGGCGCGGAGAACCGCAAGCTCGTCGCCGGCTCGCCGCTGCTGCTCGCGGTGATGCTGGACCGGGCCGAGTACCGCCCGGGCCAGCTGTCGAGCTTCTACTCGCTGTTCAGCATGGGCGCGGCCATGGAGAACGTCTGGCTGACCACCGTCGAGATCGGCATGGGCATCCAGTTCGTGTCCTTCCCGATGGAGGTCGAGGGGCAGTGGGACCGCCTCGTCGAGCTCTTCGGCGTGCCCGACGACCTCGAGCTGATGGCGGTCTACCGGCTCGGCTACCTGCCGGAGCAGTCGTCCCGCCCGGCCATCGACTGGTCGAGCCACGAGCGCCGGCTGCCGTCGCAGTACGTGTTCCGCAACTCCTGCGCGACGCCGCAGGAGGGCTGGGACGAGCCCGCCGCGCAGCCCTGACGAGCGCTGGTCCCGGGCGGGGTCAGCCCTGCGGGTCCCGTCGGCCACGCAGCGCCTGGGCCGTGGGAACGAGGGTGAGCACCACGAGCACGACGACCACGCCGACGGCCGCGACCGCGCCGCCGCGCGCACCCTCGGCGACGTCGAAGACCAGCAGCACCGTGCCCGTCATCGTCAGCCCGAGGCCGCAGAGCGCCGACATCAGCAGCCGGTGCCCGATGCGGACCACCTCGCCCTTCTGGTGGCGGCGGAAGAGCCGCCGGTGCAGCACGACCGACGACATGGCCAGCGCCGTGGTCAGGGTCGAGAGCAGGACCAGGACGAGGTAGAGGGCGTGCTGGAAGGAGGTGAGCGTGTCGAAGCGCGGCTGGAAGACGATCGTCAGCAGGAAGCCGCTGAGGATCTGCGTGCCCGTCTGCACGATGCGCGTCTCCTGGAGCAGCTCGTTCCAGTTGCGGTCGCTGCGCTGGTCGGCGGACTCGCGGCGCCCGTCGAGCGCGTCGACGTCCTCCTCGTTCGCCACCACACGTCCTCCTCGGGCCCGGTCCGCGGCGTGATCGTAGCGGCGCGCCCAGGAGGAGCGCCGTGCGCCGCCGTACGGTGGCCGCCGGTCGGCAGGCGGCGTAGGAGCAGCACGGAGGTGCGCGGACGAGCGGGACCGGACGGGTCGGGCGGCTGGCCACGGCCTGGGCGCAGGGCGCCGTGTCGGGGCTCGCGGGTGTGGCGGTCATGACCGCCGGGGAGAAGCTCGAGCAGGCGCTGACGGGCCGGCCGGGCTCCTTCGTCCCGGCACGGGCGCTGCTGACCCTGCTGGGGCGCGCGCCGGGCGACGGCGAGCAGCCGCCGGTGTGGAACCACCTGATGCACTGGGGGACCGGGGCGATGGTCGGCGGCCTGCGCGGGGTCTGGGCCGTCACCGGGATCCGCGGCCCGGTGGCGAACACCTGGCACACCGTGGTCCGCCTGGCCGTCGACCAGACCATCGAGAACGCGACCGGGGTCGGGGCGCCGCCGACGTCATGGCCGGTGCTCGAGCAGGCCGTCGACGTCGTGCACAAGGCCGTCCACGCCACGGTCACCGGGACGGTCGCCGACCGCTGGATCTCGCCGGCGCTCCGCTCGTCCCGCGGCCGGACGAGCCTCTGAGGCGCACGGGCGAGCGTTCGCCTGTCCGCGGGTCTGGTGATGTCACCGGGCTCGACGCCGGCGGGGGCGCCGCGGAACCCGGGGATGCAGAAGCGGGACGAGGGGATGCTCGGGGGTTCATCTCCTCGTCCCGCCACGCACAAAACTAGAGCACCGCGGACCCCCTGTGCCGCCGATCCGGCGTCAGGAACCGGCCACGTCCGGAACATGACATCCCCGCGTCGAGGTCTGGCCCCGGACGCCCGCCGGCCCTAGCGTCGCCGGGGACCGGCTGCGCTCGGAACCCGAAGCTCGAGGGATCGGTGGGCGGGCCCGGTCGGAGCCGGCCGACGTCCGCGTCGGTCGGCTCCTGCACCTTGACCCTCGCGCCGAGACCGCTCCCACCACCGCGGCCGGGGAGCACCGGGGGCGCACGCGTCCTGTCAGAGGGGTCACGTACGTTGCCGTCATATGGGTAAGGCCGTCCTGCCCGTCCGGCAGGCACAACTCCGAGGAGCGGCAACGATGCCCACCACTGACCCCCTGCGGCACCACCCCGCCGCACCCCCCACCCCACGCGTCACCGCCTGGCGACGACGCGTCGCCGCGCTGGCCGGCGTGGTCGCCCTCGGCGGCCTCGTCACCTCGGGGCTCGTCGCCCCGGCGCAGGCGGCTCCGGCCCAGCCCGTCGCCCCGTCCCGGCCGGCGGCACCCGCCGCGCCCGCGGGCCCGGCGCCGAAGGGTCCCGACCTGGGCCGCCACGTCACGCTGATCACGCCCGACCAACCGCAGGCGCAGGTCCAGGCCGCCCTCGACGCCATCGCCGCGCGCCAGGTCGGCAACCAGTTCGGTCCCGAGCGGGACGCGATCCTCTTCGCCCCGGGCACGTACGGCTCCACGGCGAGCCCGCTGATCTTCCAGGTCGGCTACTACACCGAGGTCGCCGGGCTGGGCCGCAACCCCGGTGACGTCGTGATCAACGGCGCCGTGAACGTCTACAACCAGTGCGAGAAGGACGCGGCCGGCAACGACACCAACTGCATCGCGCTGAACAACTTCTGGCGCTCGATGTCCAACCTGACGATCAACCCGACCGGTGGGGAGGGGTGCCGCGCGAACACCGAGTTCTGGGCCGTGTCCCAGGCCTCGCCGCTGCGCCGGGTCGACGTCACCGGCCAGACCTCGCTCATGGACTACTGCACGGCCGGCCCGCAGCACGCCAGCGGCGGCTTCGTCGCCGACGCCCGCCTGCGCGCGGTGACGAACGGGTCGCAGCAGCAGTGGTTCACCCGCGACAGCACCATCGACAGCTGGTCGAACGCGGTCTGGAACCAGACCTTCGCCGGGGTGCAGGGTGCGCCCGCGCAGTCCTTCCCGGACCCGCAGTACACGACGCTGGCCACCACCCCGGTCAGCAAGGAGAAGCCCTACCTCTACCTCGACGCGAAGGGCCGCTACCGGGTCTTCGTGCCCGCGGTGCAGCGCGACAGCGCCGGCTACACCTGGGCCGACGGCCCGACGCCGGGCAGCTCGCTGCCGATCTCGAGCTTCTACGTGGCCCGGCCCTCGGACTCGGCGAAGAAGATCGACGCCCAGCTGCGCCGGGGCAAGAACCTCCTCTTCACCCCCGGCGTCTACGGCATCGACCGCACCCTGCACGTCCGCCGGGCCGGCACCGTGGTGCTCGGCCTCGGTCTCGCGACGCTGACCGCCGAGAAGGGCGTGACGCCGGTCGAGGTCGCCGACGTGGCCGGGGTCGACGTCGCCGGCCTCACCATCGACGCCGGGACGAAGAACTCCGACGCGCTGCTGGTGCTCGGCAAGGGCGCCAAGCAGGGCCCGCGCGGCTGGACCAAGAAGGACCCGACGACCGTGCAGGACGTGTTCTTCCGCATCGGCGGCCCGCACGTCGGCAAGGCCTCCACCAGCCTCGTCGTCAACAGCGACCACGCCGTGCTCGACAACATCTGGGCCTGGCGCGCCGACCACGGCGAGGGCGTCGGCTGGAAGGTCAACACCGCGGCGCAGGGCGTCGTCGTCAAGGGTGACGACGTGACCGCCACCGGGCTCTTCGTCGAGCACTACCAGCGCTACAACGTCGTCTGGACGGGCGAGCGCGGCCGGACGGTGTTCTTCCAGAACGAGCTGCCCTACGACGCGCCGAACCAGGCGGCGTGGCGCCACGGCAGCACGCTCGGGTGGGCGGCGTACAAGGTCGGCGACAAGGTGAAGCACCACGACCTGTGGGCGGGCGGCTCGTACATCTACACCAACGTCGACCCGACGCTGCACCTCTCGCACTCCTTCGAGGTGCCCGAGAACGGCGGCGTCCGGCTGCGCGACCTCGTGGTCGTCAGCCTGAACGGCGCCGGCACGATCGACCACGTGGTCAACGACGTCGGCCCCTCGGTCGCGCCGAACCCCGCGGGCGGCAGCAGCATCGATTACCTGAGGTGCTTCCCGGTCTGCTGACCCGGGACGGGCGGCCCGGCGCGGGTGTCACCCGCGCCGGGCCCGCCCGCAGCCGCGTGGTTGGGTGGAGGTCATGGACTTCCGCTACCTGGGCAACTCCGGCCTCAAGATCTCCGACGTCACGTACGGCAACTGGCTCACCCACGGCTCGCAGGTCGAGAACGAGCAGGCGCAGGCGTGCGTGCGCGCCTCGCTCGACAACGGCATCACCACCTTCGACACCGCCGACGTCTACGCCAACACCAAGGCCGAGACCGTCCTCGGCGAGGCGCTGAAGGGCGAGCGGCGCGAGTCGCTGGAGATCTTCACCAAGGTCTTCGGCCCGATCGGGCCCAAGGGGCACAACGACCTCGGGCTGTCGCGCAAGCACATCATGGAGGCCGCGCACGGCTCGCTGTCACGGCTGCAGACCGACTACATCGACCTCTACCAGGCCCACCGCTTCGACGTGGAGACGCCGCTGGAGGAGACGATGCAGGCCTTCGCCGACCTCGTGCGGCAGGGCAAGGTCCTCTACGTCGGCGTCAGCGAGTGGACCGCCGAGCAGCTCCGCGCCGGGGCCGCGCTGGCGAAGGACCTCGGCTTCCAGCTGATCTCCAACCAGCCGCAGTACTCGATGCTCTGGCGCGTCATCGAGGGCGAGGTCGTGCCGACCTCGAAGGAGCTCGGCATCTCCCAGGTCGTCTGGTCGCCGATCGCCCAGGGCGTGCTGACCGGCAAGTACAAGCCGGGCCAGCCGCTGCCCGAGGGCTCGCGTGCCACCGACGACAAGGGCGGCGCCAGCATGATCAAGCGCTGGATGCGCGACGACGTGCTCGAGCGCGTCCAGCAGCTGCAGCCCCTGGCCCAGGAGGCCGGGCTGTCGATGGCCGCCCTGGCCGTCGCCTGGACGCTGCAGAACGACAACGTCGCCACGGCCATCATCGGTGCCTCCCGGCCCGAGCAGGTCGTGGACAACGTCGCGGCGGCGGGCGTGAAGCTGGACGCCGACCTGCTGACCAAGATCGACGAGATCCTCGACCCGGTGATCGAGCGCGACCCGGCCCGCACCGCGGAGAGCTCGCCGAAGACCCGCGAGGCCTGAGCGCGGCCGGCCGAGCGGGAGGGGCGACCGGTGACCTACACGATCGTGGCGGCCGACCCGGCGAGCGGCACCGTCGGGCTGTGCCAGGGCACGAGCGCGATGGGGGTGGCGAGCCGCTGCACCCACGTCCGCTCGCGGGTCGCGGCCGTGGCGTCGCAGAGCCACAGCGACTGGCGCCACGGGCGGCGGGCCCTCGACCTGGTCGGGAGCGGGCTGGAGCCGGACGCGGTGCTGCGGGCGTTGGAGACGACGGACGCGCACTTCGGCCATCGTCAGATCGGGATCGTGACGCCCGACGGCGCGGTGGCGGCGCACACCGGCCCGAGCTGCGGCTCGTACGCCGCCCACCGGGTCGGTGACGGCTTCGCCGTCCTGGGCAACCTGCTCGTCGGCCACGGCGTGCTGGACGCCATGGCGGAGCGGTTCGAGGCGGGTGCGGGTGCGGGTTCCGGTGACGCCTTCGCCGAGCGGTTGCTGGCCGCGGTCGAGGCCGGCTTCGCCGCCGGCGGCGAGGGCGTGACGCACCTGTCCTCGACGATCGTCGTGGCGGGCCCGAACTCTCCGCGCCCGCTGCTGGACCTGCGGGTCGACGTGGCTCCGGTGGGCGGCGACGCCGTGCCGGAGCTGCGGCGGGTGTTCGACGCCTTCTCGCCCTTCGTCGACTACTACGCCGACTACTGGCTCGACCATCCGGACGTCACGCCCGAGCAGTGGCTCGAGCAGGGGAGCCCGACGACCCGCTGACCGCCGCGCCGCTCGCTGTCGACCCGCTGGGGAGCCGTCGGGAGACGGACCTCAGCGGGCGGTCGGCGCGCCGGAGGTCTCGTCCTCGACGTCGTCGACCGCGTCCCCGGTGACGTCGCGCGCGGCGGTGTCCAGGAGGTGGGCGCCGCCGACCGGGTCGGACGACCAGCGCTCCAGCTTCCAGCGCCCGGCCCGGCGCTCGAGCACCGCCAGCCCGGTGTTGGAGATCTGCGCGGCCTCCGCCTCGTCGCGCGACATCCGCGTGGAGATCGCGGTCCAGACCCTGATCGCCGCGCCGTGGCTGACCACGGCCACCGTCTCGTCGGGGTGCCGGGTGGCGATGTCGTCGAGCGCGCCGTCGTAGCGCGCCCAGAAGTGGTGGCCGTCCTCCCCGCCCGGCATCGCCCGGTCGAGGTCACCGCTCATCCAGGCGACGAGGCACTCGACGTAGCCGCGGACGGCCGCCTCGTCGTCGCGCATCTCGAGGTCGCCCGCGCGCACCTCGGCCAGCCCCGGACGGACGCCGACAGAGAGCCCCCGCTCGGCCCGCAGAGGCTCGGCCGTACGCCGGGTGCGCGTCAGGTTGGAGCAGTAGACGGCGGCGACGTCCTCGTCGGCGAGCGCCGCGGGCACGGCCGCGGCCTGCGCCCGGCCGAGGTCGGTGAGCGGGTGGCCGGGGAAGGCGGTGTCGAGCGCGCCGCGCACGTTCGCGGTCGTCTGGCCGTGGCGGAGCAGGAGCAGGCGCACAGGGGTTCCTCGTCGTCGGGCGGTGCCGGGGTGATGCCGGGCAGGGTGCAGGAGTCAGGAGCGGCGGGCGCGCCGTCGGACGGGCGGCAGCAGCTCCGCGTCGCCGGTCAGCAGCTCGCGCGCCACGTCGGCGTCGGTCACGACGGAGGTGACCGCCCGGCCGCGCAGGACGCTGCGCAGCGCCGTGGCCTTCGCGGGGCCGCCGGCGACCGCGACGACCTCCGGCACCCGCATCAGCTCGTGGTGGGAGATGCCGATGCGGCGCTGGTCGAGGGCGGTGGCGAGCGGTCGCCCCTCGGGGTCGTAGAGCATCGCGCACATCTCCGCGGCCACGGTCTGGCGGCGCAGCGCGGTGTGGTCGCGCGGCTCGAGGACCGGGTAGAGCTGCGAGCCGTCGGCGTCCCAGCTGCCCACCGCGACGACGGCGACGCTGACGCGCTTCCACTGCGCCATCGTCGCCTTGATCGAGGGCTGCCGGGCGAGGCCGGCGGCGGTCTGGGCGTCCGGGACGACGAGCGGGGCGTAGAGCGGGTAGTGCGCGCCGTGCGAGGCGGACAGCAGCTGGCGCACCAGGTCGGCGTTGTTCGTGGCGACCGACCCGGCGATCCCGGTGAGCTGGACGATCTCGCAGGCGGGCAGATCACGCACCTGGTCGGCCATGGCGGACAGGGTGCGGCCCCAGGCCACCCCCAGGACGTCGTCGGCGGTGACGAGCTCGGCGAGCAGGTCGGCGGCGGCCCGCCCGAGCGCCGGCCGCAGGGCGTCGGGGTCGCGGAAGGGTCCGTTCACCACGACGGCCCGGTGCAGGTGGTAGCGCTGCCGCAGCTGCTCGGCCAGCTCGGCGTCGCTGGAGCCGACGTCGGCGATCTCGATGCGGACCAGGCCGCTGGCCAGCGAGTCCTCGAGGATCCGCGCCACCTTGAAGCGCGACAGGTCGTGCAGCTTGGCGATCTCGACCTTGCTGAGCCCCTCGAGGTAGTAGGCGCGGGCGATGGCCACGGCGAGCTGCGTGGCCGACCGGGTGGGCTGCGTGGCCAGCGGGGCGGTCGGCGGGGTGGTCGGGTCAGCCGACATCGCGGGTCCTGTCTCCTCGGGCCGGGGACGGCCGCGAGCATATCCGGGGGTCGACGGGGTCACGGCGGGCCGGCGTCACTGCACGTCGGCGTCACTGCAGGTTGGCGTGACGGGCCTGCATCGCGGCGTGCACCTCCGGGTCGGCGCCCGAGAGCCGCAGCGCGACGGCGTCGAGGACGAGGAGCGCGCACTGCTCGAACAGCGACCCCCCGAACTGCGTGCTCGCGGCGGTGGGCAGGAGCAGGCGTCGGTGCGCGAGAGCGGCGAGCGGGCTGGTGGCGTCGGCGGTCACGACCAGCAGGTCGGCACCCTGCTCGACCGCGACCCCGGCGAGGTGCAGGGTGAGCGGCGTACGGCCCGAGGCCGACAGCGCCACGAGGTGGTCGCCGGGACCGACCGCCGGCGCGGTCGCCTCGCCGACGGCGTGCACGGCCCGGCCCAGGTGCCCGACCCGCATGGCGGCCATGCGGGCCACCAGGCCCGAGCGGCCCTGGCCGGTGAAGAACCAGCGGCCGCCGCGCTCGCCGAGGAACGCGGCCGCCTCGTCCAGGTCCGGCGGTCGCACCTGCTCGAGGACCTGGGCGACCTCGGCCGCGACCACCGCCAGCGGGGTGCCGCCCCGGGGACCCGCGGACGGGCTCTCCGGGGCGGCGGTCACGCTACTTGCCACCCGCGCGCGGGTAGACGATCGACTTCAGGCTCTCCGGGTTGAGGTCGGACTCGAGCGCCTCGCCGGCGTGGTCGAGGTCGAACTTGCCCGTGACCAGCGAGTCGAGCTCGATCTGGCCGGTGGAGACGAGGTGGATCGCGGCCGGCCACGTGTCGGTGTAGCGGAAGATGCCGGTGACGCTCACCTCCCGGTTCTGGATGTGCTCGACCGGCAGCACCATCTCCGACGAGCCGAGCCCGACGAGGACGGCGGTGCCGGCGGGGCGGACGGCCTGGATGCCGGAGTAGACGGCCCGGGCCGCGCCGCTGGCGTCGACGAACGCGTTGACGTCGAGGCCGGCGGTCGCGACGTCGGTCTCGACGGGGTCGATGACCCGCGTCGCGCCGTAGCGCAGGGCCCGCTCCCGACGCTCGGGAACGAGGTCGGTGACGATGATCTCCGCCGCGCCGAAGGCCTTCGCCGTCTGCGCGCAGATGATGCCGATCGGGCCCGCGCCGGCGATGAGGATGCTCGAGCCGGGCACGATGCCGGCCTTGCGCATGGTGGTGATGGCCACCGACAGCGGCTCGAGGAGCGCCGCCGCCTCGTCCGACATCGAGTCGGGGACCTTGTGGGCGAACTCGGTGCGGATGACGGCGTACTCGGCGAAGGAGCCGTCGATCGGCGGGGTGGCGTAGAACTCCATGTACGGGCAGAGGTTGTAGCGCCCGGCCATGCACTCGCGGCAGCGGCGGCAGTTGCGCTGCGGCTCGATGGCCACGCGCTCGCCGATGCGGGACTCCGGCACGTCGGAGCCGACGGCGACGATGACGCCGGAGCACTCGTGGCCCAGGATCATCGGCTCCTTGACGACGAAGCCGCCGGCCTCGCCGTGGCGGTAGTAGTGCGTGTCGGACCCGCAGACGCCCACGGCGCTGATCTTGATGAGGACCTCGTCGGACGCGTACGCCGGGACGGGGACCTGCTCGACCTTGAGGGCCTTGGCGCCGGTGAGGACGCTGGCGGTCATCTGGAGCGGGATGTCGGTGACGGTCATGCGGTTCGCCTTTCGGTGGTGCTGACTGTGGAGCGGTCGGAAGTGGTGCGGTCGGGGGTGGTGCCGGTCGTGCGGGGCGGTGCGGTGGGCGCGGCGGTCGAGGGCGCGTGGGAGAGCAGGCTCCGCCCCGAGACCACGAACTCGGCGCCGCCGCGGCGGCACCGGTGCGCGAGCTCCGGGGTGACCCCTCCGTCGACCGCGACCGGCAGCGTCCGGGCGAGAGTCTCCACCTTGCCCACCAGCGACGCGTCGGCGGCCTGCCGCGTCCCGGGCGGCACGAGCATCAGAAGAGCGCCGTCCAGCCCGGCGAGGGGCTCCCGGGGTCCGGCGAGGGTGGGTGCGACCTCCTCGAGCAGGCGGACGCCGGTCCGGCGCAGGGCGTCGAGGGCGGGACGCTGCGCGGCGATCTGCGGCGCGGCGGTGGCGAGCGTCGCGAGCGCGAGGTCGTGCCCGGCCCGCACCGCGAGCGGTGCGTCGGGGTCCGGGCCGTCGTGGAGCACGATCAGGTGCAGGTCGAGGCGAGCCTCCGGCAGGAGCGCGCGGACCGCGTACAGCTCGGCCCAGGTCACGCCCTGGTGGCCCCCGGGGCCGACGATGACGTCGACGTGCACCCGGCAGCCGGCCTCGTGGAGCAGCCGCGCCGCCTCCAGCCGCTCGCCAGGGTCGACGGCGTACAAGCTGCCGCTGACGGCGTGCGATCCGAGGTCGCGGTGCCAGGGCTGCAGGACGACGCTCACCGGTGCCCGGGCCCGTCGGTGCCGTCGAGCCCGTCGAGCCCGTCGAGTGCCGTGACGGCGGCGGTGGCCTCGTAGCGGCGCCAGGCCCCGTCGCGGGCGGCCCTCGGCTCGGCGGCCGGGCGCGTGGCCGGCGCCCAGCGGTCGCGGAGCACGGTGACGGGCTCGCCGAGGGCGACGGCCGCGGCCTGGACCGCGGCGCCGCGCGCGGTGGACTCGGGAGCGTCGGGGTGCAGCACGGGACGCTGGGTGACGTCGGCCAGCAGCTGGGTGTAGGCGCGGGAGCGCGCACCGCCGCCCACGGCCAGGACCCGGCCGCCGGTGGGCACGCCGACCCGCTCAAGGTGGCGCTGGCCGGCGTGCAGCCCGAAGACCACGCCCTCGTACGCCGCCCGCGCCAGCTCCTCGCGGGTGGTGGCGGTCGTGAGCCCGGAGAGCAGGCCGGAGGCGTCCGGGCGGTTCGGGGTGCGCTCGCCGTCGAGGTACGCGGCCAGCACGGGGCCGGGGCTCGCGGGGTCGGCGGCGAGGGCGAGGTCGGACAGCCCGTCGTGGGTCGTGCCCAGCAGCCGCGCGAAGGTGTCGGTCGTCCGGGCGGCGTTGAGCGTGCTGACGAGCGGCAGGTAGCCGCCGGTCAGGTCGGCGACCCCGTCGACGTGGCCCTCGGGGTCGCGCACGGGCGTCGGGCTCAGCGCCATGACCACGCCGGAGGTGCCGAAGGAGTAGACGACGTCGCCCTCGACGATGCCGAGGCCGAGCGCCGTGGCGTGCTGGTCGCCGCCGCCGGGACCGACCCGCACCGGACCGACGGTCCCGGGCAGCCCGAGCTCGGCGAGCACGGCGGGCAGGACCTCGCCGGCGACGTCGTCGGGGCCGAGCACCTCGGGCAGCATCGGCGCCCAGTCGCGGTCGGCGACCAGACGCAGGTGGTCGAGGAGGTAGGTGCCCTGCGCCGCGTCGTAGTAGGCGGTGCCGGAGGCCTCGGAGCGGTCGGTGACGGCCCGCCCCGTCAGCCGGAAGGTCAGGTAGTCGTGGGGGAGGAGCATCCGCCGCACGCGGGCGAAGGCCTCGGGCTCGTGGCGGGCGAGCCAGGCCACCTTGCTCAGCGTGAAGGCCGCCGTGGGCAGCGAACCCGTCCGCTCGACGAGCGCCGCGTCGCCGATCTGCGCCCGCAGCGCGAGGAGCTCAGGCGTGGAGGTCGTGTCGTTCCAGAGCTTGGCCGGCCGCACGACCGTGTCGTGCGCGTCGAGGACGACGAGCCCGTGGCACTGCGCCGCGACGCTGACCGCGCGCAGGTGGCGGGCCTGGTCGCCGGCGGCGCGGACGGCCTGGGAGAAGGCGGCGACGAGGGCCGTCCACCAGTCCTCCGGGTGCTGCTCGCTGCGCGGCGGCGAGGCGGGCGGGTGCGGGGCGGAGCCCGACGCGACGACGACACCGTCGGAGAGCCGGCGCAGCTCGACCTTGCACGACTGCGTCGAGGAGTCGACGCCCGCGACCAGGCCCTGCTCGGTGCTGCTCATCGGTGCTCCTCCCGCTCGCCGTCGACCCGACCCACCCGTGGCACGTCCCGGGCCGTCCTCGACGGACCCGGGACGCCGCCTGCGGCTACTTGATCAGGCCGGCCTTCTTGTAGAGGTCGACGTACTCGTCGGCGTTGTCCTTGCTGATCAGCGGGTTGCCGATGTTGGTGTCGATGGTCGTCTGGTTGCCCTCGAGCAGGTCGTTGACCGCCTTCAGGTTGAGCTGGGCCAGCTCCTGCGCGTTCTGCAGCGAGGTCGCGGTCATCGTGCCCTCCTGGACCAGCAGGGTGGCCTCGGGGGTGCCGTCGACGCCGTAGGCCTGGATGTCGCCGAAGCCGGACTTGCCCTTGACCGCCTCGAGCGCGCCGGAGGCCATGTTGTCGTTCATCGAGACGATGGCGTCGACGTCGGGGTTGGCCAGCGACCAGTCCTCCATCAGCGAGAGGGCCTCGTCCTTGTTCCAGTTCGCGGTGTCCTCGGCGACGATCGTGACGTCGGACCGCTTCTCGAAGAACTCCTTCTGCCACGCCTCGCGCCGCTGGGTGCTGTGGAAGTTCCCGGGCGGGCCGTTGAGCACGACGACGTTGGCCCCCTGGTCGATGCCCTCGAGGGCGTCCTTGGCCACGACCGCGCCCTGGTCGTACGGGTTGGCGTCGACCGAGCTGGCGCCGTTGATGCCCTCGACCCGCGGGTTCGTCGTGATCGTCACGATGCCCGCGTCGGCGCTCTGCTGGATGTACGGCTTCTGGGCCTCGCCGTTGTTGGCCTGGACGATGATCGCGTCGAACTTGTTCGCGACGGCGTTCTCGATCAGCCGGTTCTCGACCTCGTCGTCGGCCTGGCCGTCGAAGACCTCGAGGGTGATCTTCGGGTACTTGGTGGCCTCGGCCTTCATCTCGTTGGCCAGCCACGCGGCGAAGGAGTCGGCCTGCGCGCGGGCGACGTACGCCACGCGGTAGGAGTCCTTCGGCTCACGGGGCTCGGTGCTGCCGCCTGAGCCGGGGTTGCCGGTCGTGACGCTGCAGGCGGCGAGGCCGAGCGAGGCGACGGCGGCGACGCCGGCGGTGAACATCCTGCGGGAGAGGGTCTTCATCGGTCCTTCTTCGGTGTGGGTGCGGTTCGGGCGGACGGAGCGGCTACGGGGAGGGGGAGACGGTGCGGGACGGACGGGCCGCGGCTCAGGAGGAGCGCTGCCCCGCGGCGGCGCGAGGCTGCTCGGACGCCCCGCTCGGCGGCGGGCCCGCCTCGCCCCTGGGCTCGGAGCGGAGGATCGTCGTCCGCGCCTTGCCGCGCTTGCTGAAGACGTCGTACGCCACGGCGACGACGATGATCAGGCCCATGACGATCTGCTGGACGTAGGAGCCGATGCCGATCAGGTTCATGATGTTGCCGAGCACGCCGACGATCAGCGCGCCGGCGAGGGTGCCGAAGACGCCGCCGACGCCGCCGGAGAAGCTCGTGCCGCCGATGATCGGGGCGGTGATGGCCTGCAGCTCGTAGCCGATGCCGGCGTTGGGCAGCCCGGCGTTGACGCGGGACATGAAGATCACGCCGGCCAGCCCGACGAGGACGCCGTTGACCAGGAAGGCCTGGTACTTGGTCCGTTCCACGGCGATGCCGGCCGCCCGGGCCGCCTCCTCGTTGCCGCCCACGGCGTAGACCGCGCGGCCGTAGCGGGTCTGGTTCATCAGGTACCAGACGACCGCGGTGACGACGAGGAGCACGAGCACCGGGATCGGCAGCAGCCCGCCGAGGTTGCCCTGGCCGATGAGGATGAAGTCGCCGAGCTGGAGCACGTTCTGGCCCTGGGTCAGCTGCAGGACCGCACCGCGGGCCATCAGCATCATGCCGAGCGTGACGATGAAGGCGGGGGTGCGCAGCGTCGCGACCAGGAAGGCGTTGACCAAGTTGCAGGCGACGCCGATCGCCACGCCCACCAGGACCGCGAGCAGCAGGTTGCCGCTGCTCTTGTACGCGATCACCGACGCGACGCCCGCGAAGGCCATCACCGCACCGGCCGACAGGTCGATCATGCCGCCGATGATCAGCGTCATCGCGCCGTAGGCGAGGATCGTGATCACGGCCGTCTGGCGCAGCACGTTGAAGAGGTTGTCCGAGCTGAGGAAGTTCTCGCTCAGCAGGCTGGAGGCGATCAGCACGACCAGCAGGATGATGAAGATGGAGTAGCGGCTCAGGTCGAACGACCTCCGCGCTGACGTCATGGTCGTGGCCCCTCGATCTCGTTCATGGCGTGCTTGAGGATGGTTTCCTGGGAGTACTCGTCGGGCGTGAGCTCGGCGGTGAGCCGGCCGGCCGACATCACGTAGATGCGGTCGCACATCCCGATGAGCTCGGGCAGCTCGGAGCTGATCATCAAGATCGCCCGTCCCTGCTTCGCGAGGTCGGTCATGATCTTGTAGATCTCGTACTTGGCGCCGACGTCGATGCCGCGGGTCGGCTCGTCGAGCAGCAGCACCTTCGGGTCGGCGATGAGCCAGCGGGCGAGCAGCACCTTCTGCTGGTTGCCGCCGCTGAGCGCGGCGATCTTGGTCTCGGTGCTCGGCGCCTTCACGTTCATCTTGGTGAAGTACTCGTCGACGAGCGCCTGCTCCTCGCGGGCGTGGGCGTAGCCGCCGTGCACGACCTTGTCGAGGCTGGCGAGCACCGCGTTCTTCTTGATGCTCAGCTCGGGGACGATGCCGACCAGGCGGCGGTCCTCCGACAGCATGGCGATGCCGGCGGCGATCGCCTTGCGCGGGTCGCCGAGCTCGACGGGCCGGCCGTCGACCTCGACCCGGCCGGCGTCGAGCGGGTCGAGCCCGAAGACGGCGCGGACGACCTCGCTGCGGCCGGCGCCGATGAGACCGGCCAGCCCGACGATCTCGCCGGCGCGGACCTCGAGGTCGATGTCGGCGAACATCCGCTCGGTCGACAGCCCGCTCGCGCGGAAGACCGTCTCGCCGATCTCGACCTGCTCCTTGGGGTACGACTGGTGGTCGAGGTCGCGCCCGACCATCTCGGCGATCACCTGGGCGGGGCTGGTGGCGCTCGCCGCCCGGGAGCTGACCACGGCGCCGTCGCGCAGCACGCTGATGTCGTCGGCGAGCGCGAAGACCTCGTCCATCTTGTGCGAGATGTAGACGACCGAGCGGCCCTCGGCGACGAGCGCGCGGATCTTGGCGAACAGCGCCTCGACCTCGCGGTGGGCGATCGCGGAGGTCGGCTCGTCCATCACCAGCACGTCGGCGCTGTGGTAGACGGCGCGGGCGATCTCGAGGGTCTGGATCTCGGAGACGGTCAGCGTGCCGAGGCGGCGGTTGACGTCGAGGCCGAGGCCCTCGGCCGCCAGGATCCGGCGGGCCTCGCGACGGATGTGGCCCCAGTCGACGCGTCCGAGGCGGGTGGGCAGGCGCCCGATGAAGAAGCTCTCCGCGATGGTCATCGCGGGGACGTAGTTGAGCTCCTGGGCGATCATCGCGATGCCGTTCGCCCGGGCCTCGATGGGGTTTCGGACGCGCACCTCCTCGCCGCGGACGGTGATCGTGCCGGCGTCGGGGGAGTAGATGCCGTTGACGATCTTCATCAGCGTCGACTTCCCGGCACCGTTCTCGCCGCACAGGGCGTGCACGGTGCCGGGTCGCACGTCGAACGTGACGTCGTCGAGGGCCTTCACCCCGGGGAAGGACTTCGAGACACCCCGGACCGAGAGGAGGGTTTCGGCCGGCCGGGCGTCGCGCGGACTCTCCACCGTCTCGGCGGTCACTGCCGCGGCTCCAGGACCGTCATCGGGCTGCCTCTCGTCGACGAGCGTGCTCTCTTCCTCACATGAGACGTACGAGCGTCTCAGGTGAGCAGGACGTGCACGTTAGCCCGACGACCGCCTCATGTGTCAAACGCGTGACGCTCAGGTGAGCACAAGGGGTTTCGAGGCGAGGGCCGTGGCGAGGAGCCCGCCGGGGGCCTCAGGGCTGGACGAGCTCCAGGTCCTCGAGCTGCCCGGGGTGCGTCGGCCGCCAGCCCAGCGCCTGCTGCGTGTGCGCGCTCGAGGAGGGCTGGTCCATGGCGAAGATCGGGCCGAACGGTCCGAAGTGCTCCACGGGCCGGGCCTCGACCGGCAGCCCCAGGCGACGCCCGATCACCGCGGCGATGTCGCGCACCGCGTCGCCCTCGTCGCCGACGGCGTGCCACGCCGTGCCCGCCGGGGCCGACTCGAGCGCGATCCGGAACAGCGACGCGGCGTCGGCCGCGTGGACGGCGGGCCAGCGCTGGGTGCCGTCGCCGGGGTAGGCCGAGACGCCGGTGCGCCGGGCCAGGTCGGTCAGCAGCCCCGCGAACCCGCCCTGCCCGTCGGCGTGGACCGTGCGCGGCATGCGGACGGCGCTGCTGCGGACGCCGCGGTCGGCCAGGGCCAGCGCCGCCTCGACGGTGGCCCCGCGCTCGCCCAGGCCCTCGCCCGTGGGGAGGGGGTCGGCCTCGGTGGACAGCCGACCCGGGATCCACGGCGTGCCGGAGACCACGACCAGAGGGCGGTCAGACTCGACGAGCTGCTCGCCCAGAGCGCGGACGGCGAGGCCCTCCTCGGCGATCGAGCGCGCGATCGCCGCCGGGTCGCCGTAGTCGCGCCCGAAGGCGAGGCTCACCACGCCATCGGCGGAGCCGGCGCCCCGTCGGAGCAGGTCGACGTCGGACAGGTCGCCGCGCAGGACCTCGGCCCCGGCGGCCCCGAGCGTGGCCGCGGAGGCGTCCGAGCGGGCGAGCGCGAGAACGGTGTGGTCGTGGGCGAGGAGCTCGGCGACGACCGCCGAGCCGATGGTGCCGGTGCCTCCGGTGACGAAGACGTGCATGGTTCCTCCTGGTGATGAGACGGATGTCCCATCACCGTACACCGCGATGCGACACCTGTCCCGTCGCTAGGCTGGGGCCATGGGTCGTTGGGAGCCGGGCGCACGGGAGCGCCTCGTGGTAGCCGCGGTCGACCTCTTCACCGAGCAGGGCTACGACGACACGACGGTCGCGCAGATCGCCGAGCGCGCCGGCCTCACCCGCAGCACCTTCTTCCGGCACTTCTCCGACAAGCGCGAGCTGCTGGTCGCAGGGCAGCAGACGCTCAGCAGCCTGCTGGCCGAGGGCGTCGCCGAGGCACCGGAGGGCACGAGCCCGCTGGCGGCGGTCGCGGCCGGGCTGGAGCGGGCCTCGGGAGCCATGGGTCCCGCGAACCGCGACCTCGGGCCCCGCATCCGGGCCGCGGTGGCGGCCAGCAGCGAGCTGCAGGAGCGCGACGCCCTCAAGAACGTCGGCATGGCCGCGGCGATGACCGAGGCGCTGCTCGCGCGCGGCGTCGCCGCCCCGACGGCCCGGGTGGCCGCCGAGCTCGGCGTGCTCGCCTTCAAGCAGGGCTTCGCCGACTGGTCCGAGGGCGGGGCCGACGACGGCCGCGACCTCGCAGCCTGCGCGCTCGCCGCCCTGGAGGACCTGCAGGCCGCGACGGCCACGCTGCGCTGACCGGCCGGTCAGCGCCTCAGGGTCATCAGCCAGGCGAGCAGGTACGCCCGGCTGTCGCCGTCGTCCACCCACTGCTGGTCGAGGGTGGTCGCCGTGGCCAGCGCGGCCCGGCGCTGCTCCTCGCCCTCGAGCGCGGAGTACATCAGCAGGTAGTCGCCGAACTTCTGCGCGTACGACCCGCCGGTCGCCTCCTCGACCGCCGGCCCGATGCGGCTCGGGTCGCTGCCCAGGTAGGTCGAGGCCGGGTTCATCGGGATGAGCAGGATGCCGAGCATCGCCGCCGGCTCCGCGGAGAACCAGGTGCCGTAGTCCCGCTTGCCGCCCCAGTTGAGCGAGACGACGCGGTGGCCGTAGCCCTCGTACGCCTGCGCCGAGGTGTCGACGTCGTTCCAGTAGGCCAGCGACGACTGCGCCTCCAGCGAGGTCAGCCAGACCGCCTCGCTGCGCAGCGCCTCGTCCCCGCTCGCCTGGGCCCAGGTGGCCAGCCCCACCCAGGCGTTGACCGCCTCCGAGCTCGACTCCTGGTTGTTGCCGTCGGCGAAGGGGGCCGTGCCCGACGCCCAGGAGTGGCCCGCGTACACGTCGAAGACGCGGAGGTCGGGGAAGGCGCCCCCGGAGCCGGAGGACGCGATGTCCGCCGCGAGCAGGTCCATCACCGGGGCCCAGCGTTGGGCGAGCGCAGGGTCGTCCTGGGCCACCACGCCGGCGGCGAAGAGCAGGTAGCCGTAGTGGAAGTGGTGGTCGTTGAACTCGTCGGAGCCGAAGGACGCGGTGAGCCCGACCATGCCCCGCGCCTGCTCGTCGTAGACGAAGCACACGGCGGCGCGGGAGGCGCAGCCCTGGGGCTCGGTCCACTGGTCGAGCGCCGTGACCAGCCGGGCCTTGATCGTCGCCGCCGCGTCGTCGGCCCCGACCTGCGTGGCCAGCCGGTAGAGCATCGACGCGCGGTAGAGGGCCTTGCCGCCGAAGTAGGTGTCGGACGGGAAGGCCGGGGTCTCCGCGACGTCGGTGCGCACCTGCGCGGCGAGCGTGGCGCGCTCCGCGTCGGTGAGCCGGCTGGTGTCGAGCGCGCTGGTCGGCGTCGTCACGGGTGCGGTCCAGGACAGCTCGTGACCGGCGCAGACGCTCAGCGTGCCGTAGATGCTCGGGTAGGTGCCGAGGTCGCACCGCGGGTCCCCGGCCGGGTTGGCCGCCTGGTGGGGCAGCCGGGCGAAGGCGGTGTCGCCCTCGGCGGCGTACGTCAGCGTCGTGGTGGCCACGTCGCCGTCGAGGCGGTAGGTGTGCGAGCCGCCCGTCAGCGGGTGCTTGGCGAGCCCCGCCAGTGCGGCGGCCGAGCCGTCGGCCGGGACGGGGAACCAGGTGGCGACCCCGGAGTCCTCGAGGTCGACGGTGCTGCCGTCGAGCGTGCCGTCGGTGAGGACCAGCGCGTAGGTGACCGGTCCGACGACCGCCGTGGCGTAGCCGTCGTGCGCGACCCAGGGCAGCGTGGTGCGGACCTGCTGCGCCCGCTCGGCGTGGTAGCTGACGAAGGGCGAGCCCTCCGCGACCACCGTCCGCCCGAGCGCGGCACCCTGGGCGTCGCGGCTCTCGACCGTGACGCTCAGGGTGTCGTACGCGGTGACGACCGCGGAGGCCGCGCCGACGTCGACGCCGACGTCGGGCACGTGCCCGCCGGCGATCGTCTTCGCGGTGGTGGTGACGCGCGGCTCGCCGAGGGCGAAGCCCGACCCGGTGAGCGCGAAGGACAGCGGCAGCGGGAACACCGGCTGCGGCTGCTCGCCGAAGACCAGGCCGGAGAACCAGCGGTTCGTCGGCGGGACGAGCCCGTCGGCCAGCCGGCTCGCCGGGAGCGGCTTCACCGTGCGGTGCACCACCCCGGCGACCAGCGGGTCGACCTGCTCGGCGCCGAGGACGGTCGTGGTCGTCGACGGCGGGGGAGCGGCGCTCGACGGTCCCGAGCCGCCGGTGGGCTGCTCGGGCGAGCACCCCACCAGCCCGAGGGCGAGCACGACGCCGGCGGCCAGGAGCGCCCGGGACCTCAGCTCAGGCCGATCTGGCGCAGGAAGGCGAACGCGGAGTCGCTGACGCCCGCGAGGGGGCCGTCGTCGCGGAGCCGCACGGTGGCGACGACGGGCGTGCCCGTCCGGGTCAGCGTGCTGAGCGTGGGGTCTGTGAGCGCCGGGCTGTCCACCCGGATCTCGGCGGCCGCGTTGCCCTGCTCGGTGGCGACCTTGACCGTGCTGACCGTGCCGTCGACCTTCTGGTTGTTCGGCAGCAGGATCGACACCTCGGCGCCCTTCTGCACCCGCTCGTAGTCGCGCGGCGTCAGCAGGTACTGCGCGCGGACGAACTGCGAGCCGGTGACGACGATGCGGGCGAAGGACTGCCCGCCGGTCAGGGTGGTGCCGAGCTTGGCCCGCACCTCGTCGACCTGGCCCGGGACGGTGGCCAGGTAGGTGATGGTGCCCTTCTTGGTGTCGACGGTGTAGGCCTCGGTGCTCTTGACCTTGACCTTGTTCGCGACGTCGGCCGCCATGGCCGGGCTCTGCATGGTGAAGAGCGGGTCGCCGACGGCGACCACGTCGTTCTCGCGGACGTCCTGCTCGATCACGGTGCCGCCGTAGCCGGCGCCGACGTCGTACGCGTCGGTGCCGATCGTGGCGGTCAGGCTCTGCGCCTGGGTCTGGCGCTGGTTGAAGATGATCGTCAGCACGGCGACGAGCGCGAGCACGCCGAGCAGGCCGCCGACCAGGCGGAGACGGTTGGTCCAGGTCATGCGAGGTTCCTCGTCTGGGAGCCGGCGCCGACGAGGACGCCAGGGGTGGCCGGGGTGGCCGGGGCAGGGAAGAGCGGGCCGTCGGCCTGCAGGGCCGGCTCCGCGGGGGCGTCCGGCAGGGTCCAGCCCGGGGCCGGGGTCGTGTCGCGGAGCGCGCGGGTCGGAGCCGGGTGGTTGTTGCGCCAGGACTCGCGCAGCGCGACGACCATGAAGACGCCGAGGATGAGCGTGTTGGTCACGTTCCAGCCGGTCGCGAGGGTGAGCTGGCTGTTGTCGACGTCGCGCCAGATCGCCACGACCGACGTCAGCGCCAGGAAGACGAACACGCACACCTGCGGGATGATGAAGCTGAACGGCGACTCCGGCCGACCGCCCCGGCCCCCGGTCACGTGCCACTTCTGCTCCTTGCCGACGAAGGCGTTGACCAGCGCGGCGAGGTAGATCGGGAACGACACCGCGGCGAGCATCAGCACCTCCCAGCGGAACGAGCCGAGGGTGTAGAAGGCGAGCAGGACCTGCATCAGGTAGAAGCCGGCGTAGTAGATCACCCAGGTCGTGATCGAGATGTCGAGGTTGACCGGCCGCAGGTCGAAGAAGATCTCCAGCGGCGGCACGAGCAGCAGCAGCCCGGGGGCGATCCCGGTCAGGTAGTGCGTCGCCGTGACCAGGTACATCAGCCGCTGGTCCATGGTCAGCCGGCGACGCGGGCTCAGCGGGTTGTGCGTGAACATGATCTCGAAGCCGCCGGTCGCCCAGCGCAGCTGCTGCTTGGTGTAGGCCTCGATCGTCTCGGGCGCGTCGCCGACCGCGAGGGTCTGCGGGATGTAGATCGTGCGCCAGCCGCGCTCGTGCATCATCAGCGAGGTCCACACGTCCTCGGACTTGGAGTCGGTGTAGATGCCGCCCACGTCATCGACGGCCGCGCGGCGGTAGATGACGTTGGTGCCGACGCAGAAGGCCGCGTTGAAGTGGTTCCGGCCGCTCTGCACGAACTTGTAGAACACGGTCTGCATGTAGCCGGCGCCGCGCGAGATCAGGTTGTGGAGGTTCCCGTACGCCTGCGGGGTCTGCACGAAGGCGACCGTCCGGTCGACGAAGAAGGGCACCGTCTCCACGAGGAACTCGGGGCGGGGCACGAAGTCGGCGTCGAAGACCGCGAAGTACTCCGACGACACCAGGGACAGCGCGTGATTGATGTTGCCCGCCTTGGCCCCGCCGCCGCTGAGCCGGCGGATGTAGCCGCAGCCGATCTCGGCCGCCATCGCGCGGACCTCGTCGGAGCGACCGTCGTCGAGGACGTAGGTGCCGTGACGTCCGCGGATCGCCATCGCGGCCACGGCGGTCCGGCGGATCACCGCGACGTCCTCGCCGTAGACGGGGATGAAGACGTCGATCCTGAGCTCGCGGCCGTCGAGCACGACCGGCCACCGCTCCGGGTAGTCCTCGAGGCCCTCGGCGACGATGCGGTCGCGGTCGAAGAGCAGCGTCTTCGCTTCGTGGTAGGGGAAGTCGCGTGGTCCGCGGGTCCCGGCCAGGATCGTCCAGCCCGACAGCAGGGCGTGCAGGATCAGGACCAGCTCGGCGACGAGCACGAGCAGGTAGGGCAGCAGGCTGCCGCGGTTGCCCGGCGCGAGCAGGAAGGCGGCGTAGCGCAGGATCCCGAGCGTCGCGATGATCGTGATGACGATCAGCACGGGCGGGTAGGGGTTGGCGGTCTCGGCGCGGCGCGTCGACGAGTCGAGCTCGTCGACGCGGGCGTAGTCGTGCACAGGTCGTGCCATGCGGCAGCGCTCCCTCGGTCTTTCGGCGTTGTCGCGGGTGAGCTCGCACGGCACGGCGGTACGCGACCTGGCTGGGGTCGACGGGTGCACGGCGTAGCAGAGCTCGAACGCGACGGTGGACGCGGCAGCAGTGCCGCCGAGACGCGTCGCCGGGGGTCGCCGCGTGCCGGGGAGCACAGACCCTCGGGGACGGGACCGGTGCTCGGGTGGGCCGCCCTGGTGGCGACCGCGCGCCGGGGGACCGGCGCGGAACGTCCACGGTAGGCGGCTGCCGACAACGATGTCAAAATGCGAGGGGGCGGAGGCGCAGACCGCGGACGCGCTCGGCCTGGCGGGATGCGCCGCACGAGGGCGCGGCCGTCCGAGGTCCTGGCGGCGCTGAGACCAGGAGCCCCATCAGCCCTGACGGATTCTTTCGATCACTAGCGTAACTCCGACCGCCTCCCCCCGAAGGCGGACGACCCCCGAAGGACTGCCCCATGACCGATCGAACCGGCCCACCCACCACCACCCGACGGGCCCTGCTCGGCACCGGCGCCGCGCTCGGCGCCGCCCTCCCGCTGCTGGCCGGGAACGCCCTCCCCGCCGCCGCCGACCAGACGTCGGCCGGCCTCGCGCGGGGCACCTCGCCCGGGAGCCGCTCGGCCTCGGCGGCCTTCGCGTTCCTGCGGGGCGTGACCGACGCGTCCGCCACGTGGGGCCCGCGCCTGGCCCAGAGCTACGACGACTCCCGGCTGTCCGACATCGGCTTCGTCTACGACAACGCGCTCACCTGCATCGCGCTGCTCGCCGCCGGCGACTGGACCCGCGCCCGCGCGATCGGTGACGCCCTGCTGCAGGTCCAGGACCGCGACCCGGCGAAGGACGGCCGGCTGCGGCAGGCGTACCACGTCGGTGCGCTCCTGAACGCCGACCAGACGCCGAACGCCGGGTGGGAGTACGGCTTCACCGGCACCGCGGTCGGCGACATGGCCTGGGCCGGCCTGGCCCTCGCCCAGCTGGCCCGGCGCACGAAGCGGCCGACCTACCTCGCCGGGTCGCGACGCATCGCGCGCTGGGTCGTCGAGCGCACCCGGTCGAGCACCGGGCTGGGCGGCTTCACGTTCGGCGAGACCGCCGGGCTGGAGGACCACAAGTCGACCGAGCACAACATCGACCTCTACGCCCTGTTCCGGCTGGTCGCGACCCTGACCGGGGACCGCTCCTGGGACGGGCACGCCGAGCACGCGCGGGCCTTCGTCCGCGCCCTCTGGAACGCCGAGGACGGTCACTTCTGGACGGGTTCCGACGACGGCGCGAGCATCAACAAGACGCCCACGCAGCTGCCGCTCGACGCGCAGACGTGGGCCTCGCTGTCGCTCGGGGAGCCGCGCCACCGCGCCTGCCTCGACTGGGCCCGGACGAGTGTCGCGACCACCGACACCCCGTTGCGCCCGAACTCCTCGCTGCGAGGCGCGTACGCGGTGTCCGGCGTCGGGTTCGGCAGCGGGACCTTCCGCACCGACGTCACCCGGCCCGTCGACGGCAAGGAGTGGAACCCGAAGCCGGACGACGCCGCCGTCTGGTTCGAGGGCACCGCCCAGCTGGCGCTCGCGCTCCAGCAGCGCGGCTCGTCCGACGACCGCGACCGCTCCCGCGCCCTGATGGACCAGCTCCGCTCGGCGCAGGACCGGCTCGGCGCCGGGCAGACCTACCACGGTCGTCGGATCGCCGGCGGGATCGTCGCGGCCTCGTCGCCGATGGACACCGGCTTCGGCTTCGACTACTCCCAGAACCTGCACACCGGGGCGACGGCCTGGTACCTGTTCGCGGCCATGCGGTTCAACCCGTTCCGCTTCTGAGGCGCCCGTGCGGGACCGGTGCCGGCGCCGGTCCCGCACGATCTCAGGCGGCGCGTAGCAACCGGCCGCGGTAGGTGCCGTGGACCGTCCGGGCGGCGACGACGAGCCACGCGGCGACCAGCGCGACGTAGAACGCGATCGCAAGCCCGGCGAACAAGGTCAGCCCGGTGGCAGCGGCCAGCCCTGAGGTGCCGGTGACGACCGTGCCGACCGGGAAGGTGAACGACCACCAGGTGAGGCTGAAGGGCAGCCCGGCGCGGGCCGTGCGCACCGTGATCGCCAGGGCGAGGGCGGCCCAGAGCATCGCGAAGCCCCAGACCGGCAGCCCGTAGACGAGGCCGAAGCCCTGGAACGCAGCCCCGTACGGCGCGGGCAGCAACTCCGAGGCCGCCGCGCCGAGGTTGTGGCTCGCGGTCACGGACTGACCCAGCGGGCCGAGGACGATCCAGAGCGTCGGCACGGCGGCCGCGGCGCCCACGTGGTGCTGCACGAGCCGGTCCCAGACCAGGGTGATGACGACCAGGCTGGCGATCGCGGTCAGCCCGAACATCGCGTAGCAGAGCACGAGCAGGGTCGTCCGGGCCTCGCCGACCGGCAGGTGGGGGAGCAGCAGCGGACCGGTGGCGGCGCTGACCATCGGCGGCACCACCGGCATCAGCCAGCCGCCGAAGGCCGATGCGGGACCGACCTCGTGCTGGGTGAAGGCGCGCAGCGTGACCGCGACGGCCGACCACAGCCCGAGCAGGGTGCCCGCCGTCCAGAGCACCCCGGCGAGGACGGCGGCCACGTGCGCGCCGACGACCGGCTGCCCGACGAGCAGCGCCCCGGCCCCGACCGTCAGCAGCGCCATCGCCGGCGCACCGTAGAAGTGCGCCATGACCGGGTCGGCCAGGTGGGCCCGCGCCGCCGCGGGGTGCCGCACCCGGTGAGCCGCGGTCGCCGCCCCGACGACGACCAGCAGCAGCGCGTCCAGCACCCACACGACGCGGGCTGCGTCCAGCAGCCCGGGGACGCGGACGGGGAGCGTGGCCGCGGCGTTGGCCACGATCCCGGTGCCCATGACCGAGGCGAACCAGTTGGGCGTGACGTGGCCGAAGACCGGACGCCCCTCGAGGTCGGCGAGGAACCGGCGACGCCGCAGCGGCGGTTTGGCGGGCGCGGTGCGGGTCAGGGTCAGGGCCATGCCTCCAGCCCGGGCCCGCGGGCGAGGTCCCGGTAGGTGCTCCTCTCCTGTCCATCCACAGGCCGCTCCTGTGGGCAGGGGTAGGGTCGCCCTGTGGCTCCGAGCGGACACCTGCCCGACCTCGAGTCGCTCGCCCTGCTCGTGGAGGTCTCGCACTGCGGCAGCATCGGGGCCGCGGCCCGAGCGGTGGGGGTGAGCCAGCAGGCCGCGTCCGAGCGTCTGGCCGGCGTCGAGCGGCAGGTGGGCGTGGCGCTGCTGCAGCGCGGCGCCTGCGGGACGCGGCTCACCGCGGCCGGCACGGTCGTCGTCGAGTGGGCCTCGCGGCTGCTCCAGGTGGCCGAGGAGGTCGACGCGTCCCTGACGGCGCTGCGCGCCGAGCGCGACCGCGAGCTGCACCTGCTGGCCAGCATGACCGTCGCCGAGCACCTCCTGCCGCGCTGGCTCGTGGCGTTCCGGCGCTCCGAGGAGGCCGCCCGGCGGACGGCGCCCTCGGTGAGCCTGCAGGCGACGAACTCGACCGGCGTGCTGCGGGGCGTGGCGGCGGGGGAGGCCGACCTTGGCTTCGTCGAGGGGGCGGAGCGGCCCGCGCAGCTGGCCTCGGCCGAGGTCGGCCAGGACGAGCTGGTCCTCGTGGTGGCCCCGGGCGACCCGCTGGCCCGGCGTCGTACGCCGCTCGCCCCGGCCCAGGTCGCCGCGCTCGCCCTGACCTCGCGCGAGCGGGGGTCGGGGACGCGGGAGGTGGTCGAGCAGGCGCTCGCGGCGCACGGGCTGACGGCGGCGCCGGCGGCAGTCGAGGTGTCGACGTCCGCCGGTGTACGCGAGACCGTCCGGGCCGGGGGAGCGCCGGCCTTCCTGAGCCGGCGCGCGGTCGAGGCCGACCTGCGGACGGGTGCGCTGGTGCAGGTGCGAACGAGCGGCCTGGCGCTCACCCGCACGCTACGCGCGGTCTGGGTGGGTTCGGCGCAACCGCCGGCCGGTCCGGTCCGTGACCTCCTGGCCGTGGTCGCACGCACGCCCTGAGCGGTGGGCGCTCGGCCGGTGCGTCCGCGGCCGCGTGAGAGGCTGGCGTCCATGCGGATCGGTGTCGACAGCTTCGTCTCGGAGGTCACGGACCCGAAGACCGACCACGTCGTCGGTCCGGCCGAGCGGATGGCCCACCTGCTCGAGGAGATCGAGCTGGCCGACCGCGTCGGCCTCCACTCCTTCGGCATCGGCGAGCACCACCGCCGCGAGTACTACGACTCCGCGCCGCCGGTCATCCTGGCCGCCGCGGCCGCCCGGACCCAGCAGATCCGCCTCGGCAGCGCGGTCAAGGTGCTGAGCGCGGACGACCCCGTCCGCGTCTTCCAGCAGTTCGCGACGCTCGACCTGATCTCCGGCGGCCGGATCGACCTCGTCGTCGGTCGCGGGTCGTTCACCGAGGCGTTCCCGCTCTTCGGGCTGAACCTCGGCGACTACGACGCGCTGTTCGAGGAGAAGCTCGAGCTCCTCCTCCAGCTGCGCGACCAGGAGACCGTGACGTGGTCGGGCCAGTTCCGGCCGCCGCTGGTCGATCAGGGCGTCTTCCCGCGCCCGGTGCAGGACCCGCTGCCGATCTGGGTCGGCGTCGGCGGGACTCCGCAGTCGTTCGTCCGCGCCGGTCTGCTCGGGCTGCCGCTGATGGTCGCGATCATCGGCGGCGAGCCGCGCCAGTTCGCCCCGCTCATCGACCTCTACCGCCGGGCGGGCGCGCACGCGGGCCACCCGCCCGAGCAGCTGCAGGTCGGGCTGCACGTCTTCGGCTACGTCGGCGAGAGCACCCAGGCGGCGGCCGACACGATCTACCCCGGCTGGCACAAGATGTTCACCGCGGTGTCCCGCGAGCGCGGCTTCGCCCCGCCCAGCCGGCCGCAGTTCGACGCGACCGCCGGGCCCGACGGCGCCTTCTTCATGGGCGACCCGCAGACCGTCGCGGACAAGATCCGCCGCATCGCCGAGCAGGTCGGCGGCGTCGACCGGCTCTCGCTGCAGATGACGAACCCGCTGCTGGCCCACGACGACCTGCTGCGCGGCATCGAGCTGCTGGGCACCGCGGTCGCCCCGCTGGTCGCCGACGTCTGAGGCCGACCCGGCCGCCCTGCCCGACGGCCGCCAGGAGGACGGTCCGGTCGCCGTCCAGCCCGCGGCCGAAACATCGGTGGAGCCACTGACCTTCGGCAGAAGCCGTCCGCCACGCCGGGACCGCGTGCTCGACCGCCTCTAGGACGCCCGCCGCCTCTGACCGGGGATCACGTGCGGGACCAGCTGCGCCGGAACCGGGTCGCGCCCGGGCCCACCGGCCTCGACCCAGCGGCCGAGCGCCTCGAGCTGGTCGTCCCCGACCCGTCCCAGCCACACCGGCCGCGCGCCCAGGACGCGGGCGGCGGGGGAGGGCTGCACGACGACGACGTTCGCCTCCTCGCACGGCCCCAGGCACTCCGAGCGGCGGAGCGACGCCCCGTGCTGCCGGGCCAGCGCGGCCACCCGCTCGAGCTGAGCGAGGTGGTCGTCGTGCGGGCGGGCCTTCGTCGTGCCGCAGCAGCAGCCGCGGCAGAGGGTCAGCCTCACCATCGCGCGGACCGCACGGGACGTTCGTGAGCGATGGTGTTCCTCCTGGTGACGAGACCGAGCCGGGTCGGTGACTCTACGTGACCGCCGACCCGCCCGGCCCGAGCACCGTCAGTGGAGACGGCTCCGCAGCCTGCGCGCCGCACCGCGGGAGCGGAGCACGCCGGCGCCGCCGAGCAGCGCGAGCAGACCGACCACGCTGACGACGATCGACGGCCCTCCGGTGCTGGCCAGGTGCGTCGAGCTCGGCGGCACCGAGCTGGACGGCGCGGGCGCGACCGTGGTCGACGTCGGGTCGCTCGTCGCCGACGCGCCGGTCGTCGCGCCGGTCGTCGTGCCGGACGTGGGCTCCGGCTTGCCGGCCGGGTCGGTCGTGGGCTCGGACGTCGGGTCGGAGCTCGGCTCGCTGGTGGGCTCGGACGTCGGGTCGGAGCTCGGCTCGGTGGTGGGCTCGGACGTCGGGTCGGAGCTCGGCTCGCTGGTGGGCTCGGAGCTCGGCTCGCTGGTGGGCTCCGAGGTCGGCTCGCTGGTGGGTTCGGACGTCGGGTCGGAGCTTGGCTCGGTGGTGGGCTCGGACGTGGGCTCGGTGGTGGGTTCGGACGTGGGCTCGGACGTGGGCTCGGTGGTCGGCTCGGTGGTCGGCTCTGACGTCGAGTCACCGGTCGGGTTGCTGGTCGGGCTGCTGGTCGGGTCGCCCGTCGGGTCGGTGGTGGCCCCCGGGCCGTAGACCCGGAAGGACGTCTGGCCGTAGGCCGGGGCGTATGTGTCGTCGCCGGTGTAGCTGGCGTACACGAAGTAGGCGTACGGGCTCTGCCCCAGCCCGGAGTCGGTCTCGCAGCTGGTGTCGGGCAGGGTGACGCGGCAGTAGGTGTAGTCGTCGCCCTCGAAGCTGACCGTCCCCGTGGCGGCCGGGGGCAGGCCGGTGACCGTGAGCCGGGTCGACGTCCCGACCGGGATGCGGTCGGGGTCGGCGCTGGCGACGAGGGTGGTCGGGAGCTTCTCGACGGTGAAGTTCGTCGTGGCGGACCCGCCCTCGGACAGGGTGGCCGTCACGGGGTAGTTGCCCGGCGGCAGCGTCGGCGCGGCGCACCGGCTGACCTCATCGGTCACGTCCGCGGTGCAGAGCGTCCGCCCGTCCCAGGTGAAGGTCACGGTGCCGCCGGTCCCGGCGGGGTAGCCGTACGCCAGCAGGTCGGGCGGATTGCCGTACGGGGTGGACTCGTCGCTCACGCTGGCCTCGAACGCGGTGTTGCAGGGCTTCGACTCGTTGATCGAGGTGGCCCCGTAGGCGGCCACGCCGGAGTCGAAGCGCTTGGTGACCTTCAGCGGGCCGTCGCCCTCGGTGGTCGGGACCTCGTCGAGGCTGTAGATCCCGCCGTCGTTCGCGGTGACGTAGACCAGGTCGCCGGAGGCGGAGATGCCGTAGGAGGACGGGACCGAGCCGAGACGGACGGAGGTGCCGTCGGGGTGCAGGCGGATCAGGCTGTTGTCCGGGTGGCCGTTGCCGTAGGTCAGCACCAGGACGTCGCCGTCCGGTAGCACGAGCAGGTCACCGCTGGAGGACTCGCCGGGCGGCAGGCTCGCTCGCGGCCGGGTCACGCCCGTCGCGGGGTCGATGTCGATCACCTGACCGCCGCCGGACCCGAGCAGGTGCCCGTCGGCGAGCTGGGCGAGGCCGTTGATGAAGGCCCCGTTGTCGAGCGGGACGGTGCGCACGTTCTTGCCGGTCTGCGGGTCGATCTCGACCAGGACGCCGAAGTCCACGCCGTAGAGCGTCGTCCCGTCGGCCGTGAAGGTGATGTCGAGGAACGAGCTCTCGAGCGGCACCTTCGTCACCCCGCCGTAGGGGTGTAGCGGTAGAGGTAGCCGTTCGGGGTGTTGTAGTAGATGTCGACCGGCGCGCAGCTGGGCGCAGCCGTCGCGGTCGACGGCGCGACGAGCACTCCCAGCACCGCCAGCACCGGCACCACGACGGCGGCCGTCAGGGCCCGGAGCAGACGCCGGGGAGCAGCGCCGGGGACGGCAGAGCCCGCCCTGAGGAGCCTGCGTGACGGACGCACGCGGCTCTCGACGACGGGTTCGGGGCAGGCGGCAGACATCGGGGGCTCCTGGCGAGGTGGGGTGGCTCCAGAGCCAGCCCCCGCTCGCTCCCCGGCCGCTTCGGGCTGGTGGGGAGAACCTGTCGTCGCTACCTTCGCGAACCCTCAGCGTGCGGGGTAGGAGAAGATCAAGACTTCCTCAGGATTGAAGGTTGAACCATCAGGTCCGCCGGAGCTCTCGGCCACCTTCGCCGCCTACCCAAGGTCGGCGCGGACGCCGACCCGCACGAACGTGCACGGGTCAGTGGAGGCGGCTCCGCAGGCGGCGTACGCGCAGGAGCGAGCCGAGGAAGGCCCCGGCCTCCAGCCGACGGTGCAGCAGGGCGTCCTCGAGCGCCGCGGCCACGGCCTCGCCCTGGCTGACGTCGCGCGACGAGCAGAGCAGGACGTCCATGCCGGCCCGGGCGGCGAGGACCCCGACCTCCGCATCCGTGCCGTACGCGTCGAGCGACCCGGCCTCGAGCGCGTCGGTGATCGTCACGCCGCGGAAGCGGAGCCGGCCGCGGAGCTCGTCCTGGATGACCCGGCGCGACAGCCCGGCGGGGCGCTTGGCGTCGAGCGCGGGGTAGATCGCCCACGACGCCATCACGAGGTCGATGCCGGCGCGGATCGACGGGACGAACGCGGCCTCGTCGACGCGCCGGAGCTCGCGCAGGCCCTGCGACAGCGTGACCGCGGTGAGGTCGGTGTTCGCCCCGGCGGGTGCCGCGCCCAGGCCCGGGAAGTGCTTCGCCGTCGCCGCCACGCCCGCGGCCTGCTGGGCCGTGGCGAAGCGCATGCCGAGGTCGCCGGCGACCTCCGGGTCCGAGGAGAACGACCGGCCGAACTGGTCGTCGAAGTTGCCCTCCTCGCGGTAGACGTCGACCACGGGGGCGAGGTTCAGGTTCATGCCGGCGGCCTTGAGCCCCGCGGCCGCGCCGCGTCCGGCCTCGGTGGCCGCGGCCTGCGGATCCGGCTGCTGGCCGATCTGCTTCGCCGAGAGGTACGGCTCCTGGTCCTTGAGGCGGCGGACGATCCCGCCCTCCTGGTCGGTCATCAGCAGCAGCGGCTCACGGATCCGGCTCTCGGCGTGCGCCTCCCGCAGCTGCGCGACCACGCCCGCGATCTGAGCGGTGGAGGTGATGTTCTCGCCGAAGAAGATGAGGCCGCCGACGCGGCCGGCGCGGATCAGCCGGAGCAGCTCGGCCGGCGGCGTGAGGCCCGGGTAGGAGTAGACGACCAGCTGCCCGACGAGCTGGTCGAGCGCCATGTCGCCGAACGCGGACGACGCGAACCTCGACGTCGCCGAAGCGGACGAGGTGGGTACGCCCGCGAGGACAGCGCCGGCCGCCACCGCTCCTGCGCCCGCGAGGGCGGTTCGTCGGCTGAACTGGTGCTCGGTCATGGTCGCCTCCGGGTCCTGGCGCCCCGTCGACGCCAGGTCCGACGTTCCATCGCTCGGCAATGCATGTCAAGCACCGCGGGCCGAGGATGGGTTGCGGCGCCCCTGGCGGGGGCGCCTCAGCTCACCAGGGGACAGGGCCCTCGTTCCCGACGAAGGTTCCGCTCGGGCCGTCCGAGCCGCTCGTCGCCAGTCGCACGATGATCTCCGCACCCTCCTGCACGGTATTCACCTTGACGCCGGCCGCGCGGAGCTGCTCCGCCGTCGGCAACCCCTCTCGAGGGGCGACGAAATCGGTCGCGGTGGGACCGGGTGACGCGGAGTTGATGCGCCAGCGCGGGAAGGCCCGCGCGTACTGGATCGTCAGCATGTTGAGCGCCGCCTTCGACATGGGATAGGCGAGCATCGACCACCGGGTGTGAGGGCCCGCGTTCAGCGCCAGCGAGCCGACGCCGCTGGAGACGTTCACGACGACCGGGGCCGAGCTCACCTCGAGCAACGGGGTGAAGGCGGTCAGCACGGCGGCGGCGCCGAACACGTTCGTGTCGAAGACCAGGCGCAGATCGTCGATCGTCGACTCAGCGGGTGGACGTTGGTCCCCGGCGATGCCGGCGTTGTTCACCAGCACGTCCAGCGCGCCGACCTCGTCCCGCAGCCGGTCCACCGCTGCGGCGATCGAGTCGCCGTCGGTGGTGTCGAGGAGGATCGGCGTCGCGCCGATCTCGGCGGCTGCGTCGGCCCCTCGCCGCAGGTCCCGGGCACCCAGGTAGACGGTGTGACCGGCTCCCACGAGGCGGCGGGTGACCTCGAAGCCGAGTCCGCGGGTAGCACCGGTGACGAGCGTGGTGGTCACGCGCCGCGGCTCTCGACCTCGACCTGAGCTGACGCCGGCGCGACAGGGGAGAGCGCCCGCTGCTGATCCTCGGGGATCCTGTCCTGCTCGCAAGCCTCGGGCACGGCGCAGACGTCGCCCTCGCACGCGGTGGCCATCGGGTCGCCTACGAGCACGAAGGGGCTCACCGCAGGGGTGCTCACCGTGCCACGCCCTCGGCGGACACCTGGTCGCGCTCGGCCCGGACCTGCCGCAGCACGTCGGTGAAGGTCTGGGGGTCCTGCGCCCCGGAGACGCCGTACTTGCCGTCGATCACGAAGAACGGGACACCCTGGATGCCGTACGCGGCCGCCTGGGCGACGTCGGCCTTTACGTCGGCGAGGAACGTCTCCGCCTCGAGGGCCGCGACGACCTCGTCCCGGTCGAGCCCGATCTCCACCGCGAGGTCGGCGAGCTCGGCGACGTGCCCGACGTGGCGCCCCTCGACGAAGTACGCCTTGAGCAGGCGCTCCTTCATGTCGAGCTGGCGGCCCTTGCTCTTCGCGAGGTGGATCAGCTCGTGCGCCTTGACCGTGTTGGTCTGGTGAACGTGCTCGTAGTCGAAGTCCAGACCGACGCTCGACGCGATGCCGGTGACCCGCTCCAGCATCTCCTCGACCTGGGTCAGCGGCATGCCCTTGCGCTCGCTGAGGTACTGGGTCGGTGTGCCCTCGTAATCCACCGGGGTGTCGGGGGAGAGCTCGAAGGAGTGGTACTCCACCTCGACGTCGCCGCCGAACTCCGCAGCACCGGACTCGAACTTGCGCTTGCCGATGTAGCACCAGGGGCACTGCACGTCGGACCAGATGTCGACCTTGACGGGTTCGCTCACGCTGCCCCAACCAAGGTCGGTGGAACGTGTATTCCCGTCGACCCACGGTCCGCAGGACGCAGCAGGGCGGTACGTAGAGTTTAGTGGTGTCGTTGAGCGCTGAGGACCTCGTTGGTTGGTCGCTCGTCTGAGCTCCGAGCTGCCGGAGGTGCGCGAGGAGGCGGCGGAGACGGTCACCGACTGGGAGCCGGCGATGACGGCTTTCCAGAAGCGCCTGGTCGTGAGGCTGCTGTCCCGCCGTCGACACGCTCGATCGCGAGGACACGAATGACAACGACCGGTTTCTGGATGCTCTCGCTGTCCGATGCCATCGAACTTGTCAGCGACCTGCTGCTCACGCTGACAAGTTCAGAGGTGGCGTCGATCTGGTTCCGTGACAGGCCTCGTGTCAGCGCACGGATTCTCTGACAGGCAAGTTGTCACTAGCCGGACGATCATGGTCTTAGGAGGGTCAATTGGTGAGTGCCGCAGGATCGGCCCAACCGAAAGGCGCTCCCGGCCCGGTCTCTACGGACAGTCGGCGACGGTCACACGGCGGCTGCCCAGGCGTAGCCCGGGGGAGTGCCTCCGACCGATCGCCGGTCGGGACCATCTTCAGGATGCAGGTAGCGACAGGGTCGTCAGCTCACGATGTAGGTCGTGCCCTCGGCACGGATCGCCTTCGGCACCAGCAGGCGGATTGTCCGCATCGCGATCCTGAGCTGCTCCATGGCGTCGACGACGATCGCGTGCACCGCGTCGGCATCCGCCTCTGGTTCGAGGGCCGCTCCGAAGACCGCGATCGACATGCTGCCGCTACTTACCTCGACAGCCTTCCTCCGGGGGGAACTGTGCGCGACGCTCTGCGGTCTGCGGCGGTGGTAGTCCATGCCCCGGCGCTCGTCGAGGTCTTGGAAGGCGCCACTGCGATACAGGACGCGGAGGGCCTCGACAGATCGGCTCATGAAGACGTTGGACGACGCCCGCTCAGCCTTGCCGAGGTCTCGGACCGAGTAGCGGTTCAGCGTGACCCATGCCTTCCGATCGTCCGACAGGGGCGGGAGACCACCGCTGTCGGGCCAGGCCTTGTTGATAATCACTGCAGCCGGGCGGTTGAGCAGCAGGAGTCGCAGCACGAGGTTGGTCACGCTGTGGACGGCGCCCAAGGTGAAGTAGGCAGCCGACTCCGCCATCGCCCGCTGGACCACACGCTGCTCTACCGCATCCCGGAGGCGCTTGGTGGCAACGAGGCGCTGCACGTCGAGCTCGAAGGTCCGAGCTAGGCCGGCCTGCTCGCCGATCGCGCCCATCAGCCCGTGCAGCTCGAGGATCCGGTTCGGCTCCCGCGGTGCCTTCCCGGCCCGGGGCTTGATGGTCCTGGTCTTCCCGTTCCGCGTAGCCGACCTGCGGAACGGGATCGGGTCGAACCAGTCCTGTAGCTCCACTTCGAAGCGGGACCCGAACTCGGTGTTGCACCTCTTGCAGGTGGTCGTCATTTCGATCCCTCCGAGCGCCTTCTGCGGCACGTGCTCTCTGGTGAGGAGGCGGGGGTCGAGGCAGATTGGGCAGACGGAGGTCCAGAATGGCCCGACGTGGGCGAAGGACATCGGAAAGATCGGCGCAACCAGGTCGAGTTGGCCCTCTCGACCGGAGGCGGGAGACGTGAAGTCGAGGGCTGTCCCGTCTGGGAGTTCAAGGTGCAGCTCCTGTAGAGCCGGGAGTCCGCGTGTGGCCGGTGCGGCTCGGCGCCCGCTCACCGCCGTGATCTCACTCGAGGTCGGAGGCCCGTCGCTGCTGACTGTCGTCACCCCAGGAGTTTGGGCCGAGACACCTGATCGGTCGCCACGGCGAGCCGGTGGGCGGAGCGAGGATCTTGTGAGATTTTCCGCCCGGGGGCAGCGTAGGCGCCCTGCTTTCGATGAGAAGGGTGTTGCGCCAGCGGCCCCGGTGTTGAGCGATCCGTTCGCGAGTTCCGATGGTGCGGAAGCCACACGGCGGTGTGCAGGGCGTCGCTCAGGCGCGACACCCTGGTGCGCGGTGACCGGTTCCACCTGCTCAGCACCTTCTCGCCCGGCTCGGGCTACACGCTGCACCTCGGCCCCAACGCCACGACCCGGGTGAACCCTCGCGCCCCCGCATCGGGCGGGCCGGTGTCCGGCCCGGTGGCTGCCTTGAGCAGTCGTAGGAGTCGCCCGTACCAAGTCCCACTCATCGGTCCCCGGCCGTCTCTCAACGGCGGGGTCCGAGGTCTCGCGTGCGGGGTGGGGTCTCAGGCGATGGCGACGAGACCGGCGACGCCGAGGGCGTAGAGGACCAGCACGACCAGGGAGTCGACGCCCATGGCGAGGATGCGGCGCCGAGGCCGGAAGAGCAGACCGAGAAGGTAGACGAGGGTGAGCAGAATGGCGAGCGCGGTCAGGTAGGTGTCGGCAGCGCTGGCCCGGGGCAGTACGGCTTGTCCGGAGATGACCGTGGCGACGAGGAAGAGCACGGGGAGGAAGGCGTTGCCGCCGAAGATGTCGCTGATGGCGAGGTTGTCGTCGCCCTGCTTGATGGACTGCAGCCCGGTGGCGATCTCGGGCAGCGACGTGGCGAGGGCGAGGACGGTGGCGCCGAACAGCACGCCGCCGAGCCCGACCTTGGTGGCGGCGGCGTCACCGGCCAGCTCGAGGACCGCGCCGGCGACCAGCGTCGCGAGGGCGGAGACGACGAACACGACGAGGGCCTTCTTGGTGCTCGCGCGGTGCTGGGGCGGGTTGCGGTGGCGGCCCTTGCTCGGCGGCGGTGAGCTGTCCGGGGCGCGCCCGTCCTCGTGCCAGGGCAGGCCGCGTCCGGCGCGGCGGACGAGCAGCAGCCCGAGCATCCAGATCACCACGATGAGGACGCTGCCGGGGGTGAGCCGGGCGATCAGGAGTCCTTTGGGAAGCTGGGTGCCGGCGACGACGACGGTCAGGACCGCGACCACGACGGCGGCTTCGACGACGAGGGTCAACGACGCGGCCCGGTGGGTGGGGGTCGTACGCCTTGGCCGCGTCGGCCGAAGACGTCGAGGACGACGAGGACGACGGTCTGCAGGGCGATCCCGCCGAGGATGTTGCCGACCGCGACCGAGACGTCGCCGGACGCGGCGGCGCTGACGGTGATGGCGATCTCGGGCAGGTTCGTGGCGACGGCGAGGATGATCAGCCCGCCCAGGGCGCTGCCGAGGTGGAAGTGGGCATCGATGACGTCGGTGCTCTTCGACAGCCGGACGCCGGCGACCCAGACGACTACCCCGGCGGCGACGAAGATCGCGACGAGGAGCCACAGTGGTCACGAGTCCATGGGTGCTTCACCTGTCGTAGGGGTTGTCTCGCGCCGCCGGTGCGAAGTCGGAGGTCGAAGACGCAGGTCGCTGCTGGCGGTCGCCTGCGCTGTCGGGGTGGACGAGCACGGGAAGAGTGCGCAGTCACCGGCCGAGCACCAGTCCGAGCGCGAGGCCGCCCGCGGCGAGACCGCCGGACACGACGACCGTGCCGAGCGCGTGCGTCGTGCCCGCGACCCAGCGTCGTTCCTCCACCAGCCGCGCCACTTCGAAACTCGCGGTGCTGAAGGTCGTGTAGCCGCCGAGCAGTCCGGTGCCGAGGACCAGCTGCCAGTGCGGGTCGACCAGGTGTCCCAGGGTGAGACCGGTGAGCAGTCCGAGCAGCAGCGACCCGGACAGGTTGATCAGGGTCGTCGGCAAGGGGTAGGCCAGGCTCAGCCGTTGCCGGAGCACGCCGTCAAGGACGAACCGGGCGGCAGCGCCGCCACCTCCGGCCACACACACAAACGCGGCGGCCAGGAGCCCGCTCACGCGGCGGCCGCCTGACCGTCGTCAACTGCGGTGCGCCGCGCCCGACGGGCCAGGGTGATCCCGCCGATCGAGGCGAGCAGCCCGACGACGACCGTGACTCCGGCGTACGCGGCCGCCAGACCGAGACGCTCGTGGCCGAGCAGGGCGGTGTCGGTGGCCAGCGCGCTGTAGGTCGTGAAGCCGCCCAGACCGCCGGTACCCAACCCGAGCCTCGCGCGGCGGCTCCAGCGTTCGTCGAGCGCCGGGTCGGCGACCTTCTCGAGCAGCAGGCCGAGCAGGAACGCACCGACGACGTTGATCGCGAGCGTCACCACCGGGACCCCGCCCCAACGCGGCACCAGGTCCTCGAGCAGCAGCCGCAGGCCGGTGCCTACGGCTCCGCCCGTGGCGACGAGGGCGATGTTGCTCGGTGTGAGGTGGACCGGGCGGGCACCGCTCGCGCCGGTCTCGGTCGTGGTCTCGGCTGCTTCGGCGTCGGGGTCGAGGGGCAGCTCGGGGAACGGGTCGTCGACGGTCTTCTTCGCCGGGTCCAGCTCAGGGGTCTCGTTCATCGACCGCGGTCCTTCCGCGGTGCCGCGCCACCGGTCGCGGTCGGACCAATCGGCACCACGACGACCGGGCGGGACTGGTGGTGGCTCAGGTGTGCGGCCAGCGAACCGCTGAAGAAGTCGTGCATGCTCGCCCGGACCCCGCCCTCGCGGCTACCCACCACGATCATCTCGGCGCCGACGACCTCCGCCAGCCTTCCCAGCGCGGCCCCGACGTCACCGGCGAGGCTGCGGAAGGTGACCTCGACGCCGGCCTCCCGCGCTGCGGCCTGGATCCGGACGGCCAGGTCGGGGTCGAAGGTTGCGCTGTCCCAGTCGGCTCGGTCGGGGTCGATGGGCCGTGACTCCACGGAGCCGTCCGGGTGCTCCTCGACCACGGAAGCCATCGGGTCGACCTGGGCGCACACCAGGACGGTGCCGGCACGTCGGGCGAGGGACAGGGCGACCTCGAGCACCTCAGGCGGCTGCTGCGACGTTGTCCCCAGCAGGATCGGGGATACGGGTGGGGTTTCGGTGGTCATCGCGCGTGCCTCCAGACGGGTGAGCGTCCAGGAGTCATCAGCCGTGCGGCGGTTCGAGGTCGCGACCTCCGGCGGAATCCATCGCCAGGGGACAACGTACGCCTGTCGCGCCGATCACTCCGGTCGGGCCACGAGGTCCGGACGCTCATGCGGCCCGCAGCAGGCGTCCGCGATAGACCCCCCGGGCCGTGCGCAGGGCGACGACGAGCCAGGCGGCGACGAGGGCGGTGTAGAAGGCGACCGCCAGCACGATGAACAGGTGGAGCCCGGTGGCTGCGGCGAGTCCGGAGGTCCCGGTGACGACGGTGCCGACGGGGAAGGTGAAGGACCACCAGGTCAGGCTGAAGGGCAGTCCCGTACGGGCGGTGCGGATCGTGACGGCGAGGGCGAGCGCTGCCCACAGCATCGCGAAGCCCCAGACGGGGATGCCGTAGACGAGGCCGAGGGCGTGGAACGCGGTCCCGTACGGCGCAGGCAGCAGGGCGGGTGCGGTCTCGCCGAGGTTGTGGCTGGCAGTGATCGACTGGCCCAGGGGGCCGAGGACGATCCACAGGGTCGGGACCGCGGCGGCGGCGCCGACCTTGTGCTGGACGAGCCGGTTCCAGATCAGGGTGATCATGACGAGGCTGGCGATCAGGGTGAGGCCGAACATTGCGTAGCAGGCGACCAGCAGGGTGGTACGGGCCTCGCCGGCGGGCAGGTGCGGGATCAGCAGGGTGCCGGTGGCTGCGCTGACCATCGGGGGGACGACGGGCATCAGCCAGCCGCCGAAGGCGGAGTCGGGCTTGACGTCGTGGTCGGTGAAGGCCCGGTAGGGCACCGCGACCGCGGTCCACAGCCCGAGCAGCGTCCCGGCCGTCCACAGCACGGCGTCCAGGGCGAGCGCGGGGCCGTCGCCGATCACCGAGCGCCCGACGAGCATCGCGCCCGCGCCGACCGTCATCAGGGCCATGGCCGGGGCGCCGTAGAAGTGGGACATGACCGGGTTGGCCAGGTGGGCGCGGGCGCTGTCGGGGTGGCGGACCCAGTGCACCGCGGTGGCCGCGGTGACGACGACGAGGAGCACCAGGTCGAGCGCCCACACGACCCGGGCGGCCTCGAGCAGGCCCGGCACGTGGACCGGCAGGGTGGCGGCGGCGTTGGCGACGATCCCGGTCCCCATCACCGAGGCGAACCAGTTCGGGGTGATGTGGCCGAACGCGGGCTGGCCCTCGAGCTCGGCGAGGAACCCCGAGCGGTGACCGAGGCGGGTCGGGCCCGTCGGGATCGGGGAGGTGGTGCGGGTCAGCGTCAGGGCCATGACGTCAGCCTGCTCGGTCCCGGCCGGCGGCAGTAGGGTCCCGTGCCCTGCCGATGCACAGGTGCCGCCTGTGACCGGGGGTAGGGTCGCCCTGTGGCACTGAGCGGACACCTGCCCGATCTGGACTCGTTCGCCCTCCTGGTCGAGGTCGCGAGGTCGGGCAGCATCGGCGCGGCCGCCCGGGCGCACGGGGTGAGCCAGCAGTCCGCGTCGGAGCGGCTGACGACCATGGAACGTCAGGTCGGGGTGCCGCTGCTGAGCCGAGGTGCCCGCGGGACGCGCTTGACCGCGTCCGGGGCGCTGATGGTGGAGTGGGCCGCGCGGATGCTGCAGGTCGCCGAGGAGGTCGACGCCTCGATCGCCGCGCTGCGCGGCGAGCGTGACCGCGAGCTGAGGATCGTGGCGAGCATGACCGTCGCGGAGCACCTGCTGCCGCGCTGGCTGGTGGCCCTGCGCCAGCAGCAGACGCAGCCGGGGACGGACCGCGGCACGACGTCGGTGAGCCTGCGGGCCGCCAACTCCGCGGAGGTGCTGCGTGCGGTGGCGGCGGGGGAGGCCGATCTCGGTTTCGTCGAGGGCGCCGACCGCCCGCCCGGTGTGAGCTCGACCGAGATCGGGCGCGACGACCTCGTGCTGGTCGCCGCACCGTCGGACCGGCTCGCCCGGCGCCGCACCCCGTTGACCGCGGCCCAGGTCTCCGGGCTGGCGTTGACGTCGCGGGAGCGCGGGTCCGGCACCCGCGAGGTCGTCGAGCAGGCCCTGGCCGTGCACGGGCTGACGACCGCGCCGCCGGCGGTGGAGGTCACGACCTCCACCGCGGTGCGGGAGACCGTGCGCGCCGGCGGCGCGCCCGCCTTCCTGAGTCGTCACGCGGTCGAGGCTGACCTGCGCGCCAGGACGCTCGTGCTGGTCAGGACCCGCGACCTCACCGTCAGCCGCCTGCTCCGCGCGGTGTGGGTCGGTGGCGCCGAGGCACCCGCCGGCCCCGTCCGTGACCTGCTCGCCGTCGTGGCGCGCACCCCGTGATCCCGCCCCAGGCTCGAGCCGCACGCGGTGCCACAGTGGGAGCCCCGACAGCCAGAAGGGACGGAGTGGTCCGGTGAGCGACGAGCACCTGGGCACGCTGACGCGTGACCTGCTGGCCAACGAGCGGACCTATCTGGCGTGGCTGCGGACGGCGGTCAGCCTGATGGTCGTCGGTCTGGCCGTGGCCCGGCTGCTCGACCCCGGGCACCTCGGGCCGCTAGTCGCCGGGGTGCTGCTCGTGCTCGTGGGTGCGGTCGGGGTGTTCTACGGGACGTGGCGGTTCCGGACGGCCGCGGCGCTGATCGAGCAGGGCGACATCGCCGGTCGTGACAGCAGCCGGGCGATGATGATCGTGTCGACGGTCCTGGTGGTCTCCGTGGCTGCGGCGATGGTGCTGCTGATCGTCCTGTGACCGAGGACCGCAAGAGCCGGACCACGCAGCATGACCACGACGAGAAGAGGGATGAGCCGGTGACGAGCTGGGGCAAGCGCGACGAGATGATCGTGCACGAGCAGGACCCGTTCAACGCCGAGGCGCCACCGGGGGTGCTGGTCGAGGCGTTCGTGACGCCGGTGAGCACCTTCTACAGCCGCAACCACGGCCCGATCCCCGAGCTCGACCCGGACGCCTGGTCTTTGCGGGTCGACGGTGCGGTGTCGCGGCCGCTGACGCTGACCCTGGCTCAGCTGCGGGCCTTCGAGGCCGTGACCGTGACGGCGACCCTGCAGTGCGCCGGCAACCGCCGGGCGGACCTGATCAAGGTGAGCGACATCCCGGGTGAGGACCCCTGGGGCCGAGGGGCGACGTCGACCGCCGAGTGGACCGGAGCTCGCCTCAGCGACGTCCTCGCCGCGGCCGGTCTCGACCCGGCGGCGCGTGCCGGTCACGTGGCGTTCGACGCACCGGACGTGTCCCAGCTCGCGGACCCACCGCAGCCGTACGGCGGGTCGGTACCGCTGGGCAAGGCCCAGAGTCCGGAAGTGCTCCTCGCGTGGGCGATGAACAGCGAACCGCTCACGCAGGCCCACGGCGCCCCGGTCCGGGTCGTCGTCCCCGGCTACATCGGCGCGCGCAGCGTGAAGTGGGTCCGACGCGTCACCGTCCAGTCCGAGCCGTCCGACAACTACTTCCAGGCCACGGCCTACCGCATCGTGCCGCCCGACGCCGACCCGAAGCAGGCCGGTCCCGGCAACGGCATCTCCCTCGGCCCGGTCGTCGTGAACGCCGCGATCCTCGCTCCCTCCGACGGCAGCCGGCGACCGGCCGGCCGCACCGAGGTCTCGGGCTACGCCTACGCGGGCGGAGACCGGACGGTCGCGCGGGTCGACGTGTCAACCGACGGCGGCAGCACCTGGGTGCAGGCCGACCTCGGCCGCCGCACCGACCGCTGGGCCTGGACGATGTGGAGCATCAGCGTCGACCTGGCCAGCGGCCCGCACACCCTCGTCGTCCGGGCCTGGGACGACGCCGGCGCCCAGCAGCCCGAGTCAGCCACCTCGCTGTGGAACCCGAAGGGGTACGCCAACACCTCGTGGGACCGCGTCGAGATCGTCGTCGACGCGGCGTGACACGTCTCAGCCGCCGAGGAGCCCGTTCATCTCGGTGATCTCGGCCTTCTGGGTCGTGACGATGCTCTGGGCGAGCTTCTTCGCGTCCGGGTTCTCGCCCTGGGCGAGCTCGGTCTGAGCCATGGTCACGGCACCCTGGTGGTGCTTGATCATGCCCGTCAGGTAGAGCCGGGCCGCGTCGTCGCCGCTGGCGTGGTCGAGGGCGTCCATGTCGGCCTGGCTCATCAGGCCGTCACCGGCGCCCATCCCGCCCATGCCCCCCATCGAGGACGGGCTGGGGTCCTGCCCCCAGCCGGCGAGCCAGCCGCTCATCTGGACGATCTGGGGTGCCTGCTCGGCCTTGATCCGGGTGGCCAGTGCGGTGACCTTCGCGTCCACGCCCTGCTTGCTCAACAGCATGTCGCTCATCGCGACGGCCTGCGTGTGGTGCGGGATCATCATCGTCGCGAACTGGACGTCCGCGTCGACGTGTTGGCCGACGGCGGGCGTACCCGCACCGGCGGGGGAAGCGGGCGCGCTCGTCGACGCGGTGGGAGCGGTGCTGGTGCCGCCCGGCGGGGTGGCGCCGCTCGAGCAGCCCGCGAGGACCAGGGCGGCCAGGACACCTGCGAGGGCTAGCTGCGTGCGAGACGTCATGAGGAGCCTTCTCTTGCGGTCGGAGTCGAGTGGGAGCCGCGATCGTGGGCACTGTGGTCGTGGGAGCCGTGGTCGTGGTCGCCCATGTCGTCAGGGTCGCCGCCCATCGCGCGCAGCATGGCGGGCCCGCCCGTCCGGACGAACCGGACGACCAGGAGGGCGGCGAGCAGCAGGAAGGCGATGTTGAGGTAGGTCGTGTAGTTCCACGACAGGTGCGTCGTCTCGACCCGCGCTGTCCGTTGGACGGGGACGAGTCCGGCGGAGCCGAAGAGGATCTCGACGACGTACCCGGCCACGACGCTGGCCATGTAGAGGACGCCCGCGAGCAGGGCAGCCGTCTTCAGGCCGTAGTACTTCCGGTAGATGACCAGCACGGGCAGGATCAGCAGGTCGGCGAAGATGAAGCTGACGACGCCGCCGAAGCTGATGCCGCCGTTCCACAGCACCGCCGCGAGCGGGACGTTGCCGATCGAGCAGACGAAGCTCAGCACGGCGACGACCGGCCCGACGATCGGACCCCAGACCTTCGCGAGGAACGGGTGGTCGACGAGGAAGAACGCCTGCCAGAAGCTGTCCGGCACCCACGCAGCGACCGCGCCAGCGATCAGCAGACCGATGACGATGTCGCGCAGGACGGCCGCCCACTCCATCACGAAGATGTGGCTGATCGAGGTGATGCCCTGGGCGGAGGTGAGTCGGCGGACCAGCGACCCGTCGCCCTGGACGCTCATGTCCATCGCCGCGTGACCCTCCATCGAACCGGCCAGCCCGCGGTCGGCCTGCCGATGCGCGGCCTCGAGCAGGCGCGGTCGGAGGAAGAACCGGAGCAGCAGCGCGACCACGATGATCATGACCGGTCCGCCGACGAACTCGGCCGCGGCGAACTCCCAGCCCATAAGCAGGATCAAGATGATGCCGAGCTCGACGACCAGGTTGGTCGACGCGATCTGGAACGCGATCGCCGCGGCGAAGCTCGCACCCTTACGGAACAGTGAACGGGCCAATGCCACGGCTGCATACGAGCAGGACGACGACGCCGCGCCCAGCCCGGTGGCGACGGCCAGCGACCGAGGGCCGTTCCCGCCCAGTAGCCGGGTGACCGACTCCCGCCGGACGACGGCTTGGACGGCGGCGGACAAGGTGAAGCCGAGGATCAGTGCCCAGGTGATCTCCCAGGTCATCGAGCCGGTCCGCTCGAGCGCGCGCAGGATCTGGTGCCCGGCGGCTGCGAGCAGGGTCATCGCTCGTCCTCCTCAGCCGCGCGGGTCATCGCGACCAGCTCGCGGAAGCAGTGGTGGCGCAACGGCTCCGGGAACCCTGGCGCGAGCCGGTAGAACACGACCCGCCCCTGCTTGCGGGTGGCGACCAGGCCCGCCGTCCGCAGGATCTTGAGGGCGTAGCCGACGGAGTCCTCCGTCGACTCCAGGGCGAGGGCGAGGTCGCCGACGCACAGCTCCTCGACCTCGTCGAGCGCGTACAGGATCCGGGACCGGACGGGATCGGCCAGCAGGGACAGCAGCGCAGCAAGCCGCCCGGCGTCGTCAGCGGACAACCCGCGTGCCCGTGCGTGGGCGACCCGTTCCGGGTCGACCGGATGGTCATGGGGCTCCGCCAAGCCGGTAGGGCCGGTCTCTGCACCTCGGGGCTGCGTCATATCGCACCACCTCTCGTCTCGCTCACTCAGAAGATACCCGCTTACCCGTGCGACCACACGGATTTGCGGGAGCCAAGGGTCTCGTCGCGGCGCTACCTTCTGGCCGCTACCAGAAGGGGGTCTTTGCCCCACCCGTTCCCCTACCGCTACTGAGAATGGGTGGGTCGGCTGCTGCCGATCACTCCTCGCGGTCCGGTCAACACGTACTGGGCCGACCGTTCAGTATTCGTACGAGCGTGATGCTGCGGTCGCCGAAGGTCGTTCAGCTGAGGTCTTGCAGTCGGAGGATGACGATGTGCGAGGAACTGCTCGGAGTCAAGGGTGCGCTCGGCAGCCTCGGCCTAGCACTGTTGATCTTCGGACTCGCCCCCGGGATGGTCCTGTCGCTGATCCTCTGCCTGCTGCCTCGCGACGACCCTCGACGGCAAGAGCTCCACGCCGAACTGTACGCGGTGCCGCGCTGGGAGCGACCCTTCTGGGTCTTCGACCAGCTCGAGGTCGCTCTTCGTCAGGGCGTGTTCCCGGAGGTCTCCTGGTTCTTCGAGTTCTGGGGTGGCCGGCTGATCTGGTCCCGGTCGAAGATCCAATCCGGGCTAGCCATCCACAAGGAGCACCCGGACACGTTCTGGGTACCTGACGCGCAGACGAAGGCCAATCTCGGACCGGGCGACCTGGTGAAGTTGTCGTGGGCGATCACCAGGCCGCGTAAAGGTGGGCCTGGAGGAGAGCGGATGTGGGTCAAGATCACGTACCGCGAAGGCGAGAACTTCGTTGGCGCCCTCGACAACTGGCCGATCTACGTCTACCTCCGCCCCGACGAGACGGTCCGGTTTCACGCCGACGACATCATCGACTACGTCCTCTTCGACGAGTATGGGGAGCAGGACGATGGGGTAGAGGCGGCCTGAGCCTGGTGCGGGCCGCACCATCGCAGCCCGCACCCACGAGGGTCTTCAGGGGCATCAGAGGTACCGCCTCGATCAGATGGGTGTGCCCATCCGCGACTGACAGGTTGAGTGGCAAAAATCGGCTGGTTGCGGATTACTGACACGTACCTGGCAAAACTGACAGGTTGCTTGTCAACGGACACTCGCAGGAGCGCTCGCGCCTTCATCCTCGGATCAGATGTCATAATGCTGCTTATCGGACAGGCCTCGAAGTTCCAGAACAAGCATCGGCTGGACGCTGTGCACTCTTGCACACCTCCAACTCGATGACGCCGGCGAAGCCCCTCGGGCTGTACGTGAAGGCGCCCAGCTTCGGCGACACCGCTGACTGAGGCGACGTGTTCGCCGAGGGCGCGTACTGCGGGCTCAGCTGACTCGCTGACCGACTGACGCGCTGAGGCGCTTACGCGCTGACGCGCTGACGCGCCACTCAGTCGACATCACTTCCCGCCTGCCGCTGCTCGTCCTCGAGGTCCCGCCGGAAGCTCGGCCAGGCTGATGGTGAAGATTGTCAGGGATCGAGCTCGGGTCGAGACGGCCAAGCACGACGGGCGTTCATGCGCGATGGGCAAGGTCCGACTTGTCATAACGTCAGGCAAGCCGCGGTCTCGACACGATGGCGAGGGTCGCGTTGGGGTCGGCCGAGCCTGACAGCCGCGGTGAACGGGAGCCAGGTCAGGCCGGCTCACCGGACCGGTGAGGGGTCCCGTCGCGGAACGCTCCCGGCCGGGTCGCGAGGTGCTGCTGCCCCAGCTGCCACGCGCGCGCCCACTCCGGCTCGGCGATGGCCGCCTTGCGACGCTCGACGCGGAGCCGGTCGGCCGCCACGAAGTCGGCGATCACCGGGTGGAAGTTCGCGTACGCGTGCGAGCTGTACGGGCCCTGCGCGATGTCACGGGCGACCGATGCGCCGCGCCGGTAGGTGTTGACCGTCAGCAGCCGGTCACCCTGCTCGACGTGGGCGTCGACCAGCCGCTGGTCGAAACGCAGGACCACCACCGCGTCGAACTCGTCGCTGTAGGCGGCCACGAGCAGCGGCGACCGGCCGAGGACGACGTCGGCCCGGCTGTCGCCGTTCCACAGGTGCGCCTCGAGCACCTTCTTCGACAGCACCCGTCCCGGCAGCAGCCCGCCCAGACCGAACAGGTCAGGGGCGATGCGGCGGAGCCGCACCGGGTCGAGCTGGATCCCGCCGGGGTCGCTCGCGAGCGCCTCGTTGCTCATGTACGGCGTATCGCGCGGCTGCACCGGCTCGTCCACGTGACCATGATCGCCCGGACGAGACCTCGCCGCGGCCGCTCGCGGCGATGCTCAGCGAACCATCAGACGGCAGGTCCGTCCGCCGCGCGGGCCGGTGCGCCTGCGAGCTCCTGCCGTGCCTTCTTGCCCGCGACCCGGGCGACGAGCCCGTACAGGACCGGTACCAGGAGCAGCGTGAGGAGAGTCGAGGACACGAGGCCGCCGATCACGACGACCGCCAGCGGCTTGCCGATGAACCCGCCGCCCTGGCCCGTGATCCCGAGCCCCATCGGCAGCAGCGCGAAGACGGTCGCGGCCGCGGTCATGATGATCGGGCGCAACCTCAGCCGCGCGCCGTCGATGATCGCCTGCAGCGGGGTGTCGCCTCGCTCGCGGTAGGTGTTGATCAGGTCGATCAGCACGATCGCGTTGGTGACCACGATGCCGATCAGCATCAGCAACCCGATCATGGCCGGCACGCCGAGCGGCGTCCCCGTGACGAGCAGGCCGGCGAGAGCGCCGGTCGCGGCGAACGGGATCGCGACCAGCAGGATCAGCGGCTGCACGAGGCTCCGGAACGTCGCCACCATGATGATGAAGACCAGCACGATCGCCAGGCCCATCGCCAGCCCGAGCTGGGAGAAGGCCTTCGCCTGGTCCTCGGTCGCCCCGCCCTGGACTACCTCGACGCCGGGCGGCGGCGAGAACTCGGCGACCTTCGCCTGCAGCGCCGTGTTCACCGCGCCGAGGTCGGTGCCGCTGGGCGAACCGGTGATGGTCACCGCCTGCTTGCCGTCCTCGCGCCGGACGGTGGCCGGCGCGTCCTCGGTCCTGACCGTGGCGACGTCGCCGACGGTGATCGCCCGCGCCTTGAGGTCCTGGAGGTCCTTCTGGTCCTCGGCCAGGTCCTTCTGCTCGTCGGTGAGCTTCTTCTGCTCCTCCTGGAGAGCGTCGCCCTCGGTGCTCAGCTGGTCGCCCTCGTTGCTGAACTCGTCCGACTGCGCCTGCTGCTCGGCCGAGCTCTGGAGCTGCTCGTTCGTGCTCTTGACCTGCTCGTCGAGCTGGTCGACGCCGGACTCGGCCTGCTTGACACCGGCCGTCGCCTGCGCGATCGCGCTCTGCTTCGCCGCGACCTTGCCCTGGTAGGCCTGGAGAGCACCGAGGTACGCCGCGCTGACCGCCGGGTTGGTCGGGTCTGGCGGGACGTACGCCGGTGGCTGGCCCACGTCGATCTTCTTCGCGTCCGCCAGGGCCTTCTTCGCCTTGCTCACCGCCGAGCGCGCGTCGTCGCGGGAGTCGAGCAGGTCACGCTTGCCGTCCTGCGCCTTCTCGTTGGCCTCGGCCTGCTGCTCCTCCCCCGCCGCCTTCTGCCGGTCGGCGAGGTCCTTCTGCCGGTCCTGCAGCGCGTCGGAGCGGTCGGACAGCGCGTCGCCCTGCTCGGTGAGGTCGTCGGACCGGGCCTCGAGCGCGTCGCTCGCCTTGTCCACGGCCTTCTGCTGCTGCAGCTGGCTCACCGGCAGCTCGAGGGCCGCGATCTGCTTGGGCGTCGCATCCGGCGCGTGCGTGCGGACGTAGACGTCGGTCGTGTCGCTGTTGAGCGTGATGGTGCCGGCCTTGGCCCCCTGCAGCGCGGTCGAGACCGCCGAGCCGATCTCGGCCTGGGTGAAGCCGAGGTCCGCGGCCTTGCGCCGGTCGATGGCGACGCGCAGGATCGGGCGCTCCTCGGCGAGGTTCGAGCTCACGTCGGTCAGCGACGGGACCTGCTTGACCAGCGTCAGCAGCTCGTCCGACGCGGTGCGCAGGGTCTCCTCGTCGTCGCCGCTGATGGTGACCGTCAGGTCGTTGTTGGAGTACGCCGCGCTGCCGGGCTGGACGACGATGTCGCCGCCGTCCGGGGTCTCGGTCAGCTGGCTGCGCAGGTTGTCGGTGGCGACGGCGGCGTCGACGGAGTCGTTCAGGGTGATGAAGTACTGCACGACGTTCGGCGAGCCCGGCTGGCCGACGGTCGCCTGGTAGTTCTTCACGTCGGAGTTGGACGCCAGCGCCGTCTCGACCGCGGCGGCCCGCTCGGCGCTCGCGTCGAGCCGGAGGCCGGACGGCAGCGTCTGGGTGACGAGCAGCGCGCGGTCGTCACCGAACGAGCCGAGGAAGTCGGTCTTGAGGAAGGCGGTCGAGGCCACCGTGCCGAGCAGCACGACGACGGCGATGCCGAGCACGACGACGGGGTGCTTCAGCGAGAAGAGCAGCGCGGGCAGGTAGCCGCGCTGCAGCCGGGTGACCTCCTCGGCCTCGTCCACGACCGGAGCGCCCTCCCCCGCCGCGGTCCTCCTGCCCCGCATGAACCAGTACGCGAGCAGCGGCACGATGGTCAGGGCGACGAACAGCGACGCGGCCAGCGCGATGGCCACCGTGACCGCGAACGGGCGGAAGAGCTCGCCGGTGGCGCCCGAGACGGTGGCGACCGGGAGGAACACCGCGACCGTGGTCAGCGTCGAGGCGGTGACCGCGCCGGCGACCTCCTTGACCGCCGAGACGATGTCGTCCATCGTCGGTCGCCGCGTGTACGCGGTGCGGCGCTTGATGTTCTCGATCACCACGATCGAGTCGTCGACCACGCGCCCGACCGCCACGGTGAGGGCGGCGAGGGTGAAGAGGTTGAGGGAGTAGTCGCTCGCCCAGAGGCCGACCATCGCGATGAGCAGCGACAGCGGGATCGAGATCGCGGTGATGATCGTCGAGCGCACCGACAGCAGGAAGACGAGGATCACGACGACGGCGAACGCGAGGCCCAGCCCGCCCTCCACCGCCAGGTCGTGCAGCGACTCCTCGATCAGCGGGGACTGGTCGAAGACGGTGGTGAAGCTGGCGTTGCTGCCGAGGTCGCGGGCCAGGTCGGGGGTGAGGTCGTTGACCGCGTGCGAGACGGCGACGGAGTCCGCGTCGGCGCTCTTGAGCACCACGAGCCCGAGCGCCGGCCGGCCGTCGGCCCGCGAGATCGAGGTCCGCTCGATCGCGGAGACCTTGACCGTCGCGATCTGGTCGAGCCGCTTGGTCCCGTCGTCGGCGGTCGCGACCGGTAGCGCGGCGACGCTGTCCACCGAGCCGGGCGCGGACCCGACCTCGACCGACAGCGCGGAGTCCCCGTCGTAGCTGGTGCCGGCGGGGATCGCGGTCAGCTGGCCCTGGATCGTCTGGGTGACCCCGGCGGCGGTGAGGTCGTAGCGCTCCAGCTGTGACGCCTTGAGCGTGACCTCGATGCGGGTGGTGTCCTCCCCCGTCACCTGCACGGTCCGCACGCCGTCGACGGCCTCGAGCTTGTTGACGACGCGGTCCTCGACCAGCGGCCCGAGCTTGGTGAGCGGCAGGTCGGAGGCGACGGCGAGCTGGAGGACGGGGATGTCGTCGCTGCTGCCGGTCTGGACGTTGGTCGTGACGTCGTCGGGCAGCGTCGACTTCACCGCGTTGATGGCGTTGTTGATGTCGGCGACGACCTTGTTGTCGTCCTGCCCGTAGTCCCACTGGACGGAGATGTTCGACGAGCCGGTCGTCGAGGTCGAGCTGACCTTCGTGACGCCGGAGACGCTGCGGACGGCCTGCTCGATCGGGTCGGCGACCTCGTCGGCCACGATCTGCGGCGACGAGCCCGGGTAGGTCGCGGTCACGAACGCCTGCGGCGCCTGGGTGGAGGGGATCAGCTCCTGCTTGAGCGTGGTGATGACGACCACGCCGAAGATCACGACGGCGATCGAGAGCAGGGCCACGACGAGCCGGTTGACGAGGCTCAGTCGGGTCAGGCGTGACACGGGGTGGTGCTCCTTCGAGGAAGGTCAGGTGCGGCAGCAGGCGGGCGTTGACAGCCCTCGGCCGTCAGTCATCGTAGATAGAGTTCGCGGCCCTGCCCTCCGGCACAACCCGGTCTCAGGCCCCTGACAGGACCCCGACGTACCGGGGCCCGGGGCGACCCGGCGACCCCTAGAGTGACCGGATGCACCAGGCGGTCGGCGGTTCCGCGCTCGGGCTCGGCGCCGCCGTGGCCCTGGCCTGGTGGGCGGGCTTCGGGTCCCGCACGCAGCTGTGGGGACCGTTCCCGTACGAGGCGCCACACCGACGCGGTCCCGGCCCCGGTGCGGACGCCGACCGGGAGAAGGTCGTCGCCCTCACCTTCGACGACGGGCCCAACGAGCCCCACACCGGCCGGCTGCTCGACGTCCTCGCGGCGAAGGACGTCCGCGCCACCTTCTTCCAGGTGGGCCGCTGCGCCGAGCGCTTCCCCTCGACGACGCGGCGCGTGGTGGACGAGGGCCACGTGCTGGGCAACCACAGCCTCAACCACGCCTTCTCCCGCTACCTCCACGAGCCCGACCAGCGCGAGGAGGTCGAGCGGGCGCAGGAGGTGCTGCACCGCGTCTCGGGCGTGCTCCCCTCGCTCTACCGGCCGCCGTGGCTGTGCCACTGGCCGTGGGTGCTGCGGACCGTCGAGAGCGCGGGTCTGCAGGTCGTCTCCGGGACCTTCTGCCACCAGCTCGAGGTCTTCCAGCCGCCCGCCGCCTCCATCGCCGCGGGAGCCGCTCGACGGGTCCGGCCCGGCACGATCCTGATCATGCACGACGGGCAGGACGCGAAGGGCGGCGACCGCAGCCAGACCGTCGGGGCGGTCGGCCCGCTGATCGACCGCCTCCGCGACGAGGGCTACACCTTCACCACCGCCGACCGGATGCTCGGCGTCCCGGACCGGCTGGCCTGAGCCCGGACGCCCTGCAGGACCCCTGATCGCCCACGGCGGAACAGGCCGGTGCGCCGTGGGGCGCACGTCCCTACGATGACCCCCATGAACATCCTCGTGGGCTACATCCCGACGCCGGAGGGCCTCGCCGCGATCGACTGGGCCATCGCCGAGGCGCAGCAGCACCAGGCCTCGCTCCTCGTGCTGAACACGGGCAAGGACGGCAACTACGCCGACGCCCAGTTCGCCAGCGCCGCGGACATCGACGCCCTGGACGCCCAGCTCGCGGGCGCCGGCCTGGAGCACACGATGCTGCGCCCGACCGACGGCGTGAACGCCGCCGACAGCCTGCTGACCGCGGCGCAGCAGCACGATGTCGACCTCATCGTCATCGGGGTGCGCCGCCGCAGCCCGGTCGGCAAGCTGATCACCGGCAGCACGGCCCAGGCCGTCCTGCTCGGCGCCGAGTGCCCGGTGGTCGGGGTCAAGCCGGCCCGCTGAGCCGCGCGGGCGCCCCCACCTGCTGGTCAGGTCCAGGCGCTCCGGACAGCCGCCGGTCCACGACCGTCGCCACGGCCGCGGCGAGCACCGCCGAGCCGCCGAGGAGCAGCAGGGCGTGCGGTCCGAGGCCGACCAGCAGGCCGGCCAGCGCCGTCCCGCCGGACGCGGTGCTGATCTTGAGCGCCGCGAGGGTGACGAAGACCTGCCCGCGGGCGCCCTCGGGCGCGTACGCGGTACGGGCGGCGAACGTGGCGGTGACGAAGGGGGCGGTCGTCACGCCCATCAGGGCGAAGGCCGCGATCGCCCACCCGAACGAGGGGGCGAGGGCGCAGAGGCCGAAGCAGCCGGCGAGCACGGCCACGTGCCGCGTGGTCAGCCGGTCGGGCTCTCCGGTCAGCGGGACGACGCTGAGGACGAGCGAGGAGACGAGGTTGCCGGCGCCGGAGGCGGCGAGCAGCACGGCTGCCGTGGCGGGCCGTACGTCGTAGGGCCCGGCCAGCTGCACGACCACGACGGCGAGCCCCGCCTGCGCCCCGGCCGTGACCATCGTCGCGTAGTTGACCCGCCGCAGCGGCGGCGAGCGGATCACGAGCGCCAGCACCTCGCGCACCCGCGGCACCGCAGCGACCGGCCGTGCGGGCACCGGGGGCAGCGTCTGGGCCAGCGCGGCCGACACCAGGCCGAGCCCGGCGAGGCAGGCCAGCGCGCTCGCTGGCGAGAGCCACCCGGCCAGGGCGGCGACGAGCGTCGGGCCCGCGGTGGCCGCCACGCCGTACGAGGTCGCGTCGAGGCCCTGCGCCCGGCGTTGCGCCCGCTCCCCCGCCCCGGCCAGGTCCGCCAGCCGGCTGCTCAGGCCGCCGGTCAGCATCGGGCCGCCGAACCCCGCGAGCACGACCAGCGCGGCGACCAGCGGCGTCGGCGCCCGGCCCAGGGTCCACGCGGCGGCGGCGAGCAGGACGGCGACCACTGCGTACGCGGCCCCGAGCAGCCGGCGCGGGTCGCGCGCGAGATCCAGCCGGCGGGCCAGCAGCGGACCGGCCAGGTGCGGCAGCGTGAAGAGCGCGACCAGCAGCCCACCCGTCCGGGCTGCGGTGACGGGGTCGTCCAGGCGCTGGGCCGCCACGAGGAGGAGACCGACGCCGGCTCCCGCGTCGACCATGCGCACGCCGACCGCGGTCGCGCAGTAGCGCCCCAGCGCGCCGCCGCGGCCCCGAGCCGTCACCACTTCAGCCGGTGATGCCATGCCGCTCACCCTTGCACCGCTCACGGTCACCGGTCAAGATGGTGACGTGGCCTTCTCCTTCGCGGGCTCGAACCTCGCCCTCGACTTCGTCGGCACGCTCAACGAGCGCCGTACGGACCGGGTCGAGAACCTGCTCGTCCCCGCCGACGTCGGCCGCTGGCTCCACGAGGCCGGCGTGCTCGACGCCGAGCCCGGCGTCGACGACGAGACCTTGGCCTCGGCGGTCGCGCTGCGCGAGGCGCTGTTCGCGCTGGTGGAGCGCCTGCTCGACGCGCCCGAGGAGGCGCTGCCCGCCGACGCGCTCGCCGTCGTCAACGAGGCCGCGGCCCGGCCCGGACCGACCCTCACCCTGCGGCCCGACCGCAGCGTCGCGCGCAGCGGCTCCTGGCGGGCGGGCCTGACGGCCGTGGCCCGCGACGGGCTGGCGCTGGCCGAGCCGGGCGAGGGCGTCCTGAAGTGGTGCGCGGAGCCGACCTGCACCCACCCCTTCCTCGACCGCTCCCGGGGCCACCGGCGCCGCTGGTGCGAGATGGCGGGCTGCGGCGACCGGGCCAAGGCCGCCGCCTACCGCGCCCGTCGTCGGGCGTCGGGCGCGAGCACCGGGGGTTAGCCCAGCAGCCCGCGGCGCCGCGCGACCGCGACGGCCTCCGTACGGCTCCGGGCGCCGAGCTTGGCCAGGATGTTCGAGACGTGCACGCTCGCCGTCTTGGTGCTGATGAACAGCCGCAGGCCGATGTCGCCGTTGCTCGCCCCGTCGGCCACCAGCGCGAGCACCTCGGCCTCGCGCGGGGTGAGCACGTCGCCGCCGGGTCCGGTGGAGCCCGACGCGCCGGCCAGTGGCCGCACCTCGTCGACGAGCGGACGGGCACCGAGCTCCCGTGCGACGGCCAGCGCCTGGCCCGCCGTCCGGGCCGCGCCGGCGTGGTCGCCCGCGGCGCGCTGCACGACCGCGAGCCGGGCCCCCGAGCGGGCGGCCTCGAAGACCTGCCCGTACGCGGTGAAGGCGTCGACGCTGCGGCGCCAGGCCTCGACGAGCGTGTCCGGCTCCGTCGGCCGGCCCGCGAGCCAGCCGAGCCGCAGGCCCTCCGCCCGCACCCGCGCGAGCCAGGCCTGGCCCTCGGGCCCGGGCACCCGGTGCCGCCCGACCTCGGTCGCCGCCTCGGCCTCGTCGACGAGGGACCGCGCCCGGTCGAGCAGGCGCTCGCGCCGCTCGGGGACGAAGGCGCCGAGCCGGGGTGCGAGCTGGCCGAGCAGCAGCGCGGCGAGCCGGATGCGGCCCTGGAAGGCGACCGTGCCCCACAGGGCGCTGAGCGTGGCCACGACCTCGTCGTGCACCGCGAGCGCCTCGTCCAGCTCGCCCGCGTCGCCGTGCAGGTCGATCGCGGCACCGGCGCTCTGGACCGCGACCATGCCCTCGGCGCTCCACTCCGGGCGCGCCCGTCCGGCGACGACGGCCCAGCCCTCCCGCTCGCCCCGCCCGGCCCTGACGAGCAGCTCGACCGCCGCCAGGCCCGCCGACGGCAGCGACGGCGCCTGCTCGACGTCGGCGCGGGCGAGGGCGAGCGCCTCGTCCCAGCGCCCGAGCTGGTAGGCGACGAGCCCCGCGAAGACCCGCGCCTCCGCGCCGTACGGGGCGAAGGGACGCCCGCGCCTCGTCGACTCCGAGGCCGCCGCCCGGTACGCGTCGAGCGCCTCGACCAGCCGGCCCTGCTCGAGCAGCACGGCGCCGAGCTGGTGGCGCAGCCGCACCTCGGCGGGGTCGTCGGCCGCCCGCGCAGCGTCGGCGAGCTCACCGAGGACGCGGACGGACTCCGCGCTGTCGCCGCGGCGCTCGGTGATCTTGGCCAGCACGGTCTGCAGCAGCGCCGTCGTCTCCCCCGAGCGCAGCTCGGGAGGCATCGACAGCCCCTCCTCCGCCCAGCGCACCGCGGCGTCGTCCTGGCGCTCGCCCGCGAGCACGCCGGCCAGGGTGGCGACGGTCCGGGCGCGCAGCGTCGTCGGCGGCTCGGCCGGCACCAGCCGCTCGGCCTCCGCGGCGGCGGCCAGCTCGTCGGTCGTCGTCTCGTAGCCCTCGGCCGCCTCGACGAGCGCGAGGAGCAGGCGGGCCCGGTCGGTCGGGGCCGCGCCGGGCGGGAGCCGTTCCAGCTCCTCGCGCGCCACGGTCTCGGCGCGCCGGGCCATCCCGGCGGCGGTCGTGGCCGCGACCGTGCGCTCGACCAGGTCCACCAGCTCGACGGGCGGTTCCGCCGCGCGGAGGTCGGCCCGGCCGGCGCGGACCAGGTCGAGCGCGCGGGCGTAGTGCCGCGCGGCCTCGTCGGGCCCGCCGACGGCTGCGGCGTCGTCCCCGGCCCGCACGCTCGCGGCCAGGGCCTCGGTGGACCGCCCGGCCGCGAGCGCGTGCCGGGCGAGGTCGGCCGCCGCCCCACGTTCGCGCTGGCCGAGCAGAGCGTCGGTGAAGGCGTCGTGCAGCCGGGCCCGCTCGCCCGGCAGCAGGTCGGCCTCCACGGCCTCGCCGAGCATCGAGTGCCGGAAGCCGTACCCGTCGCGGCCGGCGACCAGCACGTTGCGGTCGACGGCCGAGCGGACGGCCGCCTCGAGCCGGTCGGCATCGAGTCCGCTGACCCGGCCCAGCAGGTCGTCGCCGAGACGGTGGCCGGCGACCGCGAGGACCCGGCACACCAGGCGGGCGTCCGCGTCGAGCTGGTCGACCCGCAGGAGCAGCAGGTCGGCGAGGTCGCGCGGGGTGTCGGAGGTGCCGAGCGTGGCCGCCAGCTCCTCGGCGAAGAAGGCGTTGCCCTCTGCACGCTCGACCAGGGCCTGCAGCTCGGCGGCGGAGGCCGGCGCGCCCGTCAGGCCGCCGACGAGGGCACGGACGTCGTCGTCCGGCAGCGGACCGAGCTCGACCCGGCGCACCCCGGGCAGCCGTCCCCACGCCGCGAGCAGGGGACGCAGCGGGTGACGCCGGTGCAGGTCGTCGCTGCGGTAGGACCCGACCAGCCCGACGGGCGCCCTGAAGCCGCGCGTGAGGAGGAAGGTCATCAGGTCGTAGGTCGACTGGTCGGCCCAGTGCAGGTCCTCGACGACCACCAGCAGTGGGACCGCGGCGCCGAGCCCCGACAACGTGGCGTGGACGCCCTCGAAGAAGAGCCCGCGCTCGGCCGGCTCGCCCGCGACGGGCCGGGCCCCCACCGGGTCGGTGTCCTGGCCGACCAGCCGGCGCACGGAGGGGTAGCGCCCGACCAGCTCGGCGACCGCCTCGGGCCGGGAGGCGGCCAGTCGGCCGGCCAGCTCGGTGAAAGGCAGGTAGGGCACCGGGCTGCCGGCGAGGTCGAGGCAGTGGCCGACGACGACCTCCCAGCCCTGGCCGGTCGCGCGCTCGCCCAGCGCTGCGAGCAGCCGCGACTTGCCGATCCCGGCGTCACCGCCGAGCAGGACGCAGCCGGGCGCCGGCTCGGGACGTACGCCCGCCAGCGCGGCGAGCTCGTCGAGCTCGCGCGTGCGCCCGACGAGGGGCGTGGCGGCGATCGGCACGGGCGTCATCATGGCAGCCCCTCCCGGCAGGAGCTCGCGCTGCGGTCCCTGAGGTACCTCAGACGCCCACGGGCCCCACCTCAGAGGTCCGTCCCGACGCGAAGGGGCCCGTGATCAGGGCGGATGCCCGATGTGGGGAGCGCGGCTCACGACGAGGTTCGTCGTCATGAGGGGCCGGACGGGTCCCACCGAGCCAGGAGGACACCATGCTCACCGACTACGACGTCAACGCCCGCATCGCCGAGCTGCAGGACATCGCGGCGCTCGACCGGCTGGCCGCCGACGGCCAGCCCGCGGCGGTGCTCACCCGCTGGGCGACCCGGGACCGGGGGTCCCGCTCCGGCGGGCTGCGCCGGCTGCTCCACCTCGGGCGCTGAGCGCACGACGGCGGGCGGGCGCCGACCCCCGAGGGGCGCCGCCCGCTCAACCGCGCGGCGACCCCGCGGCGGCGACCAGCAGGGCGGCGAGCTCGGCGGGACGGGTGACCATCGGCCAGTGCCCGGAGTCCACGTCGACGACGGTCAGGTTGGTCACCCGGGCGAGCTCGGGCAGGTCGCCGTCGCGCACCCAGCCGCGGGCCTCCTCGGCGCTGAACTCGGGGCACACGAGCGTGACGGGCACGCCGTAGCGCCGCTCGTCGCCCAGGTGCACGACAGCCTGGGACACCCCGGCCGGCACGGCCACCGTGGTCTCGGCGAGCGCCGAGCGCGCGGCGTCGTCCAGGTCCGGCGCGTCGGGCCCCTCGAAGGGCTCCCAGCCCGGGAAGGGCATGACCCCGTCGACGACGGGGAAGAAGTCGGCGTACGTGTCGCCGTCGGCGGACGGGAAGCCGCCGACGAGGACGACCCGGCGTACGCGGTCGGGTCGCCGGTCGGCGACGAGCCAAGCCAGGCCCGAGGCGGCCGAGTGGCCGACCACGACCGGCGAGCTCGCGGCGTCGACGACACGCAGGACCGCGTCGAGCTGGTCGTCGAGCGTGGCCGGACCGACGGTGTCCACCCCGGGCAGCGCAGGCGCGACCGCCGTCAGCCCTGCTTCGGCGAGCCGGTCGACCACCGGGTCCCAGACGGAACCGGGCAGCCAGAGGCCGGGCAGCAGGACGAGGTCGACCGACGACGAGGTCATGGTCGGAGGCTAGCGGCGCGGACCGACAGGACTCGCGCCGCCGGCCGGTCACATGTTGATCATGTGGCCCGAGATGCCGTGCGCGGCCTCCTTGAGGGCCTCGGACAGCGTCGGGTGCGCGTGCACGTTGCGCGCGACCTCCTCGGCCGTCAGGTCCCACATCTGCGCGAGCGTGAGCTCCGGCAGCAGCTCGGTCACGTCGGGCCCGATCATGTGCAGGCCGAGGATCTCGCCGTACTTGGCGTCGGCCACCAGCTTGACGAAGCCGGTCGCCTCCCCCAGGCCGTGGGCCTTGCCGTTGGCCGTGAAGGGGAACCTCGCGACCTTGACGTCGTAGCCCTTGTCCTTCGCCTGCGCCTCGGTGTAGCCGAACGAGCCGATCTGCGGCTGGCAGTAGGTCGCCCGCGGGATCATGTCGTAGTTGATCGGCATGGTCTCCGCGCCGGCGATGGTCTCCGCCGCCACGATGCCCTGCGCCTCGGCCGTGTGGGCGAGCAGCAGCTTGCCGGTCACGTCGCCGATCGCGTAGATGTGCGGCTTGTTGGTGCGCATGTGGTCGTCGATGGCGATCGCCCCGCGCGGGCCGAGCTCCACGCCGGCCTTCTCGAGGCCGTAGCCGTCGGTGCGCGGCGCGAAGCCGATGGCCTGCATGACCTTGTCGGCCTCGAGGACGGTGCTGTCGCCGCCCTGGGCGGGCGACACGGTCACCTTCACCGTGTCGCCGGAGTCGTCGATGCTCTCGACCTTCGTGCTCGTCATGATCTTCACGCCGAGCTTCTTGTACTGCTTGGCCAGCTCGGCGGAGATCTCCGGGTCCTCCAGCGGGACCATCCGGTCGAGGAACTCGACGATGGTGACGTCGACGCCGTAGTTGGCGAGCACGTACGCGAACTCGGTCCCGATCGCGCCCGAGCCGGCGATGATCATCGAGCCGGGCAGCTCCTCGGTGAGGATCTGCTCCTCGTAGGTCACGACGCGGTCGGTGATCTTCGTGCCGGGCAGCAGGCGCGTGGTGGCCCCCGCGGCGATGATCAGGTTGTCGAAGGTGACCGACTGGTTGCCGCCCTTGTTCAGCGCGACGTCGAAGGTGTGGTCGTCGACGAAGGTCGCCCAGCCGTCGATCTCGGTGATCTTGTTCTTCTTCATCAGGAAGTGGACGCCCTTGGCCATCCGGTCGGCCACCGACCGGCTGCGCGTGAAGGCCGCGCCGAAGTCGAAGGTGACGTCACCGCTGATGCCGAAGGTCTTGGCCTCGTGGGTGAAGAGGTGGGCGACCTCTGCGTTGCGCAGCAGCGACTTCGTGGGGATGCACCCGACGTTGTTGCAGACCCCGCCCCAGTACTTCAGCTCGATGACGGCGGTCTTCAGGCCTAGCTGTGCGGCGCGGACGGCGGCGACGTATCCGCCCGGTCCGGCGCCCAGCACGACGACGTCGTAGTGATCGCTCATGTGGCTAGCCTAGAGGGACCCGCACGGGTGCGGCCGCGGTGGTCAACGGGCCGGCCAGGCGCGGATCGCGCCGACGCGACGTCCGCGACACGCCGCAGGTTCGCGGAAAATCTCATATGTGAGTTAGCGTCGTCGACGTGACGACCACGGACCTGGACCAGATCGGCGGACTCATCCGCAGCGCGCGCAAGCACCGCGGGCTGACGCAGACCCAGCTCGCCGAGGTGCTCGGCACCAGCCAGAGCGCGGTCCACCGGATCGAGGCCGGCAACCAGAACCTCAGCCTCGAGATGGTCAACCGCATCGCGGCCGCCCTCGACGCCCCGCTCATCTCGGTCGGCCAGGCCGCGCCGCAGCACCTGCGCGTCCAGGGCGGCGTCAAGCTCAACGGCTCGATCGACGTCCGCTCCTCCAAGAACGCGGCCGTCGCCCTGCTCTGCGCCAGCCTTCTCAACCGCGGCCGCACCGTCATCCGCGGCATCGCCCGCATCGAGGAGGTCAACCGGATCCTCGAGGTGCTCACCAGCATCGGCGTGCGCGCCACCTGGCTCAACGGCGGCGCCGACCTCGAGCTCAGCCGCCCCGACGACCTCGACCTGGACGGGATGGACGTCGAGGCCGCGCGCCGCACGCGCTCGGTGATCATGTTCCTCGGGCCGCTGCTGCACTCCTACCCCGACTTCGCGCTCCCGTACGCCGGCGGCTGCGACCTGGGTGCCCGCACGATCGAGCCCCACCTGCAGGTGCTGCGCCGCTTCGGCCTCGACGTCGTGCCGACCGAGGGCTTCTACCGCTGCTCGGTGGACGACTCCGTGGAGCCGACCCGGCCCATCACGCTCACCGAGCGCGGGGACACCGTCACCGAGAACGCGCTGCTGGCCGCGGCCCTCTCCCCCGGCGTCACGGTCATCCGCAACGCGAGCCCCAACTACATGGTCCAGGACCTCTGCGTCTTCCTGACCCGGCTCGGGGTGGAGATCGACGGCATCGGCACCACGACGCTGCAGGTGCACGGCGTCGCGGAGATCGACGTCGACGTCGAGTTCGCCCCGTCGGAGGACCCGATCGAGGCGATGAGCCTCCTCACCGCGGCGATCGTCACCGGCTCGGAGCTGACGATCCGCCGGGTGCCGATCGAGTTCCTCGAGATCGAGCTCGCCGTGCTGGAGGAGATGGGCCTCGAGTTCACCCTCGGCACCGAGTACGTCGCCGCCAACGCCCACACACGCCTGGTCGACCTGACGGTGAAGCCGTCGGTCCTCCACGCGCCGATCGACAAGATCCACCCGATGCCGTTCCCCGGCCTCAACATCGACAACCTGCCGTTCTTCGCCGTGATCGCGGCGACCGCGGAGGGCAAGACCGTCATCCACGACTGGGTCTACGAGAACCGCGCCATCTACCTCACCGAGCTCAACCGGCTCGGCGCCCGCGTCCAGCTGCTCGACCCACACCGGATCATCGTCGAGGGCCCGACCCGCTGGCGCGGGACGCAGGTCGTCTGCCCGCCGGCGCTGCGCCCGGCGGTCTGCATCCTGCTCGGCATGCTCGGCGCCCGCGGCGAGTCCGTGCTGCGCGACGTCTACGTCATCAACCGCGGCTACGAGGACCTCGCGCACCGCCTCAACATGCTGGGTGCCGACATCGAGGTGTTCAGAGATTAATTGCCTCCGCTTCGCTCCGGCGCAGAGCGCGCTCTGATCCTCCGCCTTCCTCCCTACCTCGGAAGCCCGCGGCTGAGCGGTCGAGAAGTGGGTGCCGCGGGGCTTCCTCCTCCGGTCGTCCAGGCGGAGGCGCGCGCTCTGGCGATGGTCGGGCTACAAAAAGCTCCTGCCGCAGCCAGTGGCCCAACCGCCCGCTCGGCTCGGTTGACGCACTAGCGCAGGCTGACTGCCTCGAAGCGGCGGGACGGGTTCACCAGTTCGTCCTGGGCGGCGACGAGCTGGAGCTCGCGCCGACCGGACCGACGGGTGGCGTCGAGGACGCCGAAGACGACCGAGGCCGTCCAGGCCACGGCGTCGGCGGGGTCGTCGGTCTGCAGGAGCCGGGCGAGGAAGACGGCGGCGGTAAGGTCCCCGGCGCCCTGGAAGATCCCGTCGAGCCGCGGCGTCGTGACGCGCCACGCGCCCGCGCCGGTGACGACCACCAGGTCGAGGGTGCCGGGCTGGGTGTCCTCGACGTCGGCGCTGGTCACCAGCACCGTCTCCGGCCCGAGCGCCCGGGCCGCCTGGGCGGCCTCGACCACCTCGGCGAGCGTCCGGACGGTGCGCCCGGTCAGGAACTCCAGCTCGAACTGGTTCGGCGTGACGACCTGCGCCTGCGGCACGACCGCGTCGCGCATCAGCTCGGGGATGCCGGGGGCCACGAAGAAGCCGCGGCCGACGTCGCCGAGGACGGGGTCGCAGCAGTAGAGGGCACCGGGGTTGCGCTCCTTGACCAGCGCCACGGCCTCGAGCACAGCCCGACCCGTGTCCGCCGCACCCTGGTAGCCCGACAGGACCGCGTCGCACTCGCCCAGCACCCCGAGGTCGTCGATGCCCTGCACCACCGCGCGCACGTCGTCGGCCCCGAGCACCGGGCCGCGCCAGGAGGCGTACCCGGTGTTGTTCGAGAAGTGCACGGTGAGGACCGGCCACACCTCGACGCCCATCCGCATCAGCGGGAAGGTCGCCGCGCTGTTGCCGACGTGGCCGTACGCGACCGAGGACTGGATGGACAGGACTGTGCTGTTCCGGGGGGGCTCGGGGGGGTCGTCCCCCCCGGAACCGACTGTGCGGTTCCGGGGGGGCTCGGGGGGCTCGGGGGGGTCGTCCCCCCCGGAACCAGGCGTGCTGTTCCGCACGGCCGGCCTCAGAGCGTGCCGGCGGACCCGCCGACGGGGATCGGCTCCATGGTCACCACGCGGACCGGCTCGGCCAGGAGGTCGCCGGTGGCCGCCTGCAGCGGCTTGACGGCGGTGCCGGAGGCGTGCGCCTCGAGGTCGGCGGCGGACTCCCACTTCTCGATCATGGTGACGGTGCCGTCGTCGGCGTCGTGGATCGCGTAGAGCAGGCAGCCCTGCTCCTCGTGGACGGCGGGGATGGTCGAGCGCAGCGCCTCGACGAGCTCGTCGTGGCGACCCGGGGCGGGGCGGAAGACGGCGGTGACGACGACGGGCACGGAGAACCTCCAGCGGTTCGGTCGGGGCGGGTGCGGCAGGCGCCGCGCGGACGCGGGACAGTCTCTCCTGCCCCGTCCCGCCCGTGCCGCGGGTCCGCCCGCACGACCTGCGCGACTCCACCGCGTGTCTTGCGCGGCGCCCGTATGGTGGCTGCTATGTCCGGCGGGGTCGACGAACAGGCGCCCCCGCGCACCCGTGCCCCGCACGACCTGGCCGGGGCCCACCTCTCCCACGAGCCGCACCCCGACCGCTGGGCCTGGCGCCGGCGGATCCGGGCCAACCCGCACCAGCACCGCGTCTACCGCTGGGTCGTCGGGGTCGTCGGCCTCCTGCTGATCCTGCTCGGGCTGGCGACCGGATGGCTGCCCGGACCGGGCGGCATCCCGCTCGTGCTCGCCGGGCTGGCCGTCTGGGCCAGCGAGTTCCTGTGGGCGCACCGCCTGATGCTGCGCCTCAAGCACGCGCTGCACGTCTACCGAGCCTGGACGCGACGGCGCAAGGTCGTGTTCTGGCTCGGCTTCGTCCTCGTGTGCGCGCTGCTGGGGTGGGCGTTCCTCGTCGTCGTCGGCCCGCCGGCCTGGATCCCCGTCCAGGTCGACCGCGTCCTCGCCGTCCTTCCCGGGGTGGACGTCCCCGCCTGACCAGGCTGCCAGGATGACGGCGTGCGAGCCACCGAGTACGCCTTCTTCGACGCACCGTTCCTCGCGTTCGCGCACCGCGGCGGGGCCGCGTACGCACCGAACCTCGGGCGCGAGAACACCCTCCACGCCTTCTCCGAGGCCGTCGCACTGGGCTACCGCTACCTCGAGACCGACGTCCACGCCACCGCCGACGGCGGGCTGATGGCCTTCCACGACCCCCTGCTCGACCGCGTGACGACCGGGGTCGGTGCGTTGGCGGACCGGACCACCGCCGAGCTCGCCGAGGTCCGCATCGGCGGGCACGACCCGATCCCGACCTTCGCCGAGCTGCTCGAGGCCTTCCCGACGGCACGGTTCAACGTCGACGCCAAGTCCGACGCGGCGGTCGACCTGCTGGTCGAAGCCATCGCTGCGCACGACGCCTCCGAACGGGTGTGCGTGAGCTCCTTCTCCCCCGCCCGGCTGCACCGGCTCCGCCGACGCCTGGGACCCGACGTGCCGACGGCGGTGAGCTCGCGCGGGGTGCTGGTGCACCGTTTCGCGCCCTGGCTGACGCGGGTGCTCGACTCGCCCGCCCCCGCCCTGCAGGTCCCGACCGCCACCCGGGTCGGTCGGCGCACCGTCCGCATCACCACCGCGGGCCTGGTCCGCGCGGCGCACCGCCGCGGCAAGCAGGTGCACGTGTGGACGGTGGACGACCGCCCCACGATCGAGAGGCTGGTCGACCTCGGGGTCGACGGCATCTTCACCGACCGCCCCGACACCCTGCGGACCGTCCTGATCGAGCGGGGGCTGTGGTCGTGAGCGCCGCGACGACCGCCCCCAGCACCATCCCGGTCGCCCGGTGGCGGGTCGCCGCCTGGGCGTTCTGGGACTGGGGCAGCTCCGCCTGGAACGCGGTGATCGTCTCCTTCGTCTTCGGCCCGTACGTCGTGCGCGGCGTCGTCGGCGACGCCCGGCCGGGCGGGCTGAGCGCGAACACCTGGGTGGGCATCAGCGGGACGGTCGCCGGCCTGCTGATCCTGCTGGTCGCGCCCGTCACGGGGCAGCGCTCGGACTCCGGCGGGCACCGGCGCCGCAACCTCCTGGTCTGGAGCGCCCTCGTCCTCGCAGTCATGGTCGCGATGTTCGGGGTGCGGGACGAACCGTCGTACCTCTGGCTGGCGCTCGTCCTGCTCGGCGCGGGCGGCATCTTCAACGAGCTCGCCGGGGTGTCCTACAACGCGATGCTCCCGCAGGTCTCGACCCCGGCCACGATCGGGCGCGTCTCCGGCTTCGGCTGGTCGATGGGCTACTTCGGCGGGATCTTCCTGCTGCTGATCTGCTACTACGGCTTCATCGAGCCCGACGTCGGGTGGTTCGGCGTGGGCAACGCCGGCGGGCTGGACATCCGGACGGTCGCCGTCTTCTCCGCGGTGTGGTTCGCGGTGTTCGGCGCCGCGGTCTTCGTCGCGGTGCCCGAGGTGCCGCCCGGCCCCGCCCAGCGTCGTGTGGGCATCGTCGACTCCTACCGGCTGCTGGTGCGCGACATCGTGGCGCTGTGGCACCGCGACCGCAACGCCGTACGGTTCCTGATCGCCTCGGCGCTCTACCGCGACGGGCTGGCCGCCGTCTTCAGCTTCGGCGCGATCCTCGCGGTCAGCGTCTACGGGATGGCCCAGTCGACCGTGCTGATCTTCGGCGTGGCCGCGAACGTGGTGGCCGCGCTGGGCGCCCTGGCCCTGGGCCGCGTCGAGGACCGCGTCGGGCCCCGGCGCATCATCATGATCTCGCTCGTCGGGCTGATCGCCTCGTGCCTCGTGCTGCTCTTCGTCCGCGGCACGCCGCTGTTCTGGGTCTTCGGCCTCGCGCTGTGCCTGTGGGTGGGACCGGCCCAGGCGAGCTCGCGCTCCTTCCTCGCGCGGCTGGCGCCGAAGGGGCGCGAGGGCGAGATGTTCGGCCTCTACACGACCACCGGACGGGCGGCCTCGTTCCTCGCCCCGGGGCTCTTCGCCCTCTTCTCCGCGTTGTTCTCCGACCGGGTGGGTATCGTGGGGATCGCGTTGGTGCTGGCGGCGGGGGCCCTGGCCATGACGCGCGTCACGCCGCCACGGGCGGCGGAACATAACGCCGCCGTCGTCAGTTAGATCCCGTGAGGCCCGCCAGCGCGGGCTCACGTTCTCCAGGGGAGGTTCACCATGGCCGATCGTTCGTTGCGCGGCACCGGTCTCGGGGCGAAGAGCTTCGAGGACGAGGCCGGGGTCGAGTTCGCCGCCCGCCAGGAGGTCGGTTACGACTGCCCTCGCCAGCACCACTTCACGATGGTCTTCTCGGCCGAGGCCGACATCCCGGCGCTCTGGGAGTGCCCCCGCTGCGGCGGGGAGTCGCTCCGCTCCGACGGCGAGCGCCCGGAGGCCAAGGAGGAGAAGCCGGTCCGCACCCACTGGGACATGCTGCGCGAGCGTCGCTCCATCGCCGAGCTCGAGGAGCTGCTGGCCGAGCGCCTGACGCTCCTCCGCGCGGGCGAGCTGGGTTCGACCGCCTTCACCCGGTCGGCGCGGCCGTCCAAGAAGACCGCCTGACCCACGCCCGACGGGCTCGCCGAGCCCACCCAGAGCCGCTCCGGAACCATCCGGGGCGGCTCTCGTCGTTCCCGGCCCGGTCGCCCGAACGACTCCTCCTGGTCCGTACGCCACCGTCCAGACGGCGCTCCGGACGAGCGGTGACCAGGACGTACGGGGACGAGCACGTACGGGGTGCGCGTGCGGTGCGCGCGCCGACCGTCAGGCCTGGGGCCGACCGCCGTCGACCTCGCGGGGGCTGACGACCGTCTCGGACGTGTCGTCCGGGACGACCTCGCCCTCCACCACGGAGGGGTCCCCCTGGGCACCGGGACGCCTCGGCCCGCCGAACAGCCCCGGCGCGATGCCCGACCGGCTCAGCCGGCGGGCGACGAAGAAGCCGACGACCTTGCGGGCGAAGGGCCGGGTGAACGGCACGAGGAAGAAGAGCCCGATCACGTCGCTCAGGAAGCCGGGGAGCATCAGCAGCACGCCACCGACCAGGACCAGTCCGGCCTCGGTCAGCTCGCCGGTGGGCATCCGGCCCCCGCGGAAGGCGGCGTCCAGCGCCCGCCAGGCCCGTGAACCCTCACGGCGGAGCAGCCAGCCGCCGAGGACCGCCTCGAGGACGAGGAGCGCGATCGTCGGGAGCAGGCCGATGCGCTGGCCGACCTGGATGAGGAGGTAGACCTCGACGATCGGCACGGCCACCAGCAGGACCACCAGGACCGCGAGCGGCAGACCGCCCCGCAGCCTCACCGCGGGCTCCAGCGGGCGCGGGTCACGTCAGCTCGGTCTGTCGACGGCGTACGAGGCCGCGCACCTGCTCGGCGCGGTGCTTGGCGCCCCAGGCCGTCGTGCGCAGGAGCGCCTCGACGACGATCCGCTGGCTCATCTTGGAGTCGCCGTACTGACGCTCGACGAAGGTGATCGGCACCTCGACGACCCGGAAGCCCGCCTTGACAGCGCGCCAGACCAGGTCGACCTGGAAGCAGTAGCCGGCCGAGGCCACGGCGTCGAGGCCGATGCCGAGCAGGGTCGCGCGGTCGAAGACCCGGTAGCCGCCGGTCGCGTCACGCTGCGGCACGCCCAGCGCGATGCGCGTCCAGAGGTTGCCGCCGCGCGAGAGCACCTCGCGCGAGCGCGGCCAGTTGACGACGCGGCCGCCGCGCACCCAGCGCGACCCGAGCACGAGGTCGGCCGTCCGCGCGTTCTTGGGGCCGAGCGCGGCCAGGAGCTTCGGCAGCTGCTCGGGCTGGTGGGAGCCGTCGGCGTCCATCTCGACCAGCACGTCGTAGCCGCGCTCGAGGCCCCACTGGAAGCCGGCGAGGTACGCGGCGCCGAGGCCCTCCTTGCCGAGGCGGTGCAGGACGTGCACGTTCGCGTCGCGCGAGGCGAGGGCGTCGGCCATGAGGCCGGTGCCGTCCGGGGAGTTGTCGTCGGCGACCAGCACCTCGGCGGCGGGCACCGCCTGGCGCAGCCGGCCGACGATGGAGTCGATGTTCTCCGACTCGTTGTAGGTCGGGATGATCACCAGCACGCGCCCGTAGTCGGGCCCGGTGCTCGCGGCGCTGGTGGTGTCGGTCGGCTCGCTCAACGGATCGGCTCTTTCGTCGGGGACGTGGCGGGGGTGGAGAGGGCGGCGTCAGGCCCGGGACGGTGCCCATTCTGGTGCAGATCGCGCCGTCGGCGTACGACCGCCACGGCCACGGCCACCAGCGCGAGCAGGGCGAGCCCCCGTGCGGGCCACGGGCCGGCGAGCACGGCCGGGGTCAGGGCGGTGCGCAGCGGCATCGCCTCGACGAAGCCGGCCGAGGTGAACTCGTTCGTGCGCTGGACGACGCGACCGTCCCGGTCGATGAAGCCGGAGACGCTGTTGGTCGTCGCCACGGCCACCTCGCGGCGCGCCTCCATGGCCCGGACGCGGGTGATGGCGAACTGCTGCTCGATCTGCCCGGTGCCGCCGTACGTCGCGTTGTTGCTCTGCACGAGGAGCACCTGGGCGCCGTTGGTCAGGGCCTCGTGGACGGTGTCGTCGTAGGCGAGCTCGAAGCAGATGACGTCGCCGACGGTGATCGTGCGGCCGTCGAGGGGCACCCGCAGCACGCCCGGCTCCGTGCCGGGGACCGACTGGGCGCCGACCTCGCGCAGGATCGGCACGAGGGGCAGCAGCTGGGCACGGAAGGGGATCCACTCGCCGAAGGGCACGAGGTTGCGCTTGTGGTAGGTCGCGAGCACGCCCCGCAGCGGGTCCCACCACAGCGCGGTCGTCTGCCGCTCGTCCTCGCCCGGGCCCTGGGTGACGGCGCCGACGAGGATCGGCACGCCGGCCACGGCGGTCGCACCGGCGACGGTCTGGCGGGTTACGGGGTCGAGCAGCGGGTCGATGTCGGTGGAGTTCTCGGGCCAGAGCAGGAAGTCCGGCTCGGGCACCTGGCCGAGGCGCGCCCGGGCCATCAGCTCGACGCTCTCGGAGAGGTGGTTGTTGGTGACGGTGCGGGCGCGGCCGAGCGCCTCAATGCCGCGCCCGGGCACGTTGCCCTGCACCACGCCGACCTCGACCGAGCCCTCCCGCCCGGCCAGCGGCTCGACCTGGAAGGAGCGCAGCCCCACCCCCGCCACCCCGAGGGCGGCGATCACCAGCGCAGCGGGCACGACGCGGGGGAAGACCGGGGGACGCCGCTCCTGCACGAGGAGCACGAGCCAGGCGACGGTCTGGCCGACCAGCGCCACGAGGAAGCTGACGCCGGCGACGCCGACCAGGGGGAACCAGCCGTTCAGCGAGGTGTCGACGGCCGCGTACGCGAGCCGGGTCCAGCCGAAGCCGCCGAAGGGGAAGGAGGAGTACGCGAGCTCGGCGGCCACCCAGCAGGCCGCGGCCGCCACCGGCCACCAGCGCAGCCGCGTGACCAGCGAGAGGGCGACGCCGAGGAGCCCGTAGTAGAGCGCCATGAACAGCACGAGGACGGCCGCGACCCACCAGCCGAGGACGTGCACCCAGGAGATCGTGACGCCGAGCATGCCGAGCCCGAAGAGGTAGCCGCGCCCGAAGGCCCGCCGCAACGGGATCCCGCGGGCCAGCAGGGTGAGCGCCGGGACGCCGACCAGCAGCAGCGGCCACAGCGCGTACGGCTGCCAGGCGAGCCCGAGCAGGACCCCGGCCAGCACCGCCACCAGAGACCCGAGCACCCGCCGCACACCGCGAGGGTACCGGCGGGGACCGAGCCCGCCGCTCAGACGGACGCCAGCACCGCGCCGCCGTCGAAGACCACGCGCCCCTCTACCAGCGTCGCGGCGCAGACCGGGAGCCCCGGGTCGGCGTCACCGCCGGCGTCCCCGGCGAGCAGCGGCAGGCCGGTCGCGGGGTCGAGCCGTGACGGTTCGGTGTCCCAGACCGCGAGGTGCGCGGGCGCGCCGACGGCGAGGGTGCCCGACGCGTCGTCGCCGGCCGCGGCGTGGCCGCCGACGGTGGCGCAGCGGAAGGCCTCGGCGACGCGCATCCGCTCGGCGGGCCGGCGGTGGCGGACGGCGTCGCGGACCATGGCCCAGCCCGCCACGGCGGTGACCGGGGCGTCGGTGCCGAAGGCGACCGGCACGCGGGCGTGCAGCATCGAGGCGAAGGGGTTCATGGTCGAGGACCGGGCGCCGACCCGCTCCTCGTAGAGCTCGCCCGGCCCGCCCCAGGCCGCGTCGAACGCCGGCTGGACGCTCGCGGTGACGCCGAGCCGGGCCAGCAGGGGCAGGTCGGCGGCCGCGACCATCTCGACGTGCTCGAGGCGGTGGCGGGCCGCGCGCACGCGCTCCTCCCCCAGCTCCTGGGCGACCCGACGCAGCCCCTCGACCGCCGCGGACACGCCGGCGTCGCCGATGCAGTGGAAGCCGCCGCTCACCCCGCGCAGCGTGCAGGCCCGCAGGTGCGCGGTCAGCTCGTCCGCGTCGAGGTACTGCGCGCCCCGGCCGGGCCCGTCGGCGTAGTCCTCGACCAGCGCGGCCGTCCGCGAGCCGATCGCGCCGTCGACGCAGAGGTCACCGGCCAGGCCGCGGGCCCCGACCGACTCCATCCGGGCGAAGGCCGCGTCGCTCGCCAGCTCGCCCCAGTAGGTGACGACGCGCAGCCCGAGGTCGTGCCCCTCGTCCCGGACGCGCTCGAGGTCGGCGACCGGTCCGAGGTGCGGCCCGCCGAGCTCGTGCACCTCGCCGACGCCGAGCGCGGCGGCCTCGGCCAGCACGGTCCGCGCGGCGCTGCGACGCTCCGCGTCGGTGGTCAGGATGTCGAGACGCCCGCGGCAGACGTGGTGGGCGTCCTGCGTGAGCGGCCCGTCCTCGCTCCAGCCGGTCAGGCCCTCGATGCCGGGCAGCGCGGCGAGCAGGGCGCTGGAGACGACGGCGGAGTGCACGTCGACGCGCGCCAGGTAGAGCGGACGGCCCCGCCCGGCCTCGTCGAGCTCGGCACGGCTCGGCGGGCGCGGGTCCGGCCACGACCGCTCGTCCCAGCCCTGGCCCAGCACGACGCCGCGGCCCGGCGTCCGCTCCACGTACGCCCGGACCCGGTGCAGGAGCTCCTCGACCGAGGAGACCCCGTGCAGGTCGACCCCGGCGCTCGCCAGGCCGCCCTGCACGGCGTGCAGGTGGGCGTCGACGAAGGCCGGCGTCACGAGGCGCCCGTCCAGGTCGACCACCGGTCCCCCGGGCTCCGCGGCCCGCACCTCCTCGGAGCTCCCGACGGCCAGCACCCGCCCGTCACGGACGGCGATCGCCTCCACCGGTGCCCGCCCCGGCACGACCACGGTCCCCCCGTGCAGAATCACGCGGCCAAGAGTGCCAGGCGTACGCGCGGTGAACGGCACGGAACGCTTCTTGAGCCTGTCGAAGGATCAGGAACGGGTCGGTGCTCGTCCTCCTGGGAGACGCCAACCACGTCGTGGCCCTTCGACAAGCTCAGGGAGCGTTGGCCCGACCCCCGCCGAGCGGCGCGCCGGCGCCTGGACGACCGGACGCTGACGCCGACGCGAAGCTGCGGCAGCGGAGCAGACGACCCGGCGTCAGCGGGAGGGAGGAAGGCGCCGGACCAGAGCGCCGGTCGCGTCCGAGCGGAGCGAGGACAGAATTACAGCGGCGCGCGGTCCTCGTACGGCGTCGACAGCACGGTGGTGGTGTGCGTGGAGACCCCGGCGTCGGCGCGGATGCGGGCGAGGAGGGTCTCGAGGTCGCCCATCGTGGCGACCTGCACCTTGAGCAGGTAGCTCGGCTCCCCGGCGACGGAGTAGCAGGACACGACCTCGCTGAGGTGCGCGAGGCGCTGGGGCGCGTCGTCGGCTGCGCTCGGGTCGAAGGGCTTGATGGCGACGAAGGCGGTCACCTGCAGGCCGAGCTCGGCGGGCTCGAGGACCGCGCGGTAGCCCTTGATGACGCCGCGCTGCTCGAGGCGCCGGACCCGCTGCTGGGCGGCCGAGGTCGAGAGGCCCGTCTCCTTGCCGATGTCGGTGTAGGACATGCGGCCGTCCCTGGCCAGCAACGCGAGGATGCGTTGGTCCAGATGCTCCATGGCCGCATCGTGCCAGGATCACACCCGTGCGGACACGAAAAGTATTGCTCCTGGACACGGCGTCGCTCTACTTCCGCGCGTTCTACGGGGTGCCCGACTCGCTGCGCTCCCCCGACGGCCTCCCGGTCAACGCCGTCCGCGGTCTGCTGGACTTCGTCGCCCGCCTGGTCGACACCTACGAACCCACTCACGTCGTGTGCTGCTGGGACAACGACTGGCGTCCGGCGTGGCGCGTCGCGCTGCTCCCCTCCTACAAGGCGCACCGCGTCGCGGGGTCGCCGGAGGCACCCGCCGGGGCGACCAGCGTGATCAGCGAGATGGCCTCCTCGAGCGACACCAAGGGCGAGTCCGCGCCCGACGACCTCGCCGTCCAGGTCCCGTGGATCCGCGAGACGCTGCGGGCCCTGGGCATCGCCGTCGTCGGCCACGACGGCTACGAGGCCGACGACGTCATCGGGACCCTCGCCACCACGCTGCCCATGCCGGTCGACGTGGTCACCGGCGACCGGGACCTCTTCCAGGTCGTCGACGACGCCCGGGAGGTCCGGGTCCTCTACATCGCGCGCGGGGTCGGGCGCCACGAGCAGGTCGACGACGCCTGGGTGCGCGAGCGCTACGCGGTGCCCGCGAGCGCGTACGTGGACTTCGCGACGATGCGCGGCGACGCCTCCGACGGGCTGCCGGGCGTGCCGGGCATCGGCGACAAGACCGCGGCCAGCCTCATCGCCTCGTACGGCGACCTCGCGGGCATCCTCGCCGCCGCGAGCGCCCCGGACACCAGGATCAGCGCGGCGGTGCGGGCCAGGCTGCACGCCGCGATCGACTACCTCGCCGTCGCGCCGGAGGTCGTCGCGGTCGCCCGCGATCTCGACCTCGGCGTGTCGGAGGACGACCTGCTGCTCCCGCAGGAGCCGGCGGACCCCGAGCTGTTCGCCGCGCTCACCGAACGTCTCGGGCTCGGCACGAGCGCCACGCGCGTGCTGGCGGCGATGGCACGACCCTGACGGCACCCGTGCTGCGCCGTCCGGGCCGTCCGCGCCGATAGGGTCGCGCGGTGGACAGGTTGCGCAACGTCGCTGTCGTGCTCGCCGGGGGGACCGGGACCCGGGTGGGCCTGAACATCCCCAAGCAGCTCATCAAGATCGCCGGCAAGCCGATCATCGAGCACACCATCGCGGCGATGCAGGCCTCGCCGCTGGTCGACGAGATCCTCGTGCTGATGACGCCGGGCTACCTCGACGACGTGCGGGCGATCGTCCGCGGCGGCGGCTACGACAAGGTCACCCAGATCCTCGAGGGCGCGGGCACGCGCAACGACACGACGGCCACCGCGCTGGCCGCGCTCGGCGACGAGGAGTGCAACGTGCTCCTCCACGACGCGGTCCGGCCGCTGGTGTCGCAGACGATCATCGCCGCCAACGTCGAGGCCCTGCAGACCCACGAGGCCGTCGACACCGCGATCCCCTCGGCCGACACGGTCATCTCGGTCGACGCCGAGCACGGCAACATCGCCGACGTCCTGCCGCGCCACCTGCTGCGCCGCGGGCAGACGCCCCAGAGCTTCCGGCTCTCGACCATCCGCAGGGCGTACGCCAACGCGGCCCTGGACCCCAACTTCAGCGCGACCGACGACTGCACGGTGGTGCTGCGCTACCTCCCCGAGGTCCCGGTGGCCGTCGTCGCCGGTCACGAGCGCAACATGAAGGTCACCGAGCCGATCGACGTCTACATCGCCGACAAGCTCTTCCAGCTCACCTCGGCCGACACGCCCGCCCCGCTGACCGAGGAGGAGTACCGCGCCAAGCTCGAGGGCCGCACCATGGTCGTCTTCGGCGGCTCGTACGGCATCGGCGGCGACATCGCGGCGCTCGCGGCGTCGTACGGGGCGACCGTGCGCAGCTTCTCCCGCTCGACGACCGGTACGCACGTCGAGCGCCGCTCCGAGGTGGCCGACGCGGCGAAGGCGGTGCTGGCCGAGACCGGCCGGATCGACTTCGTCGTCAACACCGCCGGGGTCCTGCCGCGCGGCGAGCTGACCGAGCTCACCGAGGAGACGATCTACGCCTCGACCGACGTCAACTACCTCGCGCCCGTCTTCGTCGCCCAGGAGTTCTTCCCGCACCTGGCCGCGTCAGGTGGTTCGCTGCTGCTCTTCACCTCCTCGTCCTACACGCGCGGGCGCTCGGGCTACTCCCTCTACTCCTCCGCCAAGGCGGCCGTGGTCAACCTGACCCAGGCGCTCGCCGACGAGTGGGCGGGCGACCGGGTGCGGGTCAACTGCATCAACCCCGAGCGCACCGGCACGCCGATGCGGACCAAGGCGTTCGGCGAGGAGCCGGCCGGCACGCTGCTGTCGAGCGAGGAGGTCGCGCGCCAGTCGCTGGACGTCCTCCTGTCCGAGCAGACCGGGCACGTCATCGACATCCGCCGCGAGGACGGTCCGGCGGCGATCGCCAACGGCTAGACGGGGCCTGGGCGTGGGACGAGGACTCGGCCCCGGCGCGGAGCCGCTGCGGGCGCAGGTGTGGACCTACCGGCACCGCCGGGCCGTCCGCGTCGTCGGCCTGCTGGCGCTGGCCGCGGTCGTCGTCGACCTGGTGCTGGCCGTGCGCGCGAGCGACCCGGTGCTGCCGCCGGTGCTGAGCGTCGTGGTCTGGACGACCCAGGTCGTCCTCTGGGGCTGGGTCTTCCCGGCGGGCCTGCGCCGCGACCCCGTACCCGGACCCGACGCAGGAACGCCGAGGCCCTGAGGAGGGTTCCGCACCTACCGGTGCAGGAGGGAATACCCGCGGGCGCGCACAGGTTCGAGCCGTACGTGCTGATCACGGGGTACCGACGGCGGGTCATCGACCTGTGCCGTCTCGAGGTCGCCGCGCCCGCCTGAGCAGGCGCGCACCCCGACCCACCGGGCCCTCCGGAGCCCGCACCGAACGCTGCGCCGGGTCTCCGCACGTCCACGCCGCACGCCCCCTCCGCACGACCCCCACCCACTCCTCACCGAGGTCCTCCATGTCTTCCTCCGCCCCCACGACCGAGGCCGCGCCCGCGCGGCGCGGTCTCCGCCTGCCCTTCTGGGCCCAGGTCCTGCTCGGCCTCGCCCTCGGCCTGGTCCTCGGCTTCGTCGCCCGGCAGGGCGACGTCGGCTGGCTGGCCACCACGCTCAAGACGGTCGGCAGCACCTTCGTGCAGCTGCTCCAGGTCGTCGTCGTGCCGCTCGTGCTGACCGCGATCATCGTCAGCATCGCCAACCTGCGCCAGGTGACCAACGCCGCCCGGCTCGCCGTGCAGACGCTCGTGTGGTTCGCCATCACCGCGCTGATCGCCGTCGTCATCGGCATCACGATCGGTCTCGTCACGAACCCGGGCTCGAGCGCGACCATCACCACCGCCGGCGCCGAGGCTCCGTCGCGCACCGGCTCGTGGCTCGACTTCCTGACCTCGATCGTCCCGGCCAACGTGCTCGGCCTCGAGTCCAGCAGCAGCGGCCTGTCGTTCAACGTGCTGCAGCTTGTGGTGCTCGGCATCGTCATCGGCGCGGCCGCCCTCGCCGTCGGCGAGCCGGCCGAGCCCTTCCTCGGCGTCGTCCGCGGTGCGCTGGCCGTCTTCCAGAAGATCACCTGGTGGGTCATCCGCCTGGCCCCGATCGGCACCGCCGGGCTCATCGGCCGCGCGGTCGCCCAGTACGGCTGGGACCTCGTCGCCCCGCTCGCGGTCTTCACCGTCGACGTCTACGTCGGCTGCGCGATCGTGCTGTTCGTCGTCTACCCGCTGCTGGCCCGGGCCCACGGCCTCAGCCCCCGGCGCTTCTTCGCCGGCGCCTGGCCCGCGATCCAGTTCGCCTTCGTCTCGCGCAGCTCGGTCGGCACCCTGCCGCTCACGCAGCGCGTGGTGACCAAGAACCTCGGCGTCTCCGAGGACTACGCGTCCTTCGCCGTCCCGATCGGGGCGACGACCAAGATGGACGGCTGCGCGGCCATCTACCCCGCGCTCGCCGCAATCACCGTCGCCCAGCTCTTCGGCGTGCAGCTCGGGATCACCGACTACCTGCTGATCGCCTTCGTCTCGGTCGTCGGCTCGGCGGCCACGGCGGGCATCACCGGCGCGGTTGTCATGCTGACGCTCACCCTGTCGACGCTGGGCCTCCCGCTCGAGGGCGTGGGCCTGCTGCTGGCCATCGACCCGATCCTCGACATGATGCGCACCGCGACGAACGTCGCCGGCCAGGCGCTGGTGCCGACGATCGTCGCCAAGCGCAACGGCCTGATCGACCTCGACGTCTACAACGGCGCCAAGGTCTCCTCGATCGACGAGGAGCGTACGCAGCCCGTGCCCGCTCGCGTCTGACCCGATCGGCGGCGCACCGGTCCACCACGAGGCACCCCTCCAGTCGGGAGGGGTGCCTCGTCGCGTCAGGGGACGTCCTCCCCGTCGGAGATGCCGTCGTCGTCCACGACCGCGGCGGACAGACCGGCCGACACCTTCGGGAAGGACTCCGTGGGCTCGACCGAGCCGGCCCACGAGCCCGACCCCGTCGCGGCGTGCAGCGACTCGAGCTTGATCACGTGCAGCACCGCGTTGATCAGCGCCAGGTGGGTGAACGCCTGCGGGAAGTTGCCCAGGTGCTGGCCCGAGTGCGCGTCGATCTCCTCGGCGTAGAGCGCGAGGGGCCCGGCGAAGGACAGCAGCCGGGCGCAGAGCTTGCGGGCGCGGTCGTACTCGCCGATCTCGCACAGCGCCGAGACCAGCCAGAACGAGCAGATGGTGAAGCTGCCCTCCTCGCCGGAGAAGCCGTCGTCGGTCTCGTCGACCTTGTAGCGCATCACCAGGCCGTTGACCGTCAGCTCGTCGGCGATCGCCAGCACGGTCGCGCGGATGATCGGGTCCTCCGGCGGCAGGAAGCGCACCAGCGGCGCCAGCAGCAGCGAGGCGTCGAGGGCCTTGGTCCCGTAGTGCTGGGTGAGCACGCCGCGCTCGTCGACGCCGTTCGCGAGGATGTCCTCACGGATCTCCTGCGCGGCGAGCTCCCACTCGTCGGCCTTGCCGTCCTCGCCGGTCATCCGGGCGATCTTGGCGCCGCGGTCGACGGCCACCCAGCACATGATCTTGGACGAGGTGAAGTGCTGGAGCTCGCCGCGCACCTCCCAGATGCCCGCGTCGGGCTCGCGCCAGTGCTTGAGCGCCTCGGCGACCTGGGCGTCGAGGATGCCCCAGATCCGGTTGTCGAGGTGGTCGGCCGCCTTGAAGTGCAGGTAGACCGAGTCGAGCAGCGCGCCCCACACGTCGTGCTGGCGCTGCGCGTACGCGGCGTTGCCGACCCGCACCGGCCGCGAGCCCGCGTAGCCGCCCAGCCAGTCGAGCTCGCGCTCGGTCAGCTGCTTCTCCCCGCCGATGCCGTACATGATCTGGATGTCCTGCTCGTCGGCGACGAGGTCGGCGATGAAGGAGAAGAAGTCCACGGCCTCCCAGTCGAAGCCGAGGGAGTAGAGCCCCCACAGCGCGAAGGTGGCGTCGCGGATCCAGGTGTAGCGGTAGTCGTAGTTGCGGTTGCCGCCGGGCGTCTCGGGCAGCGAGGTCGACCCGGCCGCGGCGATCGCCCCCGTCGGGGCGTAGGTGAGGCCCTTGAGGGTGAGCGCGGAGCGCTGCAGGTAGCCGCGCCACGGGTGGTCGGGGAAGCGGCCTCGGGCGAGCCAGTGCTGCCAGTGGTGGGCGGTCCAGACCTGCTTGGCGTACGCCTCCTCGTACGTCGTCGGCGGCACCGCCCCGCCCCACGAGAGGCAGACGAAGCGGGTGTCGCCCTGCTTGAGGAGCGTGCGGGCGCTGGCCTGGCCGCCCTCGAGGCCGATCTTGAGGTCGCTGGTCAGCGTGACCGGGGGCGCGCCGTCGGCCGACGCGGTGGCCGCGTAGTAGCCCTCCCCGTCGTACTCCCAGTGCGCGTGCTGGCGGCCGTAGTCGAAGACCGGCTCGCAGTCCATGACCGTCTGCACCTCGCCGGACACGCAGCGGATGGTGCGCACGAGCATGTGCTCGGCCTCGTAGTCGTTCGGCGTGCGCCGGTACGTCCTGGACCGGTCGTCCTCGTGGTGCCAGGGGCCGATCACCAGTGCGTCGCGCACGATGATCCAGCCCGTCGGGGTACCCCAGCTGGTCTCGATGATCATCGTGCCCGGGAGGTAGCGCATCTCGGCCGGGACGAGCACGTCCTCCGGCGCCACCCGGAAGGCGCCGGCCCCGCGGCCGAGGATCCGGCCGAACACGCTCGCGGAGTCGAAGCGCGGCACGCACATCCACTCGACCGCGCCGTTGGGCGACAGCAGGGCCGACACCTCGCCGTCGCTCAGGAAGCCGTAGTCGCCGATCGGGGTGGAACGCACGACACCACCGGGGCTGCTGAGCTGCTGGTGCTCGGCCCGGGCGTGCGGGGCGCTCCCGCTGCTGTTCGCCATGGGGGAAGCATCCCGGGTCCAGGACCGGGCGCGCGAGGCACCCCTGGCGCAGGCGCTCAGCGCGGCGCCGGCACCTCGATCACGACCGGGCCGCGGCGGACCTCGTCGGTGGAGGTCCAGCTCACGATCACGCGCTGGCCTCGGTCGTAGCGGCTGAACCAGACGCTCATCGACGCCCCGGGCGCGAGCGTCGGCAGGACGTCGGAGGCAACGGTCTCCACCTGCCCGGGCACCGGGCGCGGAGGCCAGCTCTCGATCCCCTCGGTGAAGGGCAGCAGGTGCACCAGGGACGCGGTCCCCCGCCCGACGTTCACCAGGGACCAGGTGTGGTCCTCCTGGTGGTCGAGCCGGAAGGCCGCCCCTCCGTCGGCGTCACCGGTTCCGCGCCGGTGGCGGTCCTGGGCGACCGCCAGCCGTCCCCCTGCGAAGCCCAGACCGCTCGCCAGCACTGCGACGAGCAGGAGAAGCCCCCACTCCACACGCCCCCCTGTTCGCTCTCGACCGGGCGGATCTGCTGCCCTGCAAGAGAAGTAGTGCGAGGAAGACTAGGAGCGTCGCCGGGCGAGGTACAGAGCGTCCACGAGGTCTCGGTGAACCTTCAACCGTTTATCAGCCCTCTGTCCTCCAAGACGCCGAACGCCCGCCCGGCAGTGCGAGGCGGGCGTTCGGTGCGCAGCGGGGAGCTCAGCCGTTGAGGCGCTGGCTGATGCTGATCACGCGGCCGACCAGGTGGTCGAGCGCGGTGTTGGTGACGTCGCCGACGGGGATGTCGTTGCCGCCGCCGGTGACGTGGCTGACGCCGTAGGGGTTGCCGTCGACGAACTTGCTGCCGTCGGTGTAGCCCGGGGTCACGAGGATGCCGCCGAAGTGGATGATCGTGTTGTAGAGCGCGAGGAGGGTCGTCTCCTGGCCGCCGTGCAGGGTCTGGCTCGAGGTGAAGCCGGCGTAGACCTTGTCCGCGAGCTGGCCCTGGGCCCACTGCGCGCCGAGGCTGTCGATGAAGACCTTCAGGCGGCCGGCGATGTTGCCGTAGCGGGTCGGCGAGCCGAAGAGCACGACGTCGGCCCAGACGATGTCCTCGGGGGTCGGGCGCTGCGGGTCGCCCTCGGCGGCCTCGTCGCCGTCGCGACCGACGGAGCGCAGGCGGACCTCGGCGCCCTGCGCCTCGGCGGTCTGGGCGAGACGGGCGGCCATCGTGGCGACCGTGCCGGTCTGGGAGTAGTAGATGATCGTGAGCTTGGTGGGCGCCATGGTGGCCTCTCCTCGGGAGTAGTTGACTGCTCAACCATATCGGATCCGGCGCTATTCCTCAGCGACTCCGACAGGTCGGCGGAGGGCGGGCCCGCCTAGGCTGCCGCCACACCGCCGACCCGTGCACAGAGGAGGGACGTCATGTCGTCACGCAAGGACCAGCAGCCCGTACGCGCCCTCGCGCGGGTGCTGCTCGGGGGCGTGCTCGCCTTCGCCGGCACGACCCACCTCACGGTGGCGCGCGAGGAGTTCCGGGCGCAGGTCCCCGAGACGGTGACGCGAGTGCTGCCGCTCACCACCGACCAGGTCGTGCTCGCCTCCGGCGTCGCGGAGATCAGCCTGGGCGCCGCCCTCGCGCTCGCCCCGGCGCGGCACCGCGAGCTGGTGGGGAACGCGGCCGCGGCGTTCTTCACCGCGATCTTCCCCGGCAACATCGCCCAGCTCGTCCACCACCGAGACGGCTTTGGCCTCGACACCGACAGCAAGCGCGCCCTCCGCCTCCTGGGCCAGCCCGTCCTCGTCGCGTGGGCGCTCTGGTCCACCCGCACCGGCCGCGCCTGACGTACCCGAGAACGCTGCGCGGGGTAGGGGTGGACGCATGAGCCCACCCCGGCGGCGTCCCGAGCTGCCCCGACCGGGTCATGCACGAGGCGTACGACGCCGAGCTCTCGAGCGCCGGCTACTGGCCGGGCGGGCGCGAGGAGGGCGCCTTCTACTCCTACGCCTACCCCGAGCCGCCCGGCTACCGAACTTCCACCCTGACGACGCCGGGGGCCGAGTTCGACACCGGGCTGGGCGAGCTCGTCCTCCCGTACGCGACCGTGCGGACGGCGGCGGACCCGGAAGCCACGCTGCTCGGCTTCCTCCGCGAGACCGCGGCCCTGGCCGCCGACCTCGCCGGCTGGCCGCCCACGGCCTGAGCCCGCCCGGCCGGACCCCGCCTACTGCCCCGGGTCGCCCGCGGGCAGCGGGACCGGGTCGGCCGAGGGCGTGCCGAGCTGCGGCGTGCCGTCGGCGGCGAACGTGACGGGCTGGGCGTAGACCTCGCGGTCGGACCCGCAGCTGCCCTCAGGGTTGGTGACCGCGTGGTAGAGGTTCCAGGTCTGCGAGCCGTCGGCCGAGGTGAAGAAGCTGTTGTGGCCCGTCCCGTAGAGCCCGCTCCCCTCCTGCGGCGCGAAGACCGGCGTCGGCGACTTCGTCCAGGAGGCCGCGTCGAGCAGGTCGGCGCCGGTGTCGGCGCTCAGCATGCCGAGGGCGTACTGGGGGGTCCAGCAGCCGGAGCCCGAGTAGGTCACGAACACCCTGCCGTCGCGCACGAGCGCCGCGGGACCCTCGTTGACGAGCACGCCGACGTCGCCGGCGTGGGTCTCCCAGTCGAGCTCGGGCCGCGACAGCCGCAGCACCGGACCCGTCACCGAGGTCGGCGAGTCGAGCCGTGCGAGGTAGAGGTCCTGCTCGCCGTTAGTTGCGCCGGGCCAGCCCGACCAGATGACGTACGAGGTGTCGCCGACCGCGAAGACGGTCGCGTCGATCGCCCAGCGGTCCCCGGGCAGCCGGAGCCGGCCCTCGAACGTGTACGGCCCGGTGACCGAGTCGGCGGAGAGCACGTACGTGCGGTGGTTCTCGTTGTCGCCGTCGTCGGCGGCCACGTAGACGTACCAGCGGCCGTCGATCTCGTGCAGCTCCGGCGCCCACCACTCGCAGCACGGCGACCCGCCGTCGCCGCCGCTGATGACCGTCTGCTCCGGCGCCGTCGAGAGCGTGGCCAGCGAGGTCGCGCTCCGCATCACGACGCCGTTGCCGTCGCTCGCGGACATGATCTGGTGGTACTGCCCTTCGGTGTGGACGAGGAACGGGTCGGCCCCCTGGCCGAGCACCGGGTTGTCGAGCATCGCGCCTCCCGCGGTCGTGGTGGTGGACGGAGCCGGGCCGGACCGGTCGGCGGCGTCGCCGGTGCCCCCGGTGCCGCTCGTGCAGGCCGCCAGGAGCACCAGGACGGCCAGCAGGCCCGGCACCCGTGCGCCGGCCCGGCTGCGTCGCGTCACCCCTTGAGCCCGCTGCGCGCGACGCCCTCGACGATGTTGCGCTGGGCGAGGATGAACAGCACGATCGCCGGCACGCTGGCGATCGCCGCACCGGCCATGACCACCGGGTAGTTGATCGTGAAGGCGCCCTGGAGGATCGACAGGCCCGCCGGCAGGGTCAGGGTGCCCGGGCTGAAGAGCACGAACACCGGCCAGAGGAAGTCGTTGTAGTTGGTGAGGAACGACAGCACCAGCAGCGTCGAGATCCCCGGCTTGGACAGCGGCAGCACGACCCGGAAGAAGGTCTGCCACCGGTTCGCGCCGTCGATCTCGGCGGCCTCCTCCAGCTCCATCGGCAGGCTCGAGAAGAACTGCCGCAGGAAGAACACCCCGAACGCGCCGCCGGCACTGGGCAGGATGACCGCCCAGAGCGTGTCGAGCCAGCCGAGGGAGTTGACGATCAGGTAGTTCGGGATGAGGAAGACGAACCCCGGGACGAAGAGCGTCGCGATGATCAGGCCGAAGACGACCCTCTTGCCCGGGAAGTCGAGCCGGGCCAGCGCGTACGCGGCCAGCGCCGCGGTGGCCGTGACGATCACCGAGTTCGCCACCCCGGCCAGCAGGCTGTTGAGGAACCAGCGGATCACCGGGGTCTGGCTGCTGGTGTCGAGCAGCGGGCGGTAGCCGTCGGCCGTCGCCGGCCGCGGGAACAGCTGGGGCGGGATCGAGGTCGCCCCGTCGGGCGTCTTGAACGAGGTCAGGAACATCCACAGCAGCGGGCCGACGAAGACGGCGGTCAGCAGCACCAGCACCACCACGAAGGCGACCCGGCTGAGCGGGGAGCTGCGCTGTCCGCGGCCCGGACGGTTGGGCTCGAGGCCGTCTGCGGAGGTCGAGGTGGAGGCGGTGGACAGCGGTGCGGCGGCGCGGGCTGCGGTGCTCACGATTCGTCCTGTCGTTCCCGGAACACGCGGAAGACGACCAGGCTGATGATCAGCAGGAAGATCGCCAGGATGTAGCTCATGGCGGCAGCGGCACCCATCCGGAAGCTGCTGAGCCCCTCGGTCGCGATGTAGCCGATGATCGTCCGGGTCGAGGTGCCCGGCGCGCCCTTGGTCAGCAGCAGCTGCTGGCCGAACATGTTCGCCGAGGCGAGGATCGTCGTGGTGACCACGAAGACCAGGACGGGCCGCAGCCCGGGCAGGGTCACGTTCCAGAACTGCTGGCCCCGGCTCGCGCCGTCCATCTCGGCCGCCTCGTACAGCTCGCGGGGGATGTCGGTGAGCCCGGCGAGGTAGATCGTCGCGTTGAACCCGAGGGTCCACCACACCGTCATCCCGACCAGACTCACCCACACCCACGGCAGGTCCGTGGTCCAGGGGACGTTGCGCCCGAGGAAGTAGTTCACGACCCCGACGTTCGGGTCGAGGATGTAGCGGAACAGCAGCCCGATCACCGCGACGCCGAGCACGTACGGCAGGAAGAACACGGCGCGGAAGAAGGTCCGCCCCGGGAACTTGCGGTTGAGCAGGACGGCGATGCCGAGCGGCAGGACGACCAGGCAGGGCACGCTCAGCCCGGTGAAGATGCCGGTCGCGCCCATGCTCTGCCAGAAGTCGCCGAAGTCGCGCGAGCCCGGCGTGAAGAGCGAGACGTAGTTGTCGAGCCCGACCCACGGCTTGAACGGCAGCACGAAGTCGTAGTCGTGCAGGCTGATCCAGATCCCGTAGACCGCCGGCGCGATGATGAACGCGCCGAACAGCACGAGGTAGGGCGCCAGGAAGAGGTACGCGGTCAGCGGCCGGGACCGCCTCCCCGTCCTCGGCGCGGACGCACGACGCGGCCGGCGGGCGGCGGCGACCGGCGCCGCCACCCCTCCGACCTGCGTCTCAGCGGTGACCGCCACGGCTCAGGCGCCGTACTTCTTGAGGTTGTCCTGCAGGATCGAGGTCGCCTTCTTGGCGCCGTCGCTCAGCGCCTGCTGCGGCGAGGCCTTGCCCAGGACGGCGTTGTTGACCGCGGTGTAGAGCTCGGTCAGCGCGTCGCCGATGCCCGCGGTCGCCGGCGGGAAGTGCACGTACTGCGCCTCGGGGGCGAGCGAGTACTCCTCCTTGAGCGCCTTGAACTCGGGGCTCTCCGCCACGCTGAGCTTGGCGGGGATCTTGCCGCTGGTCGCCCACTCGGCCGACTTCTGGCTGACCCAGTTGATGAAGTAGCGCGTCGCGTCGACCTTGTTCTGGTCGGGCCTGGTCTGGCGCAGCTGCACGAACTGGTGGCTGTTGCCCCACACGCCCTGCTGGGAGCCGATCTGCGGGACCGGCCCGACGCCCCAGCTGATCTTGTCCTGGGCCTTGAGGTCGTTGATCTGCCAGATGCCGTTCCAGTTGAAGGCGTTCTTGCTGTTCTTGAACGCGATGTAGTCGGCGTCCTGCCCGACGTTCTTGGGGCTGTAGCCCTGGTCGACCATGCTCGTCAGCCAGGTCAGCGCCTCGACGGCCTCGGGCGAGTCGAACGTCGCCTTGGTGACGCCGGCGTCGAAGGCGTCGCCGCCGAACTGCCACAGCAGCGACATGTACGTGAACGCGCCGGTGAACTGGAAGGGCGAGACCCAGAAGCCCTGCGTGCCCTTGCCCTTGAGCTCGGCCAGGACCGACTCGTAGTCGGACCGCGTCATCGGGGGCTTCTCGGCGTCGAGGCCGGCCTTGTCGAGGACGTCCTTGTTCCAGTAGAGCGCCAGCGGGTGGATGTCGAGGGGGATGCCGAAGCGCTGCCCCTTGTACGTCCCGCCCTGCCAGACGGCGCTGGAGAAGTCGGACTCCTGCAGGTTCAGCGCGGCGGCGACCTGGTCGATCGGGGTGATGATGTTGCGCGCGGCGTTGGTCGGGATGTCGTCGATGTGCATGCACGCGACGTCGGGGCCCTTGCCGGTGCTCACCGCGGCCGGGAGCTTCGTGAAGAAGTCCGCCCACTGGTAGATGTTCATCTCGACCTTGACGTTGGTCGCCTGCGCGTTGAACTCGCTGACGATCTTCTTGATCACGTCGCCGTCGCCGCCGGTGAAGCCGTTCCAGAACGCGATCGTCACCGCAGGGCCGCCGTAGCTGGCGCCGCCGGAGCCCGTGTCGGGCGCGCCCGGCGTGCCCGGCGCGCTGTTGCCCCCGCCGCAGGCGGCCAGGGCGAGCCCGGCACCCCCGAGCACGAGGAAGCGGCGGCGGCTGAAGCCGGCGGCGACCGCGGCGAGGCCGGGGCTGGTGGTGGTGGTCGTCGTCATCGAGAACCTGCTTTCTGGGGCGGCTGGCCGACTCGTCGGCGCCGAACGCGGATTTACAGCGCTGGAAACGGTAGCGCAGACCGTACGCCGTGAGAAGACCGCGACCCGGGGAGGACGCGCGCGCCCGCTGCTAGCGTTGCCGCGTGACGACCTCGCGCCCGGCGGCCCGGCTCGAGGACGTGGCCCGGCTCGCCGGGGTCTCGCCCAAGACGGTCTCGAACGTGGTCAACGACTACGTGCACGTGCGCCCGGCGACCCGCGACCGCGTCAAGCAGGCGATCGACATGCTTGGCTACCGGCCGAACCTCGTGGCCCGCCACCTCAAGAGCGGCCGGTCCGGCGTGATCGCCCTCGCGCTGCCCGAGCTCGACTCCCCCTACTTCGCCGAGCTGGCCCACCACGTCGTGCAGGCCGCGGCCGAGCGCGGCTGGACCGTGCTCGTCGACGAGACGGGCCAGACGCAGGACCAGGCGCTCCGGGCCCGCGAGCGCAGCGCGGTGGGCGGTATCCGCGAGCACCTCATCGACGGCGTCATCCTCAACCCGCTGGCCCTCGACGAGGCCGACGTCGCCCGCTACGGCTCGGTGCCCCTGGTGCTGCTCGGCGAGCGCCTCGGCTCCCACTCCGCCGACCACGTCGCCATCGACAACTCCGCCGCCGCCGCGGAGGCGACGCGGCACCTGCTGCAGACCGGCCGGCGCCGGATCGCGGTGGTCGGCTCGCAGCCTCCGCCGTTCGGCCACACGGCGCGCCTTCGGCTGCGCGGCTACCGCGACGCCCTGGCCGAGGCGGGCCTGCGCTTCGACCCGGACCTGGTCGTGCCCGCGAGCGACTGGCGCCTGCCTGCCGGTCGGGCCGCCGTCGCTCCCCTGATGGCGCTCCCCGAACCCCCTGACGCGGTCTTCGCCCTCAACGACCTGCTCGCCCTCGGCGTGCTCCGCGGCCTGGCCGACGCCGGCGTGCGCGTGCCGCAGGACGTGGCCGTCGTGGGCTTCGACGACGTGGAGCAGTCGCGCTACTCGGTGCCCGCGCTCACCACCGTCGCCCCCGACAAGGAGGCGATCGCCCGCGGCGCCGTCGACCGCCTCGCCGCCCGCCTCGACGCCGGCGACGCCTGGACCGCCGAGGAGATCACCATCGGCACCCGCCTGGTCGTCCGCGAGTCCAGCGGCGCCTGAGCGCCCACCACCTCACCGGTGGCCCCTGCGGCGGGGCTCGTTTACAGCGCTGCAATCAGCGGTGTACGTTGCGCAGACCGAGGCCGCGCGACCCCGCCGGCGTCGTCCGAACGGAGACCCGCGATGAAGCGCCTGCCCCGTGCCGCTGCCGTCCTGGCCGCAGCGACCGCCTTGCTCAGCACGACCTCGGTCCCGGCGCTCGCGGCGCCGCCGGTCGTCGAGCGCGCCACCTACACCAACGCGGTGTCCAAGAGCTTCGCCGACACCTTCGCCGACCCCTCCCTGATCCGGGGCCTCGACGGCTGGTGGTACGCGTACGGCACCTCCGACCCGCTGCGCGAGGGCGAGACGACGCCCGCCGAGATCCCGGTCGCGCGCTCGCACGACCTGGCGACGTGGGACTACGTGGGGACCGTCTTCAACGACGCCAACCGTCCGTCGTGGGCCGCCGGCGGTGCCGGGCTCTGGGCGCCCGACATCCGCTACGTCGACGGTGAGTACCGGCTGTACTACGTCGTCACCAACACGACCCAGCCGGGCGTGAACGACAGCGCCATCGGCGTGGCCACGGCCCCGACGCCGGCCGGTCCGTGGACCGACTCCGGCGCCCCCGTCGTCGCGCCCCGCCCGGGTGGGAACGGCGCGGCGGGCGACGACTTCCTGTGGACCTTCGACCCGAGCGCCGTCACCGACGGCGGCCGGCAGTACCTCTTCTACGGCTCGTACTACGGCGGGATCTACGTCAGCGAGCTGGCGGCCGACGGGCGCACCACGACCGGCACCCCGACCCAGGTCGCCATCGACAACAAGTTCGAGGGGGCGTACGTCGTCAAGCACGGCGGCTACTGGTACCTCTTCGCCTCGACCGCGGACTGCTGCGCGGGCCCGACCACCGGCTACTCGGTGCAGGTGGGCCGCTCGAAGAAGATCACCGGCCCGTACGTCGACGCCCAGGGCACCTCGCTCACCGCGTCGCGGACCGGCGGCACGCCCGTGCTCAACCAGAACGGCAACCGCTGGGTCGGTGCCGGGCACAACGCCGTGGCCACCGACCTGGCCGGTCGCGACTGGATCGTCTACCACGCGATCGACCGCACGGACCCGTACCTGAACGGCATCTCGGGCATCAACGAGCGCCCGATGCTGATCGACCGGCTCGACTGGGTCGACGGCTGGCCGGCCGTGCGCGCCGGCCGCGGTCCGAGCGCCGGCGAGCAGCAGGGTCCGGCCACCGGCGGGCGCTGGTCGACCGACCTGGCGACCGGCGTCCCGGCGCGCTGGCGGACCACCGGTCCGTGGCTGCGGCGCTCCGAGGAGCAGGCGGGCGGCTTCGTCCGGTCCAACGGTCGCGCCACCGTGCTGAGCGGGCGCGTCGGGTCCTCCGCCCGGGTGGAGGCCGACCTCCGCTCCGACGGCCCGTCGTACGGCCTGACGCTGCGCAGCGGGTCGACCACCGTGCGCGCGGTCGTCGACCCCGGCGTCGGGCGGCTCCGGCTGCAGGAGCAGCGGGGCGGCCGCACGGTCGACTCCTCCACCACTCGTCTGCCGGCCGGCTTCACGGCCGCCGACTGGCACGCGGTGGCCCTGCAGGTGCGTGACGGCCGGGCCGAGGCGACGATCACCCACGCCCGCCTCGGCGACCCCGTGGCCAGCACGACGCTGAAGGTCCGCCGGGCCGCCACCGTCGACCGCGCCGGGGCCTTCGCCGACGGCGCCGCGGTCGACGTCGACAACCTGAGCGCGCTGCCCGTGGCGAAGCCGGTCACGAAGCTCGCCCCGACCCCGGTGCCGAAGCGGCTCGACCGCTCGGCCAGCGACAGCTTCTCCGGCGACCGGCTCCGTGCCGGTTGGAGCTGGGTGCGCCAGGACGACCAGGCGAGCGTGACCGGCGGCGCGCTGCGCTGGCCCACCGAGGCGGCCGACCTGAACGGGCCCGGCGGCAACGCGGGCGTCCTGCTGCGCGACCCCGGCAAGGGTGACTGGGCGATCGAGACCAAGGTGTCGATCGACCTCGGCACCGATGACGTCCGCAACTACCAGCAGGCCGGGATCGTCGCGTACGCCGACGACGACTCCTTCGTCCGGCTCAGCCACGTCGCGATCTGGAACACCCGTCAGACCGAGTTCGGCCACGAGCAGCGCTACGCCGGGTCGCCCGAGGGCGTCCTGCACGCCGGCACGATCGCCGGCCCGCCCGCCGCCACCACCTGGCTGCGTATCACGCACCGCGTCGACCCGGCCAACGGCGAGCACGAGCTGCGCGGGTGGACGAGCCGTGACGGCAGGACCTGGGTGAAGGGTGGCGTCTGGACGCTGCCCGCGGGGTCGGACCTCAAGGTCGGCCTCGTCTCGCACGGCGGTGCCGGGGCGACGGCGCGCTTCGACTGGTTCCGGCTCTACCGGTGACCGCGCTGCAGACCCGGCTCCCGACGTCCGGCCGGACGTACCGCAACCCGGTCCACGAGGGCTACTTCGCCGACCCGTTCGTGCTGCGCGACGGCGACCGCTACGTCGCGTACGGCACCGGCGCCACGATCGGCGGGCTCGTCTTCGAGGTGCTCGTGTCGTCCGACCTCGCGACCTGGACCAGCGTCGGCGGGGCGCTGCACCCGGTCGCGGAGGAGCTGGGCGGCGACTACTGGGCGCCCGAGGTCGCGCACGCCAATGGCCGCTGGTGGATGTACTACTCGGTCGGGCACGGCGACGCCGGGCACCACCTGCGCGTCGCCGTTGCCGACGAGGCCGCCGGCCCCTTCACCGACCTCGGGATCGACCTGACCCCGGACGAGCGCTTCGCCATCGACCCGCACCCCTTCCGCGACGACGACGGCCGCTGGTACCTCTACTTCGCCCGGGACGTGCTCGACGCCGAGCGGGTCGGCACGCAGCTCGCCGTCGCCCGGCTCGAGGGGATGACGGCCCTCGTCGGCGGCACCCGCACGGTGCTCGCCCCGAGCGCCGACTGGCAGATCTTCGAGCGCGACCGCCCGATGTACGGCGCGCGTTACGACTGGCACACGCTCGAGGGTCCGACGGTGCGCCGGCACGGCGGGCGCTACCACTGCCTCTACTCGGGTGGCTCGTGGCAGGGCCCGGGCTACGGGGTCTCGTGGGCGAGCGCCCCGGGCCCGCTCGGGCCCTGGACCCAGACCGGGGCCGAGCGCCTGCTGCGCACGATCCCCGGCCATGTGCGGGGACCGGGCCACAACAGCGTCGTCACCACACTCGGGGGCACCGAGGTGCTCGCCTACCACGCGTGGGACGAGGCGGGGACGCGTAGACAGCTCTGCATCGACCCGCTGACCTGGACCGAGGAGGGTCCGGCGACTCCCGGCCCGACCTGGGACGAGCAGCCGCTACCCCGCTGAGCCCGCCTCGTCGCGCGGCTCACCAGCCCAGCACGCCGCCCGCCTCCTGGAAGGTGCCGGTCGGGATGCCCGGGCCGGCCTGGGCCCACCGCGCGATGACCGCGGCGCCGTCCTCGACCGGCTGCCCGCCGCTGTGGTCGACGTCGCCGAGGCCGGTCTGGCTGTAGCCGGGCTCGACGGCGACGAAGGTGACCTCGGGGACCGCGCGGGCGTACTGGACGGTCAGCATCGACACGGCGGCCTTGCTCACGCCGTAGAGGCCGGAGACGAAGTGCGACGCGGGCCGCACGGTGTCGTGGTTGGCGGTGAAGGAGCCGAGGGCGCTGGAGACGTTCACGACGACGGGGTGAGCCGAGCGCCGTAGCAGCGGGAGCGCCGCCTCGGTGACGCGGACGATGCCCACGACGTTGGTGTCGAGGACGGCGAGGGCGTCCGCGGACCGCATGCCGTAGCGGGCGATGCCGGCGTTGTTGACGAGGACGTCCAGCCCGCCGGCGACGCCGACCTGGTCGAGGGCGGCGGCGACGGAGTCGTCGTCGGTGACGTCGAGGTGGACGAAGCGGGCGCCGAGATCGGCGGCGGCGGCGCGGCCGGAGGCCTCGTCGCGGGCTCCGAGCCAGACGGTGTGGCCGGCCTCGAGGAGCTGGCGGGCGGTGTCGCGGCCGAGGCCGCGGTTGGCCCCGGTGATCAGTGTGGTGGTCATGGCTCGAGGCTGCGCCGAGCGGCGGACCCCGACCAGGCGTCCGGTTGTCGTAGGACCAGCAGGGCCAGGACCGGGGCCGGGCACGGGCCCGCGTCCGCCGGCGCGGGAGGACGCTGGAGTCGTGCAACCCTCCGAGTTCGGCCGCGTCCTGCGGCGCTGGCGCGACCGCGTGACGCCCGAGGCCGTCGGGGTGCCGGCGGGTCGACGCCGACGGGCGGCCGGGCTGCGGCGCGAGGAGCTCGCGGGTCTCGCGGCGATCTCCGCGGACTACCTCACCCGCCTCGAGCAGGGCCGGGCCACGTCGCCGTCGGCACAGGTCGTCGAGTCGTTGGCGCGGGCGCTGCGTCTGGACGACGACGAGCGGGACCTGCTCTTCCGCCTCGCCGGGCACGTCGCCCCGGGGCCGGGCACGGTGTGCTCCCGCGTCACCCCCAGCGTCCAGCGGCTGCTCGACCGGCTCGCCGACACCCCCGTCGCGGTGTACGACGCGGCCTGGACGCTCGTCGAGGCCAACGCGCCGTACGACGCGCTGATGGGCGACACCACGCGCTGGCAGGGCCTGGAGCGCAACGCCGTCTGGCGCCACCTCGTCGGTCCGGGCACCCGGGCACGGCAGACGGAGGCGGAGAAGGCCGAGCTGGAGTCCGGGCTCGTCGCCGACCTGCGACTGACGGCCTCGCGCTACCCCGACGACCCCGGCCTCGCCCGTCTGGTGGCCGAGCTGGCGCGGACCAGCCCGCGCTTCGCGTCGCTGTGGGAGAGCGCCGAGCCGTCGCCGCGCCGCGACGCCACCCGCCGCAAGACGGTCGCGCACCCCGGCGTCGGCGACGTCGAGCTCGACTGCGACACCCTCGTGGTCACCGCCGACGACCTTCGGCTGATGGTCTACACCGCCGAGCCCGGCACCGACGACGCCGAACGGCTCGCCCTCGCGGTCGTCCTCGGGACACAGACCTTCGTCGGCTGACCCGTCAGGTCCCGCTAACGAGCGGGCGCAGTCCGTCGGGACCCACCTCGAGCGGTGGTTTGCGGCGCCTTGGTGGGTGAGGACGACGCCGCAACCTACCGCTCGGCGTCCTTGGAAGCCGGGCACCCGGCTACGTCAACCCGGGCGTCAGCGGAAGCCGCGGGCCACCTCCTCGAGCCGGTCGCGGTACGAGCGCCACCAGTCGGCGTCGCGGTCGGGGAGGTTCATGGCGTCGGGACGCAGCCCGGCGGCGCCGTCGACCAGCTCGCGCACGAGGTCGGCGTGACCGGCGTGGCGCTGGGTCTCCGCGACCACGTGCGTCAGCACTCGGTGCAGCGTGACCTCGCGGTGCGTCGTCCACCACGGGACCGTCCCCAGCCCGTCGAGCGGCAGGGCCGCCACGGTGGCGTCGGAGTGGGCCCAGACCCGGCGGTAGAGGGCGACGACCTCGGTCCGTGGCTCGTCGGCCCGCGCCCAGAGGTCGGCGTTGTCGTCGGCGTCCTCGTCCATCCACGGCAGCGGTTCGGGGAAGGGCCGGCCGAAGACCTCGCCGAGGTAGCCGGCCTCCGTCCCGGCCGCGTGCTTGACCAGCCCCAGGAGGTTCGTGCCCGTGGCCACGAGCGGTCGCCGGGCGTCGTGCTCGGAGACGCTGTCGAGCTTCCACAGCAGCGCCTCGCGGGCCTGCTGGAGGTAGGACAGCAGGTCGTCCTTCGGTGTCGTCGGCACGCACCGACCCTCGCAGACGACCCGCTCAGAGGTCGAGGTCCTCCGGTGCGACCGCCCGCCCGCGCCGTCCGGGCCACTGCATCCCGTGCTCGGCGAGCAGGTCCATGAACCCCACCACGACGCTCGGCTCGGGCATCCCGTACGCGCTGAGGTCGCTCGTCGTGTGAGCGCCCTTCACCAGGTCGACGTCGTAGCCGGCGATCACGGCGCTGTGCAGCGTGGACCGGATGCACTGCTCGCTGGCCGCACCGACCAGCACCAGCCGGCCGACGCCGCGGGCGGCGAGCACGTCCTCCAGGTCGGTCTCCGCGAACGCGTCACCGTACCGCTTGCTCACCAGGGCCTCGCCGGCGACCGGCTCGAGACCCTCGACCAGCTGCCCCCCGGGGGTCCCGGCGCGGTGGTCACCGTCGTCGTCCTGCACCCACACGACCGGGACGTCGGCCGCGCGGGCCCTGGCCACGACGTCCTTGATCGTCTCGGTGACCTCGTCGATCTTGTACGCGCCGCCCACCACGCCGACCTGCATGTCGACGACGACGAGCGCACGGTTCGGACGGTCGGAGAAGGTGGACATGACGGCATTGAACCGTCTTCCCGCGTCGCGGTCGAGACCCCTCGACCGCGACGGCCTGGTCCAGCGGGCGGCGGGGCCGATCGCTCCCCGCCGCCCGGGCGAGATCAGCTGGCCTGCGCCCCGCCGGCCATGGTGAGGACCTCACCGGTGACGTAGCTCGACTCCTGGGAGGCGAAGAAGACGTACGCCGGGGCGACCTCGGCCGGCTGGCCGGCGCGCCCGAGCGGGGTCGACTCGCCGTGGCCCTCGGAGCGCTCCTCGGGCATGGTCGCCGGGATGAGCGGGGTCCAGATCGGCCCCGGGGCGACGGTGTTGACCCGGATGCCCTTGTCGGCGAGCTCCAGGGCCAGGCCCTTGGTGAAGTTGATGATGCCGGCCTTGGTGGTGGCGTAGTCGAGCAGCTCGGGCGAGGGCGAGGTCCCCTGCACCGACGACGAGTTGATGATCACCGAGCCGGGCCGCAGGTGCGGCAGCGCGAGCTTGCAGAGCCAGAACATCGCGTAGAGGTTCGTCTTGAGCACGCGGTCGAACTGCTCGGTGGTGATGTCGGCGATGCCGCCGAGCTGCGCCATCTGGTACGCGGCGTTGTTGACGAGGACGTCGATCCCGCCGAGCTCGGACACAGCGGTGTCGATCAGTGAACGGCAGACCTCCTCGTCGCGGATGTCGCCCGGGAAGCGCACCGCCTTGCGGCCGGCCTCCTCGACGAGGCGCGCGGTCTCGGCCCCGTCCTCCTCCTCCTCGGGAAGGTAGCTGATGAGGACGTCGGCACCCTCGCGGGCGAAGGCCAGCGCCACCGCGCGGCCGATGCCCGAGTCGCCCCCGGTGATCACCGCGCGCTTGCCGGTCAGGCGGTCGCTGCCCCGGTAGGAGTCCTCGCCGTGGTCCGGCTCGTCGGTCATGTCGCGGGTGAGGCCGGGGTGGACGATCTGGTCGTCGGTGCCCTCCGGCTGGTCGTGCTGCTCGGTCGGGTCGGTCTGCGTCGTCTGGTCGGCCATGCCACCGACTTACCCAACGGCGCCGCCGCCCCAACACCCACGTCCGTGCCGGACGGGTCGGCGCAGGTCCGCGGTGCCCCTGAGCCCGACGGGCCGCGCGGGTCACGGGACCCTCCGAAGTCGTGTCGATGCAGAGCCTTGCTTTTTAACGTTCAAATCCCTACCGTCCCGATCCGGACCTCGACGACGAGGCCCTGGGACCTGGGCGGTGCGATGCGGGCTGGACGGACGACGGCGGGACGCGCCACGCTGCACTCGGTCGCCGCCGCTGCGGGCGTGTCGCACCAGACCGTGTCCAACGTCCTCAACGCCCCCGACCGCGTACGCCCCGAGACGCGCGAGCGGGTGCTGCGGGCCGTCGACGCCCTGTCCTACCGCCCCGACGAGTCGGCCCGCTCCCTCGTGCGCCGCTCGACCCGGCTGGTGTCGTTCAACGTCGGCGAGGACCGCCCCGACCGGGTGTCGATGCTCGACGACTTCGCGCGGGCGCTGGCCCGGGTCGGCGAGACGCACGGCTACCGCCTCGTGCTGGACGTCGCGGGCGGGACCGACGACGAGCAGATCACCTCCTTCGCCGACCTCACCGCCCGGCGGGCGGTCGACGGCGTCGTCATCCCGTCCACCCACGTCGGCGACCGGCGGCCCGCCTGGCTCACCGAGCACGGCGTGCCGATGGTCGCCTTCGGCCGGCCCTGGCACGCCCCGGACGCCCAGCACTCGTGGGTCGACGTCGACGGCGGCCACGGCCTCCGCCTGGTCGCCGAGCACCTCCTCGCGACCGGCCGGCGCCGGCTCGCGTACGTGGGGCCGCCACGCGACGGCGGCATGGAGGACGACCGGCTCGACGGCCTGCTGGGCGGGGTCGCCGCGGCCGGGGTGCCCGGCGCCACCGTGTCGACGCTCGAGGTCGCCGACCCGTCCCGGCTGGAGTCCCTCCTCCCCGCGCTGCTCGAGGAGCAGCGGCCGGACGCGCTGGTCTGCCGCGACGACACCTACGCGTTCGAGGCCCGGCAGGTGCTCTCCGCCCTCCGCGACCCGGCCGCCGCCGGTGTCGCCGTCACCGGTGTCGACGACTCCCGCCTGGCCCGTCTCGCCCGGCCCGGCATCACGTCGGTGGCCCAGCCGCTCGACCAGGTCGCCGCCCTCATCTGGACCTCGCTCGTGGCCCAGATCGAGGGCCGCACCACCGAGCCGCTCCGACGACTCATCCGGCCCGCGCTCGTCGAGCGCGCCTCGTCCGCGCCCGCGGGCACCTGACCTCCCGACCCACCCCCGGACGACCCCGACCCGGCTCACCGCCGAGCAAGGAGCACGACCCATGCCGCGACCCCGAAGGCGCACCCTCCTGGCCACGATCGTGGTCGGGGGCCTTATGGTGCCCGCCGCCCTGACCTCTCCCGCGCTCGCCGCCCCGGAGGCCGGGCCCGCGCCGACGGCGTACGTCGTCGACGCCGAGACCCTGCCCTCGGGGGCCGGCGCGGCGGGCACGCTCGACCTCACGTCCACCGGGGGCCTCGACTGGGTGCACGTCACCGGCGACGGCACCGACCGCAAGGACGTCGCCGAGCAGATCGCCGTCGAGAGCCTGCACCCGGCGACCCCGACAGGGACGTTCGGCGACAGCCCGCTCGCCTACCGCTGGTCCGACGGGCGCCCGATCACGTCGTCGGGCCCGGTCACCACGGGCGCCGTCTACTCCTACGACCACTCCACCGTCGGCCCGACGACCGGCTTCGACGCCGGCTACCGGGTCAGCGTGCCCGCAGCGGACGAGGCCCGCACGCTGACGCTGGTGGGCGGCGCCTGGCAGGCCGCGGCCACCGTCACGGTCGCCGAGGACGGCGGGACGACGGTGTGGCAGCGCGGCCTGAGCGCCAACGGCTCCGCGCAGGTGCAGCGCTGGACGGTGCAGGTGCCGGCCGGCGAGGGCGCGGTCGTCACGACGAAGCTCACCGAGACCCGCAACCCCGACGGCAACGTCTCCCTGGCCGCCGTCACGCTGGCCGAGGCCGACGCCGCGGGCTCCGCGGCCGCGCTGGCCAGCGCGAGCACGCCGGCCACCATGGACCTCACCGCCCTCGGCGCCGACGACTGGCTCCACCTCGACGGGGCCACGCTCGACCGCCGCACCAGCGGTGACCACCCGCTCGCGCTGACCAACCTCGGCACCCGGGCGATCAGCCCGCAGGGCGACAACCCCGTCCGCTACAGCTGGAGCGACGGCACCCCCGACACCGAGCAGGCCGGCACGACCACCGGCGGGGTCTTCCTCGCCGCCTCCGACGATCTCGCGGCCACCCCGGGCGGGTGGTCGCTGGACGTCGCGGCCGCCGACCGGCCCCGCTCGCTGCGGCTCGTGGCCGGCGTCTGGAACGCCGCGGCCACGGTCTCGGTGACCTACGGCGGTGCGACCGCCCCGGTGGCGACGAGCACCGAGCTCTCCGCCGGCGGCAACGCCGTCTCGCGCCTCTTCACCGTCGCCGTCCCGTCCGGCAGCGCTGCGACCGTCGAGGCCCGCCTGACGTCGCGCAGCAACGGCGACGGCAACGTCACGCTCGGCGGCGTCGCGCTGGCCCCGACCCCGTCGGCGCGCCAGGCGCTGCAGTCGCTCTTCGACCAGGTCGACGCCGCGGACCGCCCGGCGATCAGCGCCGACACCCTCGCCCAGCTCGACCGCGAGGTCGCCGCCGCGCGTTCGGTGCTCGCGGACACCACGGCGACCGAGGCCGCCCTGCGGCGGGCCCGCGCCCGCCTCCAGACCGCCTGGGACGCGGCCGTGCACGAGGCCGCCGGCCAGCGCTACACGTTCCAGTCCGACCCCGGCCTGGTGTCCTCCTTCGGCTGGGAGGGCGACGTCGACGCCCCGATCGCGTACATCGACGGCAGCTACAAGCTCCGTGACCACGACGGCATCACGGTGACCTTCGGCGTCCCCGACATCCCCGGCACGATCGACTGGCACAACGCCGGCGGCTACCTCCCGGCCTTCGTCAGCACGTACACCAAGGACGGTCTGCGGCACACGGTGCAGAGCTTCACCGACGCCGTCACGGTCGGCGGCCGGCGCTTCGAGATCGCGTACTCCCGGATGACCACGACGAACACCACGAAGACCACCGCCACGCTGCCGGTGGTGTCCAAGCGGCTGGTCGGGCTGAACGCGGCTACGAGCCGGACCACGGTGAAGCCGGGCCGCACGGTCGTGCGCGACTACGCGATCGGCGCGGACCGCTTCGGCGGCACGAACGCCTGGCCCACCGACGCGAAGATCAAGGGGCTCGGGAGCTACGACAAGCACTACTCCCACATGCGCCGCTACTGGGACGACCGGCTCGACGAGATCGCCGACATCGAGCGGCTGCCCGACGAGCGACTCACGGACGCGTACAAGGCGGGCTACATCTACACCTTGATCATCCGTGACGACGTCAACGGCAAGAAGGAGCTGCACGTCGGCGAGAACGGCTACGACGAGCTCTTCGACCACGACACCATCGGCATCGTCTCCACGCTGCTGACCGTGGGCGACTTCACCTACGCCAAGGACTACCTGTCCACGCTGCCCGCGCAGCTGCAGTACGACGACGCCAAGTGGAAGTTCAGCTGGCCGTTCGCCCTCTACCTGCAGCGCACCGGCGACAGGAAGTTCGTGCAGTCGCAGTGGGCCAACATCAGCAAGCAGACGCACATGATCGAGACCGACCGCATCGACGGCGGGACGGGCATCATCAAGAAGACCGTCGCCATCGACAGCGAGGGCTACTGGACCGTCGACGACTGGTCCGCACTCGCCGGGCTGTCGACCTACCGCTACCTCGCCGAGCAGCTCGGCGACGAGGGCGAGGCCGCCTGGGCCAAGGCCGAGTACGACGACCTCTTCACGGTGGTCACCGCGCAGCTGCAGGCGACGATCGACAAGTACGACCTCGACTACATCCCGATCTCCATGGTCGAGCCGAACGAGACCGGCCCGCGGAAGGATCCGCGGGACGCGAACTGGGCGTCGATGTTCCTCTTCGGCCAGTGGGCCTGGGACGGCTACCTCTTCGGGGCCGAGCAGTCAGGCCTGATGCTCGACTGGATCGACCAGACGTACGCGCACGGCTTCGAGCGCCGCAAGGACGTCTCGGACTCCGAGGACAACTTCGGCGGCTACCCGCACGGCTACTACTCCAGCGCCTACAACGCCGGCTACGGCAGCACCGCCCTGCGCGGCGAGAAGTACCGCGACAAGGGGATCAAGGCGTACGAGTTCATGCTCGACCACTCCCAGAGCGGGCCGTTCGGCTGGTGGGAGGGCGTCGACTACCCGAACGCCGCCTCGCCGTGGGACATCGACCACGCCGCAGGCGGTGGCGGCTCGAACCAGCACATGTGGGGCCAGGCGACCGCCACCAAGGTCCTCTTCGACTCCCTGGTCGCGCAGAAGTCGGACGGCACGGTGATCATCGGTCGCGGTGCGCCCGAGGGCTGGGTGGCCAAGGGTCAGAAGATCAAGATCTCGAACTACCCGGTGCTCGGCAAGGGGCGGATCGGCTACTCGACCCGGTCGACGGGCACGAAGGTGACCATCGACTTCACGGGCCGCCGCGGTGGTGCGAAGGCCTTCAGCGTCGAGCTGGTCGGGCTGAAGGACAACGTCAAGAAGGTGTCGGTCCGCGGGGCCGTCGTCGACCAGGCGGCGGGCACCGTGCGGGTGCCGGCGACGACGAAGCACCTGACGATCACCCTGGAGGAGGCGATCACGCGCTGACCCGGAGCCCTGGGCAGCAGGACGCAGGAGGGGCGGGTCGCGGTTCTCCGCGGCCCGCCCCTCGACGCCTGTGGTGATCGGTGTCGATCGTGATCCGCGACGAGCGATCAGCAGGAGGCGACGAGGTCCCAGCTCGCCGTCCCCGACTGGCGCAGGGAGACGGTGTTGTACGAGCTCGTCAGACCGAGCGCGTCGCGCGAGCCGCGGGCGTACGCGCGGCCGTAGAGGCTGACCGCGCGGTCGGCGGCGACGTGCGACAGCGTCGAGGCGGTGACGCAGGTGGTTGGCGTCGGCGTGGGGGTCGTCCCCCCGCCGGTGCCGCCCGCCCGGACGAGCCCCGCGGCGAAGGTGGCGGCCTGGGTCACGGAACCGTTGCTGGAGTAGCTGAGGTGCCCGCCGCTCCCCTCTCCCGCCGGGTTGGAGCCCTGGCGCCCGCAGATCGAGTCGCTCACGTTGCAGTAGTCACGCGACTTCGGCCCGTAGACGGTGCTCGAGGTGGCGATCGTCCGGCCGCTGGCGCCGAGCGGGTTGCCGAAGACGACGACGGCCGCCACCCGGCCCGACAGCGCCGACGGGATCGGGGTGCCCATCGTGACACCCGTCCGGATGCTGATGGCGATGTCGGTCACGGTGGCGCCCTGGGAGTAGCCGCCGATGACGAAGCGGGTGCCCGGGCAGGACGCGGCGACGGAGCTGACGTGGGCCGACATGTCCGTCGCCCCGGGGCCGGCGCTGGTCTGGGAGGAGTTCGCGGCGTAGTCGACGGCGTACGAGCTCACCGTGTAGCCGCCCAGCTGGCTCTGCAGCCCGCTCACGAGCGGGCGGCCCAGGATGCCGAGGCCGGGCGTCTCCCCCGTGCCGCGGGCGAAGACGACGTCGACGTCGCTGCACGCCGCCTGGGCCGGCGTGGTGCCGACGGCGAGCAGGCTGGTGAGGGCGACGGCGGGGACGGCCAGGGCGGTGGCGATCCGCCGGGCGAGGCGGGGGCGGGACGAGCAGTTCACGGGGACTCCTCGGTGTGCGGGTGCGGGCGCAGGACCTGGACGACGCGAGCTCGGGAACGGTCCCACGTCGGAACCGAGTCTGGCGGCCCGCGCCCCGGCCTGGCTAGCCCTCGTCGGGGTGAGCACGACCGAGCGGTGCCTGCCCACGCCGGCGCGGACGGTTCGGGCTCCCGGCTCCCCAGGTAGTACAGTCATCCACCGCGGCTCCGAGGGTTGGAGCCCAGCGGGCTGTGGCGCAGCTTGGTAGCGCACTTGACTGGGGGTCAAGGGGTCGCAGGTTCAAATCCTGTCAGCCCGACAAGGTTTCTCACCGCGTCGGAACCGTCTCCGCGGACGATCGAGCCCCACAGGTCCGCTCGAGCACTGTTCATCTTCGCTGCTGCAACGAAGCCGTCGCCCGCGACGATCTCCTCGTCGTGCCGGCCACCTCTCCTCCCACCGACCGTCCGGTGATCTCGCGCCGCGCGCTGCTGCGGACCGGCCCGGTCGTGGCCGCGACGGCGGTCGGGACCACCGTCCTCGGCGCCGGGCGGGCCGAGGCGGCGGTCCGCGTCGACGCGGCCCACCACCTGCTGCGCCGGGCCGCGTTCGGACCCACGCCGGCGTTGCTGGCGCACGTGCGCAAGGTCGGCACGACCGCCTGGCTGGACGCCCAGCTCGACCCGGGCTCCGTCGACGACCGGGTCACGGAGGCATACGTGAAGCGCTTCACGAACCTGGACCTGACCCCGGGCGAGGTGCGCGCCAAGTTCCGCAGCGGCGCCTGGGACGTGATGTACGAGGTGCTCGGCGCGCACGTCTCGCGGGCCGTGTTCTCCAACCGCCAGGTCTTCGAGGCGGCCGTCGACTTCTGGACGAACCACTTCGTCGTGCCGGTGCCCAGCACCGAGGTCTGGGACTGCGCGCAGGTCTTCACCCGCGACGTCGTGCGCAAGCACGCCCTCGGCCGCTTCGCCGACATGCTCGTCGCCTCGGCGAAGTCGTCGGCCATGCTGATCGTGCTCAACGGCAAGGACTCGACGCGGCGGGCCCCGAACGAGAACTACGGTCGCGAGCTGCTCGAGCTGCACACCCTCGGGGTCGGGAGCTACACCGAGGACGACGTCAGGCAGTCCGCGCTGATCCTCACCGGCCTCGGCACCACCCGCGGCAAGGAGTACGAGTACCACCCGGCCGACCACCACGTGGGCCCCGTGCGCGTCCTCGACTTCGCGCACCCGAACGGCTCCGCGAACGGCGAGTCCGTGGCCGAGGCCTACCTCGAGCACCTCGCCCACCACCCGGCCACGGCGACGAGGATCGCCACCAAGCTGTGCGTGCGCTTCGTCTCCGACACCCCGCCCGCCTCGCTGGTCGCCCGGCTCGCGCAGGTGTTCCTCGACTCCGGCACCGCCGTCGCCCCCGTGCTGCGGGCGCTGTTCACCTCGTCGGAGTTCGCCGCCTCGGTCGGGCAGAAGGTCCGGACGCCGTACGAGGACGCCGTCGCGACGATGCGGGTGCTGCGGGCCACGCCGGACCGCAAGGGCATCGCCAGCGGCAAGGAGCTGCGCTACAAGACGCTCGGGATGGGGCAGGCGCCGATGAACTGGCCCGCGCCCAACGGCTACCCCGACGTCGCCGCCGCCTGGTCGGGCTCCTCGACGATGCTCGCCCGCTGGAACTTCCACGGCTCCGCCGCCGGCGGCGGGGCGCTCAACACGATGACCCGGCCCCAGCTCGTCGACCTGCTCGGGCTGCGGAAGCCGCCGGCCACCTTCGGCGCCGTGGTCGACCGGGCCGCGGCGGCGCTCCTGGTCCCCGACCTGACCCCGGCACAGCGCAAGGCCGTCTGCACCTTCCTCGGGCACTCCCCCTCCGACCGCCTGCGCAAGGACGACGCGCTGATCCGTCACAACCTGCCGCACCTGGCCGCCGCCCTGCTCGACTCCCCGAACTTCCTCGTCCGGTGAGCGCCGACCAGACCCGTAAGCAAGCCTGCGGCTGCCCCGAGGGGGTCCGCGCGGCCGGGGTGTCGCGCCGCTCGCTGCTCGCCGCCGCCGGCGCGCTCGGGGCGCTCGCCACCGTCCCCGGACTGTCGGGCCCCGACTTCGCGACGTCGCTCGCCTTCGCCGGGACCCGCTACACCGGCGACACGCTCGTGGTCCTGAGCCTGCGGGGCGGTTGCGACGGCCTCTCGATGGTCGTGCCCGTCGGGGACCCGGCCTACTACGCCGCCCGCCCGACCATCGCCGTCCCGGCCTCCCGCACGCTCGCGCTGGACGCGATGTTCGGGCTGCACCCCGCGATGGCTCCGCTGAAGCCGCTCTGGGACGCGGGCCACCTCGCCGCCGTGCACGCGATGGGCCAGCCCAACCCGACGCGCTCGCACTTCTCCGCGATGGAGCAGATGGAGAACGCGGCGCCGGGCTCGCACCTGCGTACGGGCTGGCTCGACCGGATGGTCGGCGCCGGCGGGAGCCCGGAGACCTTCTCCTCCGTCTCCGTCGGCAGCAGCAACGCCCCGGCCTCGATGATCGGACCCAATCCCGAGCTGTCGATGCGCAGCGTGGCCGAGTTCAAGCTCAACGCGGTCCGCAAGGCCGGGGACGACAAGCGGTGGTCCACGCTGCTCACCTCGCTCTACCAGGACGCGCCCCCCGTCCTCGCCGCCCCGACGACCTCGACCCTCCGGGCGCTGTCCGCGACGAGCCGCGTCGCCTCGTCGGCGTCCACCCCGGCGCACGGGGCGGCGTACCCGAGCAGCGGCGTGGGCGACGCACTGCGCGACGTCGCGCGCCTCGTCAAGGCGGGGCTCGGGCTGCGCGCCGCGACCGTGGACGTCGGCGACTGGGACATGCACGCCGGGCTCGGCCGCTCGGACAAGGGGTGGATGTTCGACCGGCTGACCGACCTGAGCCAGGCCCTCGCCGCCTTCTGGACCGACCTCGGCTCCTCCCAGGACCGGGTCAGCCTCGTGACCCTGTCGGAGTTCGGCCGGCGCGTCGCCGAGAACGCGTCGGGCGGGCTGGACCACGGGCTCGGCAACGTCAGCCTCGTCCTGGGCGGCGGCATCCGCGGCGGCCAGGTGTACGGCCGCTGGCCCGGCCTCGACGCGTCGGACCTGGTCGGCGGCGACCTGGCCGGGGTGACCGACTACCGCACCGTCCTCGCCGAGCTGCTCGAGAAGCGCACCGGGGTGTCGACGAAGGACGTCTTCCCCGGCCTCGACCCCGCCCGCCTCGGGCTCGCCCGGGCCCGCTGAGCCGCCGGCGCCGGGCGAGCGGCCTGCTCACGCTGCCGGGCTCCGCGTGGACCCCGCGCACGTCAGGTGACACGGACGGCTGTGTCGCGCAGGAGACACAAGATTGGCTCGGTTCCGGGTCCTCCGTCCTACGCTCCGGGCTCCCGTCGTCCAGCAGAAGGCAGACCCCCGTGCTCCCCAAGACCCTCTCCGTGCTCGCCGCGACCGCGCTCGCCGGCGCCACCCTCGCTGTCCCCTCGTCCGCCTCGGCGACCACCGACCGGGACCTGCGCTGGTCCGTCCAGGGCTCGAGGGCGGTCCTCACCTCACCCGACTACGCCGAGATCGACTTCGCCTACACCTGCGGGACGGCCGGCGCGCCGGAGGACGTCGAGGTCGGCCCCGCCCTGTTCCAGCCCGTGTACGACACACCGACGGGCGGCGCGTTCCGGGGGCAGGAGGGTTTCCCCTCCTTCACGTGCGACGGCACCCCGCACACCCAGGTGGTGGTGCTGCGGGCGCAGTACGGGACCTTCGAGAACGGCAGCGGCGAGGTCGGTCTGCTGTTCCGGGACCCGATCAACGGCACGCCGACGTTCCAGCACGTCAGGCTCGAGGGCCTCGCGGACCCGCGGGCCGCGGTCGCCGTCAGCATCAACGCCACCCCGGAGCCGGTGAAGAAGGGCCGCACCATCACGGTCAAGGGCACCGTCACCCGCGACGGCAAGGCGTACGCGAAGAAGAAGGCCACGCTCTGGTTCGCCCGCGACAACCGTGACGCCACGAAGGTCAAGAACGTGACGTCCAGCAGCAAGGGCACGCTGAGGACCACCGTCAAGGCCTCCCGCTCCGGCACCTTCTTCTGGGTCACCGGCTCCACGAGCAAGACCCAGCAGGGCACGTCCGGCGTGGACCGGGTGAAGGTGAAGTGAGACCGGGCCGCCCGAGCCCGGTCGAGGTCGACCCGCCCGTCCGTCGCGCCGACCGAGGACGTTGGATGGGCGGGTGACCGACTACACCGAACCATCCGTCCCGCTGGGCGAGCACGCGATGCCGCTGCTCGGCTTCGGCACCTGGCAGATCGAGAACGACGACGCGCCCCAGGCGACGTCGACGGCGCTCGAGCTGGGCTACCGCCACATCGACACCGCCACCGGCTACGGCAACGAGGCCGGCATCGGCACCGCGCTCGCAGACTCCGGCCTCGACCGTGACTCCCTGTTCATCACGACCAAGCTGCCCCCCGACCACGCCGGTCGCGAGCGGCAGACGATCGAGGAGAGCCTGACCAAGCTCGGGCTCGACCGGGTCGACCTGTGGCTGGTGCACTGGCCGCCGAACGGCCAGGCGTCGCCCGAGGTCTGGGCCGAGGTGGTCAAGGCCCAGCAGGACGGCCTGGCCACGCACATCGGGGTGAGCAACTACTCGCTCGACCAGATCGACGAGCTCGTCAGCGCGACGGGCGTGACCCCGGCGGTCAACCAGATCCGCTGGAGCCCGGGCGTCTACGACCCGGCGGTCGCCGCCGGCCTGTCCGAGCGCGGCGTGGTCCTCGAGGGCTACAGCCCGTTCAAGGCGAGCAACCTCGACGACCCGACGCTGGTCCGGATCGCGGAGGCGCACGACGCGACCGCGGCGCAGGTGATCGTGGCCTGGCACGTCGCGCACGGCTTCGTCGTGATCCCCAAGTCGGCCCGGCGCGAGCGCATCGAGGCCAACGCCGCCGGCGCGCGGCTCCGGCTCAGCGCCGACGAGGTCACGGCGATCGACGGCCTCGCGGCCTGACCGAGGCAGCGGAACGCCCCCTGCGCCCGACGGGCGCAGGGGGCGTGCTCACGTGATCAGGGCTTGCAGCTCCACGGGCGGAAACCGCGCTTCTTGTAGAGCGTGTTGGCCACGTGGACCTGCTCGTTCTTGCTGGCCTTGTGCGGGTACTTCGCGAACTTGCGCCCTCCGGCCGACTTCCACGTCGACAGGTTGAACTGCAGGCCGCCGTAGTAGCCGTTGTGCGTGTTGATGTGCCAGTTGCCGCCCGACTCGCAGCGCGCGATCTTGTTCCACTGCTTCATCCGGGCCAGGTTCAGCCTGTTGGTGCCGACCTTGACGATCTTGCTGCGCACCTTGCGGTCGACCCTCGTCGTCACCACGGTGGTCGACTCGCCGTTGACGGTCGTGACCACCGTCGTCGTGGTGACCTTGCCGGTGCGGCCGCTGCGGACGGTCTTCGTCTTGCCCCGCATCATCGACGAGGTCTTCTTCTTGATCGTCTTGTACTTGACCGTCTTCTTCTTGCTGGTCTTCGTGACGGAGACGACGTCGACGACGAGGGACATGCCCTCGGTGACCTCGGTGTCACGCGACGGCGAGACCCGGTCGTCACCGTCGACCGCGAGGCCGAGCTGGGTGATCGCGTCGGCGACCGTCGGCGCGTCGGTCACCGACACCGTCGAGGCCTGGCCGGCGTAGCGGAGGTCGATCGTCGTCGTCTGCGGGGCCGCCGAACCGGTGGCCGTGGCGGTCGGCGTCGCGCTCGGCGTCGCGCTGGGCGTCGGCGTGTCCGCGTACGCCGGCGCGCTGCTCAGACCTCCGGCCAGCAGTGCCACCGTGGCTGCCGCAGCAGCCGTCCAGGTCCCGATTCTGGGCATCGTCTCGTCCCCCGTGGGTCGTGTCCGCCGATTGCCGGTGGCTGCTCTGACGCAGCCACCGACCTGAAGAAAGCCTGAGCCTGCCCTGTAGATAACGAATTGGCAACTTCAGTGAAAGTTCAAGGGCCGCAACATCGCGCTCAGGTCTCGGTCGCCGTCCGGCCCAGGACCGTCGGCGGCCTGCCCGCGTGCGCCCGTACGATCCCCGGGTGACAGACGCGGCGGTGAGGTTCGGGCTGGTCGGCTACGGGTTCGGGGGGCGTTACTTCCACGCGCCGCTGATCGAGGGCGCACCCGGCGCGACGCTCGCCGGGGTGGTCACCCGGTCGCCCGAGCGGCGGGCCGAGGTCGAGGCCGAGCACCCGGGCGTGGCCGTCTTCGACACCGTCGACGCGCTCGTCGCGGCCGGCGTGGACGCGGTCGCGGTCAGCACACCGGCCGCCACGCACTCCGAGGTCACCGACGACCTCCTGCGCCGCGGGGTCCCGGTCGTCTGCGACAAGCCCTTCGCCCTGGACGCGGACGCGGCCCGGGCCAGCGTCGAGCTCGCCGAGCGCGAGGGCGTGCTCCTCAGCCCCTACCAGAACCGTCGCTGGGACTCCGACCTGCTGACCGTGCGCCGCGTGCTGGCCGAGGGCGGGCTCGGCGAGGTCCTCCGGTTCGAGTCCGCCTTCGAGCGGTGGTCCCCCGACCTCGCCCCGCCGGTCGCGGGCGCCGGCCTGCTCCGCGACTTCGGCAGCCACCTCGTCGACCAGGCGCTGTTCCTCTTCGGGCCCGTCGTGCGGGTGTACGCGGAGACCCGCGAGGTCGAGCCGGGCTTCGAGAACGACTTCCGCCTGCTGCTGCAGCACGAGGGCGGGATGCGCACGCACCTGTCCGGGGCCTGGCGCCAGAGCGCCACGGGACCGCGGTTCCGGGTCACCGGCACCGAGGGGACGTTCGTCGTCACCGCGGCGATGGACGGTCAGGAGGAGGCGCTCGTCGCCGGGCGCACCCCGACGAGCGAGGGCGACGACTGGGGCCGGGAGCCGCAGGAGGCGTGGGGCACGCTCCACCGCGGCGACGAGCACGAGACCGTCGAGAGCGAGAGGGGCCGTTGGGACTCCTACTACGCGCAGTTCGCCGCGGCCGTCCGCGGCGAGGGAGGTGTGCCGGTGGACCCGTGGGACGCGGTCGCCACGGCCACGGTCATCGACACCGCGCGCCGCAGCGCCGTGGAGGGCACCACGGTCGACGTGCCGCCAGTCCGGCGCTAGGCCGCGCCCGTGCGAGGCCGTCGGGCACGCCGCGCGGAGCGGATGGCGCTGTTGACAAGAGCGAAGGACCTGCCGCCCGAGCAGCTGGGCCGGTTCTGGGCGGTGATGCTCGGGGGCACGGTCGTCGGTGTGTCCCTCGAGGTCCCCGCGCTCGTCCTCGGGGTCCGGGCGGCCACGTACGCCCGACGGCGGCACGGGGCCGGGTTCCGGGAGGTCGTCGGCAGCGGACCCGTGACGCGAGCGCTCGTGCTCGTCGGCGCGGCCCTGGTGTGGCGGAGGGTGACGAGCGCCCTCATGGTCCGCGCGCTGCGGCAGCTCGTCGAGCGCGTCGAGCGCGACGAGCGCGACGGTTCGATCAAGGACCCCGCGGACCGTCCGTCGTGACGCGTCTCCTGCGGCCGGGCCGGCTGGTGCGGGTCTGGGGCCGTCGACGTCGTGCGGGCTGTCGCGGCCGTGCTCGACGCCAGCACCGGTGAGTAGGTCGGGCTGGCAGCGTCGCCTCGGAGGTCTCGACCTGCGCCGGAACCCGTTTTCGGCCGAGCCTCCGTCGGCCGCGGCGGGGCACGTGCTCCAATGGCGCTCCCGAACGACGAGGTGAGGGGCACCGGGTGTGAGCAGCGTGGCGGCACGACCGAGGCTGGGCTGGCGGGCCCGGCTGCGCCGTGACCGGGTGCTGGTGCTCATGGCCGTCCCCGGCATCGCGGCCCTGCTGCTCTTCCACTACCTGCCGCTGCTCGGCAACGTGATCGCCTTCGAGGACTACCAGCCCTTCCTCGGGATCCTCGGCAGCGAGTGGGTCGGCCTCGAGAAGTTCTCGATCCTGGTCAACGGCGACCCCGCCTTCGTCAACGCCGTGAAGAACACGCTGGTCCTGACGCTGGTCCAGGTGATCTTCGTCTTCCCTGCGCCGATCATGCTCGCGCTCATGATCAACAGCCTGATGTCGGACCGGCTGCGGCGCATCGTGCAGAACGTCCTCTACCTCCCCCACTTCCTGTCCTGGGTCGTGGTGGTGGCCATCTTCCAGCAGCTGCTCGGCGGCAGCGGACTGCTCAACAGCTTCCTGCGCAGCCGTGGCGCCGAGACGCTGGAAATCATCGGCAACCCCGACCTGTTCATCGGCCTGCTGACGAGCCAGGTGGTCTGGAAGGACTCGGGCTGGGCGACGATCCTCTTCCTCGCCGCCCTGTCGCAGGTCGACCAGTCGCTGTACGAGGCCTCCGCGATCGACGGCGCCAGCCGCTCGCGCCAGCTCTGGCACGTGACGCTGCCCGCGCTCAAGGGCGTGATCATCCTGCTGCTGATCCTGCGCCTCGGGGACTCGCTGAACGTGGGCTTCGAACAGATCATCCTGCAGCAGAAGGCGGTCGGGTCCGAGGCCAGCGAGGTGATCGACACCTACGTCTTCAACTACGGCATCCTCGGCAGCGACTGGGGCACCTCGGCCGCGGTCGGCCTGGTCAAGGGCGTCATCGCGACGATCCTCGTGGTCGGGGCGAACAAGGTGGCGCACGTCTTCGGCGAGGACGGGGTCTACCGCGCATGACCACCACCGCCGCCCGCGTCGAGCCCGCGGCCGAGACCACCTCCACCGCCGGCCCGGGTCGACGCCGCGAGTCCTCGGGGCTGAACCGGCCCGGCGTGCCCGAGTCGCTGCTCAAGCTCGTCGTCCTCGGCTTCGCCGTGCTGGTCGTCGTGGTGCCCTTCCTCGGCATCGTCTCCACGAGCCTGTCGAGCAAGGAGCACCTGGACGCCGAGGGCGGTTTCGTCCTGTGGCCGGACGCGGTGAGCCTCGAGGCGTACCGCTCGGTCCTCAGCGGCGGGGTCGTGACCCGGGCGCTGGTGGTGAGCATCGGCGTGACCGTCGTGGGGACCCTGCTGAGCCTGCTCGTGACGTCGATGCTGGCGTACGCCCTGAGCCGGCCCGGGAGCTTCGGCTCGCGTCCCGCCCTGCTGGTGGTGCTGCTCAGCCTGCTGTTCTCCCCCGGCCTGCTGCCGGTCTACCTGACGGTCCGCGGACTCGGCCTGATCGACACCTTCGCAGCCCTGGTGCTGCCCGTCCTGGTCAGCGGATTCAACGTCATCGTGCTGCGGTCCTTCTTCATGGGCATCCCCGCCGAGGTGCTCGAGAGCGCCCGCGTCGACGGCGCCGGCGACTGGCAGACCTTCACCCGCATCGTCGCCCCGCTGTCCAAGGCCGTGCTCGCTGTGGTCGGGCTCTTCTACGGCGTCGGCTACTGGAACGCCTTCTTCGGCGCCCTGATCTACCTCAACGACCAGAGCCGCTGGCCGCTGACGCTGGTGCTGCGGACGTACGTCCTCAACAACACCCAGCTCTCGGCCGGGGACCTGTCCGCCGGGGCCGAGTCGCTGCCCGCCCAGCCGGCGCTGCAGATGGCGATGCTGCTGGTCTCGATCGTGCCGATCCTGATCGTCTACCCCTTCCTCCAGCGGCACTTCACCAAGGGCGTCATCACCGGCGCCGTGAAGGGCTGACCAAATGACCGCGCACGCCGGCGCCATGGACCGCCGCCGCTTCCTGGGCCTGACCGGCGCCGCGGGCCTGGCGCTCGGCACGACCCAGCTCGCGGGCTGCGGCACGCCGCCCTCCCCGCAGGACCTCGGCCCGCCCGTGGCACCGCCCACCTACCGACCCCGGACGGGGCTGCCGAAACCGGACATCGCGGGGACCAGCGACGGGGTGATCCCGAGCTCGTACTTCAGCTATCCCGCCGACCCGGTGCGGACCGTCTCCGCCACCCCCGGCGACGGACGTCCGGTCACGATCCTGACCGAGACCTTCTCCTCGATCCCGCCCGCCGTCGACCGGAACTCGGTCTGGTCGAACCTCAACGCACGGCTGGGCAGCCCGCTGCAGATCCAGATCGTCCCGCAGAGCGACTTCGGGGTGAAGTACGCGACGACCGTGGCCGGCGACGCGCTGCCCGACATGTTCTTCGCCAGCCCCACGCCGGACTTCCCACGGACGCCCGAGCTGATGGCGGCGAAGGCGCTCGACCTGTCCGAGCACCTCGCCGGCGACGCGATCCTCGCCTACCCCAACCTCGCGAACATCCCGACGTCCTGCTGGGACGTCGGCCGCTTCGACGGCCGGATCTACGGGCTGCCGTCCCCGCGCGGGGCGGTGTCGTCGGGCATCGTCTACCGCCGCGACGACCTGCTGAGGGCCAAGGGCATCACCGAGGAACCGCAGAGCTTCGCCGACTTCCGCGCCCTGTGCGTGGAGGTGAACGACCCGCGAAGCAGCACCTGGGCGCTGACCTCCCCCGCGCTGCAGTTCCTCCGCAACATGCTGGACATCCCCAACTTCTGGCGTTGGAAGGACGGCGCCATGCAGAGCTGGTGGACCGACCCCGGGCAGGAGCAGGCCCTCGACGCGGCCCGCGGCCTCTTCGCCGACGGCTTCGTGAACCCGGACGCCTTCACCGCCTCGGCCAGCCCCAAGACCTGGTTCGGCACCGGCAAGGCGTACTTCACCGCCGACGCCTTCACCGCCTGGCCGTCCTACTACGCCTCGTACGGCGACACCGAGGGCTTCGCGGTCGACGGCTACGAGATCCCGGCCTTCGACGGCGGCGGGAAGGGCACGCTCTGGCTGAGCTTCCCGTCGTTCGGGTTCTCGGCGATCTCCAAGGACGCGGCCGACCGCGTCGAGGCCCTGCTGCGGATCGCCGACTACCTGGCCGCGCCGTTCGGCAGCGTCGAGTACCTGGCCGCCAAGTACGGCGTCGAGGGCCCCGACTTCGCGCTCGAGGACGGGAACATCGTGCCGACCAAGAGCGGCACGGCCGCGGCCCAGCTCGGGCTGAAGTACCTCGTCGACGCGCCGCAGGTGAACTTCGTCCCGGGCAACGCCGACGCCGCCCGGGCGTGCGACCGGCTGCTGCGTGAGCTCGTCCCCCGCGCCACCGCCAACGACGCCGTCTACCTCTACTCCCGCACCGCGGCCGACCGCTTCGCGCAGTCGCAGACCCGCTTCACCGCGCTGGAGACCGACATCATGCAGGGCCGCAAGCCGGTCAGCGCCTGGCGGGAGGAATCCGACGCCTGGTGGAAGCGCTACGGCCGCCAGATGAGCGAGGAGCTCGGTCAGGCGTACGTCGACGCCGGTCGCGGCTGAGGGTCGGCGACGAGGGTCGGCGGAAGGAGGGTCAGCCCCGGCCGAGCACCGTCGACCCGTCGATCTTCAGGACCCCGTCGTCACGGACGAGGCGGAACGAGGTCCGTTCCACCGCCGTCCCGCTGGAGCGGCGGTAGGTGACCGTGGCCTCGACACCCGAGGGCGGCGTGGCGTCGACCTTGCTGACGGAGACGCTGTCGACCTGGCCCCAGAAGCGGTCGTACGACGCGCGGCCGCCGGAGGTCGTGCGCTGGTAGCTCGCCGTCAGGAGCGGCCAGGCCTCGTCGGTGTCGTCGGGGACCAGCGCGTAGTAGCGGGTGACCGCGTCCTCGAGCTCCGCGGCGGTCGGCCGGCCAGAGCTCGGCGTCGCGGTGAGCGAGGCGGTGGACGAGGCGGACGTCGCCGACGCGGACGGCGACGGCGAGCGCCCCGGGGTGCTCGCGGCGGACGAGGTGGTGCTCCCGGAGCCGGGCCCCGCCGAGCCGGACGCGTCCGACGACGCCGACCGCTGCGGTGGGCGGGAGGTCGCAGGATCGGCGGCCACCCCGGAGCCACGGCCGCCGAGCTGCCCCGCGACGACGACGGCGCCGACCACGACCAGCCCGACGACGAGCAGGGCCAGCGCCACGACCGGCCCCCGGCGCCGGCGGTCCGCTCCGGCCGGCGCCGCCGACGCCGCGTCCGGCAGCTGGTCGTCCGGCTGCTCGTTCAGCTGCTCCGTCACGGGCACCACGGACGGCCCCTGGCGACGTCGCCGGGAGCGGACCTGGGTCGTCCAGACCTCCTCGGGGGCCACCGGGGTCTCCTGGTCCGGCAGCGCGAGCGTGGCCTCGGCTCCCGGCTCCGACGCTGACCCCGACTCCGGTGCCTCCGCCCCGACCGCCGAGAGCCGCGCGGACACGTCGGCCATGGTCGGTCGGGACCCGGGGTCGGCGCGGAGCATCTCCATCAGCACGGGCTCGAGCGGGCCGGCGTGCTCCGGCACGGCGAACTCGCCCGACGCCACCCGGTGGAGCAGCGCGATCGCGTTGCTGTCCGTGCCGAAGGGCGGGCCGCCCTCGAGGGCGGCGTACAGCGTCGCGCCGAGGGAGAAGACGTCGGAGGCCGAGCTCGAGCTCGCGCCGCGGGCGACCTCGGGCGCCAGGTAGGCGAGGGTGCCGTGCACCAGCCCGGTCGAGGTGAGGGTGGCGTCGCCGAGCGCGTGGGAGATCCCGAAGTCGCTGATCATCGCGGTGCCGTCGTCGGCCAGGAGGACGTTGCCCGGCTTGACGTCGCGGTGGACGATGCCGAGCTGGTGCGCCGCGGCCAGGGCGGAGGCGACCTGGGCACCGACGGCCGCCGTCTCCGGCACGTCCAGCGGACCGCCCTCGCGCAACCGGCTCGAGAGCGGCACCGAGGGCACGAACTGCATGACCAGGCACGGCTGCCCCTCGTGCTCGACCACGTCGAAGACGGGCACCGCGTTGCGGTGGTGGAGGCGCGCGGTGATGCGCGCCTCACGCATGGCCCGGCGCTTGGCGAGGTCGGCCTCCTCCGGCGCGAGCCCGACCTGCGGACGGAGCTGCTTGACCGCGACCGGGCGCTCGAGCCGCTCGTCCCTGGCCTCCCAGACGACGCCCATCCCGCCGCGACCGACCTGGCGGACGAGCCGGTAGCGGTCGGCCAGGAGCGTCTGCGGCTCGGCCACCCCGCTCCCCCTCCACCGGCCCACCAACGAACCGGGCGAGCCTACGGCACCGGCCGCGGGTGCCCGGCGAGCCGCGGTCAGCGCTCGGGTGAGCGGTGCACCCCGATGTCGCCGAACTGGGTCCTGACGCGGACGGCGACGGCCTGGTCGCCCGCGGCGGGGGCGCGGTCGGCGTCGAGCTCGTTGCGGACGCGCCCGATCTTCGACGCCAGGTCGAGCCAGGCCGGCACGCCGTCGCGCACGCCGACGACGATCTCGCCGTAGCCGCTGTCGGCCTCGACCGAGCCGCTCGACACCTCGTGCAGCGCGATGCTGCCGTACGCCGTCCTGGCGGTCACCGAGCCGAGGGCGCGGGTGACCTCGAGGTCGCCGTAGGAGAGCCTGGCCTCGAGGTCGCCCGTCGACTCCCCCACGGTGACGCTGCCGTGCGAGGCCTTGAGCAGCGCGTCGCCGCCCAGGCGGCCGACCGTGATCGCGCCGTGGTCGGCGGTGATCTCGACCGTGCCCTCGGCGGCTTCGACCGTGGCGGACCCGTGGCCGGCGCGGAGCCAGAGGTCGCCGGTGGTGCCGAGCTGCGCGCGTCCCGACGCGGCCTTGACCCGGGTCGCCCCCAGCCGGCCGGACGAGCGCACGGCGCCGAGGGCGACCTCGGCGGTCAGGCGAGAGCCGCTCGGCAGCTCGACGCGGACGTCGACCGACTCGCTCGGGCCGACGAGGCTGAAGCGCGGCTTCGGGGTGACCACCGTGAGGCGGTCGCCGACCAGCTCGACCCGGGTGCCCTCGGCGCCGCGGCGGTCGGCCTCCTTGTCCGGGTTGGTCGGGAGGACCGTGACGACGGTGTCCTCGCGGTCGCCGGCGACGACCTCGAGGGCTCCTACCTGGAGGTCGACGGCGAGGTCGATCGGGTGCGGGGTGGGATAGGTGGGCATGCTCGGGCTCCCCCTTCAGGGTGTGCGTGTCCAGCCCCGGGCGGTCCGGGGCTGTTGGTGGTGCGGTGTGTGGTGGTCCCGAGGGTGGTCCAGGACGGGCGGGGCGGCGCTAGCGCGCCCACCCCGCGAAGCTGTCGCCGCCGGAGCGGTTCCGGTGGGCGGCGCGACGCTGCCTGGGCTGCAGCGCCGACGCCACCGCCCGGACGAGCCAGGCGTTGACGGAGACGCCGTCCGCGGCTGCCGCCTCGTCGACCTGCGCCTTGAGGGCGTCGGGCAGCCGGAGCGTGGTGCGCGACGTGCTGGTGTCGTCGAGGTCGGCCGCCGCGGCGGGCCGGTCCTCGGCGCCGGGGTCGGCGCTCGGCGCACTCACCACGAGGTCCACCTCGCGGCCGCGCAGGCGGAGGTCCACCGAGCCGGGAGCGAGGTCGCGGGTGATCTCCCCGGCGGCCGCGGACAGCGCGTCGAGGAGCACCACGCGCACGGCGGCGTCGAGCTGGGTCACCAGGCGCTCGGCGGCCACCCGCGTCTCCTCCGTACCGCCATTGGCGGCCGCGGCGAGCTGGCGCTGGAGGTCACCGACGTACGTCCCGAGATCCATGACACCATGGTGACACCACTATGGTGTCAAGTCAAGCGCCCGATGGTGTCGCAGGGCGTTCGACGAGGCGCTCGTCACACGTGGTTCGGTTGTCAACTACCTATACGCTCGCCATACTTCTCTCAGGAATCCGCAAGTTTCGCGGGACCTTTCGTGCAGCTCGGGGGCGAGCTCACGCTTCGTACTGTTTCGGGGGGAACATCCGCATGCGCTCTCGCGCGTCTTCTCACGTCGTCAAGCCTGCCCGCGGTCTCGTGCGCGGCCTGGTGGTGACGGCCACCGCCGCCGGTCTCGTGGTCGGCATCGCTCCGTCGGCCACCGCCGCCGACACCACGCCGCCGCCCGTGCCCAGCAGCGTCAAGACCGTCTACTACGGCGGCGTCGGCACCCAGGTCAGCTGGGGCAAGGTCTCGGCGTCCGACCTCGACACCTACGTCGTCTACCGCTCCACCAGCAAGACGCTGGTCCCGGCGACCGACGCCGTCGGGACGACGACGTCGCTGACGCTCACCGACGCGAAGGCCGTTGCCGGCACGACCTACTACTACGGCGTCGCCGCACGCGACAAGAGCGGCAACGTCTCCAAGCCGTCGAGCGTGCAGACGGTCAAGGCCACCGACACCAGCGCGCCGAGCACCCCGAGCAGCCTGAAGGCGACCGCCACCAGCGGCGGCATCGCCCTCGACTGGGCCGACGTGGCGGTGCCCGACCTCGCGGGCTACAAGGTCGCCCGTGCCGCCAGCTCGAGCGGCACGTACACGACGCTCACCTCGTCGCCGCTCTCCACCTCCGCCTTCACCGACGCCAGCGCGCCCGCCGGCGCCACCGCCTACTACCGCGTCACCGCCGTCGACAGGACGGGCAACGCGTCCTCGGCGGCCAGCGTCTCGGCCAAGGCCGCCACCGCGCCGGCCCCGAGCACCGCCCCGGCTGCCCCGACCGGGCTGAAGGCGACCGTCAGCAGCGCCAACGTCGTCACGCTGGCCTGGACCGCGCCCAGCGGCAGCATCACCGGCTACACGCTGTCCCGCTCGACCTCGAGCACGGGCACGTTCGCCACGGTCGCCTCTCCTGCCTCGACCGCGACGAGCGTCACCGACAGCTCGGCGCCGGCCGGTACGACCGTCTACTACCGCCTCGTCGCGACGAACGCGGTCGGGTCCTCCCCCGCCGCGACCGTCTCGGCGGCCACCTCGAAGGACACGACCGCACCGGCGACCCCGTCGTCGCCGAAGGCCGTCGTCGTCGCCGGCGGCGGCGGCATGACCGTCTCCTGGACGGCCAACAAGGAGGCCGACCTCGCGGGCTACCTCGTGCTCAAGCGCAACGGCGCCGGGGACTACGTCACGCTGCTCGGGGCGGACAGGCCCTTCGTGCCGACCACCTTCACCGACCCGTCGGTGACCGAGGGCAAGGTCGCCTACTTCCGGATCCGCGCCGTGGACACCAGCGGCAACGTGTCGTCCTACGTCTCGCTCACGGCCAACAACCCGAACGTCGCGCCCAAGGCGCCGGCCTCGCTCAAGGCCACCGTCAGCACCAAGGCGGGCATCGACCTCACCTGGGCGGCGCCGACGGACACCGACGTCGCGGGCTACAACGTCTACCGCTCGGTCGACGCCGGCAAGACCTACCCGCTGCTCGCGACGGCCACCGCCGCCGCGGTGACGGCCACCCCGCGCTTCGCCGACACCAGCGCCCCGCAGGGCGTGAAGTCGATGTACAAGATCACCGCGCAGGATGTCGTCGGCAACCTCTCCTCGGCCTCCACGGTCGTCTCGGCCACCTCGACGACGGCACCCGTCGCCCTGCCGGTCGTCACGAAGACGATCACCGTCGGCCCGGCCGGTCAGTTCCCGACCATCGGCGCGGCGCTCGCGACGATCCCGGCCACGAACCTCGAGAGCTACACCCTCGAGATCGCGCCGGGCACCTACCGCGAGAAGCTCCGCCTCTCGAGCCCGAACGTCACGCTGCACGGGACCGGCGCCGGCCCGGGCGACACGGTGATCACCTACGACGCCGCCTCCGGGACCATCGACCCGACCGACGGCGAGCCGTACGGCACCGCGAACAGCTACACCGTCTTCGCCGAGGCGAAGAACCTCAAGCTGGCCAACCTCTCGGTCGTCAACGCCTTCGACGAGGCCGCGCACCCCGAGATCACCAGCCAGCAGGCCGTCGCGCTGCGCGTCGAGGGCGACCGCTTCGTCGCCGACGGCGTCCGGCTGATCGGCAACCAGGACACCCTGCTCGCCGACACCCCCAAGCCGACCACCCGGATCCGCCAGTACTACGTCAACAGCTACATCGAGGGTGACGTCGACTACCTGTTCGGTGCGGCGGACGCCGTCTTCGACCGGGTGACCCTCCGCTCCCTCGACCGCGGCAAGAGCGACAACGGCGCCATCACGGCCGCCAGCACCGACACCGGCAGCAAGTACGGCTTCCTGGTCGTCGACAGCAAGGTCGTCTCCTCGGCCGCGGCGGGCACCGTGCACCTCGGTCGCCCGTGGCACCCGAGCGCCGACCCCGACGCCATCGGCTCGGTCGTCTACAAGAACACCTGGCTGCCGGCCGCCATCGCGACCGACCAGCCCTGGGAGGACATGGCCACGGCGAACTCGTCGGGGACCAAGGTCAACTTCCGCTGGCAGGACGCGCGCTTCAGCGAGTACAGGAACATCGGCCCGGGCGCTCTGCCGACCGGAGCCGTGAACGCCAACCGGCCGCAGCTGACCGACTCCAACGCCGCCAACGCGACCCCGGCCAAGTACCTCGCGGGCAGCGACGGCTGGAACCCGGTGCTCCCGGCCGCGACCACGACCCCGGCGGCGCCCGCCGGCCTGGCCGTCACCACCGACAACCGCGTCGCCCACCTCGCCTGGGCCGACGACAGCTCCGCCGCCGTCGTCGGCTGGAAGGTCTACCGCTCCGAGAAGGGCGTCGAGACGGTCCTCGGCACCGTCGACCGGCCGGCCTTCAGCGACAGCAGCGCGGTCAACGGCGCGATCTACAGCTACTCGGTGGCGGCCATCAGCCGGAGCGGTGCCGAGTCGGCCCGCAGCGCCGCGGTGACGGTCACGATCGCCGCGGCTCCCCTGGTCGTCGACCTGGTCGTCGACCCGGCCCACGCGGACGGGGTGAAGACCTTCGCCACCCTCGGCGCGGCCCTGGCCGCCGCTCCCGCCGGCACCGCTGCCGACCCGACGGTCATCTCCGTCGTGCCCGGTCGCTACGCCGAGTACCTCACGATCGCGAAGCCCTACGTCACCGTCGTCGGCTCGACCGGCACGGCCTCCGACGTCGTCATCACCGGCAACCGGGCGGCGGGCACGCCGACCGGCGGCAAGAACGACGACGGCACGCCCGCCACGTACGGGACCTCGGGCAGCGCCACGCTGCTGGTCACCGGGACCGGTGACTCGCTGCGCGACCTGACGGTCGAGAACGCGTACAAGGAGGGGACGTACGCCAACGGCCAGGCCGTGGCCATGCGGTCCACCGGCGACAAGCTCGTCTTCGACAACATCCGCCTGCTCGGCAACCAGGACACCCTGTACGCCAACAGCGCGGGCACCACCGTCGCCTCGCGGCAGTACTTCCACGACTGCTACGTCGAGGGCGACGTCGACTACCTCTTCGGCCGCGCGACCGCCGTCTTCGACGGCTGCGTGCTGAGGTCGCTCGACCACGGCTCCTCGCCGAACGGGGCGGTCACCGCAGCCAGCACCGACACGAGCCAGAAGTACGGCTTCCTGATCACGCGGAGCCGCTTCACCGGCACCGCGCCGGACGGTTCGCAGAACCTGGGCCGCCCGTGGCAGCCCGGCCAGGCCCAGGCCGACGGCACGTCGGTCGCCGACAAGAACGCGGTCGCGCAGGTCGTCGTCCGCGACAGCTGGCTCGGTCCGGTCGTCAGCACCACGCAGACCTGGACCGACATGGTCAACAGCGGCACGACCACGCACTGGCAGGACGCCCGCTTCGCCGAGTGGGCCAACTCCGGGCCGGGCGCCCTGCCCGCCGGCACCACGAGCGCCGGCCGTCCGCAGCTCAGCGCGGCCGACGCCGCGGCGTACACGCCGGAGACCTACCTCGCCGGTGCCGACGGCTGGAACCCGGTCGTCGACGCCGCTCCCGACGTCGCGCCCGCCGGGGTCACCGGCCTCACCGCCGGCGCCGACGACGGCCTCGTGACGCTGGCCTGGGACGACAGCACCGAGCCCGACGTCACCGGGTACCGGGTCTACCGGGCCGAGGGCGGCACGGTCACCCCGACCGACGCGACCCTGGTCGCCACGGTGGTCAAGCCGACGTTCGCCGACAAGGGCGTCGTCAACGGCACGGCGTACGCCTACACCGTCGTCGCCGTCGACGCGGCCGGGCACCCCTCGGCTGCGGCCGCCCCGGTGACCGTCACGCCGAACCCGCAGCCCCTCGTGGCCGACCTGACCGTGGCCAAGGACGGCAGCGGCGACTACACCTCGCTGCAGGCCGCCCTGACCGCGGCGAACGCGGGCACCGCCGCGAAGCCGACGGTGATCCTGGTCAAGCCGGGCACCTACCACGAGGTCGTCGCCTCGACGAAGGCCAACCTGGTGGTCGCCGGGACCACCGGCGACCCGCGGGACGTCCGCATCGAGTTCGACAACGCCAACGGCACGGCGGTCTCGGCGAGCACCTGCCCGCAGGTCACCAACGCCGCGACCTGCGGCACCTCGGGCAGCTACACCGTGTTCCTGTCCGGGTCGAACGTGAAGGTCTCCGACCTCACGATCGCGAACACCTTCGACAGGGACGCGCACCCCGAGATCGGGAACTTCAACACCCAGGCCGTCGCGCTGCGCATGACCGGCGACCGGCAGGTCTACCGGAACGTGCGGCTGCTCGGCGTGCAGGACACCGTGCTCGCCGACGCCCAGGGCAACATCAGCTCCACCGGCACGGGCTACCCGCGCCAGTACGTCGTGGGCTCCTACGTGGAGGGCAACGTCGACTTCGTCTTCGGCCGCGCCACCACGGTCTTCGACCGGACGACGATCCACGCGACGAGCCACAACGGCGGCACGGTCTTCGCGCCGAGCACGGCCAGCAAGAACCCGTACGGCTACCTGGTCGTCAACAGCCGCATCGTCAGCGACAACGACCCGGGCACCTTCGCCCTCGGCCGTCCCTGGCGCGGCTGGGGCGACGGCACCCAGCCGGACAGCTCGCGCGGCCAGACGACGATCCGCAACACCTGGATCGGCGAGGGCATCAGCACCGCCCAGCCCTGGGTCGACTTCGCGCCGAACGTCTGGACCGACGGACGCTTCAGCGAGTACGCGAACAGCGGCCCGGGCGCCCTGGCGGCCGGGGCGCAGAACGGGAACCGTCCGCAGCTGAGCGACGCGCAGGCCGCTGACGCCACCGCGCAGAAGTACCTGGCCGGCACCGACGGCTGGAACCCGGTCGCCGCAGCGGCCCCGGACACGGCACCCGCCGCGCCACGCGGGCTGTCGGCGAAGGCCGGGGACGCCAAGGTCTCCCTCACCTGGGACGAGTCGGGCGAGCCCGACGTCGTCGGCTACCGCGTGCTGCGCGACGGCACGCAGGTGGGCGGCACCCTGACGCGGGCCTCCTACACCGACGCCGGTCTGACCAACGGCACCGCCGTCGGCTACACCGTGGTCGCGGTCGATGCGGCCGGGCACGTCTCCGCCGCCTCGGCGACGGCCAGCGCCACGCCGCAGCTCAAGGTCGACGCGGTGGTGGCGACCGACGGGTCCGGCGACTACCGCACCGTGCAGGCGGCGGTGGACGCGGGCCCGGCCAACGGCCCGTGGCTGGTCAAGGTCATGCCCGGCACGTACGCCGGCACGACCACGATCGCCAAGAGCGGGATCACCGTCGTCGGCTCGACCGGTGACCCCGCCGACGTCGTGCTGACCAACGCGACGGCGACGCCGACGCTGACGGTCTCCGGCTCCTCGGTGACCGTGCGCGCCCTGTCGGTCACCAACAGCGCCGGGGTCAGCAACTCCCCGGCCGTGTCGATGACGGGTGACAAGGTGCTGCTCGACCGCACCACGCTGACCAGCACGGACCGCACGGTCTGGGCCGACGTCCCGACGGCCGGCGCGACCTCGCGCCAGCTCATCGAGGGCTCCACGGTCTCGGGCGCGAACAACGTCGTCCTGGGCCGCGCCACCCTCGTGGTCCACGCCACGACGCTCGTCGCGACCAAGACCTCGGGCACGCTGCTGGTCCCCAGCACCACGGGCACCAACGGGCACGGGTTCCTGGTGATCGGCTCGACCGTGGCCCCGGCCGCGGGGGTCAGCGACGTCCGGCTCGGGGCGGGCTACGCCCAGGGCACGACGACGGCGGCCAACGCTCCCGAGGCGGTCGTGCGCGACACGGTCCTGAACGCCGGCATCAAGGCGCAGGTGTGGCAGGACTTCAACGGTTACAAGTGGGTCGACGGCCGGTTCGCGGAGTACGCGAACTCGGGTGCCGGCTCGGGCGTCACCGACCTGCGTCCGCAGCTCAGCCCCGCGGCGTCGGTCGGCTACACCGTCGCCGCATGGCTCGGGGCCCCGACCTGGTACGCCCCGGTCGCCGACCCGGCCACCCCGGCCGACGTCACCGCGCCGGCCACGCCGGCCGGCCTCGTCGCGGCCGGCGCCGACACCAGGGTCGACCTGACCTGGACGGCCGACCCCGACGCCGCCTCCTACCGGCTCTACCGCGCGGTCGGCACCTCGGTGGTGGTCGGGCCGGGCACGCTGGTCCGCTCCGGGATCACCGGGGGTGCGTTCAGCAGCACCGGGCTGGCCAACGGCACGACCTACACCTGGGCGCTCGTCGCCGTCGACGCGGCGGGCAACACCTCGGTCGCGGCGACGGTCGCCGCCACTCCGGCCGACAGCCTCCCGCCGGCCGCGCCGGTCGGGGTCAAGGCCGGGGCCGGGGACAGCCGGGTCGTGCTGACCTGGACCGCGAACGGCGAGCCCGACCTCGCCGGCTACCGGGTCTACGCCGCGGGCGCGACCACGCACCTGAACGACGCGCTGCTCAAGGGCGCGACGTTCACGCAGACCGGGCTCGTCAACGGCACCGCGTACGCCTACGAGGTCACCGCGGTCGACGCCCAGGGCAACGAGTCGGCGCGCTCCGCGGTCGCCACCGGGACGCCGGCGGCCGGGGACACCACGCCTCCGGCCGTGCCCACCGGCGTCACCACGGTGCTCGGCAAGGGTTCGGTGGCCGTCGCCTGGAGCAAGGTCGACGACGCCGACCTCGCGTCGTACGACGTGCTCCGCTCCTCCGGCGGCGACCCGGCCACGGTGGTCGGGGCGGGGGTCACCGCGACGCGCTGGAGCGACACGACGGCCGTCGTCGGCACGACGTACACCTACACGGTGCGGGCGACCGACACCGCGGGGAACGCCTCCGACGCCTCGACGGGCGCGAAGGCCACGCCGGTCAAGGCCGACGTCGTCGTCGCCGCCGACGGCTCGGGCGACGCGACCACGGTCGCGGGCGGCATCGCGCTGCTGGCCGACAACGCCGACTACACCGCCCAGGGCTACCGGACCGTGCTCGTGCAGCCCGGCACCTACGCCGGTGCGGTCAGCAGCGGCAACCGCTACGGCGTCCGGCTCGTCGGCGCCACGACGAACGCGGCCGACACGGTGCTGACCGCGCCGGGCGGTGCGGTGGCCACGCTGACGATCAGCGGCAAGGGCTGGACCGTCTCGAACCTGACGCTCGCCAGCGTCGCCACCGCGGCGGGGGCGCAGGCGACGGCCCTGCAGATCAAGGCCGGCGACCAGCAGGTCGTCGACAACGTGCGGATGCTCGGCGACAAGCAGACCCTGCTCGTCTCCACGGCCAACGCCACGACCTTCTCCCGGGTCTACGTGCGCAACAGCCACCTCGAGGGCGGGGCCGACCTGGTCCTCGGTCGCGCGGTGACCGTGATCGAGCGCAGCACGATCCACGTGCTGAACCGGCCGGGCGCGAGCCTGACGGACAGCTCGGTCGACGCGGCCTCGCCGTACGGGTTCCTGGTCACGGGCAGCACGATCGTCACCGACGGCAACCCGGGCTCGGTGTTCCTCGGGCGGCCGTACTCGACGCAGGGCAAGGCGCAGGTCGTGGTGCGCGAGACCGAGCTCGGCTCGGCGCTCGCCACCGCCGGTCCGTGGAAGGACTGGGACGCGGCGACGCCGTGGACCGCCGGACGCTTCTTCGAGTACAAGAACACCGGCCCCGGCGCGGAGGTCGTCAACCCGGCCACGCGGCCGCAGCTCTCCGACGCGGACGCGGCGGCCTTCACCGCGAAGGCCTACCTCGCGGGGACCGACGGCTGGAACCCCACCGCCTGAGCACGACCATCGCCGACAGCTCCCCGGACCGGCGGGTCCGGGGAGCTGTCGTCCTCCGCCGGTCTGAGGAGACCCGCTCCCGTCGTCTAGCGTGACACGGAACCGGCACGAGGCGGGGGCTCGGGGATGGTGGCACGGGTGGGGCGCTGGCTGCGTTCGCGCCTGCGCGCGCTGCTGTGGTGGCTGTGGCCGACCTCGCCCACCTCGTGGTCGCAGGTGCCCGCACGCCTCGCACCGACCGCGATCCAGGTCGGTCGGCTGACGACCGCGGCCGTCGTCGCGTACGTGGTCGCCGGTCGGCTGATCCCGGCAGGCGGGGTCGACCTGACCGCGCCGCTGACGGCCCTGCTCGTCGTGCAGGCCTCCGCGGTCGGCACGCTGCGGATGGGGCTCGTCCGCGTCGGCGCCGTGCTGACCGGCGTCCTGGTCGCCGTCGCCGTGGGCGCGACCGTGGGGCTCACGTGGTGGAGCCTCGCCCTGGTCATCGCCGCGTCCCTCGTGCTCGCGAAGGTGCTGCGGCTCGCCGAGCAGTCGCTCGAGGCGCCGATCAGCGCGATGCTCATCCTGGCGGTGACGGCCCCGTCGCTCGCCGCCGAGGCGCGCGTCGGCCTGACCCTGGTCGGGACGGTCGTCGGGATCGGGTTCAGCCTCGTCGCGCCGGTGGCCATCCCCAACGCGCGGGCCGCCGAGGCCGTGCGCCGCGTCGCCCGATCCCAGGCCGCGCTGCTCAACGAGGTGGCGCTGGCCCTGGGCGGGCGCGCCCCCGAGCCCGACGAGGTGGCGGCCTGGTCCGACTGGGTGCGCGACGTCGACCGCGAGATCGCCGCCGCGTACGCCGCAGTGCGCGCGACCGAGGAGAGCCGCACGCTGAACGCGCGCGCCCTCACGACCGCCCGGGTCCACGACCGGCTCCGGGGTGCCGTCGAGCGGCTGGACCGCTGCCTGGCCGCCGAGCAGACCCTCCTCGGCGCGATCGCCGCCGCCTCGCGGTCCGAGGACGCGGGCGGCTCGACGGGGTCGGACCTGCGGCGGGCGTTCGCCGTCGTCCTCGACGACCTCGCCGACGGGCTCCGTGCGCTCGGCGACCTGCTGGGCGCGCCGCCGCGGGAGGACGGCCGGCGTCTGGCGCCGCTCGGCGCCCTCGACGACCGCCTCGCCGAGATCGTGCGGGAGTCGCGGGCGGTGCTCACCGAGCTCGTGCTGCTGGACGTCGACGCTCGTCGTCACCCCGACCGGTGGCTGGTCCAGGGGTCGATGCTGACCGCCGTGGACCAGGTCCTCACGCAGCTCGACCTCGACCTCGAGCCGCCGGCCGTGCGGCCACGCCTGCGCTGGACCCCCATGCCCGACGTCCCCCGACGACGCCTGTCCCGGCGTCGGTGAGGTCGGACCGGCTCGCGCCGTCCGGCCCGGACGACGCCAGGACCTCCGGTCAGGTCCGGTGCGACCCGTGGCTCTGCGTCGAGGCACGCGGCTGCGGGGCCTCCGGCGCCCCGCGCTCGCGGGCGGTCAGGTAGAGACGGTGCGCGGTGACGACGACGGCGAGCCAGCCGGCGCCGAGGAGCCACGCGGCGAGGACGTCGGTGAACCAGTGGGCGCCGAGCAGCACGCGGGTCAGCCCGACGACGACGGCGAGGACGACCGGGACGACGACGCAGGCGATCTTGGCCAGGACCGCGTGCCGGTGCAGCCAGAGCAGGTAGCCGACGACGCCGGCGACCACGGTCGCGTTGAGGGAGTGCCCGCTCGGGAAGGACGGCGAGTGCTCGAACGGCGGGACCGCGTCCACCAGCGGCGGGCGGCTCCGGCCGATGATGTCCTTGCCGGCGATCGTCATCAGCAGCGAGCCCACCCCCGCCCCGGCGACGAGGATCACCGGTGTCCAGGACCTCCTGGTGAGCGCGAGCAGCAGGATCGCGGCGACCGCGATGAGCGGCATCCCGACCGGGCCGAAGACGTACGCGACGCCGGCGGAGAACTCGTCGAGCCAGGGCCGCCGCAGCTGCATCGCCTCCTGCAGCATCGGCCGGTCGAGCATGGCGACGCCGTCGTTCTCGACCACGGCGTCGTAGACGCGGCTGACGAGGAACGACGCCGTGAAGGCGATGATTCCCCCGACGAGCAGGACGATGGCCAGCGCCGGCTGCGCGCCGACCCGGTGCCCGACGCCGGTGGCCACGTGGGCCAGCCGGGTGCCCACGGGCCCGTACCAGTGCGTGACGACCGGACGGCCCTCGAGGGCGGTGCTCCCCCGCCGCTCGACGCCGCGTGGCTGCGTCGGTCGCTCAGATCCCTGCATGTCCTGCCTCCGTCGGTGAGCCGGGAACCTACCGCCGACGGCTGAGCCCGGGCTGAGCGCCGCGCCGGCCGGGCCGGCGCGGCCGGGTCAGCGCTTGCCGCGCTTCTCCCGTGCCCGGACCTCGACGTGCACCGGCGTGCCGACGAAGCCGAACTCCTCGCGGAGCCGGCGCTCGACGAAGCGCTGGTAGCCGGGCTCGAGCTGCCCGCTGGTGAACAGCACGAAGGTGGGCGGGCTGGCCTGGGCCTGCGTGCCGAAGAGGATCCGCGGCTGCTTGCCGCTGCGGACCGGGTGCGGGTGGGCGGCGACGATGCGCCCGAGGAAGGCGTTGAGCTTGCCCGTCGAGATCCGGGTCTCCCACGAGGTCAGCGCCTCCTGCAGCGCCGGGCCGAGCCGGTCGACGTGACGGCCGGTCTGCGCGGAGATGTTGACGTGCGAGGCCCAGGCGAAGGGCGCGATGTCCTGCTCGACCTCGCGGCCGAGGTAGTGGCGGCGCTCCTCGTCGGTCAGGTCCCACTTGTTGTAGGCGATGACGAGCGCCCGCCCGGCCTCCTCCACGGAGGTGAGGATGCGGACGTCCTGCTCGGTCAGCGGCACGCTGGCGTCCAGCACGGCGACGCAGACCTCGGCCCGCTCGATCGCGCCCTGCGTGCGCAGGCTCGCGTAGTACTCGTGCCCCGACGCCTCCTTGACCCGGCGCCGGATCCCGGCGGTGTCGATGAAGACGTAGGTCTCGCCGTCGACCTCGACGAGCTCGTCGACCGGGTCGACGGTCGTGCCCGCCATGTCGTGCACGACGACGCGCTGCTGGCGGGCCAGCTTGTTGAGCAGGCTCGACTTGCCCACGTTCGGCTTGCCGACGATGGCCACCCGGCGGGGCCCGCGCTCGGGGTCGAGGTCGAGCGGCGGCGTGGGTGGCAGCGCGTCGAGGATGGCGTCGAGCAGGTCGCCGCTGCCCCGGCCGTGCAGCGCGGAGACCGCGTACGGCTCGCCCAGCCCGAGGTTCCACATGCTCGCGGCCTCGGCCTCGGCGCGCTGGTCGTCGACCTTGTTGACCGCGAGGACGACCGGCTTCTTGCTGCGCCGCAGCACCTTCACGACCGCCTGGTCGCTGTCGAGGGTGCCGACGGTCCCGTCGACCACGAGCACGACGGCGTCGGCGGTGGTGATGGCGAGCTCGGCCTGCTCGGCGATCTGCGCGGCGAGGCCCTGGGCGTCCGGGGCCCAGCCACCGGTGTCGACGAGGACGAAGGAGCGGCCGTTCCAGTCGGCGTCGTACGAGACGCGGTCCCGGGTCACCCCGGGCACGTCCTGGACGACGGCCTCGCGGCGGCCGAGGATGCGGTTGACCAGCGTCGACTTGCCGACGTTGGGCCGGCCGACCACCGCCACGACGGGCAGGGTGCGGGCGGGCGTGGGCAGGGGTGAGCTGATGGGCTCGGTCATGGTGCTCCGAAGGGTGTGTTCCGCGCCCCGGATCGGGACACGCACGGCCCTCCAGCGTAGCGGGGAGCCGGGAGGCTCCCCGACGTCAGCGAGCGACGGCCGGGTCGAACGCCGGTGGCACCAGCGCGCAGATGGCGTCGACGACCTGCTCGAGGTTGAGGTCGGTGGAGTCGAGCACGGTCACTCCGGGGGCGGCGTCGTGGAACGCGGCGACGGTGGAGTCGTCGCGGTCGCGCCGGACCACCTGGTCGTGCACGGCCGCCGCGTCCACGTCGCCGCCGAGCTCGGCGTGGCGCCGGGCGATGCGCGCCGCCGCGTCGGCCACGAGCAGGACCCGGACGGGGGCCTCCGGCGCGACGACGGTGGTGATGTCGCGCCCCTCGGCGACGATGCCGGACCGGGCCTCGGAGATGATCCGGCGCTGCCGGGCGATGAGGTCGGCGCGGACGTCGAGGTTCGTCGAGACGGCGCTGACCGCGGCCGAGACCTCGGGCTCGCGGATCGCCTGCGTGACGTCGTGGCCGTTCACCGTGACGCTCTGGTGCGCGGGGTCGAGCTCGAGGTCGAGGTCGGCCTCGCGGACCAGCCGCGCGACCGCCGGGCCGTCGGCGAGGTCGAGCCCCTCGTGCATCGCGAGCCAGGCCGCGGCACGATACATCGCGCCGGTGTCGAGGTTGGCCAGCCCGAGGCGGACGGCGACGCCGCGGGCGGTGCTGGACTTGCCGGAGCCGCTGGGGCCGTCGATCGCCACCACGAGCGGGGTGTCGCTGAGCACGGCCTCGCCGGCGGTCTCGGGGGTCTGGGAGGCGTCAGGCATCCCGACACCCTATCGATCCCGCGACCCTGCTCCGACCTGTCGCCCGGAGGGGTGACAGGGCCTGGGCGTGGTGGTCACCGCCGACGGGCGCTGCCGGAACCGGGTGCCCTAGACGACCGTCCAGCCGCCGTCGCGCATGACGAGCGCCAGCCCCTCGGCCCGCTCGGGCTGGACCGAGAGGGTGAGGTAGCCGACCTGGCGGCTCGCGTCGTGCTCGATGGCGATGTCCTCGACGTTGACCCCGGCGGCCTCGACGTCGCCGAACAGCCGCGCCAGCGCACCGGGCTCGTCGGGGATGGCCACGACCACCTGCTCGTACGGCACCGGCGCGGCCCCGTGCTTGCCGGGGATGCGGCGCGTGCCGTCGACCCCGCGCTCGAGCTCGCGGACCAGCGCCGGGTCGGCCGGGCCGGTCTCGACCGCGCTGATCAGGCGGTCCAGCGACACCGCGACCTGGCGCAGCTCCCGCAGGACGGCCGTGGAGTTGGCGCCGACGATCTGCTGCCAGAGGCCGGGGTCGCTGCCCGCGATCCGGGTGACGTCGCGCAGGCCCTGCCCGGCGAGGACGAGGTCCTCCTCGGGGACGTTCGTGAGGTGACCGGCCATGAGCACCGAGACCAGGTGCGGCAGGTGGGAGACCCGGGCGACGGCCGCGTCGTGGTCGTCGACGTCGAGGGTCACCAGGCGCGCCCGGCACGCGCGGACCAGCTCGACCACCCGCTCGACGGAGGACTCGGCGCTCTTGCGGTGGGGTGTCACGACCCAGGTCCGGTCGACGAACAGCTCGCCGTCGGCGGTGACGGGCCCCGAGTGGTGCGAGCCGGCCATCGGGTGCGACCCGACGTAGCGCGTGAGGTCGACCGGGCGCTCCCACAGCGCGTCGAGCACGCCGGCCTTGACCGAGCCGACGTCGGTGACAGTCGCGTGCGGGTAGGTGTCGAGGCTCTCCCCGACGACGTCGGCGATGACGCGGGGCGGCACCGCGACGACGACGAGACCGACCTGGTCGGGATCGGCCGGCTCCGCCGTGCCGGCGCCCAGCCCCGCCGCGACCGCCGCGTGGCTCGGGACGGCGTCGACGAGGTGCACCGGCCACCCGGCCGCGGTGAGCGCGTGCCCGATCGACGCCCCGACCAGCCCGGCGCCGACGACGACGGTGACCGGCGCGGCGGGTCCTGCGGTCACGACCCGGCGGGCGGTGCGCCCGGCTGGTCGGGCAGCCCGACCTCGGGCGCGGCCGGCGAGGTCGTCGACGCGCTGGCCCGCGCCTGGTCCGCACCCGCGGCGGCGGCGTCACGCCCGTCCAGCAGCGCGGCCAGTCGGTCACCGGCCACCCGGCGGAACTTGCGCGGCAGCGCCCGGGTGCGGTCGAGCACCGCGACCTCGAGGGCGTCGACACCCAGCTCGCGCGGTGGCGTGCCGGGGCCGCCGTCGGAGCCGAGGGCCCGGACGGCGAGGCGGACGGCGGCGCCCAGGTCGAGGCCGGCGGCGTACCCGGTGCGCAGCACCTCCGCGCTCGGCTCGGCCGAACCGCCCATCACGGCGAAGTGCTCCTCGTCGCCGATCGAGCCGTCGTAGGTCAGCCGGTAGATCTGGTCGGCCGCCGCGTCGGGACCGAGCTCGGCCACGATGATCTCGACCTCGTACGGCTTCTCCCCGCCCGAGGAGAAGATGCCGCCGAGCAGCTGCGCGTACGCGTTCGCCAGCCCGCGGGCCGTGACGTCGGTGCGGTCGTAGCTGTAGCCGCGCAGGTCGGCGTAGCGGATGCCGGCCTGGCGCAGGTTCTCGAACTCGTTGTAGCGACCGACCGCGGCGAAGCCGATGCGGTCGTAGATCTCGCCGACCTTGTGCAGGGCCTGCGAGCGGTTCTCGGCGACGAAGACGATGCCGTCGGCGTAGTGCAGGACCACGACCGAGCGCCCGCGGCCGATGCCCTTGCGCGCGAAGTCGGCCCGGTCCTTCATCTGCTGCTCGGGCGCGACGTAGAACGGGCTAGACAACGGGAGCCTCCGGTCCGTCGGGTCGGGTGCGGCGGCCGCCGACCAGGGTGTCGACCATCTGGCCGACCTGCTCGTCGCTGACCCGCTCGACGCCGGCGGGCCCCGCGACCATGACGACGGGGAAGATCCGCCGCGCGAGGTCGGGACCGCCGGTGGCGGAGTCGTCGTCGGCCGCGTCGTAGAGCGCCTGCAGGACCGCCATCGTCGTGTCGCCGACGCTGAGGTCGGGCGAGTAGAGCTTCTTCAGCGAGCCGCGGGCGAAGATCGAGCCGGAGCCGACGGAGAAGAAGGAGTGCTCCTCGTAGCGGCCGCCGGTGGCGTCGTAGGAGAAGATCCGGCCCATCCGAGCCGCCTCGTCCCAGCCGGCGAAGAGCGGCACGACGGCCAGGCCCTGCATGGCCAGCGGGAGGTTGCCGCGGATCATCGTCGCGAGGCGGTTGGCCTTGCCGACGAGCGACAGCGGCGCGCCCTCGATCTTCTCGTAGTGCTCGAGCTCGACCTGGAAGAGCCCGACCATCTCGACGGCCAGACCGGCGGCCCCGGCGATGCCGACCACGGAGAACTCGTCGGCCGGGAAGACCTTCTCGATGTCGCGCTGGGCGATCATGTTGCCCATCGTCGCGCGCCGGTCGCCGGCCACGACGACGCCGCCGGGGAAGGTCGCGGCGACGATGGTCGTGCCGTGCGGCGCCAGGTCGCCCAGGCTCGCGGTGCCGGGCAGCCCGGCGAGCCGGGAGCCGGGCAGCACGTCGGGCGCGACCGCCGTGGCGAGCTCGGTGAACGACGACGTGCCGGCGCGCAGGAACGCCGCCGGCAACCCGCCGCGGGACACGTCAGGTGAGCTGGGGCTCACTGGCCACCCTTCTGCACGAACGACCGGACGAACTCCTCGGCGTTGACCTCGAGGACGTCGTCGATCTCGTCCAGCAGGGAGTCGACGTCGGAGTCGAGCTCGGCCTTGTGCGCGGTGTCGGCGGCCGGGATCTCCTCGACCGTCTCCTCGTCCTCAGACCTCCGCGTCCGGCGGTGGGCCTGCTCTGACTCGGGCATGAGCACTCCTCTGGTGGACTGGTACCACCCTAGTCAGCGGGACCGACAGTTCTCGGTCGTCCCGCACCGCGCCCGGGGCTCGTACGCGCTCAGCGCCCCAGCGCGGCGAAGAGGTCGGAGACGTCGCTGCAGGCGTCGAGCATGGCGCCCACCTGCTCGGCGGTGCCGCGCAGCGGGTCGAGCAGCGGCACCCGCTGCAGCGCCTGCCGGTCGGGGAGGTCGAAGATCACCGAGTCCCACGACGCGGCGACGACCGAGGAGCCGAAGAGCTCCATGACCCGGCCGCGGAAGTAGGCGCGGGTGTCGCGCGGCGGGCTCAGCCGCGCCCGCTCGACCTCCTCGTCGGTCACGAGCCGCCGGATCCGGCCCCGCGCCACCAGCGCGGCGTAGAGGCTGCGCGACGGGTCGACGTCGGCGTACTGCAGGTCGATCGCCGCGAGCTTGGGGGCGTCCCAGCCGAGGCCGTCGCGGGAGCGGTAGGACTCCATCAGCGCCAGCTTGGCCGCCCAGTCGAGACGGTCGGCGAGCAGCGTCACGTCGGTGGCGAGCGCGTCGAGCGTCTCCTGCCAGGCGGCGAACAGGGCTTCCGCCTCGGCGCGCACCGGCGCGGGCAGGTCGTCGGCCGCGACGGAGGCGAGCAGCGCCCGGCTGCGCTCGAGGTAGACGCGCTGCACCTCCACGGCGCTCATCCGCCGGCCGTCGGCCAGCTCGAGCGGTCGGCGGCAGGTCAGGTCGTGGCTGACCGCCCGCATCGCCGCGACCGGCTGGGCCAGGCGCAGGTCGGTCCCCAGCGCGCCGGCCTCGATCACGCGCAGCACCCAGGCGGCCGTGCCGACCTTGAGCCAGGTCGAGGTCTCCGACAGGTTCGCGTCGCCGGTGATCACGTGCAGCCGGCGGTGCCGCGCGGCGTCGGCGTGCGGCTCGTCGCGGGTGTTGATGATCGGTCGGTTGAGCGTCGTCTCCAGACCGACCTCGGCCTCGAAGAAGTCGGCGCGCTGGCTGATCTGGAAGCCCGGCTGCTGGCTGGCCTGGCCGATGCCGACCCGGCCGGCGCCGGTGAACACCTGCCGGGTGACGAGGAAGGCCGTGAACTGCTGGACCACCCGGTCGAAGGGCGTGCTGCGCTGCAGCAGGTAGTTCTCGTGGGTGCCGTACGAGGCGCCCTTGCCGTCGGTGTTGTTCTTGTAGAGCCGGATCTGGCGCCCCGCCGACGCCGACGCCCGCTGCGCCGCGATGGCCATGACCGCGTCGCCGGCCTTGTCGAAGCGCACGACGTCGAGGGCGCTCGTCACCTCCGGGCCCGAGTACTCCGGGTGCGCGTGGTCGACGTAGAGCCGGGCGCCGTTGGTCAGGATGACGTTGGCCATCCCGAGGTCGGTGTCGGTGAGCTGGTCGGGGTGCGCGTTGGAGCGCGCGACCTCGTAGCCGCGGATGTCGCGCAGCGGCGACTCGGTCTCGTAGTCCCAGCCCGCCGGGCGACCGTCGTGCACCGGGCCGCCGGACCCGTACGCCTTGACCACGTGGTTCGACAGCTGCATCGGGTGGAGGTCGTCGTCGCCCCGCCCCGCCGGGACGGCGCTGATCCCGTACTCGGTCTCCACGCCCATCACGACCTGTCGGCGTACGGGCTCGGGCATGGCGCCAGCGTAATCTCGCGGCCATGACCGACCGTCCCGCCGCCAGCCCCGTCGGACGCGCAGCCACGGTCGCGCTGGTCGACCTCGTGCTCGTGGTGGTCTTCGCCGCCATCGGCCGGGCGAGCCACGACGAGGGACTCGGGGTCGCCGGCGTCGCGCAGACCGCAGGACCCTTCGTCGTCGGCTGGCTGGTCGGCTGGGTGCTCGTCGCCCTCGTCCCCGCGAGCCGCGCGCGGCCCCGGGGCCTGCCGGCCGGCGCGCTGGTCTGGGTCACGACCGTCGTCGTGGGCATGCTCGTCCGGCACGCGACCGGCGGCGGCGTGCAGACGTCCTTCGTCGTCGTGACGACGGTCGTGCTCGCGGTCTTCCTGCTCGGCTGGCGCGGGGTGGCCCGGCTCGTCACCCGTGCCCGCGGCCGCCGCGGCGACCGGGTCGCGGCCGGCGCCTGAGCCCGGTCGCCGCGTGGCGCAGGTCACAGCAGCGGTTCTGTAACAGCGGGACCGTCGAGCACGATGTCCCCGTCGAGAGTCAGCGACTACCTGAACCCCCGAGCAGGCAGTCGCTGACTCTTCCCATGCCCGGACCCGACCACCTCCGGGCGGTGGGCAGGATGGGTCGGTGACCCTCACCAGCAGCCCGCCCGCCGCCGCGAACCACACCGACCGCGTCCACCGCGCGCTCGACGCAGCGCTGCCGACGGGTGCCCTCGTCACCGGCGCGGCGTCGGTGGAGCGCTACAGCCACGACGAGGCCGAGTGGGCGCCGTACGCGCTGCCCCTCGCCGTCGTGCGGCCGCAGACCGCCGAGCAGGTGCAGGCGGTCGTGCGGGTCTGCCTCGAGCACGGCGTGCCCGTCGTCCCCCGCGGCGCCGGGACCGGGCTCTCGGGCGGGGCCAACGCGCTCGCCGGATCCGTCGTGGTCAGCCTCGAGGCGATGGACGCCGTCCTCGAGATCTACCCGCTGGAGCGCTACGCCGTGGTCCAGCCCGGCGTGGTCAACGCCCACCTGCGCGCGGTCGCGGCCGAGCAGGGCCTCTGGTACCCGCCGGACCCGGCCAGCGCGCCCTGGTCGACCATCGGCGGCAACGTCGCCACCAACGCCGGCGGGGTCTGCTGCGTCAAGTACGGCGTGACCGGGGACTACGTCCTCGGGCTGCAGGTGGTCACGGGCACCGGTGAGCTGGTCCGGGTCGGGCGCCGCACGGCCAAGGGCGTGACGGGCTACGACCTGACGGCCCTGCTGGTGGGTTCGGAGGGCACGCTCGGCGTCGTCACCGAGGTCACCGTCCGGCTGCGCCCGGCCCGGCCGGCCGAGCAGACCGTCGTCGGGTACTTCGACTCGCTGGTCGCCGCGGGCGAGGCCGTCGCCGCCGTCACCCGCAGCGGGGTCACACCGTCCGCCCTGGAGCTGCTCGACCAGCAGTGCCTGCGCGCGGTCGACGACTGGAAGAACCTGGGGCTGAGCACGGACGCCGCCGTCATCCTGCTGGCCCGCGTCGACGCACCGGGCGCGGCGGGCGACGCCGAGGCCGAGGCCGTGCGCGCCTGCTTCGCCGCGGCCGGGGCCACCTGGGCCGCCCGGTCGGAGGACGAGGAGGAGGCCGAGGCCCTGTTCTCCGCCCGCCGGCTGGCCTACCCGGCGCTCGAGCGGCTCGGACCGGTGCTCACCGAGGACGTCTGCGTCCCGCTCCGCGCGGTGCCCACGATGCTGGCCCGGGTCGAGGAGGTCGCGGCGCGCCACGACGTCCGCATCGCCAACCTGGCCCACGCCGGCGACGGGAACCTGCACCCGCTGCTCGTCACGCCCCCCGGCGACGAGGCGGCCCGGCTGCGCGCGCAGGCGGCCTTCGAGGAGATCCACGCGGCCGCCATCGCGCTCGGCGGGACGGTGACCGGAGAGCACGGCGTCGGCCTGCTCAAGCGGGGCGGGCTGGAGGCCGAGACCGAACCGGCCGTGGTCGAGATGTACCGCGCCGTGCGCCGGGCCCTCGACCCGCACGGGATCCTCAACCCCGGCAAGGTCGTGGTGTGACGTCCTGGGGCGACCCGCAGGCGTACGCGGTGTCGTTCGGCCCGCTGTGCGCCCAGACCGTCGACGAGGTCGTCGAGGCCTGCGGCCCGGCGGACCGCGGCCGCTTCCTGGACGTGGGGTGCGGCACCGGCGCGCTCGGCCGGGCCGCGGCGGGTGCGGGCTGGCGGACCGTGGGCGTGGACGCCGACGCGGCGATGGTGGCAGCGGCCCGCGCGTCGGGCTCCGGACCCGTCGTGGTCGGCGGGCTGCCGCGGCTGCCGTTCGCCGACGGTGCCTTCACCGCCGTGGGGGCGAACTTCGTCGTCAACCACACCGACGACCCGCGCGCCGCGGTGCGCGAGCTGGCCCGGGTCGCCGTCCCCGGCGGCCGCGTCGCCCTGACGATCTGGCCCGAGCGGCTGATCGCGGTCAACCAGCTCTGGAACGACGTCATGACCGCAGCCGGCGTGGAGCCGCCGCCGCGCCAGGCGCTGCCGCCCGCGCTCGACTTCCAGCGCACGCGCCCGGGCTCGAGGCACTGGTCGTCGAGGCGGGCCTGAGGGGCGTCTTGGTGCGCGAGGTGGAGGTCGTCCTCCGCGTCGCGCCCGGCGACCTGTGGCGCGCGGCGGACGGCGGGATCGCGACCATCGGCGCCGTCTACCGCACTCAGCCGCCCGAGGCGCAGGAGCGGATGCGGCAGGCGTACGCCGACGTCACCGCCCCGCAGCAGGTCGAGGGCCGGCTCGTGCTGCCCGGCACCGCCCTGCTCGCCAGCGGGAGTACCCGGTAGGTGCACCCGGGAATAGCCGCGGTCCACGACTGGTTGCCGCCAGCGTGCGCGAACTGCTGAGCTTTCCCAACCCGGTGAACGAGCTCGCTGCCCGGACCGTGGCGGCCGGCGTGGCGGTCCTCGCCGCGCTGTCCCTGGTGACGGGCTGGCGCTGGCTCCTGGTGCTGCTCGCGGTCGGGTTCCTGGCCCGCACGCTCGCCGGGCCGCGGTTCAGCGCGCTGGGCCGGCTGGCCACGCACGTCGTCGCCCCGCGGCTGGGCATGCCGCGCTTCGTGCCCGGGCCGCCCAAGCGCTTCGCGCAGAGCATCGGCCTCGTGCTGACCACGGTCGCCGCCGTGACCGCGTACGCCGGCGTCGCCGTCCTGCCGTCCGTCCTCGTCGCCGTGCTGCTCGTCTTCGCCCTGCTCGAGTCGGTGCTCGGCTTCTGCGCCGGCTGCTGGGTCTTCGGCCGCCTGATGCGCCTGGGCGTCATCCCCAGCACCGTCTGCGAGGAGTGCGCGAACGTGCAGAAGCGGTACGCCGCGAGCGCTGCCTGACAAGACGCTCCCTGAGCCTGTCGAACGGCCCCGAACGGGTTGGCGTCTCCTCGACATGGGCGAGGACGCCGACCTCTACGCCCTTCGACGAGCTCAGGGAGCGCTCTCGAGCTAGCGCCTAGAGGTACTGCCCGGTGTTGGTGACCGTATCGATCGAGCGGCCGGCCTGGGTGCCCTTCTTCGAGCTGATCAGCGTCCGGATGAAGACGATGCGCTCGCCCTTCTTGCCGCTGATCTTGGCCCAGTCGTCCGGGTTGGTCGTGTTGGGCAGGTCCTCGTTCTCGGCGAACTCGTCGACGCACGCCTGGAGCAGGTGGCCGATCCGGATGCCCTTCACGCCGGTGTCGAGCAGGTCCTTGATCGCCATCTTCTTGGCGCGGTCGACGATGTTCTGCACCATGGCGCCGGAGTTGAAGTCCCGGAAGTACAGGATCTCCTTGTCCCCACCGGCGTAGGTGACCTCGAGGAACTGGTTCTCCTCGGTGTCGGTGTACATCCGCTCGACCGTGCGCTCGATCATCCCGCGCACGGTGCGCTCGGCGTCGCCGGCGAACTCGTCGAGGTCCTCGGTGTGCAGCGGCAGCGACGGCAGCAGGTACTTGCTGAAGATGTCGCGCGCGGCCTCGGCGTCGGGACGCTCGATCTTGATCTTCACGTCCAGGCGGCCCGGTCGCAAGATCGCCGGGTCGATCATGTCCTCGCGGTTGGACGCGCCGATGATGATCACGTTCTCGAGGCCCTCGACGCCGTCGATCTCGCTCAGCAGCTGCGGGACGATCGTGTTCTCCACGTCGGAGGAGACGCCGGTGCCGCGGGTGCGGAAGAGCGAGTCCATCTCGTCGAAGAAGACGATCACCGGCATGCCGTCGGAGGCCTTCTCACGGGCGCGCTGGAAGACCAGCCGGATGTGGCGCTCGGTCTCGCCGACGTACTTGTTGAGCAGCTCGGGGCCCTTGATGTTGAGGAAGAAGCTGCGCCCCTCGACGCCGGTCTTCTCCGTCACGCGCTTGGCCAGCGAGTTGGCCACCGCCTTGGCGATCAGCGTCTTGCCGCACCCGGGCGGGCCGTAGAGCAGGATCCCCTTGGGCGCCTTGAGCTGGTGCTCGGCGAAGAGGTCCTTGTGCAGGAAGGGCAGCTCGACCGCGTCGCGGATCGCCTCGATCTGACCGCCGAGCCCCCCGATCACCGAGTAGTCGATGTCGGGCACCTCCTCGAGGACGAGCTCCTCGACCTCGAGCTTGGGCACGCGCTCGTACGCGAAGTGCACGCGCCGGTCGATGAGCAGCGAGTCACCGGCCCGGATCGGGCCCTCCTGCAGCCGGGTGGCGAGGCGGACGACGCTCTCCTCGTCCCCGTGGCCGACCACGAGCGCGCGCTCGCCGCCCTCCAGGACCTCCTTGAGGGTGGCGATCTCGCCGACCTCGTCGAAGTCCAGGGCCCGCACGACGTTCATGGCCTCGTTGACCATGACCTCGCGGCCGGGCTCGAGGGCCTCCAGGTCGACGTCGGGACTGACGCTCACGCGCATCTTGCGGCCCGAGGTGAAGATGTCGGCCGTCCGGTCCTCCGCGGCGGCGATGAACACCCCGAAGCTCGCCGGCGGCTGCGCCAGCCGGTCGACCTCGCCCTTGAGCGTGACGATCTGGTCGCGGGCCTCGCGCAGCGTGGCCGCGAGTCGCTCGTTGTTGGCCGTCGTCGTGCGCGCCTCGGCGCGCGCGTCGGTCAGCCGCCGTTCGAGGACCGCCAGGTCGTGCGGGTGGGCCGAGACCCTCTCGCGGAGCCGGGCGAGCTCCTCGCGGAGCGCACCGATCTGGACGAGCAGGGACTCGCGGTCCTCGTAGGACGAACCACCGAGGCCAGAGCCGTAGCTGGAACCGGACATGCCGCCACCTCCTTGCGGCGAGGCTACCCGCGGGCGGAACCCTCGGCGGGTGCCGCTGCGCGGGGGCCCGTGTAATCCTCGCCATAGGCCCCCGGCGCCGGTCGCCGCTTGCGGGCGGGAGCGGTGAAGCCGGGCGCCATCCGCCGCGCGCTGACCAGGAAGCCGGTGTGGCCGACCATGTCGTGGCGCGGGCGCACGGCCAGCCCCTCGGCGTGCCAGGCGCGCAGCAGCGTCTCGGTCGCCTCGGGCTCGGTGAAGCCGCCGTGCACGCGCAGCGTCTCCACCGTCCTCGCCAGCTGCGTCGTCGTCGCGACGTAGGCGAGCAGCACCCCGCCCGGCACGAGCCGCTCGGCGAGGGCGTCCACGCACTCCCAGGGCGCCAGCATGTCGAGCACGACGCGGTCGACCGGCCGCGGCTCGGGCTCGGCCTCGAGCTGCTCCACGAGGTCGCCGACCGTCAGGTCCCAGGCTTCCGGCGCGGAGCCGAAGAAGGACTCGACGTTGCGCCGGGCCTGCGCGGCGAAGTCGTCGCGCCGCTCGTACGAGCGCACCGACCCGGTCGGCCCGACGGCCCGCAGCAGGCTGCAGGTCAGCGCCCCCGAGCCCGCACCGGCCTCGACCACCCGCGCGCCCGGGAACACGTCGCAGGCCATCAGGATCTGCGCGGCGTCCTTGGGGTAGATCACGGCGGCCCCGCGCGGCATCGTCACGGTGAACTCGTTGAGCAGGGGCCGCAGCGCCAGGAAGGCGGTGCCGCCGACCGAGGTGACGACGACGCCCTCGGGCCCGCCGATCAGCGCGTCGTGGCTGACGCCGCCCTTCGTCGTGTGGAAGGTGCCGCCCTCGGCGAGCAGCACCGAGTGGCGCCGGCCCTTCGGGTCGGTGAGCGTGATCCGCTCCCCCGCGCGCAGCGGCCCGATGCGGACGCCGGAGGGCACCGGCGCCGGCTGCGGGGTGTCGACGGTGGTCACGGCGTCGGTCACGGCGTCGGTCACGGCGTCGGTCGTGGCGCCGTCCGCGGTCCCGGCGCTCACGCCGTGATCCCGAAGAGGCCGAGCTGCCAGCCGGGTCCGTACGAGCCGCCGTTGATGTCGGCGCCCGCCCGCACCCAGACGGTCTCGTCGGACTGGCTGATCGGCAGCAGCACGAGGTCGCTCGCCGCCTGGCGCTGGAGGGTGCTCAGCAGCCGCGCCGAGGCCGTGTCGTCGGTGGTGGCGACGTAGGAGTTCCGGGTCGCCTCGACCGCGTTGGCCGCGGCGGGCAGCGGGTCGTCGACGTAGGCCTGCAGCCACGCCAGGGGCGTGGAGGTCCAGGCCTTGCGGTCGACGAGGACGAGGTCGGCGTCGGAGCGGCCCGGCGCCAGGCGCACGCTCAGGCCGCCGGTGTCCTCGAGCCGGTTGCGCACCGTGTCGGCGAGGTCCCGCGCGTTGGGCGCCGTCTCGTCGTACGCGAGCGTCAGGTTGATGCGGTTCTTCCAGGTCACCTTGGGCTTGACCTTGCCTCCCTGCGGGAACGTCGACTCGTGCCCGGTGATGCCGTTCGGGATGATCGAGTCCAGTGTCCGGTCCCCCTGGAGCGCGAGCGCGATCGCCGTCCGCAGCGCCTTGTTGGAGCGGGCCGGGGAGTCGGGCGACCACTGCAGCAGCTCGACGCGCGTGCCCCCCAGCACCCGCTCGCTGAAGCCGTTGGCCGTGACCTTCTCGGCGCTGGCCCCGACCTGCTGGGACAACCGGGTGACGGCGGCGGCGTTGAGGCCGCGCCACACCACGTCGACCTGCCGCTTCTCCATGGCGTCCTCGATGGTCGCCGAGTCCGGGACCGTCACGAAGGTGATCGAGTCCATCGCGGCCGGGGTGAAGCCGTGGTAGTCCGGGAAGCGCTCGAAGACGATCCGGTCGTCGTCGAAGGACGTCACCACGAAGGGCCCCGAGCCCACGGCCGGATCCTTCGTGCTGCGGATCTCGTCGGCGTCGTAGCGGTCCTCGTCGACGATCGAGGCGGCCGGCGAGGCCAGCGCCCACCCGAACTGGACGTCGACGCGGCTGAGCACGAAGCGCACGGTGACGTCGTCAGGGGTGTCGATGCGGCGCAGCGCCGAGAGCAGCGAGGTCGACGTGCCGGGCACGTCGAGGCGCAGCGCACGGTCGATGCTGAACTTGACGTCGCTGGAGGTGAGCGGGTCGCCGCCGGCGAAGGTGAGGCCCTTCTGCAGGGTGCAGGTGTAGACCGTCGGCGACTCGATGAAGCCGCAGTCGCGCGCCGCGTCGGGCTTGAGCGCGAAGCCGCTCGCACCGGGCGGGGCGGTCATCAGCCGCTGGAAGGCGTTGAGCGCGAACATGCTCGACGCCTCGTCGGTCGCCGCAGCCGGGTCGGTGACGGTGACCCGGTCGGTGGACATGACCGTGAAGGGCCGCGGGGTCTCCCCCGGCGTGGTCGGCGCCGGCGGCGGGGTGGCGTCGGTGCAGCCGGCCGCCCCGAGGACGACGACGGCCAGGGCGGCGGCGAGCGCGCCCCGGCCCGACCGGCGGGTGGGGCGGAGGGCGCGGCTGCGGCGCGGGCGGTCAGACGAGCGCATCGGCCTCGTCCAGGAGCGAAGCCAGGCCGGCGAGGTCGACGTCGGCGAGCGACGCGCGCTCGACCCGGCGCGGGGCCGCGGGGATGGCGACGTGGTTGGGGACGGCGACGACCAGGGCCCCGGCGGCGTTGGCCGAGCGGGCGCCGGTCTCGCTGTCCTCGAAGGCGACGCAGTCGCGCGCGTCCACGCCGAGCTCGGCGCACGCGCGCTCGTACGGCTCGGGGTGCGGCTTGCCGCTCGTGACCTCGTCGCCTGCCACCGATGCGGTGAAGCTGCCCGGCGGAAGCGCGGCGAGCGCGGCGTCGAGGATCACCCGGTACGACGCCGAGACCAGCGCGCAGGGCACGCCCGCGACCCGGCTGGCCTCGAGCAGCGCGAGCGCCCCCGGCCGCCAGGGCACCTCGCCGGTCCGGAGGGTGGCGACGACCTGCTCCACGAGCTGGTCCATCACCCAGGCCGGGTCGAGGTCGGGCCGGTCGATGGCGTTGACGATGTAGATGCCGGAGTCGATCAGCGAGTTGCCCACGAGCTGGAGGGCGTGCTCGTCGGACCAGCGGCCGCCGAGGCGACCGATCAGGTCGTACTCCGCCCGGATCCAGATGGGCTCGGTGTCGGCGAGCGTCCCGTCGAAGTCCCAGAGCAGGGCGGCCGGCCGGGAGGCGGGGTCGGGCGCGGCGGGGATCGGTGAGGAGGGCGTCATGTCCCCGCCATTGTTCCCGGTGGCGGGCGCACCACACGAATCCACGCCCGGGCCACGCCCGTGGGAGGGGGTCGCCGCGCTCGGGGACACTGGACCCATGCCGCTCCCCCGTGAGGTCGACGCCGTCGTCATCGGCGCCGGGCCCAACGGCCTCGTCGCCGCGAACCGCCTGGCCGACGCAGGCTGGGAGGTGCTGCTGCTGGAGGCCCAGCCCGACGTCGGCGGGGCCGTGCGGAGCGACCGCGAGGTCCACCCGGACTTCGTCAGCGACACGTTCAGCGCCTTCTACCCGATGGCGGCGGTCTCGCCCGCGCTGACCTCGCTCGGGCTCGAGGACTTCGGGCTGGAGTGGTCGCATGCCCCCGCCGTGCTCGGCCACCCGCGGCGGGACGGCTCGTGGGCGCTGCTGCACCGCGACGAGGACGTCACCGCCGGGCTGCTCGAGCAGGCGCACGCCGGCGACGGCGAGGCCTGGCACGCGCTGGTCGCCCGCTGGCGCACGGTGCAGCCCGGGCTCGTGGAGTCGCTGCTGACCCCGATCCCGCCCGTGCGCGGCGGGCTCAAGCTGCTGCCGGCGCTCGCCCGCGTGGGCCCGTACGGCTTCGTCCGCGAGATGCTCGCGCCGGCGACGCACCTGCTCGACGGGCGCTTCGGCGGCGACGGGCCCGAGCTGCTGCTCGCCGGCAACGCCTCGCACGCCGACGTGGGCCTGGACGCGCCCGTGTCGGGGTTCGTCGGGCTGCTGCTCACCATGCTCGGGCAGACGGTCGGCTTCCCCGCGCCGACCGGGGGTGCGGGCGCGTTGACGCAGGCGCTGCGGCGCCGGTTCGAGGCGGCCGGCGGCACCGTGGCCTGCTCCACCCCGGCCACCGGGATCCAGGTGCGCGACCGCCGCGCGGTGGCCGTGCGCACGCCGGAGGGCGAGGTCCGCGTACGCCGCTCCGTGCTCGCCGACGTGGGCGCCGAGCAGCTGTTCGGCGGGCTCGTCCCCGCCGAGGACCTGCCGGCCCGGACGACGCGGAAGATGGAGGGCTTCCGTCGCGACCCGGCGACGTTCAAGATCGACTACGCGCTGGGCGGCCCGGTCCCGTGGGCCGGGACGCCCGCGTACGCGCCAGGGACCGTCCACGTCGCCGACTCGGTGGCCGAGATGAGCGTGTCGAGCGCCCAGATCGACGCCGGGGTCGTGCCCCGCGACCCGTTCCTGCTGGTCGGTCAGATGTCGACCACCGACCCGACCCGCTCACCCGCCGGCACCGAGTCGCTGTGGGTCTACACCCACGTCCCGCAGCACGTGCGCGGCGATGCCGGCGACGACGGGCTCACCGGCCGGTGGGACGCGGCCGAGGTGGAGCGGTTCGCCGACCGCGTGCAGGCGCGCCTGGAGGCGTACGCGCCGGGGTTCGGCTCCGTGGTGCGGGCGCGGCGGGTGCTCACGCCGACCGACTTCGAGGCCCGGAACGCCAACCTCGTCGGGGGCTCGATCAACGGCGGGACGATGAGCCTGGAGCAGCAGCTGGTGTTCCGTCCCTTTGCCGGTACGGGCCGCAGCGAGACCCCGGTGCGCGGGCTGTACCTGGCCTCGGCCTCGGCGCACCCGGGTGGCAGCGTGCACGGCGCCTGCGGGATGAACGCGGCCCGGGCCGCGCTGTTCTGGTCGAGGTTCCGTCGCGCGACCCCGCGCTGAGGACGAGGGAGCGGGCCCGACCCGAGGGCCGGACCCGCTCCTGCTCCGTGCTCGAGCCGACCTCAGCGGTGCAGGCCGGTCCCGTCGTGCAGAACCGCGTCGGCGTCGTCGTAGCCCGCGCGGATGTCGGCGTCGTGCGAGCTGGTGGTGAGTCCCTCGCCCGAGGGGTCGACGACCCAGCGGAAGCCCGCCGCCACGTCGGCCGCGTGCGAGGACGCCCCGCCCAGGCCGAAGGTGCTCTCGTCGGAGTTCGTGAACGCGTTCATGGTGAGGCTCCTCGCCGTCGGTGGTGCTGGATCGGCGTCGTTGCCTACGAGGACCATTCTTAATCGATTTACCGGGCAACCAAGGGGGCCGGGACACCCTTCAGCAGGTTCATAGGCAGGCTGTGCGCCGGCTCACCCGGGCGGGTGGGCCCGCGACCCCGACCAGTGGTCGGTAGTGGTCGGAAGACCGGGGCAGGAACGCCCACTGCTGACCAGTGGTCGTCTCCGGAAGGGGCAGGGCTGCCCCGCCGGGCTCGGTCAGCGGCGGCCGAAGGAGGCCGCGAGGCGCTCGAGCCCCTCGGCGATGCTCACCGACGGCGTCCAGCGCAGGGCCTCGCGGGTGCGCCGCTGGTCGAACCAGTGGGCCGTCGACAGCTGCTCGGCCAGGAAGCGGGTCATCGGCGGCTGCCCGGTGCCGTCCCGGTGCCGCAGGGACCACAGCCTCTCGACCACGTCGCCCGCCGCGACGGCGAGCCGGGCGGGCACGTGACGGGTCGGACGGTCGACGCCGGCCGCGGCGCAGAAGTCGCCGAAGATCTCGCCCACGGGTCGCGGTTCGCCGTTGCTGACGACGAAGGCCTCGCCGTGGACCTCCGGCGCCCGGTCCAGGGCAGCCACGAGCGCGTCCGCGGCGTTGTCGACGTAGGTGGTGTCGATGAGCGGCGCGCCGGTGCCGAGCAGCGGCAGCCGACCGGCCCGGCCGCGCTCCACGATCCGCTCGACGAGCTGGGTGTCTCCCGGTCCCCAGACGATGTGCGGCCGGACGGCGACGACCGCCAGCGGCACCTCGCCCGTGCCGTCGGCGGCCAGCGCCTCGAGCTCGGACTGCGCCTTGGTGCGCGCGTACGGGCCGCGCGCGGTCGCCGGGTCGGCCGGCCCGGCCGGTGCCCCGACCAGCGACGAGCCGGCGTGCGCCACCGACGGCGACGACACCTGCACGAGCCGTCCGACCCCGGAGGCCGTGCAGGCCTCGAGGACGTTGCGCGTGCCCACGACGTTGGTCCGCACGTAGTCGGCCTCGAGCCCGACGACGTTGACCTTGGCCGCCAGGTGCACGACGCCCTCCTGGCCGGCGACGGCCTCGCGCACCGCCGTCGCGTCGGCGACGTCGCCGAGCACCTCGCGGAACCCCAGCCCGGACGGGCGACGCTGGAGCACGGTCACCTCGTCGCCGCGCTCGGCGAGCGCCCGGGCGACCGCGCCGCCGAGCATCCCGCTCGCGCCGGTGACGAGCACCCTCACGCCAGGCGTCCCGCCCGCTCGCCGGTCAGCACCCGCGAGGCCCAGGCACGCACCGCGGCGCGGTCGATCTTGGAGTTGTGGCGGATGTCGGTCGGCAGCGCCGGCACGGCCAGCACCGCGGCGACGTCGACCCCGGCGACCTCCCGCACGGCGGCGGCCAGGGCCCCCGCGGCGAGCGGACGGCGCGCCGACGCCCCCGCGACGGGGACGACGACCACGACGACCTGCTGGGTGCCGGCCGGTCCCACGCCGACCACGGCCGCCGAGGCGACCTCGGGGAGCGTCTCGACCCGCTGCTCGACGCCGACCGGCGTCAGCGGCCCGTCCGGGGTCGAGAGCACGTGCACCAGCCGGCCCTCCACCCACAGCCGACCCTCGTCGTCGAGGTGCCCGACGTCGCCGGTGCGGTGGTGGCCCGGGTCGCGGCTGCTCGCCCGCTCGGTCGCCCAGAGGCGGTCGTAGCGCTGCTTGCGGTGGTCGGCGTCGACGAGGATCTCCCCCGTCACGCCCGCCTGCGTGGTGAGCTCGCCGGTCGCCCGGCCGGTCGCGTCGAGCGGGGCCAGCCGGACCGTCACGCCGGGCACGGGGAGGCCGACGCAGACGCCGTCGCCCGCTCCCGCCGCCTCGATGCCCGGCAGGGTGATGTCGGCGACCGGCAGCACCTCGGTCATGCCGTACGGCGTGTGCAGGTCGGCGTTGGGGACCAGCGCCTGGACGCGACGCAGCAGGCCGACCGGCACCGGCGCGCCCGCCGACATCAGCACCCGGACCCTCGTGAGCGCCTCGCGCTGGGCGTCGGTCAATGCGCCGGCGGTGGCCACCACGTTGCGCAGCGCGGCCGGCGAGGCGAAGACCACCCGGCCGTCGACCGCGGCGGCGGCGTCGGCCAGCGCGGAGGCGGTGAGCGTCCCGGCCCTGGTCGGGTCCATGTCGGGCACCGCGGCGGCGGTGCCCATGGCCGGGCCGTAGAGCGAGAACAGCGGGAAGGCCGCGACCCAGGCGTCGTCGCGGTCGCCGGCGTACAGCCCGGCGAGCCGGGCGACCTGGCCCTGGAGCTGGGCGGCGCGGTAGACGACGCCCTTGGCCGGTCCCGTGGCCCCGGAGGTGAAGAAGACGGCCACGTCCTCGTCGGTGCCGCCGAGGTCGGGCAGCACGGCGCCCTGCGTGCGCAGCACGCCGCCGCGGACGGTGAGGGAGGTGACGCTGGCCGGGTGGCGCAGCACCGCCCCGACGGGAGCCGAGACGTCGCCGGCGACGATGCGCCGGCCGGGGACGCGGAGGGCGTCGAGCGCGGCGACGGCCTTGGGGATGCCGATGACGTGATCGGGGCGGGCGCCGCGCAGCGCGTGCGCCATGCCGCGGACCCCGAGCCCGGCGTCGGCGACCACGACGACGGCACCGACGCGCCAGCAGGCGAAGACCGCCGTCGTCAGGCCGAGGCCCGGGGTGACGAGGACCGCGACACGGTCGCCGCGCCGGACCCCGAGGTCGACCAGCCCGTGGGCCAGGTCGACGATGCCCTGCTCGAGCTCGCCGAAGCTGGTCCGGCTCACGACGCCGTCGTGCAGCTCCACCACCGCCGGGGCGTCGGGCGACGAGGTAGCCCGCTCGGAGATGGGGGCCCACAGCGCGGAGCGGTCCACCTGCGCGGGCGGGCGCTCCGACGGCGCCGCCCCGGCGGTCGCGACCCGGCTGTCGACCCAGCGCCAGGCGATCTCGGCGGTCTCGGGGACGTCCTCGGTGACGAGGTGGGACGCGCGCCCGAAGCGGTGGACGTCGGCGTGCGGGAGCCGGTCGACGAGGTCGGCCAGGTGCAGGTCGGTGAAGACGGGGTCGCGACCGCCCCACAGCAGCAGGGCGGGGACGTCGAGGTCCCGGATGCCCTCCGCGACCTGCTCCATCCGCAGGCGGCTGGGGTGGTGCCGCTCGAGGGGGACGTCGGCCACGAAGTCGCCGATCGCCGCCCGCTCGGAGGCGTCGGCGTACGGGCCGGCCAGCGCCCGCCGCACGTCCCGGTCGAGGGACGGGCGCGACAGCGCCGCCGCCCCCTGCACGAAGGTGGGCGTCGTCACGCAGACCAGCTGGCGCAGCGCCGGCGTCCGGGCCAGGCGGATGAGCGCCGAGAACGGCTGGTCCAGCGGCTGGAAGACCGCGGTGTTGGTCAGCACGACCCCGGCGAGCTGCTCGCGGTGCTCGAGGGCCCAGCCGAGGCCGACGAGGCCGCCCCAGTCGTGGGCGGCCAGCACCACCGGGCCCTGCAGGTCGAGGGCGTCGGTGAGGCGGCCGAGGTCGTCGATCCGGTCGCCGAGCCGGCGCGCGGGTGCGCGGCGCGTGGACCAGCCCATGCCGAGCTGGTCGACCGCGACGACCCGCCAGCCGGCCGGGGCCTCAGACAGGAACCGGCGCCAGAGGTAGGACCAGGTCGGGTTGCCGTGGACGCAGAGCATCGTGCCCTCGACGGGGCCGCCGTCGGCGCCCACCCCGTTGTCGAGGACGTGCCAGCGTCGCGGCTGGCCGGACGCGTCGGCCACCGTGAGGAAGCGCGACCACCGCGGGTCCAGGCCGGGCAGCCCGTCGACCGGCTGCTCGACGGGGGACGTCACCAGATGATCTCGGCGAAGGAGGTGTTCAGCCCCGAGCCGATGCCGAGCAGGATGACCCGCTCGCCCGGCTTGATCATGGGGACCTGCTTGGCCAGCGTGAACGGGACGGCGGCGGAGGCCAGGTTGCCGAAGGTCGGCACCGTCTTGGGGAACTTCTCGTCGGGCACGCCGACCACCCTGGCCATGGCCTGCAGGTGGACGACGGAGGTTTGGTGGGCGATGAACCACTCGGCGTCGGCCCAGTCGCGACCGGAGGCGAGGGCGTCGTGCCAGGTCTGCCCGGCGAGCTCGATGCCGGCCTCGAAGAGCGCGCGCGAGTCGGTGCGCATCCGCGTCATGTCGGCCCAGCAGAGGTCCTTGTGCTGCGTTCCCGAGCGGCTCACGCCGCCCGTCACGCGGTGCCCCTCGGGGTGCTCGCTCGCCCGGCCCAGCACCATGGCGGCCGAGCCTGAGCCGAGGGTCAGGGTCGCGAACTGGAGCTTGAGGTCCTCGGCCGTCGCGTCGTCCTGGGCGAGGCGGTCCAGCGTGCTCTCCTGCAGGCCGCGCAGGCCCTCGGCGTCGACGAGGAGCGCGTACTCGACCTGCCCGGAGTCGATCAGCGAGCCGGCGAGCTGGATGCCGTTGAGGAAGCCGAGGCAGGCGTTCGTCACGTCGAAGTTCAGGCAGCTGGTCGACAGCCCCATCAGGTCGTGCACGCCGGCGGCGTTGGCCGGCTCGATGCCGTCGCGGCAGACGGAGGTGTTGATCAGGAGACCGACCTGCGAGGGGTCGACGCCGGCCTCGGCGAGCGCCTTGGCCCCGGCCATCGCCGCGGCGTCGGCGAACGTCACGTCCTCGGGCCACCAGCGCCGCTCGCGGACGCCGGCGAGCTTCTCGACCATCCCGGGCTGGAGCCCGGTCCGCTCGTAGGAGCGCATCAGCCGCTCGTCGAAGGCCTCAGAGGTCACCACCACGGGCGCCTCGACCGCACACACCGACAGGACCGCCGTGTCCTTGAGCTCGTAGGTCGCGTTTCCTGTCATACCCAGCCTTCACCCTCGTCCGCGCGGGCCCCTGACCGGCCCGCGAACAGCATCCGACCAGCGCCTGAACGCCGAACGGGTCCGGACCACTATTCCACACCGCCCGCGGGCGGCCGTGGCCCGCGAACCCTGGCCCGGCCCCGACTCCCGTACACCACTCCTGTGTTTCGGGCGGGGAGGCCGGGGTACCCCGACCACGTGAGACGAGCACCATCACCAGGCGCCGGGCAGCTGGACGAGCCCTGCGCCTCCTTGCGTCCGAAGTCCCCTCCGACCACCGTCACGGCGCCGGCCGATGCGCCCCGACGGTCCCAGATGCCCGCCGGCGGCGGCGAGAGCTGGCGCGCCGACTGGCGCGCCGACGCCGCCTGCGTGGGCGAGAACCTCGAGGTCTTCTTCCCGCTCGGCGACCAGGCGACCCACCACGCGCTGAGCAACCAGGCCAAGGAGATCTGCGCCCGCTGCCCGGTCATGGCGACCTGCCGTGCCTGGGCCCTGCGCACCAGCCCCGAGTTCGGCATCTTCGGCGGCCTCACCGCCCACGAGCGCCGCCTCGTCCGCGAGGGCCGCTGGAGCGGCCAGGGCCCCCGCCGCGCCAGCCGCACCGACGCCGCCTGACGGCGCCACCCGTACGAGGACCGAGGCCCGGTCGTCCTGCACCAGCAGGGCGACCGGGCCTTGTCCGTTCCCCCACCACCACGGTCGTTGCGCCGGGCGAGGACCGCACCCCGAAGGCCGGTTCGAGCACGAGGGCGCTACGCGTGGATGGGTCTGGCGGGAGCCCGGGACGCAAGAGCCCGGGACAGCGTGAGCCGTCCCGGGCGGATGGTTGCGTAGCGCCCTCGTGCTCGGGCCGGCCGGAGGCAGACCCGAGCACGGCAAGGAAGGCGCAGAGACCGGCTAGTCCCCCGGCCACTCACCCGTCAGCTTCTGGAACCCCTGGGCGCCGAGGCGGTCGACGGTCGCCTTGACGGCCGCGAAGATGGCGCCCTGGATGGTCGCCGCGACGATCACCCGGGCCAGCGTGTACTCGGACTGCAGCGCGTCGGGCGCGTCGTCCTGGCGCGCGACGCGCTTCCACACCTGCTTGAAGATCGCCCCGGCGACGGCGCCGGCGGCGATGCCGGTGAGGATGCCGACGGGCCGGTAGGCGAGCTGGGCTGCGTTCACCATGTCTGTTGCTCCTGCTTCTGCGACGGGATCAGTCGCGGGCGCTGCGGACGACGAGGGCGACCACCAGGGCGACCGCCCCGGCGCCGATCGCGGCCTGGGTGGCCGACGGCAGCGCCCGGAACCTCGAGACGAGCGTACGGGACTCCTCCGCCACCGAGCCGGCGGCCGAGCCGACCGACTCCTTCGCGCCGGAGACGGCGTCCGACACGGCTCCGGACACCTTCGCGCCCGCGTCGTGGACGGCCTCCTGGGCGTGCGCCTTGACGTCGAGCTTGTCGCTCAGCGCGTCGACGTTGGCGGCGAGGCGCTCACGACGCGCCTCGATGTCGGCCTGGATCTGCTCGGGGGTCTGCTTCTCGTCGCTGGGGGTGCTGTCGCTCACTTGCGGATCGATCCCTTGATCTCGGCCACGTCGGTCTTGACGCTGGCGATGGTGTCGGTGGGCACCGGCGGTGCCGCCTGGCTGAGCTGCTTCTTGCCCACGAGCGCCGCGACGCCGGCCACGACGAACAGGATCACACCGACGATCAGCGCCGCGAGCCAGGGCGAGACCACGTTGGCGAACCCCAGGACCGCGGCCGCGATCAGCACGCCCAGTCCGTAGAGCGCCACGACGCCGGCGCCGCCGAAGGCCCCGATGCCGATGCCGGCCTTCTTGGCCTTCTGGCCGACCTCGGCCTGGGCCAGGCGGATCTCGTCGCGGACGAGGGCGCTCAGGTCCTCCGACATGGAGCGGAAGAGCTCGCCGACGGACTTGTCGGACGGGTCGTCGACGGTGCTGCGCACCGCGGCGGCCTGGGAGGAGGCGCCGGAGGCGTTGTCGCTGGTCATGCTGGCTGTCCCTTCACGGGTTCGGTCGTCGGAGGTCCCGGCGCTCGCGCCGGTCGTGCCCGCGGTGCCGGAGTCCCCACCCTCGGGGATCGAGTCGGCCTTGACGGCGTCCCGGTCCCCGAGCGGCTGGGGCGCGCCGCGCGTCGTGTCCTTGATGGTCTGCTGCTCCGACTCGGCGTTGATCTCGGCGCCGAGCAGGATCGCGTAGGAGGTGATGAAGAGCCAGAGCAGCAGGATCACGATGCTGCCGATGGCGCCGTACGTCTTCGCGTAGTTGGCGAACTGCGAGACGTAGATCGAGAAGCCGACCGACGCGATGATCCAGAGCACCGTGGCGACGAGCGCACCCACCGAGACCCAGCGGACCTTCGGGGCGTCGCGGTCGGGGGCGACGCGGTAGAGCACGGCGAGCGCCACCGAGATCACCGCGACGACGAGCACCCACCGCACGACCTGCACGACGACCGTCGCCACGAGGCTCGTGCCGAGCACCTGCAGGACGATCGGCAGCACCGCGACCAGGGCGACGACCACGAGCAGGAAGAGGATCGCGCCCACGGTCAGCACCAGGGCGGTGAGCCGCTTCTTGACCAGCCCGCGGGTCTCCTCCTCGTCGTAGCAGAGGTTGACGGCGGTCATCAGGTTGCCCATGCCACCCGAGGCGCTGAACAGCGCCACCAGGATCGCGATGATCGCGCCGAACCCGACCGCACCGTTGCCGGAGGCGAGCGCGACCTGGTCGGTGATCGTCTTGCGGATGTCGGCGGGGATCGCCGTGCCCAGCGCGTCGATCTGGCTGCTGATCTGCCCCGGGTCGGCGAAGAAGCCGTAGATCAGGACCGCGGCGATCAGCGCGGGGAAGATCGCGAGGAAGGCGTAGTACGCCATCCCGGCCGCCAGCAGCGGGACGTTGTCCGCCTGGGCCTCGGCCCAGCCGCGCTTGGCGATCTGGACCCAGCCCTGCTTGGGGATGTCCTGGGGCTTGTCGGCCCCTTCTCCCGGCACCCGTTCGGTGCGCGTGACCTCTGCGGTCGGCATGGCTCGTCCTCGTGGTCGTGGTCGTGGTGCTCATCGACGTGGTCGGCGGACGTCTGCGCACGACGTCCCGCCTTACGCCGTTAACCCTCTCACGCAGCCGTGAAACCACCGGGTCTCGTGGGGCCGCGGCGCGCCGGTCGGGAACGGTGCCTTCGTTACAGTGACCGACGTGGCAGAGCAGTCGGGTCGGACGCCCGGGTCGGGCCGGGACCTGAGGAGCCTGGTCGACCCCGTCGTCGTCGTCGCCTTCGGCGGGTGGAACGACGCGGGCAACGCCGCGACCGGGGTGGTCGACCACCTCCAGGAGGCGTACGGCGCCGAGCTCGCCTTCGCCCTCGACCCGGACGACTTCTACGACTTCCAGGTCAACCGGCCGCTGGTGAGCCTGACCGACGACGACGAGCGCGAGCTGACCTGGCCGACCACCGAGGTCCGCGTGGGCCGCCTCGCCGACGGCCGCGACCTCGTCCTGGTCCAGGGCCTGGAGCCCAACCTGCGCTGGCGGCAGTTCTCCACGACCATCGCCTCGGCGCTGCAGTCGGCGAACGCCCGGCGCGTGCACGTCCTCGGGGCCCTGCTGGCCGACACCCCGCACACCCGGCCGATCCCGGTGTCGACGTCGACCTACGACCGCGAGCTGATGACGTCGCTGGGGCTGGTCCCCTCGACGTACGAGGGCCCGACCGGCATCGTCGGCGTCATCGGCGACACGCTCGCCCGGGCCGGGCTCGAGGTCCTGTCGCTGTGGGCCGCCGTGCCGCACTACGTCTCGCACCCGCCGTGCCCCAAGGCGACGCTGGCGCTGCTCTCCTCGCTCGAGCAGCTGCTCGACACCTCGCTCGACCAGGGTGAGCTGCCCGAGCTGGCACGCGCCTGGGAGCGCGGCGTCGACGAGCTGGCCGCGGACGACACCGAGGTCGCGGAGTACGTCTCGACGCTCGAGGAGCAGCAGGACGCGACCGAGCTGCCCGAGGCCAGCGGCGAGGCCATCGCCGCCGAGTTCGAGCGCTACCTGCGCCGTCGCAGGGGCAACTGACCCAACCCGCCGGACACGCCCCGTCCGCCACCAGGAGGAGCACCATGCCCGGACAGAACAGCAAGCCCCGCAGCCCGTCGGTGCAGGCGCCCCCGGACACGCCGCCGGTCGCCGGCCAGCCGCAGGCCCCGGTCTTCTTCGGCATCCTGCTGCTCGCCGGGCTGGTGATCATCGGCGTCGGGCTCAAGAGCACCGCGAGCATCGTCGCGCCGGTCTTCCTCGTCCTCACGCTGGTGATCACGGTCGCCCCGCTGCGGCGCTTCCTGGTCAGGCACCGCTGGCCGTCGCCGCTGGCCAGCCTGGTCAGCCTGCTGGCGATCTACGCCCTCGTGATCGTGATCCTCGGCTCCGTGGTGTGGTCGGTGTTCAAGCTCGTGGAGAAGCTCCCCGACTACGCCACCGCCTTCAACCGCATCTTCCAGTCGCTGCTCGGCGTGGCCGACCGCCTGGGCTACGGCCAGGAGCAGATCCAGAAGCTGGCGGGCTCCTTCCAGCTGACCAGCCTGGCCGGCCCTGCGCAGACCCTGCTCAGCGGCGTCACCAGCTTCGGCTCGCTGCTGGTGCTGATCGTCGCGGTCGTGATCTTCATGGCCTTCGACCAGGCCGACATCGGCGAGCGCCTCGCGCTCATCCGCCGCACCCGCCCGCACATCGCCGACGGGCTGCAGAACTTCGCCGACCGCGTCCGGAAGTACTGGGTCGTGACCACGATCTTCGGCCTGATCGTCGCGGTGCTCGACACCGTGGCGCTGCTCATCATCGGCGTGCCGCTGGCGTTGACGTGGGGCGTGCTCGCCTTCGTGACCAACTACATCCCCAACATCGGCTTCGTGCTCGGCGTCATCCCGCCCGCCCTCATCGCCCTGCTCGACGGCGGTCCGGGCAGCGCCCTGGCCGTGGTGATCGTCTACACCGCGCTCAACGTCATCATCCAGACGATCATCCAGCCGCGCTTCACCGGGGACGCGGTCGGCATCTCCGGCACGGTCGCCTTCATCTCGCTGATCTTCTGGGCGTACCTGCTCGGCGGCCTGGGCGCGCTGCTCGCCATCCCGGCGACACTCTTCCTCAAGTCGACGCTGCTCGACAATTCGGTGCCCGCGAGCTGGCTGAGCGCGCTGATCAGCAGCTCGCCCAAGAAGGACCAGCCCCAGACACCGCGCAAGCTCGCCGGCGCGAGCGCGCAGGAGCGGCCGGCGAAGACCTAGGCCCAACGGGCCGCGGCGTCACCGAGCTCGCGCAGCCGGGTGACCATGGCGTCGGGGTCGTCGGCGGCGAACACCGCCGACCCCGCCACCAGCGCGTCCGCCCCGGCCTCGACGCAGCGCTCGACCGTCTCCACGGAGACGCCGCCGTCGACCTGCAGCCACACGTCACCGCCCGACTCGCTGATCAGCTGGCGGGCCCGGCGGATCTTGGGCAGGCAGAGGTCGAGGAAGGACTGCCCGCCGAAGCCGGGCTCGACCGTCATGACCAGGACCATGTCGAGCTCGCCGAGCAGGTCGGCGTACGGCTCGACCGGCGTCGCCGGCTTGAGGGCCATGCCGGCCCGGGCGCCGCGCTCCCGCAGCTCGCGGGCCAGGCGCACGGGCGCGGCGGCGGCCTCGACGTGGAAGGTCACCGACTCCGCGCCGGCCTCGGCGTACTGCGGTGCCCACCGGTCCGGGTCGGAGATCATCAGGTGGATGTCGAGCATCTGGGCGGTCACCGAGCGGATGGCCTTGACCACCGGCAGGCCGAGGGTCAGGTTCGGCACGAAGTGAAGGTCCATGACGTCCACGTGCAGGGCGTCGGCGCTCGGGATGCGCTCGATCTCCCGCTGGAGGTTGGCGAAGTCCGCCGACAGGATGCTGGGCATGACACGCGTCGGTCTGGGCACGAGGAGACCCTAGCGAGATCCCGCCCCGGGCTTCAGCGGCGGCGCAGGTAGGCCGCGAACATCGCGTCCGTGCCGTGCCGGTGCGGCCAGAGCTGGAGGAACTCCCCCTCGGGCCCCGTGGTCGCGTCGAGGATGCCCGGGAGCACGGTCCCGACGGGCAGCACCTCGACGTCGTCACGCCCGGCGAGGGTCTCCTCGACGACGTCGACGGTCTCGCGCCGGTGCGGCGAGCAGGTGACGTACGCGACCACGCCGCCGGGCGCCGCGGCGTCCAGGGCGGTGGTGAGCAGCGCGCGCTGCAGCGGGTGCAGGGCCTCCACGTCGGCGGGGTCGCGGCGCCAGCGCGCCTCGGGCCGGCGGCGCAGCGCACCCACCCCCGTGCAGGGGACGTCGGCGAGCACGCGGGTGAAGGTCCCGGGGCGCCAGGCCGGCCGCGTCGCGTCGGCCACGACGACCTGCGGGCGCCGCTCGAGCGGGTAGGCCCGGGCACCGCTCACGACGAGGCCGGCGCGGTGCGGCGCCAGCTCCCCGGCCAGGACCCGGCTGCCGTCGGCCGCGGCCAGCCCGGCGAGCAGCGCGGTCTTGCCGCCCGGTCCGGCCGAGAGGTCGAGCCAGGGACCCCGGCCGGCCTCGGGCCTCGTGACGCCCCAGGCCACCAGCTGCGAGCCCTCGTCCTGCACGCCGGCGCGACCGGTGCGGACCAGCGGCACGTCGCCGGGGTTGCCCGAGGTGCGCACGCCGAAGGGGGAGAGCCGGCTGCGCTCCCCCGTCCCGTCGAGCTCGTCGAGCAGCTCGTCCACGTCCGCGAGCCCCGGGCGGACCACGAGGGAGACCCGCGGGCTGACGTTGTCGGCCTCGAGCGCCGCCACCAGCTCGTCGTCCGGCAGCAGGTCGGCGTACGCGTCGACGACCCAGCGGGGGTGCGCGTGCGCCAGCCCGAGCCGGTCGTGCCCGTCCCCGGTCGCGAGCGCGGTGACCCAGTCGTCGAGGTCGCGGGCGGCGACCTTGCGCAGGACCGCGTTGACGAGGCCGGTCACCCGACGGCCGACCGTCGCCGCGGCCAGGTCGACCGTCGCGCTGACCGCCGCGTGGCTGCCCACCCGCATGCCCAGCAGCTGGTGGGTGCCCAGGCGGAGCAGGTCGACGACCGCGGGCTGGAGGGAGGAGAGCGGCCGTCCGGCGGCGGCGGCGAGCACCGCGTCGTAGGTGCCGAGCCAGCGGCAGGTGCCATTCAGGAGCTCGGTCGCGAAGGCGGCGTCGCGCCCGGTGATGCCGCGCTCGGTCAGCAGGCCGGGCAGGACGAGGTTGGCGTACGCCTCCTCGCCGGTGACGCGGCGCAGCGCGTCGAAGGCAACCCGGCGGGCGCGGTCGACCCGCGCAGGCACGTCAGTCCCCCAGCCGGAGGTCCTGGGTGGCGCCGAGGCCACGGGCCCAGTCAGCCGCGGCCATCGGCTTCTTGCCCTGCGCCTGCACCTGCCCCAGCTCGAGCACGCCCGCACCCGTCCCGACCAGCACGGAACGGCGACCGACCAGCAGCTCCCCGGCGGCGAGCGCCGTGCCGTCGTCGCCGCCGCCGGGGCTTGCCGAGGACACCTTGAAGCGCTCGCCGCGGAAGGTCGTCCACGCGCCGGGGTTCGGGTGGCAGCCGCGGACGAGCCGGTCGACCTCGACGGCCTGGCGGGTCCAGTCGACCCGGGCGTCCTCGACGGTGATCTTGGGCGCCATGGTCACGCCCTCGCCCGGCTGCTCGACGGGCTGGACCCCCGCCTCGACGGCGTCGAGCGTCTCGACCAGGAGCGCGCTGCCGGAGTAGGCGAGCCGCGTCAGCAGGTCGCCAGACGTGTCGGTGGCACCGATGGGCTCGGTGACGACGCCGTACGTGGGCCCGGCGTCCATCTCGAGGACCAGGCGGAACGTCGTGGCGCCCGTCTCGGCGTCGCCGGCGAGCACGGCGTGCTGCACGGGGGCGGCGCCGCGCCAGCGCGGCAGGACCGAGAAGTGCAGGTTCACGAAGCCGTGGCGCGGGATGTCCAGGACACGCTGCGGGAGCAGGGCGCCGTACGCGACCACCGGGCAGCAGTCGGGTGCGAGCTCGGTCAGCCGGGCCACGAAGTCCTCGTCGCGCGGGCGCTGCGGCTTGAGCACCTCGAGCTCGAGCTCCTCGGCCCGCAGGGCCACCGGGCTCGCGGTCAGACGCTTCCCGCGCCCGCTCGGCGCGTCCGGCCGGGTGACGACGGCGACCACCTCGTGGTCGGACGCCACGATCGCGTCGAGGGCCGGCACGGCCACCTCAGGGGTCCCGCAGAAGACGACTCGCACCCGCTGACTCTACGGGTTCTGCGTCCTCGCTCCGCTCGGACGCTGCGCTCAGCCGAGCACGACGGGGTCGACCCGCACGCGGACCGCGCCATCGCTCTTGCGGGCGCTGCGCACGCCGGCGACCTCCTTGGCCGCGCGCACCAGCGCGCCGCCGGAGCGGACCGGGGCCCGCAGCGTGAGCCGCAGCAACGGCTCGCCGTCGCTGCCGGGCAGCTGCTCGCGCTGCGGCAGCGGGACGGGCCCGAGCGTCTCGGTGCCCGGCGGCTCGTGGACGAGGCCCACGTACTCCTGCAGCACCGGCGCCGCGCCGTCGACGGTCACGACCTTCGCGGCCGGCGGGAAGTGCGCCTCGGCACGGTCGGCGAGCTCGCGGACCGCGAACCCCGCCGGGTCGACACGCACGAGCGCCTGCAGGGCGCGACCGCTGCTGTCCCCCACGGCGAGCACCGACCCGCCGTCCGCACCGCCGCGGACCAGCGCCACGACCGCGAACCAGCGCCGCAGCGCCTCCTCCGACGCCCGCAGGTCCGGGCGCAGCAGCAGCAGGGTGGTGTCCAGGAGCACGGCGGCGGCGTAGCCGCCCTCGGCCGGTGGCTCGGCACCCGGCGTGGCGACGACGATCGCGCCGGTCGGCCCGACGCCCTCGAGCCGGCCCTCGCCGCTCGACTGGAGCACGGGGACGCCGGGGAAGGCACGCCCGAGCTCGGCCGCCGTCCGCGTCGCTCCGACGACGGGCGAGCGGACGTGGTGGCCGCCGCAGACCGGGCACTCCCAGTCGACCTGCGGCCGCCCGCACCAGCGGCAGGTCATGGTCGCGCCGGACCCCTCGCCCAGCGCGGTCGGGCCGGAGCAGAAGGCGCAGCGGACCGGCTCGCGGCAGTCCTGGCAGACGAGGGCGAGACGGCCGCCGGCCCGCGGGACCTGCACCAGGACCGGACCCGTCGGCAGAGCCGCGCGCACCAGGGTGAAGACGTCGTGCGGCACCCGGGCCGCCCGCGCCGCCGGGTCGCGGGCCAGCGCGCGGTCGTCGTCGCCGCCCACCCGGACGCGCGGGGCCGCGTGGCGCACGTCCGCGCGCGCCTGCGCGACCGGGCGCAGCCAGCCGCTCTCGACGTAGGCCTGCAGCTCGGCGGTGCGCCCGTACGAGGCGAAGAGCGCGGCGGCGCCGCTCTGCCGGGCCCGCAGCGCCAGCACCTCGCGGGTGTGGGGGTAGGGCGCGCGCGGCTCGGCCCAGAGGTCGTCGCCGTCGTCCCACAGCGCGACCAGGCCGAGGTCACGGACCGGCGCGTACGCGGCCGCCCGGTTGCCGACGACGACCTGCGCCCGGCCGTGGGCCGCGGCCAGGAAGGCGCGGTAGCGCGCGGCCGGTCCGGTCTCGGCGACCAGCGCGACGACGCGGGACCGGCCCAGCGCCGCGACGCAGGCGGCCTCCAGCCGAGCGACGTCGCGCTGGTCGGGGGCCAGCAGGACCGCGCCCCGCCCGCCCTCGACGCAGGCGCGGGCGGCCGCGGCGAACCCGGCCGCCCAGTCCGACACCGGCGCCGCGCTCGGTGTCACCTGCCACAGGGCCCGCGGCGAGCGGCCAGCCCGCAGGGCGGACGCGTACGCGGCCCCGTCCGGGTAGGCGGCGAAGGGGTCCGCGCGCGGCGCCGGCCAGGGCGTCTCGGGCTCGCCGTCGGTCCGGGCCGCCTCCCGCGCCGCGGCCGCCTTCTCCGTGGCGGCGTGCCGGGGCGGGACCGCGAGCCGCACGACGTCGACGAACGTCCCCGCGTAGTGGTCGGCCACGGCCCGCACCAGGGCGCTGGTCTCCGGGGTCAGGACGGGCTCGGCCGAGACGACCTTGTGCAGCGGCGCCAGCACGCGGTCGGTGTCGGTCGTGGCGGCGCGCTCGAGCACGAAGCCGTCCCGCAGCCGGCCGGCGAAGCGGACCCGCACCCGGGCGCCGGGGACGGCCTCGGCGTCCTGCTCGGGCGTGACGCGGTAGTCGAAGGGCCGGTCGAGGTGTGCGAGCGGCACGTCCACCGCGACCCGGGCCACCGGCTGCGACGGCTGGGCCGGCTCCGCGGGCGCGGGGGCGGGGTCGGCGGGCACACGCGGATCCTAGGCAGAGCCACCGACAGGACCGCCGGTCGACGGGTGCCCGACGGACGGGGCGGGCGGTGAGAGGGTGGGCCGGTGACGGCGACGAGCGGGCGGACGACGTCCGAGCAGGACGCGCGGACGCTGCTCGTGCACCTCGGCACGGCGATGGTCGCGACCGGCCAGCCGATCAACGAGGTCGAGGACGAGCTCGCCGAGGTGGGCCGGGCGCTCGGCCACCCCGGCACCCAGATCGCGGCCGGCCCGACCGGCGTCATGCTCTCACTGTCGAGCGGGGCCCCGTCGGCGTACGAGGCGGTCACCGGCGCGCTGCGGCTCGACCAGGCGGCCCAGGTCCGCGAGATCCGCCGCGACCTCCTGCTCGGCCGCGTCGACGCCGCGACCGCCGACCAGCGGCTGCTGGACCTGCGCCACCAGCCCCCGCGCTACCCCGTGTGGCTGGCGAACCTCGGCTGGGTCGCCGTGGCCACCGGCATCGCCCTGATCCTGCAGCCGGGCTGGCGCAACGTCGTGCTGGCCGCGCTCGGCGCGCTGGTCGTGGTCGCGCTGTTCCGGCTGGCGCAGCGCGTCACGCTGCTCGCGACGCTGCTGCCCGTGGTGGCGGCCTTCCTCGTCGCCTGCCTGGTGTTCACCGCCACCGACCTCGGGCTGGTGGAGGGACCGCTGCGGACGCTGCTCCCGCCGCTGGCCGTGCTGCTGCCCGGGGCGCTGCTGGTGACGGCGATGTCGGAGCTCGCGACCGGCGACATGGTGGCCGGGTCGTCGCGGCTGATCTTCGGCCTCGTGCAGGTCCTGCTCTTCACCCTCGGCGTCGTCGCCGCCACCCGGCTCTTCGACCTGCCCCGCGAGGCCCTGCGCAACGTCCGCGTCGACGACCTGGGCTGGTGGACCGCGCCGCTCGGGCTGGTGCTGATCTGCGCCGGCATCGGGCTGCTGGAGTCGCCGCCGGTGCGGCTGCTGCCCTGGATCCTCGTGGTCCTGGTGCTCGCCTTCGCCGCGCAGGGGCTCGGGCAGCACTACTCGGGCCCGGTGCTCGGCAGCTTCCTCGGCGCGGTCGCGGCCAGCCTGGGCTCCTACGTCGTCGAGGCGGTGGTGCCCGACCTGCCGCGGCTCGTGGTCTTCCTGCCGTCCTTCTGGCTGCTCGTGCCCGGCAGCCTCGGCGTGCTGTCGGCGACCGAGCTCGCGCTCGACCCGGGCGGCGCGACGGCCACCGTCCTCGGCGTGGTGACCCTGGTGAGCGCGCTCGCGCTCGGCCTGCTCGTCGGCACGGCCGCCGCCCAGTCGCTGCGCTCCGTGCTTCGCCGGGCCCGCCGGATCCGCGTCCGCACGCACCTGCCGCTCGACCACCGGCCCGACGACCCTGCGACCGGAGCACCCCTCGCCCAGGAGACCGACCGATGACCACGTGGCGCGACCGGGCGTCCTCCCCGGCGCAGGACGACCTGGACGGGCTGCTGGACCACGCGCTCCGCTACGCCGAGGACCGGTTGAGCGAGGGCGGCTTCGCCCCCGTGGCCTTCACCCTGGACGTCGACGGCACGGTCTCGCTGACGGCGGCCGGCTGGGACGAGGGCAGCGGACCGCCCCCGGCGGCGGAGGTGCTGGAGGGGCTCCGGGTCGCGCTCCGCTCGGCGCGCGACCACTTCCGCGCCGTCGCCGTGGTGCTCGACGCCGCGATGCCGGACGGCTCCGACGTCGTCCAGGTCGACCTCGAGCACGCCGAGGGGCAGGCGCTGACCGTGCTCATGCCCTACGTGCGAACGGCCGACGGCGTCGAGACCGCCGACCTCCGGGCCGTCACAGGCCAGCCCCGTATCTGGGTGTGAACCGGTGCCGGGACGAGCCCGGCGAGTGGTCAGGCCCGCTCGGCGTCGTCCTCGAGGACGCCGTCGAGCTCGAGGCCGTCCTCGAAGTCGCGCAACCATGCAGCGAAGTCGTCCGGACCGAACAGCAGCTCGTCGGGGGCGACGAGCAGCCCGGCTCCGGACAAGGTCGTCAGCGCCCGCCAGCGCGCCCTGTCCATCTCGGGCGGGTCCCAGGCCGCGACCCAGGGCATCGCCCAGTCCTCCGCCTCGAAGGGCGTCGTCGTGCCCGTGACCAGCCCGCGGAGCACGGCGCGCACCGCGTCGACCGGCGGAGCCTCGCCGGGTGACGGAGGCTGATCGCGCCCTCGCGGGCTCACGTCCGCTCGGCCGCCTGGTCGTCGGCGCTGCCGCCGCGGGGCACCCGGAACGCGAGGATGCCGTTCTCCGACAGCATCCGGCAGACGTCCTCGCGGTCGTCGTAGAAGAGCTCGATCCCCAGCTCGCGGCACTTGGCCAGCTTGAGCTCGGGCGACTCGCGCGTGTGGTCGAAGACGACCTCGTGCACCGTCGGCACGTCGGTGACGGCCCGCACCTCGGCCTCCACGGTCCCGATCCGGCCGTGCCCGATGGCCGAGACCACGTGCACCTCGTCGCCCGCCGCGGCGTGCAGCGCGATCAGGTGACCGATCTGAGTCGGGTAGTGGCTGAGCACGTGCCAGTAGTCGAAGCCGACGATCACCCGCACAACCTAGGCGGCCGCTCCGCAGGCCGAGGACGGCGGCGCGACCCAGGGCTCCGCGAGCGCCAGCGAGTGGACCTTCGCCAGGGGGCGAGGGGGATCGTCCCCCTCCATGACCCAGGGCTCCGCGAGCGCCAGCGAGTGGACCCTCGGCAGGGGGCGAGGGGGATCGTCCCCCTCAAGATTCAGCCGCGGACGGCGGCAGCGAGCGCGTCGGCGCGGTCGGTGCGCTCCCAGGTCGAGCCGGGGAGCTCGCGCCCGAAGTGGCCGTAGCGCGCGGTGGGCGCGTAGACGGGCCGCAGCAGGTCGAGGTCGCGGATGATGGCGGCGGGACGCAGGTCGAAGACCGCCAGCACGGCCTCCTGGATGCGGCTCACGGGGACCTGCTCGGTGCCGAAGGTCTCGACGTAGAAGCCGACCGGGTGCGCGCGCCCGATCGCGTACGCGACCTGGACCTCGCAACGGTGCGCGAGGCCGGCGGCGACGACGTTCTTGGCGACCCAGCGCATCGCGTACGCGGCGGAGCGGTCGACCTTGGACGGGTCCTTGCCGGAGAAGGCGCCCCCGCCGTGGCGGGCCATGCCGCCGTAGGTGTCCACGATGATCTTGCGGCCGGTGAGCCCGGCGTCGCCCATCGGGCCGCCGACCTCGAAGCGGCCGGTCGGGTTGACCAGCAGCCGGTAGCCCCGGGTGTCGATCTCGAAGCGCTCGAGCACCGGCTCGACGACGTGCTTGCGCACGTCCGGGGTGAGCAGCGCGTCGAGGTCGATGTCGGCGGCATGCTGGCTGGAGAGGACGACCGTGTCGAGGCGCACGGGCCGGTCGCCGTCGTACTCGATGGTCACCTGGGTCTTGCCGTCGGGGCGCAGGTAGGGCACGCGCCCGTCCTTGCGGACCTCGGACAGCTGCTCGGCCAGGCGGTGCGCCAGGTCGATCGGCAGCGGCATCAGGTTGGCCGTCTCGTCGGAGGCGTAGCCGAACATCAGGCCCTGGTCGCCCGCGCCCTGCGCATCGAGGTCGTCGACCGACTCCCCCGTGCGCCGCTCGTACGCGGTGTCGACGCCCTGCGCGATGTCGGGCGACTGCTGGCCGATGGCCACCTGGACGCCGCAGGAGGCGCCGTCGAAGCCCTTGGTCGAGGAGTCGTAGCCGATCTCGAGGATGCGCGAGCGCACGATCGAGGGGATCTCGACGTAGGCGTCGGTGGTGACCTCGCCGGCGACGACGACCAGCCCGGTCGTGACGAGCGTCTCGACCGCGACCCGGCTGTGCGGGTCCTCGGCGAGGAGGGCGTCGAGCACGGAGTCGCTGATCTGGTCGGCGATCTTGTCGGGGTGGCCCTCGGTCACCGACTCGGAGGTGAAGAGGCGTCCGGTCACCGCTGCAACCTATCCCGCGGGCGAAGGGCGAGCGCCGCGTCCAGGATCCGGTGGGCGAGCACGTCCTTGCTGCCGGCGTGCGGCCCGTCGACGACCGCTTCTCCCCCGGCGTCGCCCGCGGTGCGGGCGAGCAGCGTGACCTCGTTGTCCTCGGAGCCGAAGACCAGGCCGTGGCCCACGGCGTTGAGCACGAGCAGGTCGCAGCCCTTGCGCGCCAGCTTGTCGCGCCCGAGCGCGACGAGCCGTGCGTGGTCGGGCGCGGTCTCGGCCGCGAAGCCGACGATCACCTGGGCGGCGTCCTCGCGGGCCTCGACCAGGCCGCGCAGCACGTCCGGGGTCTGCACCAGGTCCACGGCGAGCCCGCCGTCGCCGCTCTTCTTGATCTTGGTCTCGCTCGCCCCGCGGGGGGTGAAGTCGGCCGGCGCGGCGGCCATCACGACCACGTCGGCCGTCTTCGCGGCCCGCGTCATCGCCGCGGCCAGCTCGGCGGTGCTGCCCACGCGCTCGACCTCGACGGCCGGCGGGCCGGCGACGTCGGTGTGCGCGACGACGGCGTGCACGCTGGCCCCCGGAGCCGGGCGGCGCGGGCGAGCGCCCAGCCCATCCGGCCGGAGGAGGAGTTGCCGATGAACCGCACCGGGTCGAGGTGCTCGCGCGTCCCGCCGACGCTGACCGCGACGTCGAGACCGGCGAGGTCCTGGGCGGCGGCGAGCGGCGCGACGCCCGGCGCGGCGAGCACCGTCCGCGCGACCGCGAGGATCTCGGCGGGCTCGGGGAGGCGCCCGGCCCCGGAGTCTGCGCCGGTCAGCCGACCCACCGCGGGGTCGACGACCACCGCTCCGCGCGAGCGCAGCGTCGCGACGTTCGCCCGGGTCGCCGGGTGCTGCCACATCTCGGTGTGCATCGCCGGGGCGAGCACCAGCGGGCAGGTCGCGGTGAGCAGGACGTTCGTCAGCAGGTCGTCGGCCCGGCCGGTGGCGGCGCGGGCCAGGAGGTCGGCGGTGGCCGGGGCGACGACGACGAGGTCGGCCTCGCGCCCGAGCCGGACGTGGGGAACCTCGTACGCGTCGTTCCAGACGTCGGTGCTGACCGGGCGTCCGGACAGCGCCTCCCACGTGGCCCGCCCGACGAAGGTCAGGGCGGACTCCGTGGGGACGACGGTCACCTCGTGGCCGTCGTCGCGCAGCCGCCGGAGCAGCTCGCAGGCCTTGTACGCCGCGATGCCTCCCGCGACGCCGAGGAGGACGCGGCTCACGGGGCTACGCGGAGGCGAAGGGGTCGGGCTCGGCGGTCGTCTCGGCCTCGGCGTCCGGGTCGATGTCGATCGCGGTGAGCTTGCCCTCGTTGAGCTCGCGCAGCGCGATGGAGAGCGGCTTCTCCTGCACGGCGGTCTCGACCAGCGGGCCGACGTGGTCCAGGAGGCCCTCGCCGAGCTGGGAGTAGTACGCGTTGATCTGGCGGGCGCGCTTGGCCGCGAACAGCACGAGGCGGTACTTGCTGTCGGACTGCGTCAGCAGCTCGTCGATCGGCGGGTTCGTGATGCCTTCGGCGGCAGCGGTCTGGGAAGCGTTCTGAGCCACAGGGTTCCTCTTCATCGGGTGGGCAGGGGCTGTGCCGGACCCGGTCCGGTCCTCGGGGGGACCCGGTCGGCAGCCTGCCGGTCTGTCTGCTCGATCACAGACCCATCAAGGCTACCAAGTCCGCGACCGCCTGCTCGACACTGACGTTGACCACCACCGCGTCGAACTCGGACGCCGCCTCCAGCTCGGCGTGCGCGGTCTGCAGCCGGCGCTCGCGCTGGGCCGGGGTCTCGGTCCCCCGGCCGACGAGCCGGCGCTGCAGCTCGTCGAAGCTCGGCGGGGCCAGGAAGACGAAGCGCGCCTCGGGCCAGGACGTCCGCACCTGCCGGGCGCCCTGCAGGTCGATCTCCAGCAGCGCGGGGCGTCCGGACTCGGTCGCGGCGACGACGGGGGCGCGGGGCGTGCCGTAGCGGTGCACGCCGTGCACCACCGCCCACTCCAGCAGCAGCCCCGAGGAGACGAGCTCGTCGAACTCCGCCTCGGAGACGAAGAGGTAGTGCTGGCCGTCGACCTCCCCGGGCCGCGGTGGGCGCGTGGTGGCCGAGACGGAGACGAAGACGTCCGGGTGCGTCGCCGCGAGGGCGGTGGTGACCGTCCCCTTGCCGACGGCGGTCGGCCCCGACAGGACGGTGAGGCGGCTCGTCACCGCTCAGGTCTCGTCGACGGACCGGGCGAACTCGGCCACCAGCGCCGCCGTCTGGTGCTTGCCCAGGCCGCGCAGGCGGCGGTTCGGCGCGATCTCGAGGCGCTCCATGACCTTGCCGGCGCGCACAGCGCCGACGCGCGGCAGGGACTTCAGCACGTCGACGACCTTGGTGTGGGCCACGACGTCGTCGTGCTCCGCGGCCTCGAGCACCTCGGCGAGGCTCCGCTCACCCGTCCGCAGAGCCTGCTTGACCTCGGCGCGTCGGCGGCGGGCCTCGGTGGCCGCGTGCCGCGCCTGCTGGCGCTGCTCGTCGCTCAACGGGGGGATGCTCACCGGGTCCTCCTCTCACGTCTTCGCAGGGCTCGGGCAGGTCGTGGACGTGCACCGACGACGTCGCTCCGGCCCGGGGGCTTCCGAACCTATCTCAGCCCGGCGACCGACTCCACGACCGCCCGTGCGGCCCGCCTGAGCCGTACGGGGTCGGGCCCGGCCCGCATGACGTCGCGGCTCGTCGTCGGCAGGACCAGCGGCAGCGCCGCGCCGAACACCTCGGCCAGGTCGGCCGCCGTCCCGCCCTGGGCACCGAGGCCGGGCGCGAGCACCGAGCCGTTCAGGTGCTCGAAGCGCGTCCCGGTGCGCCCGATCGTCGCGCCGACGACGACGCCGACGTCGCCGAGCGGCTCGGCCCCGGCGTTGCGCCGGGCGGCCTCGTCGACGACCGTCTGGCCGACCGTGCTCCCCGCGCCGTCACCGCCCGCGGTGAGGGCGTGCTGCACCTGCGGCCCCTCCGGGTTGCTGGTGAGGGCGAGCACGTAGACGCCGCGCCCGTGGCGCCGGGCCAGCTCGACCGCGCCGTCCAGCGACCCGAACCCCAGGTAGGGGCTCAGCGTGACCGCGTCGGCGGCCAGCGGCGAGCCCTCGCCCAGGTAGGCGGCGGCGTACGCGTCCATGGTCGAGCCGATGTCGCCGCGCTTGACGTCGAGCAGCGAGAGCGCACCGGCGGCGGCGCAGTCGGCGAGGACCCGCTCCAGGACGGCGACCCCGGCCGAGCCGTACGCCTCGAAGAAGGCCGACTGCGGCTTGAGCACGGCCACCTGGTCGCCGAGCGCCTCGACCATGCCGCGCGCGCAGCGCTCGAGGCCCTGCACGGTCGGCTCCAGGCCCCACGCCTCGAGGACCCCGGGTGCGGGTCGACGCCGACGCACAGCGGCCCGCGCTCCGCGACCGCCGCGGCCAGCCGGACCCCGTACGGCTCCCTCATGCTGCCCGCTCCCCTCGTGACGTCGCGACGGACCGCCTCGGCGCCGCCGCACGGGCGTCGACCGCCCGCAGCAGGGCCGGACCGCCGTAGACGAAGCCGGTGTAGACCTGCAGCAGCCGGGCGCCCGCGTCGAGCAGGGCCTGGCCGTCGTCGGCGCTGGTGATGCCCCCGACCCCGATGACCGGCAGGTCGGTGCGCGCGGCGAGGAACGCGACGACCTCGCGGGCGCGCACGGCGAGCGGCGCGCCGGACAGGCCGCCGGCCTCCCCCGCCCGCCACGCGTCGGTCTCGGCGAGCCCGTCGCGGGCCAGCGTCGTGTTGGTGGCGACGAGCCCCGCCGCCCCGGCACCCGTGCAGACGTCGAGGACGTCCTCGAGCGCCTCGGGCGTGAGGTCGGGCGCGACCTTGACCAGCACCGGCACCGGGCGGGCCGGGTCCTGCGCCCGCGCCGCGGCCACGAGCGCCGCGACGAGCGCGCGCAGCGTCGCGCCGTCCTGCAGGCTCCGCAGCCCGGGGGTGTTGGGGCTGGAGACGTTCACGGCGACGTAGTCGGCGTGCGGAGCGACCGCCGCGAAGGACGCCAGGTAGTCGCCGGCCGCCTCCTCCAGCGGCGTCGTCTTCGTCTTGCCCAGGGAGATGCCGACGGGGACGCCCGGGGCGGGCGAGCCACGCCGGACGCCCGCCGCGTCGAGCCGGGCGGCGAGCGCCGCGGCCCCGGCGTTGTTGAAGCCCATCCGGTTGACCAGCCCGCCGCTGGCGGGCAGCCGGAAGAGCCGCGGGCGCGGGTTGCCCGGCTGCGCGGTGGCCGTCACGGTGCCCAGCTCGACGTGGCCGAAGCCCATCGCCGCCCAGGCGTGCGGAGCGAGGCCGTCCTTGTCCATCCCCGCGGCCAAGCCCACCACCCCGGGGAACGTCAGCCCGAGGGCCTCCACCGGGCGACGCGGGCCGCGGGTCAGCAGCCGCAGCGCCGCGAGCGCTGCCGGCTGCGCGTCGAGCGCCGCCAGCGCCCGCAGCGTGGCCGAGTGCACCCGCTCCGGGTCGCCGCCGTAGGAGCGGAACAGCAGCGGGCGCAGCAGCCGCGCGTACGCGGCGTCCGGGCGCAGGTCGAGCCGCAGGTCGGGCGCCACGCTCAGCGGCCGGCGCCGGCGAGCTGGCCCGGCTGACCGGCCGGCCGGGCCTGCGCGGTCTGGGCGGCCGGGTCGCGCTGGGCCGCGGCCCACGACTGGAGCGAGCGCACCTCCATCTGCCCGCCGCGGACCGCCTCGATGCCCTGAACCGCGGCCGCGAGGCCCTGGACCGTGGTGATGCACGGGACGTTGCGCAGGACGGCGGCGGTGCGGATCTCGTAGCCGTCGAACCGCGGACGCCCGTCGGCGCTGAGTCCGGCCGGGGTGTTGAAGACGAGCTCGACCTTGCCGTCCAGGATCAGCTGCACGATCGTCGGCTCGCCCGCCGGGCCCGGGCCCTGGCTGAACTTGCGCACCGTCTGCGCGTCGACGCCGTTGCGGCGCAGCATCGAGGCCGTGCCCGCCGTGGCGACGACCCTGAAGCCGAGGTCCGCGAGCCGCTTGACCGGGAAGATGATCGAGCGCTTGTCGCGGTTGGCGACCGAGACGAACACGGTGCCGGCCGTGGGCAGCGGGCCGAAGGCCGCGGCCTGGCTCTTGGCGAAGGCCGTGCCGAAGCCGACGTCGAGGCCCATCACCTCACCGGTCGAGCGCATCTCCGGGCCGAGGATCGTGTCGACCGACGTGCCCTCGACGGTGCGGAAGCGGTTGAACGGCATGACCGCCTCCTTCACCGCCATCGGGGCGCCCGGCCGCTCGTCGGTGCCGTCGCCGGTGGGCCGGAGCAGCCCCTCGGCGCGCAGGTCGGCGATGGAGGCGCCGAGCATGACGCGCGCCGCCGCCTTGGCCAGCGGGGTGTCGGTGGCCTTGGAGACGAAGGGCACCGTACGGCTCGCCCGCGGGTTGGCCTCGAGGACGAACAGCGTGTCCCCGGCGAGCGCGAACTGGATGTTCAGCAGGCCCTGGACGCCGACGCCGGCGGCGATCGCCTCGGTCGAGGTGCGGATCCGGTCGATCACCTCCCGGCCGAGGGTGATCGGCGGGAGCGCGCACGCCGAGTCGCCCGAGTGCACGCCGGCCTCCTCGATGTGCTCCATGACGCCGCCGAGGTAGAGCTCGGTGCCGTCGTAGAGCGCGTCGACGTCGATCTCGACCGCGTCGTCGAGGAAGCGGTCGACCAGGACGGGGTGCGCGGGCGACACCTCCGTCGCCCGGTCGATGTAGGAGGCGAGGGTCGACTCGTCGTAGACGATCTCCATGCCGCGTCCGCCGAGCACGTACGACGGGCGGACCAGCACCGGGTAGCCGATGTCGGCCGCGATCGCGCTCGCCTCGGCGAAGCTGCGGGCCAGCCCGTGCTTGGGCGAGGGCAGCCCGGCGGCGTCGAGGACGTCGCCGAACGCGCCGCGCTCCTCGGCCAGGTGGATGGCCTCGGGGCTGGTGCCGACGACGGGCACGCCCGCGTCCTTGAGCGCCTGCGCCAGGCGCAGCGGGGTCTGCCCGCCGAGCTGGACGATGACGCCCGCGACCGGTCCGGCCTGCTGCTCGGCGTGGAAGACCTCGAGGACGTCCTCGCAGGTCAGCGGCTCGAAGTAGAGCCGGTCGGCGGTGTCGTAGTCGGTCGACACCGTCTCGGGGTTGCAGTTGACCATGACGGTCTCGTAGCCGGCGCCGTCGTTGTCGGGCGCGCCCGAGAGCGCGAGCGCGGCGTGCACGCAGGAGTAGTCGAACTCGATGCCCTGCCCGATGCGGTTCGGCCCGCTGCCGAGGATCAGCACGGCCGGGCGCGTGCGGGGCACGACCTCGGTCTCGAGGTCGTAGGAGCTGTAGTGGTACGGCGTCCGCGCCGCGAACTCCGCGGCGCAGGTGTCGACGGTCTTGTAGACCGGCCGCACGCCGAGGGCCCAGCGGACGCCGCGCACGACGTCCTCGGAGAGGTTGCGCAGCCGCGCGACCTGGGCGTCGGAGAGCCCGTGGCGCTTGGCGAGCCGCAGCACGTCCGCGGTCAGCTCGGGCGCGTCGCGGACCTCGTCGGCGACCTCGCTGATCAGGAACAGCTGGTCGACGAACCAGGGGTCGATGTTCGTCGAGGCGTTGACCTGCTCCGGCGTCGCGCCGGCCCGGATCGCCTGCATGACCACGGCGAGCCGGCCGTCGTGCGGGCGGGCCGCGGTCCGGAGCAGGCCGTCGACGAGCTCGGGGGCCGGCGGGCCGTCCACGTCGTTCCGGGGGGTCGCAGGGGGGTCGTCCCCCCCGCTGGAGAACACGAACGGGGCCTTCGGGTCCTCGAGCGAGCGCAGCGCCTTGCCGAGCGCCTCGGAGAAGTTGCGCCCGATGGCCATGGCCTCGCCGACGCTCTTCATGTGCGTGGTGAGCGTCGAGTCGGCGAGCGGGAACTTCTCGAAGGCGAAGCGCGGGACCTTGACCACGACGTAGTCGAGCGACGGCTCGAAGCTCGCCGGGGTGCTCAGGCCCTCGGACGTGGCCGTGATGTCGTTCGGGATCTCGTCGAGGGTGTAGCCGACCGCGACCTTGGCCGCGATCTTGGCGATCGGGTAGCCGGTCGCCTTCGACGCCAGCGCCGAGGAGCGCGAGACGCGCGGGTTCATCTCGATGACGATCATGCGCCCCGTCGCCGGGTCGACGGCGAACTGGATGTTGCAGCCGCCGGTGTCGACGCCGACCTCGCGGATGATGCCGATGGAGACGTCGCGCATCCGCTGGTACTCGCGGTCGGTCAGCGTCATCGCCGGGGCGACGGTGATCGAGTCACCGGTGTGGACGCCCATCGGGTCGAAGTTCTCGATGGAGCAGACGATCACCACGTTGTCCGCGCGGTCCCGCATGACCTCGAGCTCGTACTCCTTCCACCCGAGGATCGACTCCTCGATGAGCACCTCGGTGGTCGGGCTCGCGGCGAGGCCGGCGCCGGCGATGCGGCGCAGGTCGGTCTCGTCGTGCGCGAAGCCAGAGCCGACGCCGCCCATGGTGAAGCTGGGTCGCACGACGAGCGGGTAGCCGAGCTCGCCGGCCGCACCGAGCACGTCGTCGATGGTGTGGCAGACGAAGCTGCGCGCGACGCCGAAGCCGGGGTCGGTCGGGTCGCCGCTCTGCGGCAGGCCCTCGACGATCGCCTTGAACTGCTCGCGGTTCTCGCCGCGCTGGATGGCCTCGACCGAGGCGCCGATCAGCTCGACGCCGTAGCGCTCGAGGACGCCGCTGTCGTGCAGCGCGATCGCCGCGTTGAGCGCGGTCTGCCCGCCGAGGGTGGCCAGCAGCGCGTCGGGCCGTTCGAGGGCGATGACGCGCTCCACGAACTCGGGCGTGATCGGCTCGACGTAGGTCGCGTCGGCGAACTCGGGGTCGGTCATGATCGTCGCCGGGTTGGAGTTGACCAGGACGACGCGGAAGCCCTCGGCCCGCAGCACGCGGCAGGCCTGGGTGCCGGAGTAGTCGAACTCGCAGGCCTGGCCGATGACGATCGGGCCGGACCCGATCACCAGGATCGAGGAGATGTCGGTGCGGCGGGGCATCAGGCAGGAGCTCCCTTCGTGCTGCGGGACTCCATGAGGTCCACGAACCGGTCGAACAGGTAGCTGGCGTCGTGCGGCCCCGCGGCCGCCTCGGGGTGGTACTGCACGGAGAAGGAGCGCAGCGTCCCGTCCTCGTCCTCCAGCGCGAGGCCCTCGACCACGTCGTCGTTGAGCCCGACGTGGCTGACCCGCGCCCAGCCGTACGGGGTCTCCGTACGCCCCTCGCGCGGCGCGTCGACGGCGAAGCCGTGGTTGTGCGCGGTGACCTCGACCTTGCGGGTGCTGAGGTCCATCACCGGCTGGTTGATGCCGCGGTGGCCGTAGCGCAGCTTGTAGGTGCCGAAGCCGAGCGCGCGGCCGAAGATCTGGTTGCCGAAGCAGATGCCGAAGTACGGCACCCCGGCCTCGAGCACCGAGCGCAGCAGCGTGACCGCGTCCTCGGTCGCGCCGGGGTCGCCGGGGCCGTTGGAGAAGAAGACGCCGTCGGGGTGCAGCGCCTCGACCTGGGCCCAGCTGGTGGTGGCCGGCAGCACGTGGGTCTCGATGCCGCGCTCCGCGAGCCGGTAGGGCGTCATCGACTTGATGCCGAGGTCGACCGCGGCGACGGTGAACCGCTTCTCGCGGTGTCCTGAGGGGGGACGACCCCCCTCACCCCCCGCTGAGCTCCCGTCGCTGGCGCTCCTGGAGCTCCACGCCGGGACGACGTACGCCTCGGGCGTGGTGACCTCGTCGGCGAGGTGGGCGCCGCTCATCTGCGGCGCCTCCTGCACGCGGGCCAGCAGCGACGCGCGGTCGGTGTCGACGCTGGAGATGCCGACGCGCATCGCGCCGCGCTCGCGCAGGTGGCGGGTGAGGGCGCGGGTGTCGACGTCGCACATCCCCACCACGCCCTGGGCGGCGAGCTCGGCGTCCACGCTGCGGCGCGAGCGCCAGCTGGAGGCGACGCGGGCGGCGTCGCGCACGACGTAGCCGGCGACCCAGATGCGGGAGGACTCGTCGTCCTCGTCGTTCCAGCCGGTGTTGCCGATGTGCGGCGCGGTGGCCACGACGACCTGGCGGTGATAGCTCGGGTCGGTCAGCGTCTCCTGGTAGCCGGACATCCCGGTGGAGAACACCGCCTCTCCGAAGGTCTCACCCACGGCGCCGAAGGAGGAGCCGGTGAAGGTGGTCCCGTCCTCCAGGACCAGGAGAGCGGGGACCCTCGGTACGCGTCCCGAGCGTGACGTGGAGCTCGGGGCCGAGGGTGCGGGGGCGGTGCTGGCAGGCATCAACCGTCCTTTCCTGCCTCACGGGACAGGTCTTAAAGGGTGGTGTCACGTCAAGGTATCAGCGCGGCTCCCCCACCTCCCCCTCGTCCACAGCCCGACGGGCGCCCCCGGGTGTCCCGGCTCACAGCACCGACGCACGGAATAACCGATAGCACCCCTAAGTTGTCTCGTATGCTTGCGTGCAGCAACTAAAGGAAGTGTGAAGGTTGGCTCTCTCAGAACGACGCGCCGCAGCCCTCGTCGGCGCGCTCCACTCGGTCATCAGGACGACGCGCTACGTCGCCGCCAAGGACCACGGCCACACGATGACCGGCACCCTCGCCGGGATCCTCAAGGCCGTCGAGACCGACGACCTGCGCCTCGGCGACCTCGCCGGCCAGCTCATGGTCGCGCCGTCGGTCGCCTCGCGCGCGGTCGCCGCCCTCGAGGCCGACGGGCTGGTGCTGCGCCGGCCTGACCCCGAGGACGCCCGGGCCTGCCGCATCGGCATCACCGATCTCGGCCGCGCACGCCTCGGCGAGCACAAGCGCTACCTGCTGCAGCGCGTCGTCGCCGCCCTCCCCGACTGGGACGACGACGAGGCCGCCCTCGCCGTGCAGGTCCTCAGCCGCCTCGAGCTGAGCCTCGCCTCGTCCCCCCTGACCCACCCCGTGCCCACCGCCAAGGTGCTGGCCGGGGCCACCGCCCTCACCCTGCTCGACCAGACGGAGCCCGCCACCGCATGAGTACCGCCACGCGCAGCGCCACCGCGCCTGCCTCCACCCCGGCCGCCACGGCGGCCCCGAGCGCTGCCCGGACCAGCACCAGCGTCCCGCCGCCCGCGGGCGGTGCGAAGGTCTACAGCCACCGCGAGATCCTCGAGGTGATGACCGGCCTGCTGGCCGCCCTGTTCACCGCGATGCTCAGCACGACGATCGTGTCGACGGCCCTGCCGACCATCATGTCCGACCTGCACGGGACCCAGCGCCAGTACACCTGGGTCATCACCGCGTCCCTGCTGGCGCTGACCATCACCACCCCGATCTGGGGCAAGCTCTCCGACCTGTTCAGCAAGAAGCTGCTGGTCCAGATGGCCATCGTGGTCTTCGTCGCCGGGTCCGTCGGCGCGGGCCTCTCGCAGACCGTCCCCCCGATGATGGCCTTCCGCGCGCTGCAGGGCGTCGGCATGGGCGGCCTCATCGCCGTGACGCAGGCGATCATGGGCTCGATGATCTCCCCGCGCGAGCGGGGCCGCTACTCCGGCTACATGGGCGCGGTCATGGCCGTGAGCACCGTGTCCGGGCCGCTGCTCGGCGGGGTGCTCACCGACTCGGTCGGCTGGCGCTGGTGCTTCTTCGTCTGCGTGCCGCTCGCGATGATCTCGCTCGTCGTCCTCCAGCGCACCCTCAAGCTGGTCACGATCAAGCGCCACGTCACGATCGACTACGCCGGTGCCGCGCTCGTCGCCGTCGTCGCCGCGCTGCCGATGCTCTGGGTGACCTTCGCCGGCAGCGACTACGCCTGGATCTCCTGGCAGTCCGGGGCCTTCCTGCTCGGCTTCCTCGCCGCCGTGGCCCTGCTGGTCGTCGTCGAGCTCCGCGCGTCCGAGCCGATGGTGCCGCTGCGCGTCCTCAACAACCGCACCACCCTGCTGATGATCCTGGCCAGCCTCGGCGTCGGCATGGCGATGTTCGGCAGCAGCACCTTCCTCACGCAGTTCTTCCAGCTCGGCGGCGGTCACACCCCGACCCGCGCCGGCCTGATGACGATCCCGCTGATCGTCAGCCAGCTGCTCGTCTCGACCCTCGGCGGCCAGCTGGTCAGCCGCACCGGTCGCTGGAAGCCCCTCATGCTCGTCGGTGGCGTCGCCCTCGTCGCCGGTCTCGGCCTGATGGGGACCATCGACCACACCACGCCGTACTGGCAGGTCGCGCTCTACATGGTCGTCATGGGTGTCGGCATCGGTGCGCTGGTGCAGAACATCGTGCTGGCCGTGCAGAACACCGTCGACGTCAGCCAGATCGGCGCCACCTCCGCCGCGATCGCCTTCTTCCGCTCGCTCGCCGGCGCGGTCGGCGTGGCCGTGCTCGGCGCGATCCTGGCCAACCAGGTGACCGACAAGGTCGCCGCGGGGCTGCGCACCCTGGGCGTCAGCGGCGCCGGTGCGGGTGACGGTTCGCTGGACCTCGACGACCTGCCGGCCCCGGTCCAGGCCGTCGTCCGGGCCGCGTACGGCGACTCGTTCGGCGAGCTGTTCCTCATCGCCGCGGCCGCCGCCGTCCTCACCCTCGTCACCGTGCTGATCGTCAAGGAGGTCCCGCTCCGCACCACCGTCGAGATGCGGCCCGAGGCCGCGGGCGACGTCAGCGCCGCCCTGGCCGAGGACACCGGTCGCGAGGACCGCGGGCTCGAGGGCCCCAAGACCGCGCAGATCGCGAGCGACCGCGTGGCCGCCGAGCGTCTCGTCGAGACCGGGTCCGACGACGAGCAGGGCACCTGGGACGACCCCGACGCCCGTCGCGTCGTCGCCGCCCTCGACGTGCTCACCGCCGCCCAGGACCAGGCGCGCTCGCACCAGGCCACCTCGACGCGGACGCAGGCCGAGCTGGTCGGGCTGGTCGACGCGCTCGAGCAGCGCATCGACCAGGTCGCCGGCGAGTTCCGCGGGCAGATCGACCAGATCCGCGCCCGGATCGCCGAGCCGGAGGCGCAGCCCTCCCTCGGTGCCGACGGCGAGGGCGGGGACGGCGTGCGGGCGTACGAGTACCGCCTGCTGCTGGACAGCCAGCAGACCGCCGACAAGGTGACGCGGCTGGCCCGCGCGGAGGCCGAGCGCGTGCTCGCCGACGCCGAGCAGCAGGTCGCCGAGCTCCAGGGCCGCATCGCCTGGCTCAAGCAGGCCGAGGCCGAGCTGGCCGACCGCGTGGCCGAGCGGGTGCGTGCGGAGGGCTGACCTCCCGCTCCCCCGTACGGACGAACGACCCGGCACCTCACGGCGCCGGGTCGTCGTCGTTCCCGGGCTCCTCGCGCTCAGCCGCCGACGACGAGCGTCGCCAGCAGGCCGAGGTGGTCGGCCCCGGGCACGCGGACCGTCCGCAGCGCGGCCGCGTGGAGGCCGGACGAGACGTAGACGTGGTCGATGTCGATGAGCGGGGGCACGCGCGGGTCGCCGGCCGGGTAGGTCGGGACCCAGCCCGCCCCGGTCTGCTCGACCGCGGAGGACCAGCCGTCGGCCCGCAGGGCTCGCTGCGTCGGGTGCGAGGCGACCGCGTTGAAGTCGCCGAGCAGCACCCGCGGGCCGGAGGTCGGGAGCGCGGCGTGGAGCGCCCGCTGCTCGCGGAGCCAGCGGTCCGAGCCGTGGTAGGGCCGGGCCGGGTGCACGGCGACGACGGTGAGCGGCTCCTCGAGCCCCGGGACCGCGATCGTGGTCGTCCAGCTCTGGTGCGAGACGGCCCGCGTGAGCCGTGCGGTGCTCGTGACCGGCCAGCGCGACCACACGCCGGTGCCCGCGCCGCCCTCCGCGGGCAGCCGGCCCTCGTGGCGGTGCGGGAAGCGCTCGGCGAACCCGAGCCGGTCGAGCGCCTCGACCTGCGGTGCCGTCACCTCCGCCAGGACCACGACGTCCGCCTCCTTCGTCGCCTCGAGGACGGCCGCGGGGTCGCCCTCGCCGAGGCGCACGTTCAGCGTCAGGACCGTCACCTCGGTGCCGCCGGCCGGTGCCGGAGCGCTCGAGAAGCGCGGTGCGAGACCGGCGGCCGCGACGACGGTCGCCCCCGCGCAGAGCGCGGCGAGCACCACGCGGCCGCGCCCGGGTCGGGCGGCCAGCGCGACCCCGGACAGCACGGCCGAGAGCGCCGCACCCGGCGCCGCCGCGTCGGTGAAGGCCCCGACCATGGCCATCGTGTCCGAGGAGACCGGTGACCACGACGGCCAGCCGAGCCGCAGGGACCCGAGCGCGCCGGACAGCGCCGCCACCGACACCGCCCCCACGGTGGCGGCCTTCGCGAGCTGGTCCCTGGTCCCCGTGGTGCGCACGGGGCGACGCTACGAGCCCGACGCCGTCCGGCACAGCCACCCTGGTCGTGGTTCCGTCAGACCGTGGGCCCGGGTTCGTCGAGACGCTCGCCGAGCTCGTCGAAAGGGCCGCGCCCCAGGACGCTCCCTGAGTTTGCCGCAGGGCTGCACCCCACGTCCCTGGGCTGCAACCCGGGACGCTCCCTGAGCTTGTCGAAGGGCCACGAAGCAGTCGGCTCCTGCCACCCGCGCGGAGAGGAACGCCACCCTCTTCGACCCTTCGACAGGCTCAGGGAGCGTTCCTCCAGCCCCTTCGACAGGCTCAGGGAGCGTTCCTCCAGCCCCTTCGACAGGCTCAGGGAGCGATCCTCCTGTGCCCCTCGGGGACCTCCGGACGCACGAACGCCCGGGCGGTGACCCGCCCGGGCGTTCGTGAGGCTGCTCAGCCGGTCAGCTCGCGCGGACCGCCTTCTTGGCCGCGGCGAGCGTGGCGCTCGCCGAGGTCGACTTGCTGGTGCCGAGCTTGACCTTCATCGAGGTCTTGCCCTGCTTCACGACGGTCAGCTTGACGCCGGCGCCGGCGACCTTCACCCCGGAGCCCGGGATCGCGGCGTTGAAGTAGGACTTCGTGTCGTCGAAGGTCGGGACGGCCTTCTGCCCACGGATGTAGCTCGCCTGGCCGTTCACGTGGAGGGTGAACGAGTCCGCCTTCTGACGACCGAAGGTCGCGTCGTAGATCTGCACCCGCGCGCGCCACGGCTTGCCGTCGATGCGGTAGATGGGCGCGGGGTGCGCGTCCACCGTGAGGATCTGACCGTTGCCCGGGTGCACCGACACGTTGTTGTCGGTGTACCGGCCGTCCCAGAAGGTCACCTGCAGACCGTCCTGGTACGGGAAGTGGTCGACCTTGTCCGGCAGCGAGGCGCCGTAGCCGAAGTCGTACGGACCCGTCTTGAGGTACTTGTCGTACGAGGTGTAGCTGCGGTGGCTCGCGATGTAGTACTGCGGGTAGTCCTGGCTGCTCGTCGCACCGATGGTGCTGAAGCCGTCGGCGGTCCACCCGTTGTCACCCTGCTCCGCGCCGTCGGCGAAGACCGTGGTGCTGCCGCTGACGAGCTTGATGTCGTCGACGAACAGGCCCGAGGGCTTGGTGGTGTCCTGACCCTGCACGGCCGCGTCGCTGCTGTAGCGGAAGCGCAGGTTGACCGTCTTGCCCGCGTACGCCGACATGTCGAAGGTCGCCGGGACGTAGCCGTCCGAGAGACCCGAGATGCCGTTGCCCGAGGAGGCGTCGGTGATGCTGCCCGGGACGGACTTCCAGCCCGACCCGTCGTCGACCTGCACGAAGGCGAAGTCGTAGCCAGACTCGATGTTGTAGCTGGCCTGGAAGCTCAGCGTCGAGGTGCCCGCGGGCACCGTGACGCGACGGCTCAGGGACGCGTTGTACTCGTCCCCCGCGCCGCTCCACCACTGGAGCTCACCCTCGGGGGCGTCGGCAGCGTGGTCGTGACCGCCTTGGGCGGCAGGACGGTGACGAGGGCCTGCGCCTTCTTGCTGTTGTACTCGTGCGGGCCGAGGTTGTAGGTCTTCTTCTGACCCGCGACCGCGATCTCGTAGTCGAGCCAGCCGAGCTGGAGCTTCTCCCACGCGCCGAGGTCGCCCGGACGGGTGCCGATGCCCTGGTCCTTGGCGGCCGAGAGGCGGCTCTGGGCCATCAGGCTCCAGAACTCGACCGGCTGGTCGCCGCCGACCGTGTCGTAGAGGTCCGGCAGACCGAGGTCGTGGCCGTACTCGTGGGTGAAGACCGACAGGCCGCCGTTCTCCGGCTGGATCGTGTAGTTGCCGACCCAGAGCCCGCTGTCGCCGATCTCCGTGCCACCGAGCTTGTTCTCCTCGGGGCCGGTCACGCCCTGCTGGTCGGCGAAGGCGTACCACTTGTGCGACCAGATGGCGTCCTCGCCCTGGATCGGGTCGCCGTCGGCCTGGTCGCCGCCGGAGTGGACGATCTGGAAGTGGTCGATGTAGCCGTCGGGCTCGTTGAAGTCGCCGTCACCGTCGTAGTCATAGCGGTCCTGCTGGTCGTAGCTGGCCAGCTGCTCCTTGATCTCGGCGTCGGTGCGCCCCGCGGCCTTCTGGTCGGCGACCCACTGGGTGACGCCGTCCTTGATGAGGTCCCAGGTGTTGTCGCAGACGTTGTCGCCGCAGACGTTGGGGTCGTCGCCGGCCTTGCCCTCGTTCGGGTCGTCCGAACGGCCGTAGCGCGCCTCGTTGTAGGGGACCTTGACCCAGTCGGTCACGGTGCCGTCGACGGAGTAGCGCCCCGAGGACTGCTTCTCGTAGTAGCTCTTGACCGACTCGACGCCCTTGCCCTCGCCGAAGTAGAGCTGGCGGAAGTAGTCCGCGGAGTAGTCCTGCTGCCAGACCGTGCTGTTGTCCTTGGAGCGGTCGGGCTCGGGGATCTGGTTGTGCTGCGGACCGTCGAAGGACGTCGGCCCCGCGATGTCGGGGTTGATGTCCTCGTCAGGGAAGTCCGGGCTGCGCTGGTCGCCGAACTCGGTCAGGACCACGAAGATCTTGTCGGTCTTCTCGCGGCTGAGCTCGACGTACTGGTCGACCATCTTGGCGGCCTTGGCCGGACCGGCGGCGCGAGCGCTGCGACGGTTGGCGTCGGCGGGGCCCGCGGTGGCGGGCTTGGTGCCCACCTTGACCACGTAGGAGCCGTTGATCTTCTCGACCTTGCTCTGGCCGGTGAGCACCAGGTTCAGCGCCTGCTTCTGCAGGGCCTCCTGCTTCTGGCTCAGCGGGTCGGTCTGGGCGTCGGACTTCTGGGGCACCTCGTTGACGGCCGGGGCCGCCTTGGGTGCCTGCGGGGTCGGTGCTGCGGCGGCGGTCATGGCCCCCGTCAGCATCAACCCCGATGCCAGGCCGAGGCCCAGCACTGCTCTCACGTCTCTGCGCACGTGTTCTCTCCTCGGCCCTCGTGGGGCTGTCGGCGGGTAGGTCAGGGACGTGAACGTAGGCGGGCTACGAGAAGTCTGGCAATGACCTGTGCACCTCGGAGAAGAGTTTCTTGCTCAATCCTCAGGAAGTACGGGAACTCTTATCACGCGGGGTCATCGAGGCCCGGGGCGGGCTCGGGCTTGCTGTCGACGACCGCACCGAGCACCCCGCCGACGAAGGACGGGGAGTCGTCGGTGGAGAGGTCGGCGACCAGTCGGACGGCCTCCGAGACCGCCACCGCGTCGGGGACCTCGAGGTGGTCGATCTCCAGCACCGCGATGCGCAGGGCGCTGCGGTCGACCCGCGGGGTGCGCGGCAGCGTCCAGCCCTTGGCGAGGGCCGCGGAGATGCGGGCGTCGATGGCGTCGCGGTGGTCGGCGACGCCCTCGACGAGGGTGCGGGTGTAGTCGCGCAGCGGCGGGTCGGCCTCGGCCGCGCGCTCGGCGAGCGTCTCGAGCGGGTCGCGTCCGCGCAGCTCGGACTCGAAGAGGATGTCGAGCGCCCGCTTGCGGGCCTTGCTGCGCGACGAGACCCGCGTGCTCGAGCGGCCGGACGCGGGCTCGGGGCTGGTCTGGGGCTGGGTCTCGCTCACCTCAGCCGACGCGGCCGAGGTAGCTGCCGTCGCGCGTGTCGACCTTGACCCGCTCGCCCGTGGTCAGGAACAGGGGCACCTGGATCTGCAGGCCGGTCTCGACGGTGGCCGGCTTGGTCCCGCCCGTGCTGCGGTCGCCCTGGAGGCCCGGCTCGGTGTAGGTGACCTCGAGCTCGACCGACGCGGGCAGGTCGAGGTAGAGCGGCGTGTCCTCGTGGATCGCCACGGTCGCCATGTGCTCGGGGAGGAGGTAGTTCTTCGCGTCGCCGACGGTGTCGTCGGAGATGGTCATCTGCTCGTAGGTCGAGGTGTCCATGAAGACGTAGCCGGAGCCGTCGTGGTAGAGGTACTGCATCTCGCGGCGGTCGACGCTGGCCGTGTCGACCTTGGTGTCGGAGTTGAAGGTCCGGTCGACGACCTTGCCCGACAGCACGTGCTTGAGCTTGGTGCGGACGACGGTGTTGCCCTTGCCCGGCTTGTGGTGCTGGAACCAGATCACCGACCACAGCTGGCCGTCGAGGTCCAGGACCATGCCGTTCTTCAGATCGTTCGTGGAGGCCACGCCTTCAAACCCTTCGTCGTCTTCTTTTCGAGCAGTGGGAGAGTCTAGTCGCGCGGTCGGGCGACGGACGCCGCGTACGCCCGCCGCAGCAGGTCCTCAGGGGGGCCGGCCAGGATCTGCGCGCTGGCCACCCCGTCGAGGAGCACGAAGCGCAGCGTCGAGCCGCGCGTCTTCTTGTCCAGGGCCATGGCGGCGAGCAGGTCGTCGAAGGCGTCCGGCTCGTACGCGGTCGGCAGCCCGAGCGAGGTGAGCACCGCCCGGTGCCGGTCGGCCGTCGCGTCGTCCAGCAGGCCGGCCGCGCGCGCCAGCTCGGCGGCGAAGACCATCCCGACGCTCACCGCGTCGCCGTGGCGCCAGCGGAAGTGCTCGCGGCGCTCCACGGCGTGGCCGAGGGTGTGGCCGTAGTTGAGCAGCTCCCGGCCCACCCGGCCACCGACCGAGGTCGTCTCGCGCAGGTCGGCGGACACGACCCGCGCCTTGACCGCGACCGAGCGCTCCACGAGCTCGCGCAGCACCGGTGAGGCCGGGTCGAGCGCGGCCTGGGGGTCCTGCTCGAGCAGCTCCAGCACCCGCGGGTCGGCGATGAACCCGCACTTCACGACCTCGCCGAGCCCGGCCCGCAGGTCGGTGGGCGGCAGCGTCGCCAGCAGGTCGAGGTCGCACACGACGCCGACGGGCTCGTGGAAGACCCCGACGAGGTTCTTGCCCTCGGCGGTGTTGATGCCGGTCTTGCCGCCCACGGCCGCGTCGACCATGGCCAGCAGGCTCGTCGGGACCGTCACCAGGTCCACGCCGCGCAGCCAGGTCGCGGCGACGAAGCCTGCGAGGTCGGTGGTCGCTCCCCCGCCGACGCCGACGACCGCGTCGTTGCGGGTGAAGCCGGCGTGCCCGAGCACCGCCCAGCAGCGGGCGGCCACCTCGACGGTCTTCGCCGCCTCCGCGTCGGGCACGTCGATGCGGACGACCTGGTGGCCGGCGCGCTCCAGGTCGGCCACGACGCGCACGGCGACGTCGATCAGGGCGGCCGGGTGCAGCACGGCGACGCGGTCGGCACCGGCGACCAGCCCGCTGACCGCACCGAGGACGCCGCGGCCGACGACGACCTCGTACGGGCGCTCGGCGGCGACCCGGATGCGGGTCGGTGCGGGTGCGGGTTCAGGCACAGGTTCAGGCACGGGTCAGCGCCTCCTCGACGCGGTCGGCGACCTCAACGGGCTCCAGCCCGTCGGTCTCCACGGTCACGGTGGCCACCGCGGCGTACAGCGGGGCGCGCTCGGCCAGCAGCCGCACCAGGCGGCCGCGGACGTTGCCGAGCAGCAGCGGCCGGGCCTCGTTGAGCCCGACGCGACCGGCCGCGTGCGCGACCGAGACCTGCAGCCAGGCGACCGGGTGGTCGGCGAGCGCCTGGCGGGTGGCCGCGGACATGACCGCGCCCCCACCCAGCGCGAGCACGCCCGCGCCGTCGAGCAGCTCGGCCGTGGTGCCCTCCTCCAGCGCCCGGAAGGCGGGTTCGCCCTCGTCCGCGAAGATCTCGGCGATGCTGCGGCCCGTCCGGGCCTCGATCACCGCGTCGACGTCGGCGAAGGGCTCGCCCCACCGCTGGGCGAGCAGGGCGCCGACGGTCGACTTGCCCGACCCGGGCGCGCCGACCAGCACGAGCCGGGCGGTCACCGGCCGGGGGCGAGGCGCAGCCCGCGGCGTTCGACGTCGGCGAGGTAGGACTCGGCGTTGCGCCGGGTCTCCGCGACCGAGTCGCCGCCGAACTTCTCCAGCGCGGCCTCGGCGAGCACCAGGGCGGCCATGGCCTCGGCCACCACGCCGGCCGCGGGCACGGCGCAGACGTCGGAGCGCTGGTGGTGCGCGACCGCGGCCTCGCCCGTGGAGGTGTCGATGGTGCGCAGCGCACGCGGGATGGTGGCGATCGGCTTCATGGCCACCCGCACGCGCAGGACCTCGCCGGTGCTCATGCCGCCCTCGGTGCCACCGCTGCGACCCGAGACGCGGGCGATGCCGCCCTCGCCCGGGGTGATCTCGTCGTGGGCCAGGCTGCCGCGGGTGCGGGCGAGCTCGAAGCCGTCGCCGATCTCCACGCCCTTGATCGCCTGGATGCCCATCATCGCGCCCGCGAGCCGCGCGTCGAGGCGCCGGTCGCCGTGCACGTGGGAGCCGAGGCCCGGGGGCAGGCCCCAGACGACGACCTCGACGACCCCGCCGAGCGTGTCGCCGTCCTTCTGGGCAGCCTCGACCTCGGCCTTCATCGCGGCGGCCGCCCCGGGGTCGAAGCAGCGCAGCGGGTCGGCGTCGATCGCCGCGAGGTCGTCGGGGCCCGGGACGACGCCGGCGGGCGCCCTGACCGGACCGAGCTCGACCACGTGGCTGAGGACCTGCACCCCGTACGCCTGCTCGAGGAAGCGCCGGGCGACGCAGCCGAGCGCCACACGGGCGGCGGTCTCACGGGCGCTGGCCCGCTCGAGGACCGGGCGGGCCTCGTCGAAGTCGTACTTCTGCATGCCGACGAGGTCGGCGTGGCCCGGCCGCGGCCGGGTCAGCTTGGCGTTGCGCGCCTGGGCCTCGAGGACCTCGGCGTCGACCGGGTCCGCCGCCATCACGGTCTGCCACTTGGGCCACTCCGTGTTGGCCACCTGGATCGCGACCGGGCCCCCCTGGGTCTCGCCGTGGCGGACCCCACCGAGCAGCGTGACCGCGTCGGCCTCGAACTTCATCCGGGCGCCCCGGCCGAAGCCGAGCCGTCGCCGGGCGAGCGCCTCCTGGACGTCGGTCGTCGTCACCTGCACGTGGGCGGGCAGCCCCTCCAGCACCGCGACGAGCGCGGGGCCGTGGGACTCGCCTGCGGTCAGCCAGCGGAGCACGCGGGCCAGTGTTCCACGCGCACGCCGACCGGACGCCGACGTCCCGTCGCCGTCGGCGCCTCAGCCGAGGAGCTTGCCGAGCTGGTCCTTGAAGGTGAGGACCGAGAGGGTCCCGAAGAGCAGGAACGCCCAGACCAGCGCGCCGAGCCGGAAGCCCCGCACCCGGATGGCCGCCGGCAGGCTGCGCCGGTTGATCAGGACGAGCAGCCCCGAGTAGAGGAACATCATGAAGCCGCCGACCACCGCGGCGATGATCAGCAGCACGAGGGGCTGGTCGAAGCCGGCGGCGAGCACGATGATGCCGATGCCCACCAGGCCCCAGACGAGCCCGGCGTAGACCTTCGACTCGTTGGCGTCGCGCTTGTAGCTCGTCTTGATCACGTCCGCGGCGAGCCGGCTCGTGTAGTCGACGATCCCGAGCGCCGCGCCGAAGAGCGAGAACGAGCCGACGATCCAGAAGAAGAACTTGAACCACGACCCGACGCGCTCGGCCAGCACCTCGCCCTCGGTGCGCACGAAGGCGATGCCGTTGGTCAGGTCGTCGCGGCCGTAGACGGTCGAGTAGGCCAGCAGCGAGGTGAACATGATCGTCAGGAAGGTGATCAGCACGAAGGTGAAGAGCTGCTCGAGGTTGGCGAACTTCCACCAGCCCTTCCAGCGGCCCAGGTTCTGCTGCGTCGGCTCGAAGATGTAGCCGGGCGAGGGCTTGGCCTCCGGCTGCCCGGTGACCGGGCTGACGAGCCGCGGGACCAGGGAGCCCATGCCGAAGCCCTTGTCCCGGATCCAGTTCGACTGCACGAGGTTCTGCCCGCCGCCCGCACCGGCGAAGGCGAGCGCCCCGAGCAGCGTGGCGAAGCCGAGCTGCTCGTACGGGATGCCCGGCCGGGTGACGATCTGCGGGACGTCGCTCCAGGCGTCCGCGCCGACGGCGACGATCGCGCCGATGACGAAGAGCAGGATCACCGCCGCGACCTTGAGCATCTGCGCCCGTTCGAGGGCCACGTAGACCACCGGGGCGAGGGTGAGGATGAGCCCGATCGCCAGCAGCATGCCGATGGCGATGAAGGTCGGCTTGCCGCCGAAGACGTACGAGGCGAGGGTCGCGCTGCTGGTCGCCCAGCCGGGCCAGAGGTTGGCGAAGTAGGCCAGGATCGCGAAGACCAGCCCCCAGTGGCGCCAGTAGCGGCTGAAGCCGGTCAGCGCCGTCTCCCCCGTCGCCAGCGTGTAGCGCTCGATCTCGAGGTTGAGGAAGTACTGCGTGACGAGGCCGACGAGCGCCGCCCACACGAAGATCAGCCCCACCTGGCTGGCGATGTAGGGGAAGAGCACGAACTCCCCGGACGACAGCCCCACCCCGGCGGCGATGATGCCGGGACCGATCAGGCGCCGGTACTTCTTCGGCGGGTCGGGCAGGTCGCGCACCTCCGGGCGCGGGAGCGTCCTGGTCGGGAAGCTGTCTGCGGCGGAACGGCTGGTCGCGTCGTCGGTGACTGCCATGACGGCATGTTTCCAGGTGCGCGTGCCGCCCGTCGGGGCGCCCCCTCAGGCGCGCTCGGCCAGGGCCCTGTCCCCCGCCGCCCGCAGGACCTCCGGCGAGGGCCTGCGCCCGGTCATCAGCTCGACCTGCTCGACGGCCTGCCCGACCAGCAGGTCGAGCCCGTCGAGCACGCGTACGCCCGCCCGCCCGGCCGCGTCGGCGAGGGCCGTGGGCCACGGGTCGTAGACCACGTCGAAGACGACCCCGGCGCTGGCCGCCAGCGCCTCGGCCTGGTCGTCGACCGCCCCGGCCGTGACCGTCGACACCAGCAGCCCGGCCTCGGGCGGGGCACTGCCCCAGCGCGGCACGGCGAGCTCGACGCCCACCGCCTCGGCGAGGGGCGCCAGGGACCGGGCCTTCGCCGGGTCCCGCGCCAGCACCTGCACGGTGGTCGCGCCGAGCCGGGGTGCCGCGACGAGCGCCGAGCGGGCGGTGGCCCCCGAGCCGACGACGGACACCGTGGCCACTGGGTCCTGCGTGATCGAGCGGACCGCCCAGACCAGCCCGGCGACGTCGGTGTTCTCGACGCGCCGTTCGTCCAGCAGGAGCGTGTTGCCCGCCCCGGCCAGCCGCGCGGTCTCGGAGACCTCGACCCCGTCGAGCTCGAGGACGGCGACCTTCAGCGGCATGGTCAGGCTCAGCCCACGCCACGTCTCGTCGAGCCCGTCCACGAAAGCGGCGAGCCCGTCCGCCTCCACCTCCGCCAGCCCGTACGACCAGCCCGCCATGCCCAGCTCGGCGTACGCCGCGGCGTGCAGGGCCGGCGACAGCGAGTGGGCGATCGGCGAGCCGAGGACGGCCGCCCGGTGCCGGACGAGGCTCCCGGGCTCAGCTGTCACAACGGCCGGGGTTGCTCTGGCAGTAGGCCTGGAACTCCTTGACGATCTGCTGGAACTCCGCGTCCGTCTCGGCGAACTTGGTCTCGCCCGTGTCGAAGTTCACGGTGGTGAAGTACAGCCACTTGCCGGGCTCGGGGTTGGCCGCCGCCTCCAGCGCGGCCTTGCCGGGCGCCGAGATCGGGCCGGGCGGCAGGCCCTTGCGCAGGTAGGTGTTGTACTTCGACTTGCTCGCCCGGTCCTTCGGCGTCGTCGTGTTGGTGTTCAGGTTCTCGGCGTAGATGACCGTCGAGTCGAGGCCGAGCGGGATGCCCTGGTCGAGCCGGTTGTAAAGCACCTGCGCGACCTTGGCGCGGTACTGGTCCTGGTTGACCTCGCGCTCGATGATGCTGGCGACGATGAGGACCTCGTACGGGCTCCGGTCGAGCTTCTTGGCCGCGGCCTGGAGGTCGATGTCGTCGGCGACCGACTTGTACTCGTCCACCATCTGCTTGAGCGTCGAGGTCGCCGTCGCGTCGGCCGTGAGCTCGTAGGTGTCGGGGAAGAGGAACCCCTCCGGGTTGCCCTTGGCGTAGGAGGGCAGGCCGATCGACTTGGGGTTGTCGAGGGCCTTCTCGAACGCCGAGCGCTTGATCTTGGTGCCCTTGACGAGCGCGTCTACCTGCTTGCTGAGCCGCAGGCCCTCCGGGATCGTGAACTGCGCGCGCACGCGCGACTCCCCCGGGTTGATCAGCAGGCGGAGGGCGTCGATGGCCGGCATCTGCGTCCGCATGATGTAGCGGCCGGGCTGGATGCTGGTCGCGCGCTCCTCGGAGGCGACCGCGGAGTCCCAGGCCTGCGTCGACTTGATGACGTCGTCCTTGAGGAGCACCCCGCCGATCTCGTCGAGCGTCGCGCCGTTCGGCACGGTGACGGTGATCGAGGCCTTGCCGGCGCCCGTGTAGTCGGGCTCCTCGCCGAAGTTGCTCATGAGCGACTTGCCCTGGCTGTAGACGAACCAGCCGCCGCCGACGAGCACCGCGATCGCCAGGAGGACCGCCAGGCAGCCCTTGCCCTGGTGGACGATCTCCTTGGCGGCGCTCGGCCTGGTGTCGGGATCGAGCATCGACGACACGGTCGGGGTCTCCTCGGGTCGGGTGCTCGACCCGGGGGCGGTCGAGAGGGTCTGGACCAGCCGGGTCAGGCGGTCGGTCCCGGCAAGACTAACTCGCCGGGCGGCTGGTCCCTGGAACGTTCGACGCCCAGCGCGTGCTCGAGGATGGCCGCGGCCGCCGCGGCGTCGATGACCGAGCGCTGCGCCTTCGCCGAGCGGCCACCCTCGCGCATCCGCCGTGACACCTCCACCGTGGTGAGCCGCTCGTCGACCAGCCGCACCGGCACGGAGGTCCGCGCGGCGAGCGCGGCGGCGCACCGACGCACCTTCACCGCGGCCGGACCCTCGGTCCCGGCGAGCGTCGTCGGCAGCCCGACGACGACCTCCAGCGGCTCCAGCTCGGCCAGCACCGCGAGCAGGTCGTCGACCTCGCGCTCCCCCGCCTTGACCGTCGCGTACGGCGTGGCCAGCACGCCGTCGGGGTCGCACCGGGCGACCCCGATCCGCGCGTCGCCCCAGTCGACCCCGACCCTGACGCCCCTTCTCATCGTCCTCGCTCCGCTCGAACGCGTTTGCGACCCGACCGACGCCGGTCCGGGCGCCGACGAACGGAGGAGGAACCGGTGACGACACGTTCTTCCGTCGTCACCGGCGACGACGACGTCGTCGGGTTGGAGCCCGGAACGCGCCGGAGCGAAGCGGAGGCCATCAACTCTGGAGCACGTGGCCGATCGCGTGCTCGACCGCGGTGAGGGCCTCCTGGCTCTTCGAGCCGTCGGAACCGCCGCCCTGCGCGATGTCGGGCTTGCCGCCGCCGCGCCCGCCGAGGGTCTCGCTCGCCACCCGGACGAGGTCGCCAGCGGAGAGGCGACGGTGGCGGGCGCCCTCGGTCGTCACGACCACGACGCTCGGCTTGTCGGCGCTGCCGCCGACCACGGCCACGACCGCCGCGCGGTCCTGCACGCGGTTGCGCACCTCGAGGGCGAGCGAGCGCAGGTCGTTGCCGGCCACGCCGGGCGCGGCGTGGCCGATGTAGTCGACGCCCCACATCTCGTGCGCCCGTGCGACGATGCTGCCGGCCTCGGCCAGCACCTGGCGGCTGCGCAGCTCGGCGATCTGGCGCTCGGCGTCCTTGAGCTGGGCGACGAGCCGGCCGACGCGGTCGACGAGCTGGTCGGGCTGCACCTTGAGCGTCTCGGTGAGCCCGTGGACGAGGCTGCGCTCGGCCGCGAGGTAACGGAAGGCCTCGATGCCGACGAAGGCCTCGACGCGCCGCACGCCCGAGCCCACGCTCGACTCGGTCGTGATGGTGACCAGGCCGACCTGCGAGGAGTGCTGCACGTGCGTGCCGCCGCAGAGCTCGCGCGACCAGGGGCCGCCCATCTCGACGACGCGCACCTCCTCGTCGTAGGTCTCGCCGAACAGCGCCAGCGCACCGATCTCGCGCGCGGTCGCCAGCGGCATGTACGTCGCGGAGACGTCCAGGTCGGCGCGGATCGCGCGGTTGGCCGCCTCCTCCACGTCGCTGCGCGTGGCCTGCGAGAGCCCGCCCTGCCACGCGAAGTCGAGCCGCAGGTAGCCGGGCTTGTTGTACGAGCCGCTCTGCAGGGCGGTCGGGCCGAGCACCTGGCGCAGCGCCGCGTGCATGACGTGCGTGCCCGAGTGCGCCTGGCAGGCGCCGAGGCGCCACTCGCCGTCGACCTGCGCGAGCACGTCGGTGCCCGACTGCAGCTCGCCGCGGGCGACGCGGACGCGGTGCACGACCAGGCCCTTGACCGGGCGCTGCACGTCGACGACCTCGAGCTCGAAGCCGTCGCCGGTGATGGTGCCCGCGTCGGAGTCCTGACCACCTGACTCGGCGTAGAAAGGGGTGCGCTCGAGGACGACCTCGACCACGTCGCCCTCGGCCGCCGAGGCGACCAGGTCGCCGTCGAGGACGATGCCGCGGATGCTCGTGTCGCTGGCCAGCTCGGAGTAGCCGGTGAACGGCGTGACGCCGGTCGCCCGCAGCTCGCGGTAGACCTCGACCGCCTGCGCACCCGCCTTCTTGCTCTTGGCGTCGGCCTTGGCCCGCGCCTTCTGCTCGGCCATCAGCCGACGGAACCCGTCGGCGTCGACGCTCAGCCCCTGCTCCGAGGCCATCTCCAGCGTCAGGTCGATCGGGAAGCCGTACGTGTCGTGCAGCTGGAACGCGCGGTCGCCGCTGAGCGTCGAGCCGCCGCCCTTGCGGGTGTCCGCGACCGCGACGTCGAAGATCTGAGTGCCGGAGACGAGGGTGCGGCGGAACGCCTCCTCCTCCGCGTACGCGATCCCCGCGATGCGGTCCCAGTCGCGCTCGACCTCGGGGTAGGACGCCTTCATGACGTCGCGGCTGACCGGCAGCAGCTCGGGCAGCACCGGGTCGGTGACGCCGAGCAGGCGCATCGACCGGACGACGCGGCGCAGCAGGCGGCGCAGCACGTAGCCGCGCGCCTCGTTGCCCGGCGTGACGCCGTCGGCGATGAGCATCAGCCCGGAGCGGACGTGGTCGGCGACGACGCGCATGCGGACGTCGTCGTCGTGCCCGCCCTCGGCGCCGTAGGTCCTGCCCGACAGCTCGGCGGCCTTGCGCAGCACGCCGACGACCTCGTCGATCTCGTAGAGGTTGTCGACGCCCTGGAGCAGCGTCGCGACCCGCTCGAGGCCCATGCCGGTGTCGATGTTCTTGCGCGGCAGGTCGGCGAGCACGTCGAAGTCGTCCTTGGCGCGGACGGTCGACAGCTCCTCCTGCATGAACACGAGGTTCCAGATCTCGAGGTAGCGGTCCTCGTCGACGACCGGGCCGCCCTCGCGCCCGTACTCGGGGCCGCGGTCGTAGTAGATCTCGCTGCAGGGACCGCCGGGACCCGGGATGCCCATGTTCCAGTAGTTGTCGAGCAGGCCGCGGCGCTGGATCCGCTCCGGCGGGAGACCGGCGATGTTCTCCCAGAGCCGGGCCGCCTCGTCGTCGGAGTGCAGCACGGTGACCCAGACCCGGTTGGGGTCGAAGCCGAGGAACCCGTCGTCCTGGCTCCCGGTGACGAGCTCCCAGGCGAAGCGGATCGCCTCGGCCTTGAAGTAGTCGCCGAAGGAGAAGTTGCCGTTCATCTGGAAGAAAGTGCCGTGGCGCGTGGTCTTGCCGACCTCCTCGATGTCGAGGGTGCGCACGCACTTCTGCACCGAGGTGGCGCGGTCGTACGGCGGGGTCTCGGCGCCGGTGAAGTACGGCTTGAAGGGCACCATGCCGGCGTTGACGAACAGCAGCGTGGGGTCGTTGTAGAGCAGGGGCGCCGACGGGACGACCTGGTGTCCGCGCGCGGCGAAGTAGTCCAGGAAGCGGCGCCGGATCTCGGCGGTTCTCATGATCAGGTTCCTCGTGGGGTGGTGGTGCGGTCGGCGGGTGGGGTCAGTCCTCGCGGCTCGGCCGCCCGCTAGCTCGCTCGTCGGGGCCGGCGCCGGGCCGGCCGGGCTCGCCGGTGAGGGCACGCAGCTCGGCCTCGCGCTCGGCCATGGCGACCTTGATCCGGGCCCGGCGGGCACGGCGCTCGCTGCGGCGCCCGTCCGGGTCGTCGGTGGAGCTGCGCCGGACCGCCTGGCGCAGGCCGTGGCCCAGGGCCGCGGTCTTGACGAGCGGCTTGGCCACCGTCGCGTTGACGATGCCCGAGAGCTGGGCGGCGTTGTCGCTGACCAGGGTCGCGTTGGCGCTGACCTTGGCGACGTCGGCGGTGACCAGGCTGAGCTTGCCCAGCTCCTCGTTGGTCGCGCGCACCGTGCCCTGCAGCTCGGTGAGGATCGGGACGGTCTCCTGGCCCAGGTCGCGCACGGTGACGCGCAGCTCGTCGAGCACGCGGCCGAGCTTGAGCAGCGGCACGGCGAGGAAGACGACCAGCCCGACGCACGCGAGCGCGGCCACCAGTCCGGCGACCTGACCGAGCGTCATGGCTGCTCCTCGTTGCGGCGTGGGGTTGCGGCGTGGGCGTCCGGCGACGGCCGGCGGCGCGACCGACCTTATCGCGGTCCTCGCGCCGTCCCCTCCCCTTTCGTGCCCGGTGCCGCCGTCGTCGAGGCGGTGGTGGTCGACGACGGGCGGCGGCCGACGACGCCGGTGAGGGCGAGCCCGAGCGCCAGCAGCGCCAGGAGGGCCCAGCCGGTCGGGCCGAGCAGCGTGAGCCCGGTCCCGTGGGCCGGGTCGGGGCTGAGGACCAGGATCACGGTCGAGGCGGCGGTGTTCAGCGAGCCGTGCGCCACCGCGCCCGGCCAGACGCAGCCCGAGCGGCGCCGCAGGGCCCCGAGGCCCACGCCGGTCAGGACGGTGAAGCCGGTCATCAGCAGGACCCCGAGCAGGTCCGTGCGGCCGTAGTCGTAGCCGAGCAGCACCAGCGGCGCGTGCCACACGCCCCAGACGACCCCGGTGACCAGCAGCGCCGGCCAGGTCCCGAGCGGCAGGAGGCGCGGCAGCAGGAAGCCCCGCCAGCCGATCTCCTCGGCCGCCGCCGGCACCGCGCTCACGAGCGCGTTGACGGGCACGGCGACGAGCGCGACCAGGGCGAGCGTCCTCGCGGGCACGGTGGGCGGGAGCGGCGTGCCGCTGGCGGCGAGATTGGTGGCGTACGCGCCGAGGGACCAGTCCACCCGCGCCAGCCCGAGCAGGGCGGCGACGAGGACGGTCAGGGCGCTGAGCACGACCGGCGCGAGCAGCCCGACGAGCACCAGGACGACGAGCCGGCGCCACCCCACGGTCGGGACCAGCCCCAGCGAGCGCCACGGAGCTGCCGGCCTCACCAGGACGAGCGTCACCGCCAGCGCCGCGACGCTCGGCGTGAGCATCATGACGAGCGCGACGGTGCGGAACCTCGGGTCGGCGAGCCCGCCGCCGGCCCACAAGGGCAGCGCGACGAGCCACGCCAGGCCCAGCGCGAGCACGACGTACGCCCCGACGGCCCCGGGCCCGCGTGCCCCCGGCCCCGCCTCGCCGGTCGTGGTGGTCCTACTCGTCGTCGCCGTGCGTGCCCGTCTGGTCGACCACGGTCTGCCGCTCCGGGGTGATGTAGAGGATGACGCGCTCGGACTTGATCCCCTCGGCCGGGTAGTCCGTCCCGTTGTACTTCTGCGAGAGCGCGTCGATGTCGGCCCGCGCGTCGGGGCCCGTCCGGGTCTCCGTGACGTGGCCGCGGACCTCGGCGTAGTGGTACGGGTCGGTGGCGTCGGTGATCAGCAGCGTCACGCGGTCGTCGCGCTCGACGTTCCTGTACTTGGCGCGGTGCACCTCGGTGTTCACCGTCACGCGGTCGCCGTCGGTGTGCACCCAGATGACCTGGTTCTGGATGGCGCCGCTCGGCAGCAAGGTGGCGATCGAGCCGAAGTTGCGTCCCTCGGCGAGCCGGCGGGTCCCCGGCAGAAGTCCTGGTCCGTCCTTGGTGGCTGGCATGGCGCCAGTCTCGTCCTCGTCCACCGCTCTACCGTGGGTGGGTGGCCGAGGCAGCGGGAGCGGATGACGAGGAGCTCGAGGAGCGCCTGCGCCGGGCCGTGCTCGACCTGCTCGGGCGCCGTGCGCCGACCAGCACGATCTGCCCGAGCGACGCGGCGCGGGCGGTCGGCGGGGACACCTGGCGCGACGCGATGCCGCTGGCCCGCGTCGTGGCCGCCCGGCTGGCCGACGCCGGCGTCGTCGAGGTGCGCCAGCACGGGGAGCGGGTCGACGTGCGCACGGCGCGCGGGCCGGTCCGCATCGCCCGCGCCGGCGGATTCGACGCGGCGAGCTGAGCCCTCGGCCGCTCAGTCGCGACGCGCGGCGTCCGCACCCTGCTCCGGCGCCGTCATGTCCCCGGTCCGGGGCTCGCCCTCGGCGCGGGCGTAGCGCAGCAGGACGGTCCCCCGGCTGCCGGCCGCCGGCGGTTCGAGCAGGGTCAGGCTCGTCGGCACCGCACCGCCGGCGAAGACCGTCTTGCCGGTGCCCAGCAGGACCGGGTGCACCCAGAGGTCGAGGCGGTCGAAGAGGCGCTCGCGCAGCAGGGTCTGAACGAGGTCGACGCTGCCGACGACGGTGACGTGCTCGTGGCGCTCGCGGACCTCGCGGACCGCGGCGCCCAGGTCGGGCCCGAGCAGCGACGAGCCGCGCCAGGACAGGTCGGGCGTGCCGCGGGAGGCGACGTACTTGGGGATGCGGTTGAACAGCGCGCCGAACGTGTCGTCCTGGTGGGGCCAGTAGGCGGCGAAGATGTCGTAGGTCCGCCGCCCGAGCAGCAGGGCGTCCGTTCCCTCGTACGCCGCCGTGACCTGCGCGCCGGACACCTCGTCGAGCAGCGGGGCCTGCCAGCCGCCGTACGCGAAGCCGCCGGCGGTGTCCTCCTCGGGCCCGCCCGGCGCCTGCGCGACGAGGTCGAGGGTCGCGAACATCTCGATGTGGATGAGTCCCATGCCTGACCGACCCGGGTCGGGCGGCGGAATCATCGGACCGACGCGCTGCGTCCTACGACGAAGGCCGCCCGCGCCCGAGGAGCTCCTCGATCCGCGCCAGGCGGGCCGCGACCGCGGCTTCGTTGCCGTGGTCGGTGGGCACGTAGTAGGTCGCGTCGACCAGCTCGTCGGGCAGGTACTGCTGGCGGGCGATGCCGCGCGGCTCGTCGTGGGCGTAGCGGTAGCCCTGCCCGTGCCCGTACGTCTTCGCCCCTGCGTAGTGCGCGTCGCGCAGGTGCGGCGGGACCAGCCCGACCCGGCCGGCGGCGACGTCGGCCGACGCCGCCCCGATCGCGGTGGTGACGGCGTTGGACTTGGGCGCGAGGGCGAGCGCGATGGTCGCGTGGGCCAGGGTCAGGCGGCCCTCCGGCATCCCGATCATGGCCACGGCCTCGGCGGCGGCGACGGCCGTGGTCAGGGCGGTGGGGTCGGCGAGCCCGATGTCCTCGCTGGCCAGGATGATCAGCCGGCGCGCGATGAAGCGCGGGTCCTCGCCGGCGCCCATCATCCGGGCCAGGTAGTGCAGCGCGGCCTGGACGTCGGAGCCGCGCACCGACTTGATGAAGGCGCTGATGACGTCGTAGTGCTGGTCGCCGTCGCGGTCGTAGCGGATGGCCGCGCGGTCGACGGCCCGCTCGACCACCTCGGTCGTGATCACGCTCGACCTCGTCGCCGCCGCGCCCGCGGCCGACTCCTCGAGGTAGGTGAGCGCCCGCCGCGCGTCGCCGCCGGCCAGCCGCAGCAGCGTGTCGCGGGCGTCGTCGTCGAGCGTGCTCGCCCCGGCGAGCCCACGCTCGTCGGCCAGGGCCCGGTCGAGCAGGCCCGAGACGTCGGCGTCGGTCAGCGGCTTGAGGGTGAGCAGCAGCGAGCGCGACAGCAGCGGCGAGATGACCGAGAAGCTCGGGTTCTCCGTGGTCGCGGCCACGAGGGTGACCAGGCGGTTCTCCACCGCGGGCAGCAGCACGTCCTGCTGGGTCTTGGAGAAGCGGTGCACCTCGTCGACGAAGAGCACGGTGCGCTCGCCGCGCGCGAGCTCGCGCCGCGCCTGGTCGAGGACGGCGCGGACCTCCTTGACCCCGGCGGTCACCGCGGAGACCTCGACGAACCGCGCCCCGCTCTGGCGCGACACCACCGAGGCGATGGTCGTCTTGCCGGTGCCGGGCGGGCCCCAGAGGAACACCGACATCGGCTCGCCGGAGGCGAGCCGGCGCAGCGGCGACCCGGTCGCCAGAAGGTGCGCCTGCCCCACCACCTCGTCGAGCGTGCGCGGCCGCATCCGCACCGCGAGCGGCAGACCCGTCCGGTCCGAGGCGTCCGACAGGCTGCCGCCGCCCGTCCCCGACGGCGCCGCCACGTCCACGCCACCGCCGAACAGGTCCTCGCTCACGGCGTCAGCGTACGGAGGTGCTCCGACGTCGCGGCCCTCGTCCGGGCCCGCCGCGGTGACGACCGTCCTCAGCGCGTGCGCACCACGCGGTCGGTGTACGTGAGGCGATCCCACACCAGGGGGCGGGCATCGCGGTCGTACCAGCCGAGAGGTTTGCCGCACCCGTCGACGGGGATCGTGGGGTAGACGAATCTCGCGGCGTCGTCGACGAGCACCATCGGGGGCATGACCCAGCCGTCGAGGGTGCACGGGTCGGGCGAGGGACGTTCGTCCGGCTGCGCGAGGTAGGTCAGGAGTGGCCTGACCTCGGTCGAGGTCCGCTCCACACCGCGCAGGACGACAACCTTGCCGTCGGCGTCGACGCCCGTCTCGGCCTCGCAGAGCACCACGGACGTCGCCGTGAAGCCTGACGGGACGCCACCCGAGGGCGGGGGCGGCGCGTCAGCCTCGGGGTCGGCGAAGGCGCCGGCGTGCTCGCACCCCTGCCAGCCGGTCTGGATCGGGGCCGCCTTCCGTGGAGCAGCGGGCCGAGGAGAGCTCGAGCAACCCCCGCCGAGCAGGGCGAGGACAAGCGCGGCGGCACCAGCCGTCAGCACCCGCCCCGCCCCACCCACGTCAGCTCGCGGACTGGCCTGCAGGCTTCTCGGCCTGCTTCTCGCCCTTGACGTCCGGCTTGGCGTCCACACCCGCCTCCTTGCGCTGCGCGGCCGTGATCGGCGCCGGCGCCTCGGTCAGCGGGTCGAACCCGCCGCCGCTCTTCGGGAAGGCGATGACCTCGCGGATCGACTCCTCGCCGGACAGCAGCATGCAGATGCGGTCCCAGCCGAAGGCGATGCCGCCGTGCGGCGGCGGGCCGAAGTCGAAGGCGTCGAGCAGGAAGCCGAACTTGGTCCGCGCCTCCTCCTCGGTGAGCCCCATGACCGCGAAGACGCGCTCCTGGATGTCACGGCGGTGGATACGGATCGAGCCGCCGCCGATCTCGTTGCCGTTGCAGACGACGTCGTACGCGTACGCCGTCGCGGAGCCGGGGTCGGTGTCGAAGGTGTCGTAGAACTCCGGCTTCGGCGAGGTGAAGGCGTGGTGGACCGCGGTCCACGCGCCCGCACCGACGGCGACGTCACCCGCGGCGACGGCCTTGTCGGCCGGCTCGAAGAGCGGCGCGTCGACGACCCAGCAGAACTTCCAGTCACCCTCGACGATCAGCTCACCGCGCCGGGCGACCTCGAGCCGGGTGGCGCCGAGCAGGGCCTGGGCCTGGCTGCGCGCGCCGGCGGCGAAGAAGACGCAGTCGCCGGGCTTCGCGCCGACCGCGGCGACGAGGCCCTCACGCTCGGACTCGGACAGGTTCTTCGCGACCGGACCGCCGAGCGTGCCGTCCTCGGCGACCGTGACGTACGCCAGCCCGCGGTGACCGCGCTGCTTGGCGAACTCCTGCCAGGCGTCGAACGTCCGCCGCGGCTGGCTGCCGCCGCCGGGCATGACCACCGCACCGACGTAGTCGGCCTGGAAGACGCGGAACGGCGTCTCGGCGAAGTACGAGGTCAGCTCGACGAGCTCGAGGCCGAAGCGCAGGTCGGGCTTGTCGGACCCGTACCGGTCCATCGCCTCGGCGTAGGTGAGCCGCGGGAACGGCGTCGGGACGTCGACCCCGATCAGCGCCCAGATGTTGCGCAGGAGGGTCTCGGTCAGCTCGATGATGTCGTCCTGGTCGACGAAGCTCATCTCGACGTCGAGCTGGGTGAACTCCGGCTGGCGGTCGGCGCGGAAGTCCTCGTCGCGGTAGCAGCGCGCGATCTGGAAGTAGCGCTCCATGCCCGACACCATGAGCAGCTGCTTGAACAGCTGCGGGCTCTGCGGCAGCGCGTACCAGGAGCCCGGGCGCAGCCGCGCGGGCACGAGGAAGTCGCGGGCGCCCTCCGGCGTCGAGCGGGTCAGCGTCGGGGTCTCGAGCTCGACGAAGTCGCGGTCGAGCAGGGTCTCGCGGGCGACCCGGTTGACCTTGCTGCGCAGCCGGAGCGCGGCACCCGGGCCCGACCGGCGCAGGTCGAGGTAGCGGTAGCGCAGGCGGGTCTCCTCGCCGACGTTGACGCGGTCGTCGATCGGGAACGGCAGCGGCGCGGCGGTGCTCAGCACGTCGAGCGAGGTGGCCGTGACCTCGATCTCGCCCGTCGGGAGGTCGGCGTTGGCGTTGCCCTCGGGCCGCGGCGCGACCTCGCCGGTCACGGTCACGCAGTACTCGTTGCGCAGGTCGTGCGCGCCGGACGAGTCGAGCAGCTCGTCGCGGACGACCACCTGGGCGATGCCCGAGGCGTCGCGGAGATCGAGGAAGGCGACTCCGCCGTGGTCGCGGCGGCGGGCCACCCAGCCCGCCAGGGTCACGGTCGTGCCGGCGTCCGAGGAACGGAGCGTGCCGGCACCGTGGGTGCGCATCACGGAGGTGCAGCCTTTCGGTGGGAGTCAGGAGGGTGCTCGAAGGAGCGACCCCTCATCCTAGGCGTGCGCCGCGGAGGCGCCTGCAGGGCTTTTCCGCGCGGGCGACGCCGTCGTCAGTCGTCCCACCGACGGCGGCGCTGGGCCTTCACGCTCGCCCGCACGGCCTTGGCGCCGAGCCTGCGCTCGACCGAGCCGCGGGTCGGGCGGGTCGGCCGCCGCGACCGCGGCGGCGGGGCGAGCCCGGCACGGAGCTGCCCGGCGAGCCGCGTCCGGGCCTCCTCGCGGTTGCGCAGCTGCGCGCGGTGCTCGGAGGCGGCGATGGTGATGGTTCCGTTGACGAGGGACGGCCCGAGCCGGGCCAGCAGCCTCTCGCGCTGCGCCTCGGGCAGCGCGAGGACGGCTGGCGACGCACCGGGCTCCCAGACGAGCTCGACCCGGCTGTCGGCCGTGTTGACGCCCTGCCCGCCCGGCCCGGACGAGCGCGAGAAGCGCCACCGGAGCTCGTCGGCGCCGAGCACCAGCGCGTCGGTCACCCGGAGGGCGCCGTACGCCGAGTCGCTCGCGCTCACGGCCCCAGTATCGGGCCGGATGCACGTCGGACACCGGTGTCCCCCGTGCGGGTGACTCGAGAAGGATAGTTCGCCTGAGGTATTGCTGAACGCAGCCTGAGTGCTCTTGACTGACGCCGCTCCGCTCCCGTCCGGCACCCCCGTGACGCGACGCGCAGGGCGGACGAACACGAGGGAGTGGGCGTGAAGAAGGCTTGGGGGGCGACGGCGGCAGCCGTCGCAGCGGGTCTGGTGATGGCGGCGGTGCCGGGGGCGGCACAGGCGGCCGAGCGGACCGTCGTGGTGCCGGGTGACTTCGTGAAGGCACTGAGCGACACGAGGGCGACTGGCCACTACGAGGTGGTCGGCAGCGGGCTCCGGATCTACACGACAGGGTCCACCGGCACGGACAAGGTGGCCGAGTACGTGGCGTCGAACGCGCCGCTGGCCGTCGTCGGCGAGCCCTCGCTCGACTACAGCAGCACCTTCGGCACGATCCCGCCGGGCTTCCAGCTCGTCGTGGACGACGACGCCGATGGCATCGCCGACGGGATCCTCATCGGCGAGAAGGTCTACGACGGCGACTGGTGGGCGTCAGGGGGTTCGAAGCAGTTCGTCAAGGACGGTGCGCCGTCGCACGACCCGGGGTCGGGCAGCGCGAACCATGGAACGCTCGACCAGTGGCGCGCGAGCTTCCCGAAGGCCCAGGTGCTCGCCTTCGGCTTCTCGCTCGGCTCGGGCGTCTACGGCGACTGGACGATCGACGCGATCAGCTACGCCGGCGACCGCTACACGTTCAGCGACAAGGTGCCCGACACGACGCCTCCTGTGGTGACCTGCGACGTCGCGGCCCCCGGCCCGTCGTTCGCGTACGGCACCACGGGTGAGGTCACCGCGTCGGTCACCGATGCGGACTCGGGTGTCAGCTCCCCGACGGTGTCCGCGGCGGCCGCCACCGGCTCGGTCGGCGCGAAGACGGTGACGCTCACCGTGACCGACGACGCCGGCAACCCGGCGTCGCAGACCTGCCCCTACACGGTCGTCGCCGGGGCGCCCGCCTCGGTCACGGTGGTCTCCGGCACCGGCCAGTCGGCCCCGGTCGGCACCGCGTTCGCGCAGCCGGTCAAGGTGCGGGTCGCCGACGCCGGCGACAACCCGGTCGCGAACGTGCCGGTGACCTTCACCGCGCCGACCACGGGCGCCTCCGGGTCGTTCATGGGTGGCTCCGTCGTGACCGATGCAGACGGCGTCGCCGCGGTCACCGTGACGGCGACGGGCGGCACCGGCACCTGGACGGGATCGGCCTCGGTGACCGGTGTCTCGAAGGCGGCGACGTTCTCGCTGACGAACACCGCCGCGCCGGCCAAGCGGGCCGACCTCCGGGTCAGCCTCACCGGGCCGGCGCAGCTCAGCAAGGGCCAGGCCGGCAGCTACGTCCTCACGGTCACCAACGTCGGTCCCGATGCCGCGACCGACGTGCTCAGCTCGTTGGCGCTGCCGTGCGGCGTGAGCATCACCTCGACCGGCGGCGGTGCCCGGGTGGGCAACCTCGTCGTCTGGCCGACGCTGAAGTCGCTCGCGTCGGGCTCCTCGACGTCGTACACGGTCACGGTGAAGGCGACGGCCAAGGGCACCTGGAAGGCCGTGGGTGGAGCGGCGTCGCTCAAGACCGCCGACCCGGCGCTGACGAACAACCTCGCGGCGACGACGGTCAGCGTGCACTGACCGAGAACCCGCGGGAGCCGGACATGGTGTGAGGGGTGGGGAGCCTGCAGGCTCCCCACCCTGCTGCGCTCAGGACGGCCGGAACGCCGAACCCACCCGCTCCAACGAACCCTCCGGCGCGGGGACGCGGCCGCTGCGGACGGCGGCGACCAGCAGGGCGTGGTCGGCCTCGGTCTGGTCGGCGTAGGCGCGGGCGAAGCGGGCGAACGACTCCCCCAACTTGTCGCCCTTGCCGGCGTAGCCGGCGATCATCGACGCGCCGCTCGTCCGGGCGTGGCCCTTGGCGAGCAGGTGCCCGACGATGCCGGCGTAGTCGGTGAGGGCCGCGGGGTCGATCGCGTCGAGCGGGATCGTGCCCTTGGAGTTGCGGAACTGGCGGACGTAGAAGTCGAGGCGGCTCTCCCCGGGCAGGTCGACCGTCGTCCAGCCGAGCAGCGGGTCGCTCACCGTCTGCAGCGCCTGCTGGTACTCGACCACCCGCTGGCCCTGGTGGTCGTGCCAGGCCGAGCCGCCGTGCACGTACGGGGCGAGCACCGAGCGCCGCGCCTGCTTGAGCTGAAGGAACACGACGTCGTCGGGCGCGCTGCCCTCGAGCAGGGCCACGTACGCGCGCAGCCCGACGCTGCCGACCCCGACGACCTTGTGCGCCACGTCGACGAGGGTGTAACCGCCGATCGCGCGGCGCCAGTGCGGCGCGAGGGTCATCAGGTAGGCGTCGAGGGCCTCGGCGACGGCGTCGCGCTCGGCCGGCGGCAGCCGGGTGATGAGCGGTGGCTCCTGGACGATCCGACGCTGCCCGTGGTGGCTCGTCGTGAACCGCGGCAGCGCGCGGTCCGACGTCCGCTGCCGGGCCCGGCGCACCGAGCGTTCGATCTCGTCGCGCAGCGACTTCTCCGTCGCGGTCTCGTGCAGGCGCCCGACGTCGAGGCGGTTGTAGCTGCGGGCCAGCAGCGGCATGTCCGCCAGCAGCCGCACCTCGTCGCGGTAGGCCGCGACGCAGGCCAGCACCGCGTCGCGGCACTGGTCCTCCGAGCTCCCGTTCTCCCGGCCCGCGACCCAGATGCTGGCCACGAGCCGGCGCAGGTCCCACTCCCAGGCGCCGGGGTGGGCCTCGTCGAAGTCGTTGAGGTCGATGACCAGCTCGCCCTCGGGCGAGGCGTAGAAGCCGAAGTTGCCGAGGTGCGCGTCGCCGCAGGCCACCGGCATGATCCCGGTCGAGGGCAGCGAGGCCACGTCGGCGGCCATGACCACCGCCGTGCCGCGGAGGAACCCGTACGGCGAGGAGATCATCCGCGCCACCCGCACCCCGACGAGCTCGGCGACCCGGCCGCGGTGCGACTCCTCGATGAGCGAGACCGGGTCGGGCCGGTCCGGGCGGGCGTGCCAGTCGCCGAGGCTACGTCGGGGCACGTCGTGGCGCAGCGCCTTGCCCATCGCGTAGCGCTCGGCGCGCGCGGTCGGGCGCCGGCGCAGCGAGGCGAAGGCCTCGCTGTCCGCCGTGGCGAGGACGGTGTGGCTGTGGGCGGCGCGGCTCTGGTCTGCGCGCCCGGTGTCGACCGACGGTGTCCGTCCGGCTGCTCCCGTCATGACCACGACGCTAGGGGATCCGACGCACCGCGGCCACCGCGTCGGGCGTCCGTGGGCGGGCCGCTTCCCCGAACGCCTCAGCGCCGCTCGAGCTCACGGCCCAGGAAGGCCGCGAGGCGGCGGGCCTGCTCCTCGGCCCCGGCGCGCACCTCCTCGGGGGTGCTCGGTGCGAGGTCCAGCGCCACCTCGACCACGCGTCCGCGGACCTCGCGACGCCACGTCCCGAGGTCGGCCCCACCGGCGACGACGCTGCCGACGAACCGGTCGGCGCCCGGCGGGTGCGGGTGGTCGGGCGGCCGGGGGTGCGCGAGGTCGCGGTAGGACCGCGGCAGCTCGTCGTAGAGCGGCAGCAGCAGCACCGTCGGGACCGCCGCGGAGGTGGCGGCGGGTCCGTCGGGCACGGAGAAGTACGTCTCCCCCGCCACCTCGACCTCGGCCAGCTCGTCACGGACCTCGGCCAGGGCTGCCCGGACCACCGCCAAGGTCAGCGACGACCAGCGGGCCACGTCCCGCACGCTGGCCGGGCCGTGCCCGGCGAAGAAGCGGCGCAGCAGGCGTACGGGGTCCGCGTCGTCGGCCGCGCCGTGGGGCACCCGGTCGTCCATCAGCACGTGGGTTTGCGCGGCGCCGCGGGCGGGACCGCTGACGACCACCTGCTCGAGCTCGGCGTGCATCACCAGGCTGGCCAGGGCGACGCCCGCGCTGGGCAGCCCCGCGTCGGCGAGCACGGCGGCCAGCTCGAGCCGGGTGCGGGGCGTGCCGTCGGCGAGCGCGGCCGCGAGGGCGGCGGCCCCCCGGTCGCGGACGGCCGCGTCGAGACCCTGGGCCCGGTAGATCGAGGCGTTCGCCTGGTGCACGCGAGCGGCCGTGGTGGCGAGCAGCCAGCGCACGTCCTCGGCGGCCACGAGGTGCCAGGTCGGCCGGAGGACGTGCGTGCGGACGACGTCGCCGGCGTCGAGCGGCGCGCGTACCTCGTCCTCGGTCGTGGCGTCGGAGCGCAGCGCGAGCGACCAGCACGCGTGCGCGAGCTCCTGGGACTGCACCGCGAGGAGCAGCCGGACGGCCCCCACGGGCCTCCGGTGGGCCGGCACGCCGAGTCCCTGCGCCAACAGGCGCTGCTCGCGGACCTCGTCGGCACCGGCCATGGGTGCATGGTGCCGCAGGACGGCGCCGCGCGGAACGGTTTTCTGCGGCTCGACGTGCGGGACGGGCGCGGAGAGCGGTTCGGCACGCGACGAACCGCAGGAAACCGTGCGGAGCAGGAGGCTGGACCTGCTTGGCTGGGCGCGTGGAGGACTACGACGCCGTCCTGCTGAGCGGCACGGTCGGGGCGGGCAAGACCACGACCGCGCACGCGCTGTCCGACCTGCTCAGCGCCGAGGACGTGCCGCACGCGGTCGTCGACCTCGACGAGGTCCGGCTGCTGCGCCCGCCCCCGCTCGGTGACCCGTTCCAGCACGAGGTCGAGCTGGCGAACCTCCGTGACCTGGCCCGCAACTACCGGGCGGCCGGAGCGAGCCGCCTCGTCGTCGCCGGGGTGGTCGAGGAGGCGGCGGAGGTCGCCCGCTACCGCGAGGCGCTGGCCGGCGCCCGGTTGCTGCTCGTCCGGCTGGCCGTCGACCTCGACCACGCGGCCGTACGCCTCCGCGCGCGCCACGCCGACGATCCCGGGGCGCTGGCCTGGCACCTCGACCGCGTCGGCGAGCTCACGCAGGTGCTCGACGTCGCGCCCTTCGAGGACGCGCGGATCGACACGACCGGCCGCACCCCCGCAGACGTCGCGGTCGAGGTACGGCGGCTGGCGGGCTGGGCGCCCTAGGCGGGTTCGCCCGGCACGACCCGCGGGTGCAGGTCCTCGGCCGGCGGTGCCCAGGACTCCGGGTCCGCCGCGACCTGGTCGCCCGAGCGGATGTCCTTGACCTCGTCGGCCTCGCCCTCCCCCGCGCCGAACCACACGAAGGGGATCCCGCGCCGGTCGGCGTAGCGGATCTGACGACCGAACTTCGCCGCCTCCGGCGCCACCTCGGTCGGGATCCCCCGGGCACGCAGCCGCGCCGCGACGGCGGTCGCCGCGGGCCGCTGCTCCTCGCTGGTGACCGCGACGACGACGGCCGTCGGTACCGAACGTGTCGCCCGGAGCACGCCGCGCCCGAGCAGCGGCACGAGCAGCCGGGTCACGCCGATCGAGAGCCCGACACCGGGGTAGGTCGTCTTCCCGTCGCTGGCGAGGGAGTCGTAGCGCCCGCCGGAGGAGATCGAGCCCATGCCCTCGTGCCCGACGAGCTCGGTCTCGTAGACCGTGCCGGTGTAGTAGTCGAGCCCGCGGGCGATCTTGAGGTCGGCCACGAGGCGCCCGGGCACGTACGCCGAGGCCGTCGTGACCACGTCGGCCAGCAGCTCCAGGCCCTCGTCGAGCATCGGGTCGGACACGCCGAGCGCGCGGACCCGATCCACGAAGGACGCGTCGGCGCTGGAGATGCCGGCCAGCCGTACGCACGCCTGCGCCTGGGCCGGCGTCACGCCGACCTCGTCGACGAGCAGCGTGGTCACGCGGTCGGGCCCGATCTTGTCGAGCTTGTCGACCTGGCGCAGCACGGCGACGGTGTCCTCGATGCCGAGCCCGGCGTAGAAGCCCTGGGCCAGGCGCCGGTTGTTGACCCGCATCAGCACCGGCGGCAGGCCGAGGTCGACGTGCAGCCGCTCGAGCGCGGCGAGAGTGACCAGCGGCAGCTCGACGTCGAAGTGCGGCGCGAGGGTGCCCGGGTTGACGATGTCGACGTCGGCCTGGGTGAACTCGCGGTAGCGGCCCTCCTGCGGCCGCTCGCCGCGCCACACCTTCTGGACCTGGTAGCGCCGGAAGGGGAAGGCGAGCTGGTGGGCGTGCTCGAGGACGTAGCGCGCGAAGGGCACCGTCAGGTCGAAGTGCAGGCCCAGGTCGGCCCGGCTGCCCGGCTCGGCGGCGACGCGCTGGACCGCGTACACCTCCTTGTCGATCTCGCCCTGCTTGGCCAGGGTGTCGAGCGGCTCGACGGCGCGGGTCTCGACGGAGGCGAAGCCGTACAGCTCGAAGACGTCGCGCAGGCGGTCGAGGACCTGCTGCTCGACGATCCGCTGCTCAGGGGTCAGCTCCGGGAAGCCCGACAGGGCACGGGGGCGGCTCACGCGAGGACTTCCTCAAGGTAGGACGGCTGGAGGTAGGGGTTGCGGGCACGCTCGGCGGCCATCGTCGTCTGCGGGCCGTGGCCGGGCAGGACGACGACGCCGTCGGGCAGGGGCAGGACCTTGTCGCGCAGGCTGCGCGCCATGGCCGTCGGGTCACCGCCGGGCAGATCGGTGCGCCCGACCGAGCCGGCGAAGAGCACGTCGCCGGCGAAGAGCAGCGAGTCGACGTCGGGCTCGGGCGGGTAGTCGCAGCGGAACATCGTCGAGCCGGCGGTGTGACCGGGGGCGTGCAGAGCGTCGAGCGCGAGGCCCGCCACCTCGACGGTCGCCCCGTCGACGAGCAGGCGGACGTCGTCGGGCTCGGTGAACGCCGTGCCCGCGCCGCCGAGCCGGGCCAGCAGCGCCTCGGTGTCCTCGCTCATCCCGGCCAGCGGGTCGGCGAGCAGGTGCCGGTCGTCGGGGTGGACCCAGCAGGTCGCGTCGTAGCCCGCGCACAGCGGCGCCACGGAGAACATGTGGTCGAGGTGGCCGTGGGTCAGCACGGCCGCGACCGGTTTGAGGTGGTGCTCGGCCACCACATCGCGGACACCGTCGAGGGCTCCCATCCCGGGGTCGACGACCACGCACTCCGCCCGGGAGGAGGTGGCGAGGACGTAGCAGCTGGTCTGCCACGGCCCGGCCGGGAACGACGCGATGAACACTCGGCGCAGGATATCGGGAGAGCATCGGGCAGGATGGGTCGCATGAGTGAGGGCGACGCTCCGACCACCTGGGGACGGGTGGAAGCGGACGGCACCGTGTACGTACGGACCGCTGACGGCGAGCGCGCCGTGGGGCAGGTGCCCGACGTGCCCGAGTCCGAGGCCCTGGCCTTCTTCACCCGGCGCTACGACGCCCTCGAGCTCGAGGTCTCCCTGCTCGAGCGGCGCGTCCGCTCCGGGGCGCTGTCCCCCGACGACGCGGCGGGCTCCATCAAGACCGTGCGCAAGGCGGTCACCGACGCGAACGCGGTCGGCGACCTCGACTCTCTGCTGACCCGGCTCCAGGGCTTGCAGCCGGTCGTCGACGAGGCGCGCGCCGCGGCCCGCGCCGAGAAGACCAAGCAGCTGGAGGAGGTCCGCGCGGCCAAGGATAAGGCCGTCGTCGAGGCCGAGGCCCTGGCCACCGGCAACGACTGGCGCGGCGGGGTCAACCGCTTCCGCTCGCTGCTCGACGACTGGAAGGCGCTGCCCCGCCTCGACCGGGCCACCGACGACGCCCTGTGGCACCGCTTCTCCACCGCCCGGACGACCTACACCCGCCGGCGCAAGCAGCAGTTCGCGCAGCAGAACGAGCAGCGCGACGGCGCCCGCGTGGCCAAGGAGCAGCTCGTCGAGGAGGCCGAGGCGCTCGCCACCTCGACCGAGTGGGGACCCACGACGGGGGCGTACCGCGACCTGATGACCCGCTGGAAGGCGGCCGGTTCGGCGCCGCGCGGCGTCGACGAGGCGCTGTGGCGACGGTTCCGGGCGGCGCAGGACACCTTCTTCTCGGCCAAGCAGACGGCGAACGCCGCGATGGACGCGGAGTTCCAGGTCAACGCCGACGCCAAGACCGCCCTGCTCGACGAGGCCGAGGCGCAGATCCTCCCGGTCACCGACCTGGGCAAGGCCCGCGTCGCGTACCGCGAGCTGCTCGAGCGTTGGTCGGCGCTGGGCAAGGTGCCGAGGGACGCGATCCGCCCGCTCGACGCCCGGCTGCGCGCCATCGAGACCGCGGTCACCGAGGCCGAGGAGCACCGCTGGCGCCGGACCAACCCCGAGGCGCGCGCCCGGGCCGAGGACACCGCGTCCAAGCTCGAGGCCCAGATCGCCAACCTCGAGGAGCAGGCGGCCAAGGCCGACGCCCGCGGCGACGAGAAGAAGGCCCAGCAGGCCCGCGACTCCGCCGCGACGTACCGCGAGTGGCTCGCGCAGGCGCAGCAGGCGGCGAGCGACTTCAGCGGCTGAGCTCGCGGCGCTCGGGTCTCCCGTCTTGGGGTCCGCCGGGGTGCGGGGCCCACCACCCGGCTTTGCGTGCGTTCCGCGCGCCCTCCCACCGAGCGCGAGACGCTCCCCGAGCTGGTTGAGAACCCGGGCGGACCACGCTCCCTCCGCCTGCCGGAGCATGAGCTGCAAGCGCGAGCCGATCAACGCTCCCTGAGCTTGTCGAAGGGCCCGGTGGGTTCTCGTGATCGTCGCAACGCTCTTCGAGGTGGAGGTCGTTGATGGTGTTTGCGGTGGGGGTTCGTCAGCAGGTCTTCGCGTTGCTGGGTGCGGGGTGGTCGCAGAAGCAGACCGCGTTGGTGACGGGTGTGTCGGCGCGGGCGATCGGTCGATGGCGGGCCGAGGTTGGCGGGGTGCAGTTCGAACCGTGCCAGGTCCAGCGCTACCTCAGCCGTGACGAGCGCTACGAGATCGCCCGGCTGCACGACAGCGGGCTCGGGGTGCGCGAGATCGGGCGCCGGCTGGGCCGCTCGGGTTCGACGATCAGCCGCGAGCTACGCCGTCCCGAGCGTGATGCGGGGGTGCCGGGGCGTCCGAGCGGGCGCACGCCGGGCTACCAGCCCGAGGCCTGCCACCAGGCCGCGGTCCGGGCCCGGAACCGGCCACGGGCCTCGAGGTTGGCCAGCGACGCGCGGCTGCGGGTGTGGGTCCAGGCCAGGCTGGACCTCGGCTTGTCTCCCGAGCAGATCAGCGGACGGCTGCGCGTGGAGTTCGAGGATGATGAGCAGATGCGGATCAGCCACGAGGCGATCTACCGCGCGATCTACGTCCTGCCTCGAGGTGAGCTGCGTCGCGAGCTCCGCGCCCACCTGCGCACCGGCCGGTCTCAACGCAAGACCCGTCAGAGCCGGACCCCGCGCAACCGGCCGGGCCAGATCGTGGGCGCGGTCTCGATCCACGAGCGGCCCGAGGAGGTCGAGGGCCGCCTCGTGCCCGGTCACCACGAGGGCGACCTGGTCTGCGGCCCGGCCGGGACGACGGCGGCGATCGGCACGCTGGTCGAGCGGACCAGCGGGTTCTTGACCGCGTTCTTGCTGCCCGAACGTCACACCGCCGAGGCGACCCTGGCCGGGCTCAGCGAGGCTGTGAACCGGACCGGGTGGCCGATGGCCTCGCTGACCTGGGACCGCGGCTCGGAGATGGCCCGCCACGCCGAGTTCAGCACAGCGACCGGGATCCAGGTCTACTTCGCCGACCCGCACGCCCCCTTGGCAGCGCGGCTCGAACGAGAGCACGAACGGCTTGCTGCGCGAGTACGTCCCCAAAGGACGCGACATCGCCACCGTCACCGACAACGAACTCCAACACGCCGTCGAGCTGCTCAACAACCGGCCCCGCAAACGCCACAGCTTCCTCACACCCACCGAAGTCCTCGCCGCCATACTCAAAGACCAAACCGGTGTTGCGACCACCCCATAAATCTGGGCCCGGAACGGGTTGGCGTTCTCGCCAGACCGCACTGAGAGCGGACGCCAACCTCTTCGAGGCCCTTCGACAGGCTCAAGGAGCGTTGTCCTCGGTACCTACCTCAGCGTCGGATCCGCGATCGAGGTAGACCCACCAGATGTTCGCTGGGCCAGAGATGTCACGCTCGGTCTGGACCTCCACGACTCGATCGATCTCGAGGAGGAAGCCCGTCAGCTCGTCGAGATCCTGCTGGATCTCCTCGATGTCCTCGAGGTCTGTGTCCGCGAGCTCGCTCAGCTGGAAGCGAAGGACGACCTCGAGCCGGTCGATCTCCACGCCGAGGGCCAAGAGGTGCACAGGCAGTCGAGCCAGGCTCGCCTGCACGAGCTGGACGTTGACGTACAGCTCCCAGAGCGGAGCTCGGGCCAAGTCGTCCGGGCGGGGCATCCCGTCCGTTGACGGCATCGGCTACTGCGAGACGCGGTAGACGTCGAAGACCGAGGGGACCTGGCGTACGGCGCCGAGGACGTGGTCGAGGTGGGTTGGGTCGCCGGTCTGGAAGGTGAACTTCGCCTTGCAGATCCGATCCTTCGTCGTGGCCAGGGCCGCCGACAGGATGTTGACGTGCTGGTCGGACAGGCACCGGGTGATGTCGGAGAGGAGCCGGTTGCGGTCGAGCGCCTCGACCTGGATGGCCACGAGGAAGGAGCTGAGCGTCGTCGGGGCCCAGGCGACCTCGACGATCCGCTCCGGCGCTTTGAGCAGCTCGGCGGCGTTCGAGCAGTCGGTGCGGTGCACCGACACCCCGGAACCACGGGTGACGAAGCCCAGGATCGGGTCGCCGGGGACCGGGGTGCAGCACTTTGCGAGCTTGACCAGCAGGTCGTCGGCGCCCTTGACCACGACCCCGGTCGAGGTGCCGCTGCCCGCGCGCCGGCTGCGGCGCCCGGTGATCAGGCGGTCCTCGCCGACCTCGTCGGCGACGGCCTCCTCGCCGCCCTCGACCACGGTCAGGTGGTTGAGCACGGCCTGGGCCCCGACGGTGCCCTCGCCGATCGCGGCGTACAGGGCGCTGACGTCGGCCAGCTTGAAGTGCGTCGCGACTGCGGTCAGGTGCTCGAGGGTCAGGAGCCGCTGCAGCGGGAGCCCGGCCTTGCGGAGCTGGCGGGCCAGCGCCTCCTTGCCGTTCTCGATCGACTCCTCGCGGCGCTCGCGCGTGAAGTGGTGCTTGATCTTGTTGCGCGCCCGCGGGCTGCGGACGAAGCCGAGCCAGTCGCGGCTGGGGCCGGCGTTCTCGGCCTTGGAGGTGAAGATCTCGACGACGTCGCCGTTGTGCAGCTCCGACTCCAGCGGCACGAGCTTGCCGTTGACGCGGGCGCCGATCGTGCGGTTGCCGACCTCGGTGTGGACCGAGTAGGCGAAGTCGACCGGCGTCGAGCCCTGCGGGAGGGCCTTGACCTCGCCGCGCGGGGTGAAGGCGTACACCTCGGTGGAGTTGATCTCGAACCGCAGCGAGTCGAGGAACTCCCCCGGGTCGGCGGTCTCGCGCTGCCAGTCGAGGAGCTGGCGCACCCAGACCAGCTCGTCGTCGGCGCCGTCCGCCGCGACGACGGGGCCGCCGTTCTTGGCGCCCTCCTTGTACTTCCAGTGCGCGGCGACGCCGAACTCCGCGCGCCGGTGCATCTCCTCGGTGCGGATCTGCAGCTCGACCGGCTTGCCGCCTGGCCCGACGACCGAGGTGTGCAGCGACTGGTAGAGGTTGAACTTGGGCATCGCGATGTAGTCCTTGAACCGCCCCGGCAGGGGGGTCCAGCGGACGTGCATGACGCCCATCGCGGCGTAGCAGTCGGACTGGTTCTCCACGAGGATCCGCAGGCCCACGAGGTCGTAGATGTCGGAGAACTCGCGGCCGCGCACGACCATCTTCTGGTAGATCGAGTAGTAGTGCTTGGGCCGGCCGGTGACGCTCGCGCGGATCTTGGCGTTCTTGAGGTCGGTCTGCGCCTGGGCGACGACCGTGGCCAGGAACTCGTCGCGGCTGGGCGCCGCCTCCGCCACGAGGCGCACGATCTCGTCGTAGACCTTGGGGTGCATCGTGGCGAAGGCGAGGTCCTCGAGCTCCCACTTGATCGTGTTCATGCCGAGTCGGTGGGCCAGCGGCGCGTAGATCTCGAGGGTCTCCAGCGCGATGCGCGACTGCTTGTCCGGGCGCAGGTAGTGCAGCGTGCGCATGTTGTGCAGCCGGTCGGCCAGCTTGATGACGAGCACGCGGATGTCGCGGCTCATCGCCACGACCATCTTGCGGATGGTGTCGGACTTCGCCGACTCGCCGAACTTGATCTTGTCGACCTTGGTGCAGCCGTCGACCAGGAGGGCGACCTCCTCGCCGAAGTCCTTGGTCAGCTCCTTCAGCGTGTACGGCGTGTCCTCGACCGTGTCGTGCAGCAGCGCCGCGCACAGGGTCGCCTCGGTCATGCCCAGCTCGGCGAGGATCGTCGTCACCGCGAGCGGGTGGGTGATGTAGGCGTCGCCGCTCTTGCGGCGCTGCTCGCGGTGGTAGCGCTCCGCGGTGTGGAAGGCGCGCTCGACGAGCGACAGGTCGGCCTTGGGGTGGTTGGCCCGGATGACCTGGAAGAGCGGGTCGAGCGCCGCGGTCTGCGGCCGGGCGGACCCGAAGCGCGCGAGGCGCTGGCGCATCCGTACGCGGGGCGGTTCGCTCGCGGGCGGGCTCGGCGCGGGCGCGACCGGCGGCGCCTCCGTCACGACCGGGGGCGTCCCCACGACTGAGCTCTGGTCCACCACGCTTCGATCCACCACACCCGTCGTCCGCGTCCTTGCCCGGAGTCTAGTGCGTCGTCCTACCCGTCCTGCGCCCGTCGGACCACGACGACCTGGTCGCCGGTCTGCAGCTCGGCCACGGCGGGGTCGTAGAAGCGGCGCAGGGTCTTGTTGCGCACCACGGCGATCACCCGCTCGCCGCTGATCTCGCCCGGCGACCGGCCCGCCTCTGACGCCGTCACCTGACGCTCGCCGACCTCCAGGCCCTCGCGGGAGGACAGCAGGTCCTCGATGACGGTGCCGATGTTCGGGCTCGTGGCCGACAGCCCGAGGAGCCGGCCCACCGCCTCCGACGAGGTGACGACCACGTTGGCCCCGCACTGGCGCAGCAGGGAGGCGTTGTCGTCCTCGCGCACGGCGACGACCACGTGCGCGCTCGGGTTGAGCTGGCGCACGGTGAGCATCGTGAGGATCGCGGAGTCGTCGCGGTCGAGGGTGATGACGATCTCGCGGGCCTTGGCGATCTCGGCGCGCCGCAGGATGTCGCGACGCGTCGCGTCGCCCTCGATGGCGGCGTACCCGCGGGCGTTGGCGTCGGCGACCGCGGTGGCGCGGCCGTCGATGATGACCACCTGCGCGGCGGTCGTGCCGTTGGTCTCGAGCGTCTCGACGGCGCTGCGGCCCTTGGTGCCGTAGCCGACGACGACCACGTGGTTGCGCATGCCTCTCCTCCACCGGGAGTCCCGGTACATCTGCCGGCCCTGGTTGGCCAGCACCTCGAGGGTCGTGCCGACCAGCAGGACCAGGAAGCCGATCCGCAGCGGCGTCACGAAGATCGCGTTGAGCACGCGGGCGTGCGGCGCCACCGGGGTGATGTCGCCGTAGCCGGTGGTCGTGATGGTGACCGTCGCGTAGTAGATCGCGTCGATCAGGCTGACCTCACCGTCGTAGCTGTCGGTGTAGGAGTCCCGGTCGAACCAGACCAGCGCCACCACGAGCGCGAGCAGCAGCAGGGCGAGCCCGCCGCGCCGGGCGAGCTCGACGGCCGGTGTCGCGCTGCGCGCCGGCAGCGACACGAGCGCCTCGCTGGTCCAGCGCCGCTCGTGGTCCAGGCGCCGCAGCCGGCTCACCGCCACCTCAGGCACCCCCGGTCGAGACCAGCGCGCGGACGTCGTCCAGGCCCGCGGCGCGCAGCCGGTCGCGGCCCCCGAGGAAGTCGAGCTCGAGGACGACGGCGACCGCGGCCACCTCGGCCCCCAGCCGGCGGACGAGGCCCGCCGTCGAGGCCACGGTCCCGCCGGTCGCGAGCACGTCGTCGACGACGAGCACGCGCTGCCCGGGGGCGAGCGCGTCGACGTGCATGGCGAGCGTCTCTTCGCCGTACTCGAGGTCGTAGGTGACGTCGACGTGATCGCGCGGGAGCTTGTTCGGCTTGCGGACCGGCACCAGCCCGACGCCCAGCGCGAGCGCCACGGGCGCGCCGAAGAGGAAGCCTCGCGCCTCGAGCGCGACGACGGCGTCGATCCCCTCGGGCGCCAGCGCCGCGAGCCCTCGGACCGCGGTCGCGAGGCCGTCGGGCGAGGCGAGCAGCGGGGTGATGTCCTTGAACGTCACTCCCGGCTGGGGGAAGTCGGGCACGTCGACCACGAGGTCCGCCAGCGCGGAGACCTCGACGGGCCCCGCGCGACCCGCAGCCGGTGCGCCCGTCACGCCCACCGACCTACTTCTTCCGCTCGCTGCGCGTCGAGCTCTGCGGCTGCGGACGCTTCGCCGCGCCCTCGACCACCGGTCGCACGGACGCCCGCGGGCTCGTCGGCACCGCGGTCACCCGGGTCCCGCCCTTGACCCCGACCGGCACCGCGTCACCGCCCTCGGCACCGACGCCCACGAGGCCGTCCGGGTCCGCGAGCCGGTCGTCGTCACGGGTCGGCTCGGCGACGCTGGCGCCCGCCGAGCGGGCGTCGCTCTTCTCCCGCTTGCCCTCGACCCGCGAGCGGTGCCGGCGCATGTCCGGCTCCCGCTCCTTGAGCTGGGCCAGGATCGGCGTGGCGATGAAGATCGAGGAGTACGCACCCGAGACCATGCCGACGAAGAGGGCCAGCGAGAGGTCCTTGAGCGGGCCCTCGCCGAGGATGAACGTGCCCGCGAAGAGCAGCGCCGCCACCGGCAGGACGCCGATCACCGTGGTGTTGATCGAGCGGACCAGCACCTGGTTGACCGCGAGGTTGGCCGCGTCGGAGTACGTCTTGGTCGTGCTCGAGCGCACGCCCTTCACGTTCTCGCGCACCTTATCGAAGACGACGACGGTGTCGTAGAGCGAGTAGCCGAGGATCGTCAGGACACCGATCAGCGTCGCCGGGGTGACCGTGAAGCCGACCAGCGCGTAGATGCCGACCGTGAGCAGGAGGTCGTGCAGCAGCGCGATCAGCGCCGCCGCCGACATCTTGGCGTCGCGGAAGTAGATCCAGATGACCAGCGTGACCAGGACGAGGAAGACCACCAGGGCGATCAGCGCGCGCTCGGTGATCTGGCCGCCCCACGAGGCGCCGATCAGGCTGTAGTTGACCTGGTCGCCGGGCACGCCCACGGCCTGGCCGATCGCCGCCCGGACGGCCGGCACCTCGGTCGTGGTGTCCAGGGTGCGGGTCTGCACCCGCACCTGGTTGGACCCGATCGTGTTGATCGTGGCCTCGTTGAGGTCGGGCACGCCCGACGCCTCGATGGCCTGCCGGACCGGCTCGACAATCTGCGAGGCGCTGACGCTCGTCGGCGCCTGGAAGTCGGCGCCGCCCTCGAACTCGATGCCGAGGGTCAGGCCCTTCAGCAGCAGTGCCAGGATCGAGACGGTCAGCAGGACCCCGGAGATGACGTACCAGCGGCGCCGGTGGCCGATGAAGTCGTAGGAGACCTCGCCGGTGTAGAGCCGGTGACCCAGCTGGGAGAACTTGCTCGCCATCAGACCCTCGTTCCGGCCGCGACGGCCCGCCGTGTGCGCGTGCCCGGCAGGTTCTTGACCCCGAGGTGCTCGGGGTCGAGACCGGACAGCTTGTGCCCGCCGCCGAAGAACTTGGTGCGCGCGAGCAGCGACATCAGCGGCTTGGTGAAGAAGAAGACGATGAACACGTCGATGAGCGTGGTCAGGCCCAGGGTGAAGGCGAAGCCCCGCACCGAGCCGATCGCCAGGATGAACAGCACGATCGCCGACAGCATCGACACCGCGTCGGCGATCAGCACCGTCTGGCGTGCTCGCAGCCAGCCGGTCTCGACCGCGGTGCGCAGGCTGCGCCCGTCGCGCACCTCGTCCCGGATGCGTTCGAAGTAGATGACGAAGCTGTCGGCGGTGACGCCGATGGCGACGATCGCGCCGGCGATGCCGGGCAGGTTGAGCGCGAAGCCCACCGAGCTGCCGAGCAGCACCATGCACGCGTACGTGATCACCGCCGCGATCGCCAGCGAGGCGACGACCACGATGCCCAGGCCGCGGTAGTAGGCGAAGCAGAACAGCACGACCAGCGCGAGGCCGATGATGCCGGCGATGATGCCCGCCTGCAGCTGCTCGCCACCCAGGGTCGCCGAGACGTTGTTGACCTGCGAGATGTCGAAGGCCAGCGGCAGCGCGCCGTACTTGAGCACGTTGGCGAGGTCGGTCGCCGACTGCTGGGTGAAGCCGCCGGAGATCTGCGCGGCGCCGCCGGGGATCGCGGTGCTGACCGACGGGGCCGAGATCGACTTGCCGTCCAGCACGATCGAGAAGCGGTTCATCGGGTCGCTCTTGGCGGCCAGCGCGCGGGTGGCGTTCTCGAAGGCGGTCGAGCCGTCGCCGTTGAACTGCAGGTTGACGACCCACTCGATCCCGTTCTGCGGGATCCCGGCGTTGGCGCTGGTGAGCTGGTTGCCCTCGATCAGGGTCGGGCCGAGCAGGTACTTCTCGGTCCCGGTCCGGTCGCAGGAGAACAGCGGCTGGTCGGAGACGTCGACCTGCGGGTCGCCGCAGCTGAAGCTGGCGAAGTCGGTCGTGTCGGCCTGGCTGGGCTGCCAGTCGATCGCCTTGTCCGGCGGCGTGCCCTGGCCGGGCTCGGTCGGACGCGGCGCGGAGGGGGTCGGCGGAGCCGTCGGCAGCGCCGGCTGCGGCATCATCGGCCGGTTGTTGCCCGCGGGCACCTGGCCGGAGCCGCCGCGCGGCGTCGAGGACGGCGTCCCCGGTGCGGCCGTCTCCGAGGCCGCCGGGACGGACGCGCCCGTCGTGGGCTCGCCGCTCGGGGCCGGGGTCGGCGTCGCCGCACCGGACTCGGTCGCCGACGGGACGGGCGTGGTCGGCTGGACCTGCTCGGCCGCGTACACGGCCCGGAAGCGGAGCACGGCGGTCTGGCCGACCTGCTGGACCAGCTGGTCCTGCTGCACGTTCGGGACGCTGACGATGATCTGGCGGTCACCGGAGACGGTGACCTCGCTCTCGCCCACGCCGAGGGCGTTGACGCGCTGCTCGATGATCGTGCGCGCCTGCTGGAGGCTGTTCGGGTCGATCGACCCGCTGCCGCTGGTGTTCCGGGCGGTCAGCGTGACGGTGGTGCCGCCCCGCAGGTCGAGACCCAGCTTGGGGGTCCAGGTCTTGCCCACGGCCATCAGGGTGATCAGACCCGCGGTGATGATCGCCAGGGCGATCAGCATCCGCAGGGGTCGACCGGTCATCGCTGCCACGTCAGTGCTCTACCTCGTTCGTACGCACGCCGGCCGCGTGCAGCGGCCGGCGTCGGGGGGTGGTGTGGTTCAGCGCAGGTTGCTGCGGTCGCCGTCGGCGCCGTACGTGCCCGTGGGGGCGTCCGCGTCGGCACGGACGACCGGCTGCACGTCGCCCGTGTCGTAGGTCGCGGTGGCCTCGGCCTCGAGCTCCTCGCCGACCTCGTCCTCGGTCACCGAGTCCTCGTCGGCCTCGGTCGCACGGCGCACGATCGCCTGCTTGAGCACGGTCAGCTCGACGCCGGGCGAGATCTCCATGACGGCCTGCTTGTCACCGATCGAGACCAGGGTGCCGAAGAGCCCGCTGCCCAGGAGCACACGGTCGCCCGGCTCCAGCTCGCGCATGACCTTCTGCATGGCCTGCTGGCGCTTCTTCTGCGGCCGCAGGATCAGGAAGTAGAACGCGACCACCATCAGCAGGACGAGGATCAGGGTGCTGGATTGCTGTGACATCGACTCGTCAATCTCATCGGGTACGGGCGGACCGCTGCACTCTACTTGCCGAAACCGTGAGAACCCGCCCTCACGCGAACAGGTCGGGGTCGGGCGTGGCGCCCGGGACGCCCGCGCCGGCGTCGCGCGGCGGCCTGAGGCCCAGGTGCTGCCAGGCGGCGGGGGTGGCGACGCGACCCCGCGGCGTCCGCATCAGGAAGCCCTCGCGCACCAGGAAGGGTTCGGCGACCTCCTCGACCGTCTCGCGCTCCTCCCCCACCGAGATGGCCAGGGTGGACAGCCCCACGGGGCCGCCGGCGAAGCGCTTGCAGACGGCCGTGAGCACCGCCCGGTCGAGCCGGTCGAGGCCGATGGCGTCGACCTCGTAGAGCTCGAGGGCGGCCGCCGCGACGGCCTGCGTCAGGCGCCCGGAGCCGCGGACCTCGGCGAAGTCGCGCACCCGGCGCAGCAGCCGGTTGGCGATGCGGGGCGTGCCCCGCGAGCGCCGCGCGATCTCGGCGGCACCCTCGGGGTCGAGGTCGACGCCGAGCAGCACCGCGGAGCGGCGCACGATGTGGTCGAGGTCGGCCGCGGCGTAGAAGTCGAGCTGGCCGGTGAACCCGAACCGGTCGCGAAGCGGCCCGGGCAGCAGCCCGGCGCGGGTCGTCGCGCCGACGAGGGTGAAGCGCGGGATCTCGATGGGGATGGCCGTGGCACCCGGGCCCTTGCCGACGACGACGTCGACCCGGAAGTCCTCCATCGCCAGGTAGAGCATCTCCTCGGCCGGCCGGGAGAGGCGGTGGATCTCGTCGAGGAAGAGCACCTCGCCCTCGACCAGGCCGGAGAGGATCGCGGCCAGGTCGCCGGCGTGCTGGATGGCCGGGCCGCTGGAGATGCGCAGCGGGGCCGTCATCTCGGTCGCGATGATCATCGCCAGGGTCGTCTTGCCCAGCCCCGGGGGACCGGAGAGCAGCACGTGGTCGGGGACGCCGCCGCGCCCCCGGGCGGCGGCGAGGACCAGCCCGAGCTGCTCGGCGACCCGCGGCTGGCCCTCGAACTCCTCGAGCGAGGTCGGGCGCAGCGCCGACTCCGCGGCCCGCTCGTCGGGGTCGGCCACGGCGCGCACGTCCACGGGGTCGACGCTCACCGGCGGGCCAGGGTGAGCAGCGCGGCCCGCATCAGGGCCGGGACGCCGAGGTCGGGCTGCTCGGCGAGCATCGGCTCCACCTCGTCGCACGCCGCCTCCGCGTCCTTGGGCGCCCAGCCCAGGCCGATGAGCCCCTGCGCGACCTGGTTGCGCCAGACCGCGTGGCCGGGCAGCGTCGGCGCGCCGGGCTCGGCGACGAGCCCGACCGCGTTGATCTTGTCCTTCAGCTCGAGCACGATCCGCTGCGCGCCCTTGCGGCCGATGCCGGGCACCTTGCAGAGCACGACGAGGTTCTCGGTGGCGATCGCGTGGCGCAGCTCGTCGGGGCTGAGCACGGCGAGCGCGGCCTGCGCCAGCTTGGGTCCGACGCCGGTCGCGGTCAGCAGCAGCTCGAAGAACTCGCGCTCGTCGGCGCTCGCGAAGCCGAACAGCGTGAGCGAGTCCTCGCGGACGACGAGGGCGGTGAACAGCGTGGTCCGCTGCCCGATCCGGAGGTGGGCCAGGGTGCCGGGGCTGCAGAGGGCGAGCAGGCCCACCCCGCCGGTCTCGACGACGGCGGACGTCGGGCCGAGGGCGGCGACGTTCCCGCTGACCTGGGCGATCACTTCGGCATCACGGGGCGTGCTCCTCTGCTGGTGCTGGTCGCGCTGGTGGCGGCGCGCGCGGCGGCGTACGCCCGCTGCTGCCGCGCGGCGACGCCCGAGGCGGCCTGGCGCGCCGCGTCGAGACGGTCGGTGGTCTGGCCGCGCCACACGTGGCAGATCGCCAGCGCGAGGGCGTCGGCTGCGTCGGCCGGCTTGGGGACGGAGTCGAGCTGGAGGATGCGGGCGACCATCGCGCCCACCTGCTCCTTGCCCGCGCGACCCGAGCCGGTGATCGCCGCCTTCACCTCGCTGGGCGTGTGCAGCGCGGTGGGGATGCCGTGCCGGGCCGCGACGAGCAGCGCGACGCCAGCGGCCTGCGCCGTGCCCATCACCGTGCCGACGTTGTGCTGGGCGAAGACGCGCTCGACGGCGACGGCGGCGGGGCGGTAGCGCCGCACCCACTCCTCCATCGCCTCCTCGAGGACGGCGAGGCGGGCACCGGTCTCCTCGTGCGGGGAGGTGCGGACGACGTCGACCCCGAGCACGAAGGGCGGCCGGCCCGGCACGCCGTCGACCATGCCGAACCCGCAGCGCGTCAGACCCGGGTCGATGCCGAGCACGCGCACGCGGACCCCTGACTGCTCGGGTGGAACGCGCCCGGTTCGAACACGCGTTCGTACGCTAACCCGACCCGGGCGGGCAGCGCACGCCCGACACGCGGCGCTAGCTCAGCCGCGAGCGTCGGCAGCCGGGCGGTCGAGCGCCCGGCGCGCGAGCGGCTCCTAGGAAGAGGGCACCAGGGCGTCGTCGGGAGCCTCGACGTTGGTGAAGACGTTCTGCACGTCGTCGGAGTCCTCGAGGGCGTCGACGAGCTTCTCGAGCTTCTCGAGGGTCGGGAGGTCGGCCGGCTGGGTGAACTCCGGCACGAACGACACCTCGGCGGAGTCGTAGTCGAGCCCGGCCTCCTGCACGGCGGTGCGCACGGCCACGGTGTCGTTCGGGTCGCTGATGACCTCGAAGGCGTCGCCCAGGTCGTTGACCTCGTCGGGCCCGGCGTCGAGCGTCGCCTCGAGGACGTCGTCCTCGGTGAGCTCGCGCGACTCCTGCTTCTTGGGCAGGAGCACCACGCCCTTGCGGCTGAAGACCCGGGCGGTGGAGCCGACGTCGGCCATCGTCCCGCCGTTGCGGGTCACGGCGATGCGGACCTCGGACGCCGAGCGGTTCCGGTTGTCGGTCAGGCACTCGATGAGGATCGCGATGCCGGCCGGGCCGTACGCCTCGTAGAACAGCGTCTCGTAGTCCGAGCCGCCGCCCTCGGCGCCGGAGCCGCGCTTGATGGCGCGCTCGATGTTGTCCTTGGGGACCGAGGTCTTGCGCGCCTTCTGCACGGCGTCGTACAGGGTCGGGTTGCCGTCGAGGTCACCCCCGCCGATCCGTGCCGCCACCTCGATGTTCTTGATGAGCTTGGCGAACGACTTGGCGCGGCGCGCGTCGACGACCGCCTTCTGGTGCTTGGTGGTTGCCCACTTGGAGTGACCCGACATGGTTCAGAATCCTAGTCCCGCCCTGCGGTGCACCCCCAACGGAGCCCGGGCTCTCCGGTTCCTGGCTCGCACCCCAGCGGCAGACCCGCGAACCGCTGACAGACGACAGCCGATTCGTCGAATCGGCTGTCGGGCGTCAGCGGTTCGCGGAGGACCACCGGCGGAGAGCGCGCTGCCGGCCGGTGGAGCCGTAGAGCGACAGGGCGACCAACGAGCGCCAGGCGTCGAGTCGCGCCGGCACCCAGGGACGTCCGAGCGCGGCGTCGGCGGCGGCGATGACGTCGCCGCCACGTCTCAGCACCTCCCGCGCCGTGTAGCCGCAGCGCTCCCAGCCCTCGTCGACGAGCCGGCGCTCGCGGGCGAGGTCCGTCCGGTGCGTCTCCGCCTCGCGGTGGTCGGCCCCGTCGTACTCGTGGATGCGGCGCGTCCCGACGAGCCAGAGGTCGGCGCGGGCGACGAAGGTTCCGTGCGTAGTCCAGATCTCGCGCTGCGGCTCGACCTCGACGTCGGCTGTCCGGTGGAGCACGCGCAGGACCGACTCCCACGCGGACTCGCTCCGTGCGTCGAGCAGCGGCAGCACGGCCCTCAGCAACGGTGTGCCCCGACGCCTGGCCCCGGTCGCGTCCCACAGCTCGTCCAGCGTGCAGTGCCCGAGCCGGAGGGCGGAGTCCCCGAGCGGGACGAGGTCGAGGACGTGGAGGTCGGCGGCGCAGGCCAGCAGCGTCTCGGCCGGTGTGGCCAGCCGGAGACCGTCGACCTCCTCGTACGCGGGCGGCGCAGCCAGGCGTACGACCTTCAGCCCCCGTCGCTGAGGATGCCGCTCGCGCTCGTCGACGGAGGCGAGCACGGGATGGGGCACCGAAGACGGGAGCCACCATCCCCGCGCCTCGGCTGCGGTCAGGTGGGTGAGGACCGCGCTGTCCGGCAGCACCTCGCACCAGCCGAGCAGCCGCTCGCGCAGGTCCGGTTCGGCGCTGCCGACGTGCACCCCGTGGGCCACACGGGCCCAGCCGGTCCGACGAACTCGTCCGCGTACGACCTCCACGCCGAAGCATTGCTGCGGCCGCGCTCGTCGTGCCGCTCGTCAGCGCCCCTTGTGCAGAACGCGCTCCGGTTCCGTCGGGGTTGTGGACAGCCCCATCCCCCGGCGAACCGCTGACGGACGACAGCGATCTGGCTCGATCTTCTGTCTTTCGTCAGCGTTTCGCGGAGGTGAGGCTGCGCGCGAGCCGAGGAGGCCTGTGGGGTGAGCGGGGCGGGCGAGCTCAGGAGGAGGGCAGGTGCCAGCGGGGGCTCGGCGACTTCGTCCTCCACTCCACGATCGACCACTGGTTGCGCTGGGCGGCGCGCATCAGCGAGATGTCCGGGCTCACCGCGACCGGGTTGCCGACCGTGGAGAGCATCGGCAGGTCGGAGTGGCTGTCGGCGTAGGCGAAGCTCTTGGTCAGGTCGACCCCGTGCAGGGACGCGTAGTGGCGCAACCACGCCGAGCGCGACTCCCCCACCAGCGGCGGCGTCTTGAGGAAGCCGGTCGCGCGGCCCTCGGCGTCGGTCCCGAGCTCGGCGGCCAGGATCACGTCGAAGAGCTCGCGCAGCGGCCGGGTCAGCACCGAGACCGCACCGGTGATGAGGATCGTCGTGTGCCCGGCGGCCCGGTGCTCCTCGATGCGCTGGAGGGCGTCCGGCGCGACCCGGCTGAGGATGAAGTCGTTCATCGTCGTGTCGACGCGCTGCTCGAGCTCGGCGAGGTCGAGCCCGCGGTAGCGGCGGTAGACGGCGCGCAGGAAGCTGCCGCGGTCGCGCTGCTCGGTGAGCAGGTAGCCGGGCAGCCGTCCCAGCACCCCGCCGACCTCGACGAGCTGCTCCACCGGCGAGAGCTCCGGAAGGCGGGCCCACAGGTACTGCTCGATGACGTTGGTCGACATGATCGTGCCGTCGAGGTCGAAGACCGCGACCGCCGACGAACCGGCCGTGTTGGCCGAGAGGTCGCGCATCGTCGTCGGCCGTGACCCGCGACGCTTGCGCAGCGCGTCCATCCGGCGTACGGAGGCGGTCACCGAGGGGCAGTGGACCTCCTCGATGTAGGTCGTCCAGTCGTAGCCGGCCGTGTCGAAGGCGAAGGCGTCGACGTCGGCCGCGTCGAGCGAGCGCGACAGCGCGAGCGTGTTGTCGTCGACGAAGTGCAGCTCCGACTGGGCGTACTCGTTGTAGAGCGTGTGGTAGCGCCGCCAGAAGTCGAGGCGCCCGCGCAGCTTGTCGAGGTCGCGGGCCAGCTTGCGGCTCCGGTTGGACCGCGGGGCGCGCGAGACGATCCGCTCGGCCACCCCGTGGGCGCGCTCGGAGGTCGACAGCAGCCGCTCCACCGACACCGCGCCGGGGAACGTCCACTCGGGAAGCGGGGCGCCCGGCTTGGTGACGTTCTCCAGCGGGTGCGCGGTGAAGTACGAGCGGATGTGGCCGTACATGTCGTGGAAGGTCAGCGGGTTCCGGGCGCCGGAGCTGACGTGGTAGTACTCCGGCTCCCCCGGCGTCGGGTCCGTGGCGCAGACGGCGAGGATCGCGTTGACGACCAGGTCGCAGGGCACGATGTCGAGCACCGAGTCGGCCGAGGCCGGGAACTCCGGCAGCTCGCCGCGGCCGTAGGCCAGGATCAGCGGCTCGGCCATCTTGAAGCCCTCGATCCAGCCCGGGTACGGGTGGAGCCAGCTCGACTCGACGATGGCGGGGCGGACGATCGAGACCTCGATGTCGGCGCCGAGGTCGGTGACCACGCGCTCGCCGAGGGCCTTGGTGAAGGTGTAGACGTCGGTCCAGCCGAGCGAGCGGGCCCGCTCGGTGCCGGCGGCGACGAGCTCGGCGGTCACCCACTCCTGGCGGCGGCGCTCGGTGTCGGCCGCCGTGGTCAGGTAGCCGGCCTGGCGGTGCTGGCGCTCGGCCTGGTGGCGCAGCGCGGTCAGCTGCTCCGGCATCCGCGAGGCCGCCTCGACCTGCTCGCGCATGGCCAGCCCGGCGCGGGTCTCGGCCTCGTAGTCGATGCCGTGCACGTGGCCGGCCTCGGGGATCGCGCCGCGACGACGGCCCGCGGTGTACGCGGTGGAGATGTGGACGTAGTGCGGGACCTTGGTGCGCTCGCCGTCGGGTCCGGTGACGGCCTCGAGCATCCGCTCCATGAGCCGCTGCGTGCCGACGACGTTCGTCGTGAACGCCTGGTCGATCGGCGGGTCGAAGGACACGTCGCCCGCGCAGTGCACGACGACGTCGAGGTCGGCGGGCAGCTCGGGGACGTTCGGCAGGTCGCCCTCGATGACCTCGACGCGCGCCAGCAGCGCGTCGAGACCCCCGGCCTCCTCGGCCAGCGGGGCGAAGATCTTCTTCTTCAGCAGGCTGCGGACACGGGCCTCGGCGCCGGCCGAGCCCTTGCGTCGCACCAGCACCGACGGGGTCGTGCCGGGCAGCTCGGTCAGCATCTTCCACAGCAGCTGCTCGCCGATGAAGCCGGTCACCCCGGTCATGACGATCTTCTTGCCGTCGAGGAGGTCGCGCAGGCGCCCGTCCAGGAGCGGGCCGTGGACCGGCTCGCGCAGCTCGCTCAGCGCGGGCCCGCGGTGGAAGGTGTCGGCGGGGACGCTCATGCGCGGGCCTCTCGTCGGCTCGTGACGGCCAGCGCCTCGGGCAGCGTGAAGCTGCCGACGTACAGCGCGGTGCCGATGATGGCGCCCTCGACGCCGCGGTCGACCAGCCCGGACAGGGCCTCGAGGTCGGCCAGGCTGCTGATGCCGCCGCTCGCCACGACGGGGGCGTCGGTGCGGGAGCAGACGTGCTCGAGGAGGGCGAGGTTGGGGCCGGAGAGCATGCCGTCGCTGGCGACGTCGGTGACCACGAAGCGCGCGCAGCCAGCCGCGACGAGGCGGGCCAGCGTCTCGTCGAGCTCGCCGCCCTCCTGCGTCCAGCCGCGGGCCGCCAGGCGGGTGCCGCGCACGTCGAGCCCGATCGCGACCTGGTCGCCGTGCCGGGCGATCACCCGCTCGCACCACTCGGGCGACTCCAGCGCCGCGGTACCGATGTTGACGCGGGCGCACCCGGTGGACAGGGCACGCTCCAGGCTCGCGTCGTCGCGGATGCCGCCGGACAGCTCGACCTGGACCCCGGCCGCCGCGACGGCGGAGACGATCGGCGCGAGCACCGCGGCGTTGCTGCCCCGACCGAAGGCCGCGTCGAGGTCGACGAGGTGGATCCACTCCGCGCCCTCGTCGACCCAGCGCCGGGCCGCGGCCATGGGGTCGCCGAACACCTTCTCCGACCCGGCCACGCCCTGCACGAGCTGGACGGCCTGGCCGCCCGCCACGTCGACGGCGGGGAGGAGGACGAGGTGGTCGTTCTCGACCGCGGGATCGCTCGGGAGCACCGGACGACTCTACCGGAGCAGCGAGGGCCTCCCCCGCCTCAGCGGGTGGTGACCACGAGGCGCGAGGTGCCCCGCAGGCCCCGGGCCTTGACGCTCACCTCCAGCCCGCGGCTCGTCGGGGTCAGCGCCGTACGGACCTTGCGGCCGTCGAGCGTCGCGGTCGCGACCTTGCTCCCCTTCGGCACCACGGTCCCGACGACGAGGTCGGTCCCGCCGTGCCGGGTCACGGTGGTGGTGTAGCGCGTCCTCGCCCCGACGCGAGTCCGCTCGGCGCTCACGTCGACGCTGCCCTCGCCGACCCGGATGCGCTTCGCCGAGGCGGAGCGCTGGTCCGGCGGGAGCTGGGGGACGACGGCGAGGCGGTCACGGCCCATGTCCGGCGAGACGCCGAGCCACTGGTGCACGACCGGCCAGAGCGTCCCGTACGCGCCCCACGCCTGCATGACCATCGAGCGCTCGGTCAGCAGCTTGTCGATGTTCGCGCCGAAGGAGCCGCCGGGGACGATCTCAGGCATCGCGCCGGGCATCTCCCACAGGTCGGGGTCGAGCTGGCTGCGCGCGTTGCCGTGGACGTAGACGCCCTGCTGGTCGGCGGCGAGGCGGCCGTAGTTGCCCTCGCTGACCCCGGCGATCGCGCTGTTGAGCGTGAAGATCGACGTCTCGTTGGTCACCGACGACACGACGTCGTCACAGCTCTGCCCGTCGGTGTCGCCGGCGACGCTGTTCGCCCCGGTACCCGTGTGGTAGAGCCCGAGCGGCCCGGTGAAGCACGGCCGCTCGTGCTGGGCCAGCGTGGTGCGGGCGTGGCCGGCGGAGGCCAGCGGCCCGGCCTTGCGGCCCCTGATCGCCGGCAGGACCGCGTCGGTCGGGGTCAGCCCGATCCAGTGGCGCTGGAAGATCCTGGTGTTCGCCCCGCCCACCGGGCTCGGGTCGAGCGAGTCGGCGTACGAGCGGGCCCCGTCCCGGCCGTACCACCAGGCCTTCTCGAACTTCGTGGCGAGCCGCAGCGCCTGCCCTGTGGCCCAGCGCTCCGTCTTCGTGTCGTGGCGCGCCTTGGCCAGGTCGGCCAGGTCGGCGTAGCCGCGGATCGTGTAGACGGTGTTGTCGAGCTTCTCCTCGCCCATCCCGTTCCGCTCGACGTTGCCGAGGCCCTCGGGCCAGCCGTCGGTGTCGAGCGAGGCGACGTGGCGCATCGCCCTGACGCTCGCCGGGTAGAGGTCGCGCAGGAACCGCTGGTCGCCGGACCAGCGCCAGACCAGGGCGACGGCGGAGGGGTACTTCGCCGACTCGTCGGTGTTGCCCTCGTCGGCGTTGGCGCCGAAGTAGACCGCGCCGTCCGGCGTCACCTCGTGGACGATCTTGCCGCTGCCGCCGTTGACCGCCTCGGACACGTCGCGGAGGGTGCGCAGGTGCGCCTTGATCGGGCCGAACTGCCCCGCGGCGACGGAGGCGAAGGCCGTGAACTCGCCGTCGGTGCCGAAGAGCCAGGTGTAGTCGGGCCAGCCGGCCCCGAGCCAGCGCATCGAGTCGAGCGTGGCCACGGGCGCGGGGTACTGCTTACCCGCGTCCACCACCCGGAGCGCGACGTCGTCCGCGCGCTGCACGGACGCGGCCAGCATCTGCTTGGACCAGGCGACGCTCTGCTCGGTGAGCTCGTCGTCGGGCAGCGAGACGACAGTGCGCCGGTCGACCTTCTCCCGGGCCGCGACCTTGGCCGCGAGGGCGGCGTCGGGGTCGGCGAGGAGCGTCGAGAGCGCGGCCTTCGCGCCGTCGGGCCCGGAGCGCGAGCCCCCGACACCGAACCAGACCGTCGTCGGGGTGTCCTTGGTCAGGCGCAGCTCGTAGGAGAGCTGGCCGCCCGTCCCCCGGCCGTACTCGGTGTCGTCGCAGCGCTTCGGCTGGGTCGGAGCGTCCGGCCCGGAGGCCGGGCAGACCACGGCCGGGTCCTGCGGCCCGCGGTGGTCGGGGCCGAGGTCGGTGGCGCTGGGCTGGACGGCGGAGCCGAAGGCCGCGGCCCAGTCGTGCGCCGTCTGGTTGGGGCCGGGCGGCGTGCCGCGGTCGCGGAAGAGCAGCGCCCTGCCCTCGACCGCGGCGGTGTCGGGCAGGTTGACCGTCGTCTGGCTCGGGGTGGTCTCGCCCCACGGGTAGGAGCCCATCAGCTCGGAGTGGGCGTCGGCGCGCAGCGTGACGGTCTTCGTCGTCGAGGACTGCAGGGTCAGCCCGACCAGGGCGCCCGGCACGCCGTCGGGGACGAAGTCGGTGCGGCTCGCCGCGACGCCGTCGGTCGCCGGCAGGTCGGTGCGGACGTAGCCCCAGCCCGAGGTCGTCCTCGTGCCCTCGCCGATCCACTGGTCGTCGAGGCCGAACCACATCCCGTCGAGCAGCTTGAGGCTCGGCGTCCAGAAGCCGCCCATCTCGCCGCGGGTGTGGAAGCCGGCCGCGGGGAACCGGCCGTCGGCCGTGCCGAGCACCCAGGCCTCGTCGCCGGTGACCACCGTGCGGCGGTCGGCGAGCCGGCTCGTCTCGGAGAGCTCGGTCGAGCGCGCGAGCGCCGGGTCGGAAGCGGCGCCGGGGGCAGCCTGCGCGGCCGGCGCCACGGCGGCGAGACCGCTGCCCGTCAGCGCCACGGTGACGAGCAGCGCGGCCGACCTGCTGCCGGTGCTGCTGGACCGCCTGCGCGGCGTCTTCGGGGTCTCGACCACGGGTCCGCTCCTCCCCCAGCCCTCGCCGTCGAGGTCTGAGGAGGGTGACGCTAGAGCCCCCCTACGACAGTCCTCAAGAGGGGTGGCGCCGCCGGGTTCGTGCGCCCGCCGGATCAGATCGTGGCGACCCAGTTGGCCACGAGCCGGGCGCCCGCGTCGCCGCTCTTCTCCGGGTGGAACTGGGTCGACCAGAGCGGCCCCTCCTCCACCCCGGCGACGAACCGGTCACCGGCGTGCTCGGCCCACGTCACGAGCCGGCCCTCGGGCTCGTCGAGCTCGCGCACGCCGTAGCTGTGCACGAAGTAGAAGCGCTCGTCGGCCACGCCGTCGAAGAGGCGGGTGCCCGAGGGCGCCTCGACGGTGTTCCAGCCCATGTGCGGCAGCCGTTCGGCGTGCAGCCGCTCGACGACGCCGGGCCAGACGCCCACGCCGTCGGCCTCGACGCCGTGCTCGATGCCCGAGCCGAAGAGGATCTGGTGGCCCACGCAGATGGCCAGCGTCGGCCGTCCGGCGGCGACCCGGGCGGCGATGACGTCGGGTCCGCCCACCGCGCGCAGCCCCGCCATGCAGGCCGCGTACGCACCCACGCCCGGCACGACCAGCCCGGGTGCCTCGAGCGCGGCCTCGGCGTCGTCGGTCAGCAGCACGCTCGCGCCCGTGCGCGCTACCGCCCGCTCCGCGGAGCGGAGGTTGCCCGACCCGTAGTCGAGGACCACGACGTCGGGCGAGGAGGGACCCGGGCTCACAGCGAACCCTTCGTGCTCGGCACCCCGACCACGCGCTCGTCGTAGGCGACCGCCTCGCGCAGCGCGCGGGCGACGGCCTTGAACTGCGCCTCGACGACGTGGTGCGGGTCGCGGCCGGCCAGCACGCGGACGTGCAGGCAGAGGTGGGCGTGGAAGGCGAGGGACTCGAACGCGTGCCGGGTCAGCGAACCCGTGTACGGCACGCTCGTGCGCCCGTCCGGGGCCAGGTCCCCGCCGCCGATCCGGGCGTACACCTGGCCCTCGGGCTCGCCGGTGCACACCGCGTACGGGCGCCCCGACACGTCGACGACGGCCTGAGCGAGCGCCTCGTCGAGGGGCACGAGCGCGTCGCCGAAGCGGCGGATGCCGGTCTTGTCGCCGAGCGCCTGCCGCAGCGCCTGCCCGATGGTGATCGCGACGTCCTCGACGGTGTGGTGCGCGTCGATGTAGGTGTCGCCGGTGGCGTGGACCTCGAGGTCGACCAGGGAGTGACGGGCCAGCGCGGTGAGCATGTGGTCGTAGAAGCCGACCCCGGTGGAGATGCTCGAGGCGCCGCTGCCGTCGAGGTCGAGGCTGACGCGGATGCTCGACTCGCTGGTCGCGCGCTCGAGGCTCGCCCGTCGAGCCGGCCGGCCGGTGCTGCCGGGGGTCGCGGTGTGGGGCTGGGTCACGGCATCCTCGCGCTCACGTCGTCGTCGGCCAGGACCTCGTCGAGGGCCTGGGTGAAGGCGGTCATCTCCTCGGGCGTGCCCGCGGAGACCCGTAGCCAGCCGGCGGGCCCGACCTCGCGGATCAGCACGCCCCGGTCGAGCAGGCCCTGCCACACCGCGTGGCGGTCGGCGAAGCGGCCGAACAGGACGAAGTTCGCGTCGGAGTCGGCGACCTCGAGCCCGCGGCCGGCGAGCCAGGCGGCGACCTCGTCGCGGGCGACCCGGAGCCGGTCGACGGCGGCGAGCATCTCTGTCGCGTTGGCCAGGGCGACCCGGGCGACGGCCTGGGTGACGGCGGAGAGGTGGTACGGCAGCCGGACGACGCGCAGCGCGTCGACGAAGGCCGGGTCGGCGGCCAGGTAGCCGAGCCGGCCGCCGGCGAAGGCGAACGCCTTCGACATCGTGCGGCTCACCGCGAGGCGGGAACGCCCGGGCAGCAGCTCGAGCGCGCTCGGCGTGCCCGTGCGGGCGAACTCGTGGTAGGCCTCGTCGACCACGACGACCCCCGGGCTCGCGTCGACCAGCGCCACGACGACCTCGAGCGGCAGGGCCGTCCCGGTCGGGTTGTTGGGGCTGGTCACGAGGACCACGTCGGGCCGGGTCTGCTCGATGGCCGCGAGCGCCGCGTCGACGTCGATCGTGAAGTCGTGCTCGCGCGGGAAGGTCACGAAGCCCGAGTGGGTGTCGCGGGCGTACTCGGGGTACATCGAGTAGGTCGGCGCGAAGCTCAGCACGGTGCGTCCCGGTCCGGCGAAGGCCTGCAGCACGTGCAGCATCACCTCGTTGCTGCCGTTCGCCGCCCACACGTGGTCGGCGGTCAGCCCGTGGCCGAGGTAGGCCGCGAGGTCGCCGCGCAGGGCGACGGCGTCGCGCTCGGGGTAGCGGTTCAGGTCGCGCGCCACCTCGGTCACCGCGGCGGCGATCTGGGCGATGACCGCCTCGCTCGGGCCGTACGGGTTCTCGTTGACGTTGAGCCGCACGGCGACGTCGAGCTGGGGCGCGCCGTACGGCTGCTCCCCCACCAGCTCGGGCCGCAGGGGGAGCTCGGCGAGGCCCGTCACCGGTCGGACCGGACCGTCTGGAAGCGCGCGGAGACCGCGGCCCCGTGGCCGGGCAGGTCCTCCGCCTCGGCGAAGACCTCGACGTGGCGGGCCACCGCCTCCAGCGCGTCGCGGTCGTAGGTCACGACGTGCATCGCCTTGAGGAACGACTTCACGTTGAGCCCCGAGGAGTGGCAGGCGCAGCCGCCGGTGGGCAGCACGTGGGTGCTGCCGGCGGAGTAGTCGCCGAGCGAGACCGGCGAGAACGACCCGACGAAGATCGCGCCGGCGTTGTGCACCCGCGCGGCCACGGCCGGCGCGTCGGCGGTCTGGATCTCGAGGTGCTCGGCGGCGTAGCCGTTGACGACCAGCAGGCCCTGCTCGAGGTCGTCGACGAGCACGACGGCGGACTGCCGCCCGCCCATGGAGGTGCGGACGCGCTCGGAGTGCTTGGCCGCCGCGACGAGGTCGGGCAGCACCGCCTGCACGCGCTCGGCGAGCGCCGTCGAGGCGGTGACGAGCACGGAGGCGGCCAGCGGGTCGTGCTCGGCCTGGGACAGCAGGTCGGCGGCGACCAGGTCGGCGTCGGCGGTCTCGTCGGCCAGCACGACGATCTCGGTCGGACCCGCCTCGGAGTCGATGCTCACGCGCCCGCGCAGCAGCCGCTTGGCCGCGACGACGTAGATGTTGCCCGGTCCGGTGACCATGTCGACCGGTTCGCACAGCCCGGGCACCCCGTACGCGAACATCGCCACGGCCTGCGCGCCGCCGACGGCGTACACCTCCTCGACGCCGAGCAGCCGGCAGACCGCGAGGATCGAGGGGTGCGGCAGGCCGCCGAACTCGCGCTGCGGCGGCGAGGTCACCGCGATCGACGTGCAGCCCGCGACCTGGGCCGGGACCACGTTCATGATCACGCTGGAGGCGAGCGGCGCCAGGCCGCCGGGCACGTAGAGGCCCACGCGCTCGACGGGCACCATCCGCTGCGTGACCCGCGCCCCGGGCGCGACGTCCACGTCGACGGCGAGCGGGCCGAGCTCGGCCTCGCAGACCTCGCGGCGCCGGGCGATCGACACCTCGAACGCCGCGCGCAGCTCGGGGTCGAGCCGCTCCACGGCCTCGTCGAGGGCCGCCGCGGGCACCCGGAACGACGCGGGGACCACCCGGTCGAAGCGCTCGGACAGCTCGCGCAGCGCCTCTTCGCCCCGGGCCGCGACGTCGTCGCAGACGGGCTTGACGACGGCCAGCGCCGCCTCGACGTCCACCGCCGCGCGCGGCACGACGGTCCGGGGGTCGAGGTCGGTCCGGCCCCGCAGGTCGATGGTCGCCAGCACGGGGCAATCCTAGGTGAGCAGGACGGTCCGCCCCCTCGCGTTCTGCGTAGGGTCCCCCGCGTGCCCACCGCGCCGCGCGACACCGCCCGAGCCGCGATCTGGCGCGCCTCGGCCGGCATCGGGGTGTACGCGGGCGCCTTCGGCCTGACCTTCGGCGCGGTGGCCGTCGCCTCGGGCCTGACCCGCGGCCAGGCGCAGGCGCTCAGCGCGGTGCTCTTCTCCGGGGCGTCGCAGTTCGCGCTGGCCGGGGTGGTCGGCGCGGGCGGCTCGGCCTGGGCCGCGCTCGGCCCCGTGCTGCTGCTCGCCCTGCGCAACGGGTTCTACGGCGTCACCCTCGCGCCGGTCCTCGACAGCCACGGAGCCCGGCGGCTGCTCACCGCCCACCTGGTCATCGACGAGACGACGGCCATGGCCACCGCCCAGACCACCCGGCCCGAGCAGCGCCTCGCCTTCTTCTCGACCGGCGTGGTGCTCTTCGCCTGCTGGAACGCGGGCACCTTCGTCGGGGCGCTGGTCGGCTCGGCCGTCGACACCGACGTCCTCGGGCTCGACGCGGCGGGCCCGGCGGTCTTCCTCGCCCTGGTCTGGCCCGCGCTGCGCCGCTCGGTGCGCGCCCGCTGGGTCGCCCTGGCCGGGGCCGCGATCGCGCTGGCCCTCGTCCCGGTCGCGCCCGGCGGCATCCCGGTCCTCGCCGCCGCGACCGCGGCGGTCGTGGGCGGGCTGCTGCCGCAGCAGCAGGAGGCCGCATGAACCTCTGGGTCCCCGTCCTCGTGGCCTGCGTCGGCTCCTACCTGATCAAGCTCGCGGGGCTCTCGCTGCCGGAGTCCGTCCTCGCCGACCGTCGCGTGCAGCGCGTCACGACCCTGCTGCCCGTGGCCATGCTGGCCGCCCTCGTCGCCGTGCAGCTCGTGGAGTCGGGCGACGGCCCCGGCCCGTACGCGCTGGACTGGCGGGTGCTCGCCGGGGTGGCCGCCGGGGCCGCGGCGCTGGTGCTGCGCCGCGGCTTCCTGGTCGTCTTCGTCGTCGCGGTCGCCGTGACCGCCCTGCTGCGCCTGCTGGTGCCGGTCTAGGCCGTGTCTCTCAGTTCCGGCAGGTGGTGGCGGGGCCTCCGCGCCCGGTCCGGCAAGCCGGAGGAGCGAGAGCGCAGCGGGCTGCGCCGAGCGAGGCCGGCGCCGCCGGTCGGGATGCGGGGCCGCGCCAGCACCCGTCGGAATTGAGAGACACGGCCTAGCCTCGGCCCAAGCGGTCGACCGACGCGTGCATGACCGGCGCGAGCGTGTGCAGCAGGCTCTCGTAGTCGTCGTAGGTCTGCCGGTAGACCTCGTGCCGGCCCGGGTGGGGGGTCAGCGTCCGCGTGCGGGGCGCGAACCGTGCGGCCCCCTCGTCCAGGCTGCCCACGAGCCCGGCGCCGGTCGCGGCGATGACGGCGCAGGCCCGCAGCGTGAGGTTGTCGCCGGCCACGATCTCCGCCTCGCGGCCCAGGACGTCGACGGTCACCTGCTGCCACAGCGGGTTGTGCTCGATCCCGCCGGACAGCACCAGCCGGTCGCACACCACCCCGGCGCGCACGAAGGACTCGACGACGGCCCGGGTCCCGCAGGCCACGGCCTCGACGCTCGCCCGGTAGAGCTCCTCACGCGTGGTGCCCAGGGTCAGCCCCACGACGGCGCCCCGCAGGCGCGGGTCGCGGTGCGGCGTCCGGTTGCCCATGAAGGTGTCGAGCGCGCGCAGCCCGTGCGCGCCCGGCTCGACCGCCGCCGCACCACGGACGAGGGCGGGCAGCTCGGCCCGGCTGACGCCCATGATCGACTCCGCCGCCCAGGTGAGCACCGAGCCGCTGCTGACCTGGCCGCCCTCGACGAGCCAGCGGTCGGTCCGCAGCGCGTGCGGGTAGGGCCCCCAGACCTCGGGGCTCAGCACCGGCTCGCCGGCCGGCGCCAGCTCGGCGATGATCGCCGAGCTCGTCCCGGACACGACCGAGACCAGGCCCTCGGACCCGCCGCCGCAGGCCAGCAGGGAGACGTGCGCGTCGATCCCGCCGACCGCGACCGACGCGCCCGGCGCGATGCCGAGGGCCTCCGCGGCCTCCGTGGTCAGCGGCCCGGCGAGACCGCCGACCTCGACGACCTCGTCGGGCAGCCGGTCGCGCAGGTCGGGCACCCCGAGCGCGGCGTACAGCTCGTGCGGGAAGCGGCCGGCGAGCGGGTCGTAGTTGTACTTGCAGACCGCGTTCATCTGCGAGCCGACCCAGCGCCCGGTCAGCCGGAACGTCAGGTAGTCGATCGCCTCGACCACGCGCGCCGCGCGGGCGTACACCTCGGGCTCGTGCTCGGCCACCCAGACCGCCTTGGGCAGCAGCCACTCGGCCGCGTCGGACCCGCCCGACCAGGCCAGCACGGGGTGCTCCTCGGCGAGGCGCGCCGTGGCGGCCGACTGGGCCCAGGCCCGCGAGTCCATCCACAGGATGGCCGGGCGCAGCGGACGACCGGCCTCGTCGAGCACCGCGACGGTCGACGCGGTCGTGGCGCAGGCCAGCGCGACCACCGGCCCGGCGGCGGCAGCCCGCGGCTCGGCGAGCAGCGTCCGGGTCGCGTCGACGACGGCGTCCCACCACTCCTCGGGGTCCTGCTCGGCCCAGCCGGGCCGCGGGTAGGTGGTGCGGTAGCCGCGGTGCACCGAACCCAGCGGGTCGCCGTCGACGGTGAAGGCCCCGACCCGGGCACCCTCGGTGCCCAGGTCGATGGCCAGCAGGATGCCTCCGCCGATCACCGGGCGGACGGGACGAACAGCACCTTGGAGGTGAACTCCGACCGGTCGCCGAGGGTCTGCATCATCTGCGGCAGCGCCGACAGCGGCAGCTCGTGGGTGATCATGAACTCCCAGCGCAGGTCCCCGCTGGCCATCTTGGCCGCGGCGGTGCGCCACTCGTCGCCCGGGAAGGGCGCGGAGAACGAGTTCCACGCGCCGTGCAGCGTCACCTCGAGGCGCATGAAGCGGTTCCAGGTGTCCTTGGCCAGCTCGACCGGCGCGTGCGGGATGCCGACGAAGACGGCGTGGCCCTTCGGCCCGACGAGGCTCGCGGCGAGGTCGGCGGTGGTCGGTGCGCCGGCCGACTCCAGCACGACGTCGAAGCCGGCCCCGGCGAGCTCGCGGGCCTGGTCCGCGGTCTGCACCGCGGCGGTCGCGCCGGCCTCGCGGGCCATCGCCGCCTTCTCCTCGCTGAGGTCGAGGCTGACGACCTCCGAGGCGCCGGCGAGCCGCGCCCACTGCACGGCGAAGAGCCCGATCGGGCCGGCGCCGACGACCAGCACCCGCTGGCCGGTGCGCAGGCCGGTCTTCCAGATCGCGTGCAGCGCGATGGCGGCCGGGTCGAGCATGGCGGCGGCGCGCGGGTCGAGGCCCTCGGGCATCGGCAGCAGGTTGCCGACCGGGGAGACGACGTACTCGGCGTACGCGCCGTCGCTGCGGCTGCCGAAGTAGTCGTAGGTCTCGCAGAGGCCGAAGTCGCCCTGCACGCAGTGCGCGCAGACGCGGCACGGGATCAGCGGCGGCACCGAGACGAGGTCGCCGACCGCGGTGCCCGGACCCGGCTCGACGCCCGGCCCGTGGGCCACCACGTGGCCGGAGAACTCGTGCCCGCAGATGATCGGCATGACGTAGCCGCCGTTGCGCAGCATCCGCGGGATGTCGGAGCCGCAGACCCCGCAGGCCGCGACGCGCAGCAGCACCTGACCGGGCCCCGGCGTCGGGACATCGACCTCCTCGACCCGGATGTCGCCCGGCGCGTGGAGCACGGCGGCGGTCATGCGGTCCGAGAGCGCGGTCGAGGTGGGAGCGGCGGTGGTCGCGGTCATGGTCCACGACCCTACGCAAGGGGTGCGACAGGATGGCGGGGTGGCGAAGAAGCAGGCCGGCGGGACCCCGGCGACCGAGGCGCTGACGCGGGCCGGGGTGGCACACACGCTGCACCCCTACGAGCACCACGACGGCGAGCGGCACTTCGGCGACGAGGCGACGGCGGCGCTCGGGCTCGACCCGGCGCGGGTGTTCAAGACCCTGGTCGCGGACGTGGCCGACACCGCCGACGGACGCTCGCAGCTGGTGGTCGCGGTGGTGCCGGTCGCGCGCCAGCTCGATCTCAAGGCGCTGGCCGCCGCGGTCGGGGCCAAGCGCGCGGTGATGGCCGACCCGGCCGCCGCGCAGCGCTCCAGCGGCTACGTGCTCGGCGGGATCTCCCCGCTCGGGCAGCGGACGCCGCTGCCCACGGTGGTCGACGCGTCCGCGCAGGACTTCGGGACCATCCACGTCTCGGGGGGCCGTCGCGGCCTTCAGGTCGAGCTCGCGCCCGCCGACCTGGTCGCCGTCACGCGGGCGACGGTGGCGCCGGTGAGCCGCTGACGGGCTCCTCGGGGCGTCGACCTCGGGGTCGCGGCCCAGCGAGGCGGCGAGCAGCACGGGGACGACGGCGAAGAGCGGCCAGACGGCCAGGGCGACCCGGGCGCGGACCGTGAGCTCGACGGGGACCTGGTCGCCGGGACGGGCGGCGGCCAGCCGGACGTCGAAGGCCCCGGGCCCCAGCTCGTAGCCCACCCACCAGCACACCAGCCCGGCCGCGGCGCCGACGACGACGGCGACGAGCACGACGGGCCACCCCGCGCGTCCGAACCAGCGCCAGGCGAGCAGACCCAGGACGAGCCCGACCACGACCCCGCAGACGACGAACCACGCGTCGGCCGCGATGTAGCCGGCCAGGCCGCGCTCGGAGGTCACCGCCCCGCCGCCGTTGACGACGCGGAAGGTCGGGAGGTCGGTCACCGCCCACCAGACCACGCCCGCCGCCGCACCGAGGCCGAGGGCCAGGGCGAGGAAGGCGCCGAAGCGGCGCGCGTCCGGGCTGGTCACGGGGGCGTCACGAGGCCAGGCAGGAGGGGCCGAGCAGGGCCTTGAGGTCGGCCATCAGCGGTCCGGAGGGGCTGACGCTGAGGTGGGAGTCGAGCCGCATCAGCGTCGATCGCCCCGAGCTCTGCAGCCGCAGCCGCACCTCCGTCGTGCCGGGGTAGGCCGACAGCACCGTCTTGAGCTGGGCGACGACCGGCGGGGTGCAGCGCACCGCGGGCAGCGAGATGACGACCGGGCCGGTCGGCGCCTCGCTGACGTCGGGCAGCGTGAGCTCGGAGGCGTTGAGCGACACGGAGTCGTCGTCGGACTTGATCCGGCCCTTGACCCGGACGACGACGTCGCTGGCCAGCACCGTCGACACCAGGTCGTACGCCTTGGGGAACAGCAGCACCTCGATCGAGGCCTCGAGGTCCTCGACGGTCAGCACCGCCCACAGGTCGCCCCGCTTGGTCGTCTTGCGGTTGACGTTGGTGATCATCCCGGCGATCGTCACCTGGCCCTCGCGGGGGCCGTCGTCGGAGAGCAGCTCGCCGATGCTGATGTCGCGCTCGGTGGAGAGGATGTGCTCCAGCCCGAAGAGCGGGTGGTCGCTGACGTAGAGCCCGAGCATCTCCCGCTCGAAGGCGAGCTTGGTCCGCTTGTCCCACTCCGGCAGGTCGGGCACGACGCCGGTGATGTGCGAGGAACCGGCCTCGTCGTCGTCGGGGTCGAAGCCGAAGTCGAAGGCGTCCTGGCCGCGCGCGGAGTTGCGCTTGAGGTCGAGCACGCCGTCGACCGCCGACTCGTAGATGCTCATCAGCGCGCGGCGGGTGTGGCCCATCGAGTCGAAGGCGCCGGCCTTGACCAGCGACTCGATGAGCCGCTTGTTGCACACGACGAGGTCGGCGACGTCGAGGAAGGAGTAGAAGTCGGGCGCCTTGCCCTGCTCGAGGCGGGCGACGACGATCTTGTCGACCGCGTTCGCGCCGACGTTGCGCACGGCGGTGAGGCCGAAGCGGATGTCGGTCCCGACCGGGGTGAAGTTCGCCTCCGACTCGTTGACGTCGGGCGGCAGCACCTGGATGCCCATCCGCCGGCACTCGCCGAGGTAGATGGCCATCTTGTCCTTGTCGTCGCCGACCGAGGTCAGCAGCGCGGCCATGAACTCGGCCCGGAAGTTGGCCTTGAGGTAGGCGGTCCAGTAGGAGACGAGCCCGTACGCCGCCGTGTGCGCCTTGTTGAACGCGTAGTCGGAGAAGGGGACCAGCACGTCCCACAGCGCCTTGATGGCCGCGTCGGAGTAGCCGTTGGCCTTCATCCCGGCCGAGAACGGCTTGAACTCCGCGTCGAGGATCTCCTTCTTCTTCTTGCCCATCGCCCGGCGCAGCAGGTCGGCCTGGCCCAGGGTGTAGCCGGCGACCTTCTGCGCGGTCGCCATCACCTGCTCCTGGTAGACGATCAGGCCGTGCGTCGTGCCGAGGATCTCCTTCAGGGGCTCCTCGAGCTCAGGGTGGATCGGCGTGATGTCCTGGCGCCCGTTCTTGCGCAGGGCGTAGTTCGTGTGGCTGTCCACACCCATCGGGCCGGGACGGTAGAGCGCGAGGACCGCGGAGATGTCCTCGAAGTTGTCCGGGCGCATCAGGCGCAGCAGCGAGCGCATCGGCCCGCCGTCGAGCTGGAAGACCCCGAGCGTGTCGCCGTGGCCCAGCAGCGCGTACGTGGCCGGGTCGTCGAGCGCGAGGTCCTCCAGCACCAGGTCGACGCCGCGGTTGAGCTTGATGTTCTTGACGGCGTCGTCGAGCACGGTGAGGTTCCGCAGCCCGAGGAAGTCCATCTTGATCAGACCCAGCGACTCGCAGGTCGGGTAGTCGAACTGGGTGATGATCGCGCCGTCCTGCTCGCGGCGCATGATCGGGATGATGTCGATGAGCGGTTCGCTGCTCATGATCACGCCGGCCGCGTGCACGCCCCACTGGCGCTTGAGGCCCTCGAGGTCGCGGGCGGTGTCGACGACCTTCTGCACGTCGGCGTCGGACTCGTAGATCGAGCGGAACTCCCCGCCCTCGCCGTAGCGGGGGTGCTCCTTGTCGAAGAGCTTGCCCAGCGGCACGTCCTTGCCCATGACGGGCGGGGGCATCGCCTTGGTCAGCCGCTCCCCCATCCCGAAGGGGTAGCCGAGCACGCGGGAGGCGTCCTTGACGGCCTGCTTGGCCTTGATCGTGCCGTAGGTGACGATCTGGCTGACGCGGTCCTCGCCGTACTTCTGCGTGACGTAGCGGATCACCTCGCCGCGGCGGCGCTCGTCGAAGTCGATGTCGAAGTCGGGCATCGAGACGCGGTCGGGGTTGAGGAAGCGCTCGAAGATCAGGCCGTGCTGCAGCGGGTCGAGGTCGGTGATCCGCATCGCGTACGCCGCCATCGAGCCGGCGCCCGACCCACGGCCCGGGCCGACCCGGATCCCGTTCTCCTTGGCCCAGTTGATGAAGTCGGCGACGACGAGGAAGTAGCCGGCGAAGCCCATCTGGGTGATGACGCCGGTCTCGAACTCGGCCTGGCGGCGCACGTCGTCGGGGATGCCGCCGGGGTAGCGGCGGCGCAGACCGGTCTCGACCTCCTTGACGAACCAGGAGGTCTCGTCCTCCCCCGGCGGGCAGGGGAAGCGCGGCATGTAGGTGCCGGTCCCCTCGGCGAAGGAGATGTCGCACCGCTCGGCGATCGCGAGGGTGTTGTCGCAGGCCTCGGGCAGCTCGGCGAAGAGCCGGCGCATCTCGGCCGGCGACTTGAGGTAGTAGCCGTCGCCGTCGAACTTGAAGCGGTTGGCGTCGGCCATCGTCGAGCCGGACTGCACGCAGAGCAGCACCTCGTGCGCGGCGGCCTCGGCCCGCGTCGCGTAGTGCAGGTCGTTGGTGGCGACGAGCGGGAGCTTGAGGTCACGAGAGAGCCGCAGCAGGTCCTGGCGCACGCGGTTCTCGATCGAGAGCCCGTGGTCCATCAGCTCGACGTAGTAGTTCTCGGCGCCGAAGATGTCGCGGAACTCGGCCGCGCTCGCCACCGCCTCGTCGTACTTGCCGAGGCGCAGGTAGGTCTGCACCTCCCCCGAGGGGCACCCGGTCGTGGCGATGAGGCCCTTGCCGTAGGTGTTCAGCAGCTCACGGTCGACGCGCGGCTTGAAGTAGTAGCCCTCCAGCGAGGCGAGCGAGCCCATCCGGAAGAGGTTGTGCAGCCCGGTCGTCGAGGACGCCCACATCGTCATGTGGGTGAAGGCACCGCCGCCGGAGACGTCGTCGCCGTTCGAGCCGGCCTTGGCGTCGCCCCAGCGGACCCGCTTGCGCTCGCTGCGGTGGGTCTTGGGCGTCACGTACGCCTCGAGGCCCACGATCGGCTTGACCCCGGTCCCCTTGGACGCCTTGTGGAACTCGTAGGCGCCGAACAGGTTGCCGTGGTCGGTCACCGCGATGGCGGGCATGCCCTGCTCCTCGCACCCGGCGAAGAGGTCCTTGATGCGTGCCGCACCGTCGAGCATCGAGTACTCGGAGTGCACGTGCAGGTGCACGAAGCTGTCTGCCGTTGATGTGGGGCTGCTCATCGGAAGGACAGCCTAAGCGCGTCCGCGAGGAGTCCCCCACCACGACGCGCCCGCCCCCGCCGCGAGGGCGGGGACGGGCGCGTGCGGGCCATGACGAGGGTCACCGAGCGGCGCCGGACGGGATCCGGCTCAGCGCGGCAGGGCCTCGCTCTTGAGCTGCTTCAGCTCGGCGTAGCGGCTCGTGTCGACGGTCTTGGCCGAGCGGCCGTTGGCCGCCGGCGGCTCCGGCGCGGGGACCGGGTCGCACTTGACGTCGGAGCGGTTGCCCGACTTCCGCTTCGGGAGCTTGCCGGTGTCGAGGTAGTCCGCGATCCGGTCGTCGGTGCAGGCCACGCCGGACAGCGAACCGGCATGGGTCGTGCCGCCGACGCCCTCGATGAGCCGGGCGCCCTTGAAGCGCTTGCGGACCTCGATGGCGCCCGAGTACGGCGTCGCCGCGTCGAGCGTCTCGTTGATCAGCAGGATGCTGCCGGTCTTGTCGCCCTTGACCTTGACCGGCTTGGTCACCTGGCCCGGCCAGTGGCGGCAGGGCTCGTTGTACCAGGTGTTGCCCCAGGTCTCGAAGGGCGCGTCGACGTAGATCGACCAGGCGTCCTTCTGCCAGGTCTTCCAGCTGTCGGGCCACGAGGCGTCGGTGCACTGCACGCCGAGGTAGACCGCGTAGCCGTTGTCGGCCTGGGGGTCGGACGGGTCGAACCCGAAGTTCGCCGCGACGCCGGAGATGTCGCCGTCGTTCACGTACGCCGAGAACGCCTCCGCCAGGTCGGTCCAGCCGTAGACGTAGTAGCCGGCCGACAGGAAGACGTCGGTCCACTCGCTGCCACCGATGAGGCCGCCCTCGGCCTGCGCGGGGTCGTCGTAGAGCTTCTCCTGCGCGCGGTAGAAGGCCAGCCGGACGGCCGTCTCCGTCGTGCCGAGGCGGTAGGTGCTGTCGTGCTCGGCGACCCACGCGAACCAGGCGTTGATGGTCTTCTCGAAGGCGCGGTTCTGGTCGAGGTTGGCCTCGTACCAGACGCCGCGCGGGTCGACGACGCCGTCGAAGACGGCCCGGCGCAGACGGTCGGGGTAGAGCGTCTTGTAGACCTGGCCGAGGTAGGTGCCGTACGAGAACCCGTAGTAGTTGATCTTCTTCTCGCCGAGCGCCCGGCGGATGCTCTCCATGTCCTTGACCGAGTCGAGCGTGGTCAGGTGGTCGAGGATCGCGCCGTTGTTCGCAGCACAGGCGTCGGTGTAGGCGTTGGTGAGGTCGAACCACGTCTGCTCGACCGCCGGGCTCGAGGGCACGTAGCGGGGCCGGTCGAAGCCGCCGAAGCCCGGGTCGCAGGAGACGGCCGGCTCGGACTGGCCCACGCCACGGGGGTCGAAGCCGATCCAGTCGTAGGTCTCGCCGACCTTGTCCGGGACGTACTGCTGCAGGACCGGCAGGGTGAGCCCCGAGCCGCCCGGTCCGCCCGGGTTGGTCAGCATGACGCCCTGGTAGCGGTCGCCCTTGTGGACGAGCCGGGTAAGCGCGAGCGTGATCTTGGTGCCTCCGGGCTTGGCGTAGTCGAGCGGCACAGCCAGCCGGCCGCACTCGAAGCCGCGCTGCTGGAGCGCCGTCGAGGAGCACGTGCCCCAGTCGATCGGAGCCGGCGTGTAGGTCCTGTCCTGCTTCGCCGTGTCCACGGCGGGGGACTTGGGCGCGGCGGGCGCGGTGGGCGTGGTGGGGGCCGCCGGCGCGGCGGCGGCGGATGGACCGAGGAGGCCGCCGACCAGCAGCGCGGCGGCTGCGGTGGCGACGAGTGAGCGGCGAAGGGTCACGGAGGCTCTTCCACGAGGCGACTGGGTGAGGTCACACTCGCACAGGCCACTGACAGCCCGGAAGACCCTCAGACCGAGACGTCGGCCCGGCGCCGCTCGCGGTCGCCGTCCTCGGGGTCGCAGAGCGTGCGCCCGTCGGTGAACAGCACCCCGTCGGCGAAGCGCGCCTCGACCTTGCCGTCACCGAACTGCTCGGCGTACAGGCGGGCGTAGAGCCCGCCCGAGGCGAGGAGCTCGGCGTGGGTGCCCTGCTCGACCAGTCGCCCGTCCTCGAGGCCGAAGATCACGTCGGCGTTCTGGATCGTCGAGAGCCGGTGGGCGATGGCGATCGTCGTGCGGCCCCTCGTGGCCCGCTCCAGGGCCTCCTGGACCAGCCGCTCGGTCTCGGTGTCGAGCGCCGAGGTCGCCTCGTCGAGGATCAGCACGCGGGGGTCCATCAGGAAGACCCGGGCGATGGCGAGGCGCTGCTTCTCCCCGCCCGAGAGCCGGTAGCCGCGCTCGCCGGTGACGGTGTCGTAGCCGTCCTCGAAGCTCATGATCCGGTCGTGGATGTTCGCGTTTACCGCGGCCTGGTGGACCTCCGCCTCCGTCGCACCAGGACGGGCGTACGCGATGTTGTCGTAGACGGTGCCGTGGAAGAGGTACGGCTCCTGGGTCACCATCCCGACGGTCTCGGCGAGGGAGTCCATGGTGACCTCGCGGACGTCGACGCCGTCGACGAGCACCGCACCCTCGGTGACGTCGTAGAAGCGCGGCACGAGGTAGGTCATCGTCGTCTTGCCCGACCCCGACGGCCCCACGATGGCGGCGAGCTGGCCCGGCTCGATGCGCAGCGACAGCTGCCGCAGCGTCCACCGCTCACCCGGCGGGACCTCGCCCTCGACCGCGACGCGCGGGGCGCGCTCGGGCGCCGGCTCGTCGAAGCGCGGGCCACCGGGCGCCGTGCCGCTCAGGACCCGGGGCTCGGGGTAGCGGAACGACACGTCGGCGAACTCGACCGAGCCGCCCGACACGGTCGGGGGCAGCGGCCGGGCGCCGGGGCGCTCCACGATCGCCGGGACGAGGTCGAGGTACTCGAAGATCCGCCGGAACAGCGCCAGCGAGGTCTGCACGTCGAGCGTGACCCGCATGAGCTGGATCAGCGGCATCTGCAGACGTGCCTGCAGGGTCGTGAAGGCGACGAGCGTCCCGGCGGTGAGCGTGGCCGCCCCGGCGGTGACGCGGCCGGTGATGATGAAGCCCGCCGCCAGGTAGATCAGGGCCGGGGTGATCGCGAAGAACGTCTGCACCAGGGCGAAGAAGGCGCGCCCGGTCATGGCCTGCTCGACCTGGAGCCGCGTCTGGCGGGCGTTCTCCTCGCGGTAGCGGCGGACCTCGGAGCCGGCGCGGTTGAAGACCTTCGCCAGCAGGATGCCCGAGACCGACAGCGACTCCTCGGTGATCGCGGTCATCTCCGACAGCGACTCCTGCGTGCGCCGGGCCAGGCGCTGGCGACGGCGTCCCACGCGCAGCTGCAGCCACACGAACAGCGGCATCAGGACGAGCGTGATGACCGTCAGCTGCCAGCTCAGCAGGACCATGGCGACGAACGCCGAGATGACCGTCACCGAGTTCTGCACGATGGTCGTCGCCGTGTCGGTGAGGACCGTGCGGACCCCGCTCACGTCGTTGGCCAGCCGCGACTGGATCGCCCCGGTCTTGGTGGCGGTGAAGAACGCCAGCTCCATCTTCTGCAGGTGGGCGAAGAGGTCGCCGCGCAGGTCGGCCATCGCGGAGTTGCCGATCGTGCTGGTCAGCCAGTTCTGCCCGATGCCGATCAGCGCGGTCGCCACCGGGATCGCGCAGAGCCCGGCGACCAGCCAGCCGAGCAGGTGGAAGTCCGGCGCCCGGCCGTCGACCGGGAACAGGGCGTCGTCGAAGACGGCCTTGGTCAGGAACGGTGCGGCCACGCCGAGCAGCGCGGAGAGCACGACCGCGGCGAGGACCAGCAGCATCTTGGTCTTGTACGGCGCCAGCAGCCGGGCGATCCGGCGCAGCGTGCTGGGTCCGACGCGCTCACCGGCCGCGCCCGGCGCGTCGGGGGCCACGCTGACGTCGGTCATGGCGCGAGCCTAGGCGCGGGCGCCGCCAGCCTCAGCCGGCACGGGCGTCGAGCCGCGCGAGGACCTTCTCGACCGTGCCGAGCGTGCGGGTGGTGGCGCTGACGCCGACGACCCGGCTGAAGCCCGCCGCGAGCCGGCTGCGGGCCTGCCCGGCGCCGTAGCGGACCCACACCTCCCGCCCGTGGACGGCGTACGGCTCCGCCTCCGTGGCCACCGCGGCGAGCCGGTCCTCCACGCCCGCGGGCGGCTCGCCGACGAGGAAGGCGACCGTGACCTGGCTCGCCGAGGCGTCCGGGAAGGGGTTCGCGGCGAGCACCGCCCGCAGCTCGGCGGCCGTCCGCACCGTCACGTCGACGTCCGCGCCGTACTCCTCCCGGAGGGCGTGTGTGAGCTCACGCTCGACGGCGCTCGCGGCCCGGTCGGTGGTGAGCACGAGGTTGCCGGTGCGTAGGTAGGTCCAGGCGTCCGCGTAGCCGAGTCCCCCGGCGAGCTCGACGAGCCGGGGCATCGAGACCGCCCGGTCGGCCCCGAGGTTCACACCCCGCAGGAACGCCACGTACGTCGTCATCCCGCTCCCCTCCGCCCCGTTCTGCGCCCGCGTGCGCCACCTCTTCGTCGGGAACCTGTGCGCGCACAGGTTCCTCGCACTGGGCCCAGGCTGCAACGTCGGCTCGGTGACAGCAACCTGGGCGCAGTCCGGACGGCATGCGAAGCGGTGCGCGGAGTTGTCCACAGATGTCCTGCTGGGCGGTGGCTCGACGCGCACCGGGGCAGCACACTCACCAGCCATGGACCTCGATCCGGCGAGCCTGGGCGCCGACCGGCACGGCGTCTTCACGCGGGCCGAGGCGCTCGACCGCGGCGAGTCCGACCGGTCCCTCCTCCGTGCGGTGCAGCGCGGGGTGCTGGTGCGCCTGCGCCGGGGCATGTACGTCTCGGGCGAGAGGTACGCGGCGTGCGACGACTCGGGCAAGCACCTGCTCCACGCGTACGCCGCCGTGGCGGCGCAGGGAGGCGAGGTGGCCCTCACCGGTGCCTCGGCGGCGGCCCTGCACGGCTTCACGATCTACCAGCAGGACCTGTCGGTCGTGCACCTGCTCCGCCTCGACGGAGGTTCGGGTCGCAGGGCCGCCTCGGCCTCCCACCACCACTACCGGCCCGAGGTCGACGAGCCGAGCTCGTCGAGCGGGCCGGCGTACGGACCGTGAGCCCGGCCCGTGCCGTGTGGGAGGTGGCCTCGAGCTCGACGCTGGAGGCCGGGGTGGTCACCGCGGACTCGGCGCTGCGGGCGGACCCGGACCTCCGGGACCAGCTCGAGGACCTGCAGGCACGATTCGTCCGGGTACCGGGTTCGCGGACCGCGCGCGCAGCGGTCGCACTCGCCGATCCCCGCTCGGAGTCGGCCGGCGAGTCGGTCACCCGGGTGCAGCTCCACCGGCACCAGGTGCCGATGCCCGACCTCCAGCACGAGGTACGAGGCGGCGACGGACGGCTGATCGGCCGCTCGGACTTCTCCTGGCCCGAGTTCCGTCACCTCGGCGAGTTCGACGGGAAGGTCAAGTACGAGCGGTTCCTGCGCAAGGGCGAGTCGGCGTCCGACCGCGTCGTCCGGGAGAAGAGGCGCGAGGACGAGATGCGCGACGAGGGCTACGGCATGACGCGGTTCGTCTGGTCGATGGTCATGCCCGACGCGTCCCGGCGCACGATGGCCGCGCTCCTCCCGGTGCTCGCGCGCTCGCAGCGGCTGTACGTCGGGTTCGGTGCGGCCGGGTAGGTCCGCGCGCGCACGGCGTGAGCACGCGCCCGGCGTCCGCGTCTGCACTGCGCCCTGCTTCCCCGCACCGCGCACAGGCTGCAACCTGGGCCCGGTGCAGGGAACCTGTGCGCGCATAGGTTCCCTGCACCGTGAGGACGTGGGCATGCGAACGCCGACCCGGGGCGGGCCCGACGAGGTGGAGAGCCTCAGACGCCGGCGAGGCGTCCGGGGCGGGGGCGGAGGAAGGCGGCCCAGGTGACGACGACGCAGACGACGTAGAAGACGATGAAGGCCACGTACGCGCCGTCGCCGTTCTTGAGGGTGAGGAAGGACTGGCGGAAGGCCAGGTTCACGAGCACCCCGCCGAGGCCGCCGATCGCGCCGGCCAGGCCGATGAGCGCGCCGGCTCGGCGGCCGGCGAGCCGGGTCTCGGCCTCGACGTCGCCGCCCGTCCCGGTGGCCAGCTGGGCCTTGGCGTTGAAGATCGCCGGGATCATCTTGTAGACCGAGCCGTTGCCGAGGCCGCTGAGCACGAAGAGCAGCACGAAGCCCACGACGAAGACCGGCAGCGAGTGCAGCCGGGAGGCGACGAGGACGACGAGGGCGCCGAGGGCCATGGCGCCGAAGTTGACCGCCGAGACGACCGACCCCCGGAACCGGTCGGCGAGCGCACCACCGACCGGGCGGATGAAGGACCCGAGCAGCGGGCCGAGGAACGTGAGCGCGGCGGCCTTGACCGGCACGTCGAAGTCCTCGGGGAACTGCACGAGCAGGACCTGGCCGAAGGCGAAGCCGAAGCCGATGAACGAGCCGAACGTGCCGATGTAGAGCAGGGACACGATCCAGGTCTGGCGGTGGCGCATCACCTCGCGCATCGCGCCCTTGGCGTTGCTGTTCTGGGTGAGGTTGTCCATGAACACCGCGGACAGCAGCGCGGAGACGACGATCAGCGGGATGTAGATCGCGACCATCACCTTGGGGTGCTGCACGCCGGAGACGGCGAGCACGAGCAGGCCGACCAGCTGCACGACCGCGACGCCCAGGTTGCCCGCACCGGCGTTGATGCCCAGCGCGCGCCCCTTCAGCCGAGAGGGGAAGTAGGCGTTGATGTTGGTCATCGAGGAGGCGAAGTTGGCCCCGCCGACGCCGGCGAGCATCGCGCCGACCAGGAGCGTCCCGAGCGAGACGCCCGGCTCGAGCACGACGGCGATGTAGATCGTCGGGACCAGCAGCATCAGCGCGGAGATGATCGTCCAGTTCCGCCCGCCGAACCGGCCGACCGCGAACGTGTACGGCACGCGCAGGATCGACCCGACGAGCGCCGGCGTGGCCGTGAGCACGAACTTCTCCGGCGCGGTGAAGCCGTACGCCGGCCCCATGAACAGCACCAGCACCGACCACAGGCTCCAGACCGAGAAGCCGATGTGCTCGCTGAGCACGCTGAAGGTGAGGTTGCGCCAGGCGACGCGCTTGCCCCCGGACTCCCAGAACTGCGGGTCCTCGGGGCGCCAGTCGTCGATCCAGCGCCCGCCGAGCCGCCTCCCGGCGACGTCGTCGGCGCGACCTGTCGTGGTGCTGGTCGTGGTCTCGGTCATGGGCGTTCCTCCAGAGGGAAGGGGGGTGAGCGGGTCAGACGGAGAGGACGAGCTGGTCGTCCTCGACGCGGACGGCGTACGTGGACAGCGGCGGGGCGCCGGAGGTGGAGCAGCCGGTGTCGAGCTCGAAGGTGTGCAGGTGCAGGGGGCAGACGACGACCCGGGCGTCGCTCTGGCCGTCGGCGATCGGTCCACCGGCGTGCGGGCAGACCGCCGAGACGGCCCGGACCTCCCCGTCGCGGCGCCGGAACACCGCGACCTGCTCCCCCGCGACCTCGAAGGCGCGCGCGGAGCCGAACGGCACCTGGTCGACCGGCCCGAGGACGTGCTCGACCGTCCCGGGGGCCAGGCCGGCGCTGCCCGCGCTCACCACGACCCCCCGAGCAGCTCGTCGGCCCGGCCGGCCGGCACCCGCGGCAGGACCTCCAGCGGCAGCGACGTCCGGAACTGCCCGGGCTCGACCGGCGCGCGGCCCTCCGACCAGGGGTCGACGTGGCGGTCGGCGTGCTCCTGCACGGCGGCGTCGAGACGCTCGGCGATGCCGTCGCGGTCGTCGACGACGACGGCGCGGACCTCCTCCAGGCCGATCCGCGGGACGAAGGCGTACGTCCGCTCGAGCCACTTGGCGTTCTCGCGGTAGTACTGCAGGAAGCGCCCGGTCAGCCGCTTGGCGGTCTCGGGGTCGTCGACGGTGCAGAGCAGGTCGCCCTTGCGGATGTGCGCCCCGGCCGCGCCGCCGACGTAGATCTCCCAGCGCCCGCCCTCGATGGCGACGATCCCGACGTCCTTGACCAGCGACTCGGCGCAGTTGCGCGGGCAGCCGGAGACGGCGAGCTTCATCTTGGCGGGCGACTCCATGCCCTGCAGGCGCGTCTCCAGCTCGACGCCCAGCTTGGTCGAGTCCCCGGTGCCGAAGCGGCAGAACTCCTGACCGACGCACGTCTTCACCGTGCGCATCGACTTGCCGTACGCGTACCCCGACGGCATGTCGAGGTCGGCCCAGACCTTGGGCAGGTCCTCCTTGCGGATGCCGAGCAGGTCGATGCGCTGGCCCCCGGTCAGCTTGACCATCGGCACGGAGTACTTGTCGGCGACGTCGGCGATGCGCCGCAGCTGCTCGGGCGTGGTGACCCCGCCGCGCATCTGCGGCACGACGGAGAACGTGCCGTCCTTCTGGATGTTGGCGTGGACGCGGTCGTTGATGAAGCGGGCGTCCTTCTCGTCCACCATGTCCTCGCCCCACATCATCTTGAGCAGCGAGGCGAGGCCCATCTTGGACTTCGCGTCCTCGGCGCCGCCCGGGGCGAGCGCGGTGAAGACCGCCGACGGCGAGCGCAGGTCCTGCTCGCGGATGGCCTCCATCAGCGCCGGCTTGCCCATCGGGATCCCCGGCACGTAGTAGTGGACGGAGGGGTCCTCCTCGACCGCGCCGCCCGCGGCGTGCTCGGCGACCTGCTTCACCAGGAGCTTGCACGAGCCGCAGCCCTTGCCCGCCCGGGTCGCGTCCATGACGCCGGTGACGGTCTTGACGCCCGACCTCACGACCCCGCAGATCTGGCCCTTGGAGACGCCGTTGCAGTTGCAGACCTGCGCGTCGTCGGCGAGCTCGGCGACCCCGACCTCCGCCGACGGGCCGCCGAGGTCGAACATCAGCTCCACCCGCTGCTCCGGCAGCGGCAGCCCGCGGTCGAAGGCCTGCTGGAGGAAGGCGACCTTGCTGCTGTCGCCGAGCAGCGTGGCCCCGACGATCTTGTCGTCGCGGATGACGATCGACTTGAAGACGCCGCGCCGGGGCTCGGAGAAGACGATGTGCTCGTCGGTCTCGCGCTCGGGCGAGGTCAGGCCCATGGAGGCGACCTCGACGCCGGCGACCTTGAGCTTGGTGGCGGTCCGGCTGCCCAGGTACGCGGCGTCCGGGTTCGCCCCCGTGACCTGGTCGGCGAGCACGGCGGCCTGCTCCCACAGCGGCGCGACCAGGCCGTAGACCTCGCCGCGGTGCTGCACGCACTCCCCGACCGCGTAGACGTCGTCCTCGTCCTGGACGCGCATGTGGTCGTCGACGACGATCGCCCGCTCCACGGCCAGCCCGCTGAGCACCGCGACCTCGGTGTTCGGACGGATCCCCGCGGCGACGACCACGAGGTCGCACTCGAGCTCCGCGCCGTCCTTGAGCCGCAGGCCGCGTACCCGGTCGGGGCCCCAGACGTGGGTGGCGCGGTTGCCGCAGACGACGTGGATGCCCAGCGCCTCCATGCTCTGGCGCAGGATCTCCCCGCCCTCGGGCCCGAGCTGGGCGTTCATCAGGTGCTTCGGCGAGTGCACGACGGTCACGTCGAGGCCGTACGTCTGCAGCCCGCGGGCCGCCTCGAGCCCGAGCAGCCCGCCGCCGATGACGACCGCCTTGCGGTGGTCGTCGTGCGCGGCGTGGGCGATCATCGCGCGGGTGTCGTCGATCGTGCGGAAGGCGAAGACGCCGGGCAGCGTGGTCCCTCCGGTGGTGGTCAGCCCGTCCATCGGCGGCATGAAGGAACGGCTCCCGGTCGCGATGACCAGGTCGTCGTAGCCGAACGCCCGGCCGTCGTCGGTGAGGACGACCTTGGCGTGCCGGTCGACCCGCTCGACACGCACGGGAGCGTGCAGGTCGATGTGGTTCTCGGCGTACCACTCCCACGAGTTGAGGTAGATGTCGTCGTCGCTCTCCTCGCCCGAGAGGACGTGGCTGAGCATGATGCGGTTGTAGTTGCCGTACGGCTCGTCGCCGAACATCGTGATGTCGAAGAGGTCGGCGCCGCCGCGGGCGAGGATCTCCTCGACCGTCCGCGCCCCGGCCATGCCGTTGCCGACGACGACCAGGCGCCGTTTGCGCGGCCGGTCGTCCGCGTCCGCCGCGGGGCGGTCGTCGATCAGCGTCATCAGTGCTCCACCAGCCCGAGGTCGACGACGACGGTCCCCGCGAGCCCCTCCGGCGCGAGCAGCCGCAGCTCGACGGCCGAGCCCCCGTCGATGTCCTCGACCACCCGCAGGGGCACGTGCACGTCGGCCTTGGCGCCCACCGGGAAGTACCGCATCGGAACCCCGTCACGCACCAGCACGAGGCAGACGAGCTCGTCGGTGGTGTTGCCCGCGCGCAGGTAGAGCGCCTGGCTGACCACGCCCTCGGGCACCACGTACGCGAGCTCGGACGCGATCGCGGCCGGCTTGTCGAGACCCTCCCCGGTGAAGGGGAAGACGCCTTGCAGGAAGCGGTTCTTGGCGAGCACGGGGAGGTCCTTCCGTCGGCTCTTCTGGAGCTGCTGGTTGAGGGTGGGGGCTGTGGTGGCGGACAGTGCGGTGTGCTCCGGCGGCCGGGCGAGCAGGGCGTCGTCGTCGGGGTCGCCGATGCGCTCGACCGCGACGGCGCAGACCTTGAAGGCCGGCATCCTCGAGCTCGGGTCGAGCGCGGGGTTGGTGAGCGCGTTGGCGGCGCTGGCGCCGCCCCAGTGGAAGGGCACGAAGACGGTGTCGGCGCGGATCTCGTCGGTCACCCTTGCGCGGAAGTGCGCAGCGCCGCGCCGGGTGCTGAGCCGGACGACGTCGGCGGTGCCGATCTCGAGGCGGCGGGCCAGGTCGGGGTGCAGCTGCACCTCGGGGGCGACGCTCGACTGGCTCGTGGCGGGGACGCGGCGGGTCTGCGTGCCGCTCTGGTACTGCGCCATCAGCCGGCCGGTCGTGAGCACGTACGGGTAGGCCGCGTCGGGACGCTCGGCGGGTTCGCGGTGCTCGACGCGGGCGAAGCGGGCCCGCCCGTCCGGGGTCGCGAACCTCTCGGTGAACAGCCGGGGGGTGCCCGGGTGGTCCGGCTCCCCCGCCGGCGCCTGAGGGCAGGGCCAGAACACGCCCTGCTCGGCCTCGACCCGGGCGTACGTGATGCCGGAGTAGTCGGCGAGGCCGCCCTCGCTGGCCCGGCGGAGCTCGTCGAACACCGCGGCCGGGTCGGCGGAGAACCACGCGCCCCGGCCGAGCCGGTCGGCGAGCGCCTTGAGCACCCAGAGGTCGTCGTGCACGCCGTCGGGCGGTGGCAGGGCGCGGCGGCGGCGGATGACGCGACCCTCGAGGTTCGTCATGGTGCCCTCCTCCTCCGCCCACTGGGCGCACGGGAGGACGACGTCGGCGAGCTCGGCGGTCTCGGAGAGGAAGATGTCGGAGACGCAGAGGAAGTCGAGCGCGCCCAGCCGCGCCCGGACGCGGTTCACGTCGGGCGCGGAGACGACCACGTTCGAGGCGAGGACCAGCAGCGCCCGGACCCCGCCGGGCGTGCCGAGCCGGTCGAGCATCTCGAAGGCCGACACCCCCGGGCGGGGCAGCTCCTCGGGGTCGATCCCCCACACCGCCGCCACGTGCGCGCGGTCGGCCGGGTCGGCGAGCTTGCGGTAGCCCGGCAGCTGGTCGGCCTTCTGGCCGTGCTCGCGTCCGCCCTGGCCGTTGCCCTGGCCGGTGACGGTCCCGTAGCCGGAGCCCGGCCGCCCGGGCAGCCCGAGGGCGAGGGCGAGGTTGATCCAGGCCCGGGCGGTGTCGGTGCCGTTGCTGTGCTGCTCCGCGCCCCGCGCGGTCAGGATCATCGCGCTCCTCGCCGAGGTGAGGATCTCGAGCGTGCGTCGCAGGTCGGCGACGCTGACGCCGGTGATGCGCTCGACCCGGTCGGGCCAGTAGGCCGCCACGCCGTCGCGGACCGCGGCGAAGCCGGTCGTGCGCGTCGCGACGTACTCCTGGTCGACGAGGTCCTCGCGGATGGCCAGGTGCAGCAGCCCGTTGGCCAGCGCGAGGTCGGTGCCGGGCAGCGGCGCGAGGTGCAGGTCCGCACCGGCGGCGGTCGGGGTCCGGCGCGGGTCGACGACGACGTGGGTGGCGCCGGCGGCCCGCCCGGCGTCGAGGTGCTGCATCGCCGGCGGCATCGTGGCCGCCGGGTTCGAGCCGACGAGCAGCACGGCCTCGGCCCGGGCCACGTCGGACAGCGGGAAGGGCAGGCCGCGGTCGATCCCGAAGGCGGCGTTGCTCGCCGTCGCGGCCGAGCTCATGCAGAAGCGCCCGTTGTAGTCGATCATCGCCGTGCCCAGCGCGACCCGCGCGAACTTGCCGAGCGCGTAGGCCTTCTCGTTCGTCAGCCCGCCGCCTCCGAAGCAGCCGACCGCGTCCCGGCCGTACGCGTCCTGGGCCCCGGTGACCGCCTCGACGACCTGCTCCAGCGCCTCGTCCCACGACGCCGGCCGGAACGCGCTCGTCCGGTCGCCGCGGACCACGCGCACCAGCGGGGTCAGCAGCCGCTGCGGGTGGTCGAGCAGCGACGTGGCGGTCCAGCCCTTGGAGCAGAGGCCGCCTCGGTTCGTCGGGAAGCCCTCCTGCGGCTCGAGCGCCAGCGGTCCCGGCATCCCCCGCACCGTCGGTCGGAGCGTGATCCCGCACTGCAACGAGCAGTACGGGCAGTGCGTGAGGGTCGGGCCGGGATGGCTCGAGGTCGCGGGCGGGCTCACCCGATGATGCTTGGGCACAGGTGTTACGTCCTGCCTCGGTCGCGGTTACGGGTCGTTCACCGCTCTCTCACACCCCTCGCCCCGCGCCCGTGAGGCACGCGCGAGGCCGGGCAGGGCCGCTCGTTACGCCCGCATGACGGGGAGGTCACCACCGTCCCCGCGGCGGTTCGGCATCACGTAGCCACGAGTTACGTCGCGGAAATCGTCGGGTAACGCCTGGTCCCTAGCGTGATCACCGTGCAGCTCGACCTCGACATGACCGACCGCTCGGTCCTCGTGCTCGGCAGCGTGGTCGGCGCGCGGCTCGCCGTGGCGCGCCTGGTCCGGGCGGGCGCCCGGGTCACGCTGGCCCGCACGCCCGACGCGCCGGGCGACCGGCCGGAGACCTTGCGCACCGCCCTGCCCACGCGGACGGTCCACGCGCCCGGGCCCGACGACACGACGGGGCTGCTGCGCCTTCTCGGCCCGGCGTGGCTGCTGGTCACCGTCGACGCGCCGACCGCGCTCGTCGAGCGGGCCACGCGGCTGGCGGGCCAGCTGCGGGTCATGGTCACCGACGAGGCCCCCGCCCCGCGCCGCGGGCAGGTCACGCTGGTCGGCGGCGGTCCCGGGTCGCCGGGACTGCTCACCGTCGAAGCGGTCGCCGCGCTCGCCGCCGCCGACGTCGTGCTGCACGACCGGCTCGGGCCGGCGGACGGGCTGGCCGACCTGGCCCCCGGCGCCACCCTCGTCGACGTCGGCAAGCAGCCCTACCACCACCCGGTCGGCCAGCGGGAGATCGAGGAGCAGCTCGTCGGGGCCGCGCAGGCCGGCCTGTCGGTCGTACGGCTCAAGGGCGGCGACCCCTTCGTCCTCGGCCGCGGAGGGGAGGAGGTGCGCGCGTGCCTCGCCGCCGGCGTGCCCGTACGGGTCGTCCCCGGCGTCAGCAGCGCCATCGCCGTGCCCGCCTCCTGCGGGATCCCGGTGACGCACCGCGGCGTCAGCCACGCCTTCACCGTCGTCTCCGGCCACCAGCGCCCGAGCGAGGAGGAGCTGGCCGGGCTCGCGCTGCTCGGCGGGACCATCGTGGTGCTCATGGGCGTGGTCAACCTCGAGCAGATCGCCGCGGGGCTCGTCCGCGCCGGGATGGACCCCGCCACGCCGGCCGCCGTGGTCGAGCGCGGCTGGACCGACTCGCAGCGCAGCACCTTCTCCTGCCTGGCCTCCCTGGCCGAGGACGCACGACGGGTCCAGGTGGCCTCGCCGGCCGTGGTCGTGATCGGCGAGGTGGTCCGCCTCGCCCCCGGGCTCGGCGATCCCGCCGTCGTGCTCGACGGACTGCCGGTCTGGACCGGCCCGTGAGCGCACCGACCCGGACCGAGCCCGGGCTGCGGGTCGAGGAGCTGCGCGGGTTCCGCGTCGGAGTGACCTCCGACCGCCGGTCCGAGGACCTCGTCGCCGCGCTCCAGCGGCGCGGCGCGCAGGTGCTGCACGCCCCGGCCCTGCGGATCGTGCCCCACGAGCAGGACGCAGCGCTCGTCGAGGAGACGCGGGCGCTGATCCGGGCCCGCCCCGAGGTCGTCCTGCTGACCACGGGCTACGGCGTACGGCGCTGGTTCGAGGTGGCCGACGCCGCTGGGCTGGGCGCCGCCCTGACCGCCGTCCTCGACGACGCCCAGATCTTCGCGCGCGGGCCGAAGGCGGTCGGCGCCGTCCGCGCGGCGGGCCTCCTCGACGTGCAGACGAGCGAGATCGACACCACCGCGGCGCTGGTCGACGCGATCACCGGCCACGGCCTGGGCGGTCGGCGGGTCGCCATCCAGCTGCACGGGTCGACCGACCACGACGCGCTGCGGCGCCTGGCCGACGTCAGCGCCGAGGTGCTGACCGTGACGCCCTACCGCTGGGTCCGGCCGAGCGGTGACCGGCTCCTGCGGCTGGTCGAGGCGACCTGCTCGCGCCAGCTCGACGCGATCACCTACACCAGCGCACCGGGCGCGGCGGCGACGCTCGAGGCGGCCCGGGCCGCGGGCCTCGGGCCGGAGTTCGTCCGTGCCCACCGCGAGCACGTCACCGCGGCCGCCGTCGGCCCGGTCACCGCGCAGCCGCTCCTCGACGCCGGGATCGTCCCCGTGGTGCCGGAGCGCCACCGCCTCGGCGCCCTCATCCGGCTCGTCTGCGACGACCTGGCCCGCCACCACGTGCAGGTCTACCGGGCCCACGACACGCTGGTGGAGGTCCGCGGGCGCAGCGTCTCCGTCGGCGGGCGCAACGTGCTGCTCGGCCCGAACGCCCTGGTGCTGTTCAAGACCCTCGCCGCGGGCCGCGGCGTCGTGCCGCGTTCGGAGCTCGTGGCGGCGCTGCCCGACCCGCTCGACGACCACGCCCTCGAGGTGGCGATGAGCCGGCTGCGCCGCACGCTCGACCTGCCCGGCCTGATCACCACCGTCGTCCGCCGCGGCTACCGCTTCACCGGCGTCCGCGTCGACGTCCCCGCGTGACCCACCGGCCCAGACGACCGACCCCGCACGACCGACTCCGCACGACCGCGAGCGGTAGGTTGCCGCGCGATCTCGCGAGGAGAAGGCGCCGCAACCTACCGCTCGGCGGTGGTCCGGGTGGGGCTGAGGCGGGTCGGGGTCAGACCATCAGCTGACGGACCTGCGGCCCGATCGGGCGCGGCAGGGCCGACGAGCCGCTGAGGTAGGTGTCCACGCCGTTGGCACAGGCCCGGCCCTCGGCGATCGCCCAGACGATCAGCGACTGCCCGCGGCCCGCGTCGCCGCAGACGAAGACGCCCTCGACGTCGGTCGCGTACTGCTCGTCGCGCGCGATGTTGCCGCGCGGGTCGAGGCCGACGCCGAGCTGCTCGACGAGCATCTGCTTCTCCGGGCCGGTGAAGCCCATCGCCAGCAGCACGAGCTCGGCGGGGATCTCCTTCTCCGTCCCCTCGATCGCCGTGAGCTTGCCGCCCTCGAAGACGACCTCGGACAGCACCAGGGTCTTGACCGACCCGTGGTCGTCCCCGCGGAACTCGGAGGTGGACACGGAGTAGACCCGCTCCCCCGACTCCTCGTGGGCGGAGCTGACCCGGTAGGTCATCGGGTAGGTCGGCCAGGGCTGGTTCTCGGGCCGGTCGGTCGGCGGGGTCGGCATGATCTCCAGCTGCGTGACCGAGGCCGCGCCCTGGCGGATCGCCGTGCCGAGGCAGTCCGCGCCGGTGTCGCCGCCGCCGATGATCACGACGTGCTTGCCGGCCGCGCTGATCTGGTCCTCGGGCGCGTTGCCGAGCGCCGCGCGGTTGCCCTGCGGCAGGTACTCCATCGCCTGGTGGATGCCCTTGAGCTCGCGTCCCGGCACCGGCAGGTCGCGCCCGACGGTCGAGCCGATGGCGATGACGACCGCGTCGTAGCGCTCCTTGAGCTGCGTCCAGGTCACCGAGCCGCCGACGTCGACGCCGGTGCGGAAGTTGGTGCCCTCGTCGCGCATCTGGCGGATGCGACGGTCGAGGACCTTCTTCTCCATCTTGAACTCGGGGATGCCGTAGCGCAGCAGGCCGCCGGGGGCGTCCGCGCGCTCGTACACCGCGACGGTGTGGCCGGTACGCGTCAGCTGCTGGGCCGCGGCCAGGCCGGACGGGCCGGAGCCGACCACGGCGACCGTCTTGCCGGTCAGCCAGTCCGCGGGCTGCGGGTCGACGCGGCGCTCGTCCCACGCCTTGTCGATGATCGAGACCTCGACGTTCTTGATCGTCACCGCGTCGCGGTTGATCCCGACCACGCAGGCCGTCTCGCACGGGGCCGGGCAGAGCCGCCCGGTGAACTCCGGGAAGTTGTTCGTGGCGTGCAGCCGCTCCAGCGCCTCGTCCCAGTCGCTGCGCCACACCAGGTCGTTCCACTCGGGGATCAGGTTCCCCAGCGGGCAGCCGGTGTGGCAGAACGGGATGCCGCAGTCCATGCAGCGCCCGGCCTGCTCGCTGATGATCGGCAGCAGCGCCCGCCCCGGCGTACCGGGGTAGACCTCGTTCCAGTCGTGCACGCGCTCGCTCACGGGCCGCCGCTCGGCGACCTTCCGCGGCGTCGTGATGAACCCACGCGGGTCAGCCATGAGATGTCTCCGTCGTCAGGGTGCGCATTACTTGGCGACCGCGGCCATCATGCGGCGGGTGGTCTCGGCCTCGTCGAGGCCCTCGGACTCCGCCGCCTCGCGGGCGGCGACGACCTTGGCGTACTCGCGCGGCAGGACCTTGGTGAAGCGCGTCGCGGCGTGCTCCCAGTCGGCGAGCAGCCCGGCCGCCACCTCGGAGCCGGTCTCCTCCAGGTGACGCTTGACCAGGCCCTGCAGCAGCTCGAGGTCGGCCTCGCCCGGGTCGATCGCGTCGACCATCTCGGTGTTGAGCAGGTCGCGGTCCAGGTCGAGGAAGTACGCGATGCCGCCGGACATGCCGGCGGCGACGTTGCGCCCCGTCCGCCCGAGGACCACCGCGACACCGCCGGTCATGTACTCGCAGCCGTGGTCGCCGAGACCCTCGACGACCGCGGTGGCCCCGGAGTTGCGGACGCAGAAGCGCTCGCCCACCTGGCCGGCGACGAAGATCTCGCCACCGGTGGCGCCGTAGCCGATGACGTTGCCGGCGATGATGTTCTCGCTCGCCACGAACGTCGAGGCGCGGTCCGGGCGGAGCACGAGCCGCCCGCCGGACAGGCCCTTGCCGAGGTAGTCGTTGCTGTCGCCCTCGAGGCGCAGCGTGATCCCGGCGGGGACGAACGCGCCGAAGCTCTGGCCCGCCGACCCCGTGAAGGTGAGGTCGATCGTGCCGTCGGGCAGGCCCTGCCCACGGGTCGCCTTCGTCACCTCGTGGCCGAGGATCGTGCCGACCGTACGATCCACGTTGCGGATGGGCAGCGTGGCACGGACGGCCTCGCCCGACTCGAGCGCGGGGCGGCAGATCTCGATGAGCCGCTGGTCGAGCTTGTCGGCCAGCCCGTGGTCCTGCGTGGTGACGTTGTGCAGCGGGGCGCCCTCGGGCAGCTCCGGGCGGTGCAGCATCGGGGCCAGGTCGAGCCCGTGCGCCTTCCAGTGGGTCTCGGCCTGCGTGGTGTCGAGCAGCTCGACGTGGCCGACGGCCTCGGCGAGCGTGCGGAACCCCAGCGCCGCGAGGTGCTCGCGCACCTCCTCGGCGATGAACTCGAAGAAGTTCACGACGAACTCGGGCTTGCCGGAGAACTTCTGGCGCAGCTCGGCGTTCTGCGTCGCGACGCCGACCGGGCAGGTGTCGAGGTGGCAGACCCGCATCATGATGCAGCCGCTGACGACCAGCGGTGCGGTCGCGAAGCCGAACTCCTCGGCCCCGAGCAGCGCGCCGATGATGACGTCACGACCGGTCTTGAGCTGACCGTCGACCTGCACGACGATGCGGTCGCGCAGCCCGTTGACCAGCAGCGTCTGCTGGGTCTCGGCGAGGCCGAGCTCCCAGGGCCCGCCGGCGTGCTTGAGCGAGGTCAGCGGAGCCGCGCCCGTGCCGCCGTCGTGGCCGGAGACCAGCACGACGTCGGCCTTGGCCTTGCTCACGCCCGCCGCGACCGTGCCGACGCCGACCTCGGCCACCAGCTTCACGTGGACCCGTGCGCTCGGGTTGGCGCACTTGAGGTCGTGGATGAGCTGCTTGAGGTCCTCGATCGAGTAGATGTCGTGGTGCGGCGGCGGCGAGATGAGCCCGACGCCCGGCGTCGAGTGCCGCGTCTTGGCGACCCACGGGTAGACCTTCTGGCCGGGCAGCTGGCCGCCCTCGCCGGGCTTGGCGCCCTGCGCCATCTTGATCTGGATGTCGGTGGCATTGGTGAGGTAGTCGCTCGTCACGCCGAACCGGCCCGACGCGACCTGCTTGATCGCGCTGCGCCGCTCGGGGTCGTAGAGGCGGTCGACGTCCTCGCCGCCCTCACCGGTGTTGGACTTGCCGCCGAGGCGGTTCATCGCGATCGCCAGGGTCTGGTGCGCCTCGAGGCTGATCGAGCCGTACGACATCGCCCCGGTGGAGAAGCGCTTGACGATCTCGCTGACCGGCTCGACCTCCTCGATCGGGATCGAGGGGCGCGAGTCGCTGATCCGGAGCAGCCCGCGCAGCGTCATCAGCCGCTCGGCCTGAGAGTCGATGTGCGACGTGTACTGCTTGAAGATGTCGTAGCGCCCGGTCCGGGTGCTGTGCTGCAGCCGGAAGACCGTCTCGGGGTCGAACAGGTGCGGCTCGCCCTCGCGGCGCCACTGGTACTCCCCGCCGATCGGCAGGGTGCGGTGGGCCTGCGGGATGCCGTTCGACGGGTACGCGACCAGGTGGCGGCGCCGGACCTCCTCGGCCAGCTGCGCCAGGGTGACCCCGCCGAGCTTGGAGGTCGTGCCGGTGAAGTAGCGCTCGACGACGTCCTTGGACAGGCCGAGCGCCTCGAAGATCTGCGCGCCGGTGTAGGAGGCGACGGTCGAGACGCCCATCTTGCTCATGACCTTGAGGACGCCCTTGCCGAGCGCCTTGACCACGTTCTTGACCGCGACCTCGGGCTCGACGCTGGTGTAGACGCCGCGCCGGGCCAGGTCCTCGGCGGACTCGATGGCCAGGTAGGGGTTGACCGCGGCCGCGCCGTAGCCGATCAGCAGCGCGACGTGGTGCACCTCGCGCACGTCGCCGGCCTCGACGACGAGCCCGACCTGCGTACGGGTCTTCTCCCGCACCAGGTGGTGGTGCACCGCGGCGGTGAGCAGCAGCGACGGGATCGGCGCCAGCTCGGCGTTGGAGTGCCGGTCGCTGAGCAGGATGATCCGGGCGCCGTCGGCGATGGCCTGGCTGACCTCGGCGCAGATGTCGTCGAGCGCCTCGACGAGGCCCTCCTCGCCGCGGGCGACGTCGTAGCGGCCGCGGGCCACGTGCGTCGCGTAGCCCGGCAGGTCGCCGTGCCGGTTGATCTTGACGATCTTGGCCAGGTCGTCGTTGTCGAGCACCGGGAAGGGCAGCACCAGGCGCCGGCACGAGGCCGGGCCGGGCTCCAGCAGGTTCTGCTCGGACCCGATGGTGTTGAACAGCGAGGTGACGAGCTCCTCGCGGATCGCGTCCAGCGGCGGGTTCGTCACCTGCGCGAAGAGCTGGCTGAAGTAGTCGAACAGCAGCCGCGGCTTCTCGCTCAGCGCGGCGATCGGGGTGTCGGTGCCCATCGAGCCGATCGGCTCGGCGCCCCCGGAGGCCATCGGCGACAGGATGAGGCGCAGGTCCTCCTCGGTGTAGCCGAAGACCTGCTGGCGCCGGGTCACGGAGGCGTGGCTGTGCACGACGTGCTCGCGCTCGGGCAGGTCGCCGAGCGCGATGCGCCCGGCGCTCAGCCACTCCCCGTACGGCGCCGCCGCGGCGAGGGAGTCCTTGACCTCGTCGTTGTCGATGATCCGGTGCTCGGCGAGGTCGACCAGGAACATCCGGCCCGGCTGCAGCCGGCCCTTCTGCACGATCTTCTCCGCCGGGATGTCGAGGACGCCGGCCTCGGAGGCCAGCACGACGAGACCGTCGTCGGTGACCCAGAAGCGGCCCGGGCGCAGGCCGTTGCGGTCGAGGACCGCGCCCACCTGCGTGCCGTCGGTGAAGACGACGCCGGCCGGGCCGTCCCAGGGCTCCATCAGGCAGGAGTGGAACGCGTAGAAGTCCTTGCGGCGCTGATCCATCGTGGGGTTGTTCTCCCACGCCTCCGGGATCATCATCAGCATCGCGTGCGGCAGCGAGCGCCCGCCGAGGTGCAGCAGCTCGACGACCTCGTCGAAGGAGGTCGAGTCGGACGCGTCGGGGGTGCAGATCGGGTAGAGCCGCTCCAGGTCGCCGGGGATCAGGTCGCTGGCCAGCAGCGCCTCCCGGGCGCGCATCCAGTTGCGGTTGCCCTTGACGGTGTTGATCTCGCCGTTGTGGGCGATCATCCGGTACGGGTGCGCGAGCTCCCACGACGGGAACGTGTTGGTCGAGAAGCGCGAGTGGACCACGGCCAGCGCGCTCTCCACGCGGGGGTCCAGCAGCTCGGGGAAGACGAGCTCGAGCTGCTCGGTGGTCAGCATGCCCTTGTAGACGAGCGTGCGGCACGACAGCGAGGAGAAGTAGACCCCGGCCTCGTGCTGCGCGCGGCGGCGCAGGCAGAAGACGAGCCGCTCCAGCGCGAGGCCCTGGACGGGCTGGCCCGACGGCGTGACGAACAGCTGCTCGAAGACCGGCATGGTCGAGCGCGTCAGGTCCGACAGCGAGGCGTCGTCGGTCGCGACCGTGCGCCACCCGAGGACCCGCAGCCCCTCCTCCGCCGCGACCGCCTCGATCGTCTCCTTGGCCGCGCGGCGCGCGGCCTCGTCGACGGGCAGGTAGGCGTTGCCGACCGCGTACGTCCCGGCCGGCGGCAGCTCGAAGCCGGCCACCGAGCGCAGGAAGGCGTCCGGGACCTGGATGAGGATGCCCGCGCCGTCGCCGGTCTTGGGGTCGGCACCGGTGGCACCGCGGTGGTCGAGGTTGCGCAGCGCCTCGAGGCCCTGCTCGACGATCGCGTGGCTGGCGACGCCGTCGAGCGTGGCCACGAAGGCCACGCCGCACGCGTCGTGGTCGTGGGCCGGGTCGTAGAGGCCCTGGGCCTGGGGCTTGGCGAGCAGAGTCACGTCGGACTCCTGTCGTTCGTGGGCCGAGGGGGCTCGGCTCCGGCTCATCATCGGGCTCAGCTGCGGTCTCAGCTGGGGTCACGAACAGGCGCCCGGGACGTCACTGGCCAGGAGCGGGAGGATGCTAGCGCAGCAGCGCAGGCATCGCAGGTCTGATGTTTCGGCCTGGGACACGCGTGTGGTTGCGCGGCGTCACGGCGTTCATCGGTGCTGGCGGGAGGTCGGCATGGGTGGCGCGACCGCAGTTCCTAGGCAGTCCTACTATACGGGCGTCGCGGACGGCTCCTCACCGTTCGGACGGCTCCTCGGACGCCGACGGTGCGGTCTCGCGGGCCTCGTCGGCCTGCTCGGGCTCGTCGGCCTGCTCGGGCTCGTCCGGCTCCCCGGGTCCGGCGCCCGGGGCGCCCTCCTCGACGACGGCCTCGCGGCCGGGACGGTGGCGCGACAGCCAGACCAGCACGAGCGCGGCACCCACGAAGGTGATCAGCGAGGTGTAGTTGTTGAGACGGAAGCCACCGATCTCGTTGACCGTGTCGATCCGCAGCGCCTCGATCCAGAACCGCCCGAGCGAGTAGAGCATCACGTAGAGCGCGAAGACCCTGCCGTGGCCCAGCCGGAAGCGGCGGTCCAGGACGACCAGCAGGACGGCCACGACGGCGACGTCCCAGAGCAGCTCGTAGAGGAACGTCGGGTGGAAGGTCGCGTACTGCTCGTAGCCCTGCGGCCGGTAGCGCGGCGCGATCTCCAGGCCCCAGGGCAACGTCGTCGGCCGCCCGAAGAGCTCTTGGTTGAACCAGTTGCCGAGCCGCCCGATCCCCTGCGCGACCGCGATGCCCGGGGCGCAGGCGTCGAGCAGGGCCGGGAAGCGGATCCCGCGGCGACGGGCGACGAGCCAGCCGCCGAGCGCCCCGAGGGCGACCGCGCCCCAGATCCCGAGACCGCCCTGCCAGATCTTGAGCGCGTCGACCGGGTTGCGCCCGGGGCCGAAGTAGAGCTCGTAGTCGGTGATGACGTGGTAGATCCGGGCGCCGACGATGCCCGCCGGCACGGCGACCACGACGACGGACTCCAGCCCGTCGGAGGTCCCCCCGCGGGCGCGCCAGCGGCGCGTCGCGACGACCATCCCGACGATGATCCCCGCGATGATGCAGAGCGCGTACGCCCGCAGCGGCAGCGGGCCCAGGTGCCAGACGTTCTGGCCCGGGCTGGGGATGAAGAGCGGGGCGAGCGCGGACGCCGCCGGCGTCACGAGTCGCCCCTGACCCCGCGCACGAGGTCGTCGACGACCGCGCGCAGCCGGGTCAGGTCCTCGGGCGTGCCCGCCTCCTCGGCGTCCAGCAGCGTGCGGACCAGCGCCGAGCCGACGATCGCGGCGTCGGCGTACGTGGTGACCTCGCGCGCCTGCGTGCCGTCGGAGATGCCCAGGCCGACGCCGACCATGGCGTCGGGCGAGGCGGCCCGGATGCGGGCGACGAGGTCGGGCGCGGCGGTCGAGCTCTGCGCGCGGGCGCCCGTCACGCCCATGACCGAGGTGGCGTAGACCCACCCGCGGCACGCGGCGACGGTCTCGGCCAGGCGCTCGTCGCTCGAGGAGGGCGAGACCAGGAAGATCCGGTCCAGCCCGTACGCGTCCGACACCTCGATCCAGGTGCCGGCCTCGTCCGGGGTCAGGTCGGGGGTGATGATCCCCGCGCCGCCGGCCGAGGCGAGGTCGCGGGCGAAGGCCTCGGCGCCGTAGTGCTCGACGAGGTTCCAGTAGGTCATGACGACGGCCGGGGTGCCGGCCTGGGCGAGCGCCTCGACGGCGGTGAAGGCGTCACGCGTCCGGACGCCGCGGGCCAGCGCGCGCGTGCCGGCGCGCTGGATCGTGACCCCGTCCATCATCGGGTCGCTGTAGGGCAGGCCGACCTCGACCAGGTCGACGCCCGGGCCGTCGCCCTCGCCGGTCAGCGCGCGCAGGGCGGACACCGACGTCGCGACGTCGGGGTAGCCCACGTGCAGGAAGGCGACGAGTGCTCCGCGGCCCTGCTCCTTGGCGGCGGCGAAGACCTGCCCGGAGCGCCCGCGGTCGAAGGTCGCCGTGGGCTCGGTGGTCGGCGCGCTCACAGCTGGACCGCCGTGGTGCTCGCGGGCCCGTCCTTCTCCATGCTCATGTCGAGCTCGGGGTCGGCGCTGAGGTTGGTGCCGACCGGCCGGCCGGACTCCGAGCCGGTGCCGCGGGTGTCGACGCCGAACCACTGGATGGCGGTGTCGACGTCCTTGTCACCGCGCCCGGACAGGTTGACCAGGACGATGTTCGGCTGGCCGTCGGCGCGCGGGGGCAGCGAACGGCCCAGGCGCAGGGCGCCGGCCAGGCCGTGGGCGGACTCGATGGCCGGGAGGATGCCCTCGCTGCGGGTCAGCAGGCGGAAGGCCTCCATGGCCTCGGTGTCGGTCACCGCCTCGTACGTCGCCCGGCCGGTCGCCGCGAGCCAGGAGTGCTCGGGGCCGACGCCCGGGTAGTCGAGGCCCGCGGAGATGGAGTGCGAGTCCTTCGTCTGGCCGTCGTCGTCCTGCAGCACGAAGGTGCGCATGCCGTGCAGCACGCCGACCGAGCCGGCCGAGATCGTCGCGGCGTGGCGGCCGGTCTCGACGCCGTCGCCGCCGGCCTCGTAGCCGTGCAGGGCCACCCCGGAGTCACCGATGAAGTCGGCGAAGATGCCGAGCGCGTTGGAGCCGCCCCCGACGCAGGCGGCGACGGCGTCCGGCAGCCGCCCGTACGAGGCGAGGACCTGGGCGCGCGCCTCGGTGCTGATGACGCGCTGAAACTCGCGGACCAGCAGCGGGAAGGGGTGCGGCCCGGCGACGGTGCCGATCAGGTAGTGGGTCTGGTCGACGCTGGCGACCCAGTCGCGCATCGCCTCGTTCATCGCGTCCTTGAGCGTCTGCGTGCCCGACTCGACGGCGATGACCTCGGCGCCGAGCAGGCGCATGCGGGCGACGTTCAGGGCCTGGCGCTCGGTGTCGACCTTGCCCATGTAGACGGTGCACTCGAGCCCGAAGAGGGCGGCGGCGGTCGCGGTGGCGACGCCGTGCTGCCCGGCGCCGGTCTCGGCGATGACGCGGGTCTTGCCCATCCGCCGGGTGAGCAGCGCCTGGCCGAGGACGTTGTTGATCTTGTGTGAGCCGGTGTGGTTCAGGTCCTCGCGCTTGAGCAGGATCAGCGGCGCCGGACCCTCCGCCGGACGGGCGTGCTCGGCGAAGCGCGTGGCCACCGTGATGGGCGAGGGCCGGCCGGTGTAGTCGGCGAGCAGCTGCGCGAGCTCCGCCGCGAAGGCCGGGTCCTCGGAGGCGGAGCGGAACTCGGCCTCGAGCTGGGCGAGCGCCGTCCACAGCGCCTCCGGGACGAACTTGCCCCCGAAGTCCTCGAAGTGACCGCGGGCGTCGGGCAGGGCGCTGACCATGCGCCGAGGATACGGCGCCCAGCGCGCTCGCCCGCCTGCTTTGTCGAGCGGTGGTCAGGCTCCCGGGTGGGACGTGCGGGTCAGCTGCGGTGCACGGCGGGGTGCGCCCCCGCGGCGACCAGGTCGGCCACCCCGGTGCGCGGGTCGCGGCCCGTGACGAGCGCCTCACCGACGAGGACGACGTCGGCCCCCGCCCGGGCCAGCTCGATGACGTCGTGGGGACCGCGCACGCCGGACTCGGCGATCCGGACGACGCCGTCGGGGATCAGCGGGGCGAGGCGGGCGAAGGTCGTCGGGTCGACCTCGAGGGTCTGCAGGCTGCGGTTGTTGACCCCGATGATCCGGGCGCCGGCGTCGACCGCGCGGCGCACCTCGTCGGCGGTGTGGGCCTCGACGAGCGGGGTGAGCCCGATCGACTCGGCCCGCTCGACCAGGCCGACGAGCTGGGTATCGGTGAGCGCCGCGACGATCAGCAGCACCAGGTCGGCCCCGGCCGCCCGCGCCTCGAAGAGCTGGTACGCCGTGACGACGAAGTCCTTGCGCAGCACCGGGACGTCGACGACGGCCCGGACGCGGACGAGGTCGTCCAGCGAGCCCGAGAAGCGGCGCCGCTCGGTGAGCACCGAGATGACCGCGGCTCCCCCGGCCTCGTACTCCGCCGCCAGGGCGGCCGGGTCGGCGATCGTGGCCAGCGCGCCCTTGCTCGGGCTGGAGCGCTTGACCTCGGCGATCACCGAGACGCCCGGCCCGCGGAAGACGGGCATCGGGTCGAGCGCGGCGTCGACCTGGAGGCAACGCTCCTTGAGCCGCTCCAGGGACACCTCGGCCTGGCGCAGCTCGAGGTCCTCGCGGACCCCGGCGACGATGTCGTCGAGCACTCCCATGACGTTTCCCCTGGATCGGCTGGGCGGTCGGTGCGGCGCTAGTAGGCGCCGTGCCCGGTCTTCTGCAGCACCAGCGCCGCGATGCCGGCGATCGCCATCAGCGCCACCCCGACGCCGAAGACGACCCAGTTCTGGAACACGACGCCGAAGCCGCCGATGACCACGGCGACCATGGCGGTCAGGCTGCCGACCCACGCGGCCAGGGTCTGGCCGTGGTGGACGTGCTTGTGACGCTCACCGGAGGGGTCGCTGATCTCGGAGCGCCGGGCGGTGCCCGACGGGTCCGCGGCACGGGACGGGGCTGCCATCTCGGTGCTCCTTGTCCCCACGCTCAGGTGGGCTCGTCGGTCCGGGCGGACGCCCGGGGGTTCATTGTTACCCCCGACGCGGCGTCGTGCACATCGGCCCTCCCGCCCTGGGCGCTCGGGGCGGGTCCCTGGTCGGGCGTCGGGTCGAGCGTCGGGTCGACCCCCCTGTCGAGCGAGCGCCACAGCGTCGCGGGGTCGTCGGACCGCGCCGAGGGCGTCGACCCTGCCTGCCCCTCCTGCCCCGGGCGCTCGAAGCGCGCGGCCCGCGTGGGCCAGCGCGGGGCGGTCACCGCCATCAGCAGCGCCGCGGCCAGGACGAGGGCGCCGGCCGCGGCGTACACGAACGGCCACGCGGTGCCGACCAGCGCGAACTGGTCGGCCAGGCTCACCTCGAGGACCCGGCTCTCCACGGTGCCCGACGCGGGGCGGGGGCGGTCGAGGCCGACCACGACGGCGCCGGCGCCGGCCAGCGCCAGCAGCACGCCGAGGACCCGCCGGCCGCGGGCGCGCAGCACCAGGCCGAGCAGCGCGCCGGCCAGGACGACGAGGGCGAGGGCCTGCGCCAGGCCGGCCGTCGTCTCGGTGCCGCTGAACCCGACGTCCACGCCCGTGCCGGAGGCGCGCCACCACGACCGGGAGCCGGCGACGAGCGCCAGCACGGCGCCGACGGCCAGCCCGGCGAGGGCGAGCGGACGGGCCCTCACGCGGTCGGCTCTCCCGACGGCTCCCCGACGACGGCGGGCAGCTCGCGCGCGTCGAAGCAGGTGCGCTCACCGGTGTGGCAGGCCGGGCCCTCCTGGCGGACGGTCACCAGGAGGGTGTCGCCGTCGCAGTCGAGGCGCACGCCGCGCACCCACTGCCGGTGGCCGCTGGTCTCGCCCTTCACCCAGTACTCGCCGCGGCTGCGGGAGTAGAAGGTCGACCGGCCCGTCGTCAGCGTGCGGTGCAGGGCCTCGTCGTCCATCCAGCCCACCATGAGCACGTCGCGCGACTCCTCGTCCTGCACGACCGCGGGGACGAGGCCGGCGGCGTCGCGCTTGAGGAGCGCGGCCAGGGCCGGGTCGAGCGACGAGACCGGGGCAGCGGGGACGGCGGGGGCGGGAGGTGCGGGGCTCACAGGCCCAGTGTCCCCCGCGAGCGCCGGGGGTCGCCGCGCCCGCCACTACCATCGACCCTCGTGACCTTTGCCCAGTCCGAGCGCGCCGAGCTGGCGGACCTCCTCGACCAGGTCGGTCCCGACGCCCCCACGCTCTGCGAGGGCTGGGACGCCCACGACCTGGCCGCGCACCTGTGGATCCGCGAGACCGACCCGGTCGGGGCCGGCGGCATCGTGGCCAAGCCCCTCTCGGGCCTGCTCGAGCGGCGGATGGCCGAGGCCAAGGCGCGCTGGCCGTACGCCGAGCTGGTCGACAAGGTCCGCAACGGCCCCGCGCGCTTCTCCGTCTTCGCCATCCCGGGCGTGGACGAGGGCGCGAACACCATCGAGTACTTCGTGCACCACGAGGACGTCCGCCGCGCGGGCTCGACGCCCCTGGAGCCCCGGACCCTGCCCGAGGACGTCGAGGGCTGGCTCTGGCGCCGGCTCAAGCTGCTGGCCCGCGCGCAGTTCCGCCGGGCCAAGGTCGGCGTGGTCCTCGAGCGCGCGGGCGTCACCGACGCCGACGGGCGACCCGAGACCATCCGCGCCGCCGCCGGTACCCACATCGTCACCGCCGTCGGCTCCCCCAGCGAGCTGACCCTGCTGGCCAACGGCCGGACGCGGGCCGCCGACGTCCGCCTCGTGGGCGAGCCCGACGCGGTGGAGGAGCTCCTCCGCCTCGACCAGGCCGACTCGTGAGCCCCCCGCCCGCACCACTGTCCGCGTCGTCGGGGTCGTCGCCCTCGTCGTCGGCGCCGTCTGGGTCGGCCAGGGCCTCGGCTACCTCCCCGGCAGCTTCATGACCGGCGTCCGCACCTGGTTCTGGATCGGCCTGGCCTGCGTCCTCGCCGGACTGGGCCTGCTGCTCTTCAGCCGCAGGAGGTAGCTCCCCGTAACACGACGGCTCTAGTGTCTCGGCGATGAGGCGAGCACCGGGGGAACCGTGCCTGCGGAGCTGACGCTCGGCGCCGAGGAGGAGCTGCACCTCGTCGACCTGGACAGCCGCCGGCTGGTCGGACGGGCGCCGCAGCTGCTGTCGCGGCTGCCGGCGAGCAGCTACTCCGCCGAGATCCAGCGCACCACGGTCGAGACGAACACCGAGGTCGTCAGCACCCTCGACGGGCTGCGGGCCGAGCTGCTGCGGCTGCGGAGGCTGCTGGTCACCGAGGCGGAGCGCGACAACGTCGGCATCGCCGCGGCCGGGACCGCCCCGAGCGCGGCGCACGCGGACATCGAGCTCACCACGACCGGGCGCTACGGGCGCATGCAGGAGCAGTACCGGATGCTCGTCGACGAGCAGCTGATCTGCGGACTGCAGATCCACGTCGGCGTCTCCGACCGCGACCTGGCTGTCGAGATCATGCAGCGCGTATCCCGCGACCTGCCGGTGCTGACCGCGCTGTCGGCCAGCTCGCCGTACTTCAACGAGCAGGACACCGGCTACTCCTCGATCCGCACGATCATCTGGCAGCGCTGGCCCACCGCCGGTGCGACCGGGCCGCTGCGCTCGGCGGCCGAGTACGACGCGCTGCTCGCCGACCTGATCCGCTCGGGCGTCATCGCCGACGAGAAGATGGCCTACTTCGACGTCCGCCCGTCCTCGCACGCCCCGACGCTCGAGCTGCGGGTCTGCGACGCCTGCCCGGTCGTGGACGACGCGATCCTCATCGCCGGGCTGTTCCGCGCCGCCGTCCGGGCGGCGGAGATCGACGTGCTGGAGGGACGCCCGTACGAGCCGGTGCCCGCGCCGGTGCACCGGGCCGCGCTCTGGCAGGCCGCGCGCGGCGGCCTGCGGGGCAACCTGCTCGACCACGACCTGCACCCGCGGCCGGTCCCCGCGGCCGACGCCGTCTGGGCCATGGTCGAGCGGCTGGCCGGCCCGCTGGCCGAGCTCGGCGACGACGACGAGGTGCGCTGGCTGGCCGAGTCGGCGCTGGCCCGGGGCAACTCGGCGGACCGGCAGCGGGCGGCGTACGCCGAGCGGGGCCTGCTGAGCGACGTCATGGACCTGGTCGTGGCCGAGACCCGCGGCCCGGCCGAGGGCCCGCGTCCGGCCGCGCCGGAGCTGCGGCGCTACCGCTCCCGCGCCGGCGACGAGGCCGTCGGGGCGAACCGGCGCCCGCGGCCCGCGTACGAGGGGCTGGTCGAGGTGTTCCGCGACCTCGACGCCGACCGCATCGACGCCCGGGCCCGGGCCCGCGACACGTGGGTCGCCGAGCACGGGCTGACCTTCGGGGTCGAGGGCACCCAGCACCCCTTCAACGTCGACCTCGTGCCCCGGGTCGTCGCGCCCCACGAGTGGCGCGACCTCGCCAACGGGCTGGGCCAGCGGGCGCGGGCGATCGAGGCCTTCCTGCGCGACGTGTACGGCGAGCAGCGCGTGCTCCACGACGGCGTGCTCTCCCCCGACCTCGTCGTCGGCGCCCCGGGCTGGCGCGAGGAGGCGCGGCGGCTGCCGGCCGACGCCGTCCGCGCGCCGGTGATGGGCTTCGACCTGGTGCGCAACGAGTTCGGCGGCTGGCGGGTGCTCGAGGACAACGTCCGCAACCCGTCCGGCGCCGGCTTCGCCCTCGCCATCCGCGAGCTCCTCGACGACGTCATGCCCGACCTGCCCCGCCCGCCGGGGCTGCTCGACCCGGCCGACGCGATGCCCCTGCTGCGGCGCACGCTGCTCGGCGGGGGCGACGAGGGCACCGCCGCGCTGCTCTCGAGCGGGCCGTCGAGCTCGGCCTGGTTCGAGCACCGGCTGCTGGCCGAGCGAGCCGGCCTCGTGCTCCTCACCGCGGACGAGCTGACGGTGACCGACGGCGAGGTCCGCGACCGCCGCGACGGCCGCCGGGGTCCTCGTCTGGACGCCCTCTACCTGCGCCTGGACGTCGAGCTGGTCGACCTCGTCGACGCGGCCGGGCACCCGGTCGGCGCCGAGGTCCTCGACGTCGCGGCCGCGGGCGGGGTCCGGCTGGCCAACGCCCCGGGCAACGGCGTCGCCGACGACAAGGCGATGTACTGCTACGTGCCCGAGCTGATCGGCTACTACCTCGGCGAGTCGGCGAGCCTGGAGTCGGTGCCGACCTACCGCACGAGCGAGGAGGCGGAGTACCGCCTCGTGCTCGACCGGGTCGGCGAGCTCGTGACCAAGCCCGTCGACGGCCACGGCGGCGCCGGCGTGCTCATCGGCCCCGACGCCTCGGCCGCCGAGGTGGCGCACCGCCGGGCCGAGATCGCCGCCGCGCCCGCCCGCTGGGTCGCCCAGGAGGTCGTCGCGCTGTCCTCGCACCCGACGCTCGCCGGGAGCCTGCTGCAGCCGCGGCACGTGGACCTGCGGGTCTTCACCTACCTGACCGGCCCCGGTCCCGACGACGTCACGATCGCCAAGCTCGGGCTGACCCGGATGGCCCCCGAGGGCTCGTTGGTGGTGAACTCCTCGCGCGGCGGGGGCGCCAAGGACACGTGGGTCGTGGGCCGGACGGACGACGAGGCAGAGCGGGGTGAGCGGTAGATGTGCGGCTTGAGCGGGGAGATCCGCTTCGACGGGCGCGCGGCGGACGTCGCCGCCTGCGCCTGCGCGACCGACGCCATGCAGCGGCGGGGCCCGGACGGCTCCGGGGTGTGGGCGCGCGGCCCGGTCGCGCTCGGCCACCGGCGGCTCTCGATCATCGATCTCAGCGCCGCGGGCAGCCAGCCCATGGTCGACGCCGAGCTCGGGCTGTCGGTCGTCTTCAACGGCTGCATCTACAACTACAAGGCGCTGCGCGCCGAGCTCGAGGGCCTGGGGCGTCGCTTCTTCTCCACCTCCGACACCGAGGTGATCACCAAGGCGTACGCGCAGTGGGGCACCTCCTGCGTCGACCACCTGCTGGGCATGTTCGCCTTCGCCGTCGTCGAGCACGCGACCGGTCGGCTGGTGCTCGCCCGCGACCGGCTGGGCATCAAGCCGCTCTACCTCGACCACACCCCCGAGCGGCTGCGGTTCGCCTCGACGCTGCCCGCGCTGATCGCCGCCGGCGTCGGCGACACCTCGATCGACCCCGTCGCGCTCGCCTGCTACATGAGCTTCCACAGCATCGTGCCGCCGCCGCGCACGATCCTCAACGGCGTCAAGAAGCTGCCGCCGGCCACCGTCCGCGTCGTCGAGCGTGACGGCACCTGGCGCGAGCACACCTACTGGTCGCCCTCCTTCACCCGCGACGCCGAGCGCGCCGGCTGGAGCAGCCGCGACTGGGAGGAGGCGCTCCTGGAGTCGCTGCGCGTCGCGGTCGAGCGGCGGATGGTCGCCGACGTGCCGGTCGGTGTGCTGCTGTCCGGCGGCATCGACTCCTCGCTCGTGGTCGCGCTGCTGGCCGAGGCCGGGCAGAGCGACCTGGCGACGTTCAGCATCGGCTTCGACAGCAGCGGCGGCGAGCGCGGCGACGAGTTCGAGTACTCGAGCCTGGTCGCGGAGCGCTTCGGCACCGACCACCACCGCATCGCCATCGACGGCTCCCGGCTGCTGCCCGGCGTGTCCGCAGCCGTCGCGGCGATGAGCGAGCCGATGGTCAGCCACGACTGCGTCGCCTTCTTCCTCCTCAGCGAGGACGTGAGCAAGAGCGTCAAGGTCGTGCAGTCCGGGCAGGGCGCGGACGAGGTGCTCGGCGGCTACGACTGGTACCCGCCGCTCGCCGGCGTCGCGCGCGAGGACGCCGTCGAGGCGTACGCGGACGTGTTCTTCGACCGGCGCTGGTCGGCCATGCCGTCGTTGCTGTCGCGCGGGTGGCTCGTCGACCACGACGCCCCGTACGCCTTCGTCGCCGAGCGGTTCGCCGCCCCGGGCGCGGACACCGCCGTGGACGCCGCGCTGCGCAGCGACACGACCGTGATGCTCGTCGACGACCCCGTCAAGCGGGTCGACAACATGACCATGGCCTGGGGCCTGGAGGCGCGGGTGCCCTTCCTCGACCACGAGCTCGTCGAGCTGGCCGGGCGCATCCCGCCCGAGCTCAAGCTCGCCGACGGCGGCAAGGGCGTGCTCAAGCGCGCGGCCCGCGGGGTCGTGCCCGACGAGGTCATCGACCGGACCAAGGGCTACTTCCCCGTCCCGGCCATCCGCCAACTCCAGGGCCCGGTGCTCGGGCTCGTCCGCGACGCGCTGACCGACCCGGCGGCGCGACGACGCGGGCTCTTCCGCACCGACACCGTCGAGGCGATGCTCGCCGACCCCAACCGGACCCGGACGCAGCTGGGGTCCAACGCGCTGTGGCAGCTGGGGCTGCTGGAGATGTGGCTCCAGCACCACGGGGTCGGCTGACGTGGGGGCCCGTGCGCTCGCCGACGCGGTGCGCCTCGGCGAGGAGCTGGTCGACGCCTGGGGCAGCTGGGCACCCACCCTCTCGCCGGACTGCCGGCGGATCGCCTTCGTCAGCGACCGGACCGGCACCCCGCGGCTCTTCGTCCAGGACCTCGTGCTCGCTGCGGAGGCCGTCGAGGGCGCAGAGCCGCCGGCGGCCCGCGAGGTCGTCCTCACCGACGACCCGGTGGTCGAGGTGCACTGGTCGGCCGACGGTGGCTGGCTGGCCTGCGCGCTGGCCACCGGCGGCGGCGTGCGTACGCAGGTGTGGGTCGTGCGCCCGGACGGTTCCGACGCGCGGTGCGTCGCGGGCTCGGCCGACGTGCACGCCGAGCTCGGCCCGTGGACCCGCAGCGGGCACCGCGTCAGCGTCTCCGTCCCGGGCGAGGGCCTCGGCGACCCGACGCGGGCGTTCCTCGTGGACCCGGCGACCGGGGAGCAGCACCCGCTGGCCGAGGGCGAGCTCATCAGCGTGCTCGACCTGTCGAGCGACGAGGACTTCGTGGTGCTGCGCGACGGGCAGCGCGGGCGGCAGTTCTGCGTGGTCGTCGACCGCGTCGCCGACGCCGACCACCCGCTGCTGCCCTACCCGGCGACCGGGTCCACCGACCGCGCGTTCGTGCGCCCCGCCCCGCCGGGGGACCCGACGTCCGGGGACGCGCCGCTGATCGCCTACCTCGCGACCGACGCCGGGCTCCCCCGCCGCCAGCTCCTCGCGATCCCGCTCGGCCCGTCCGGCTGGCGCGGGCAGTCCGGCGTGCTCGCGCCGCGCTCGGACGCCGAGCTCGAGGGGCTCGACGCCGACGACGCCGGGCACCGGCTGCTCGCGGTCTGGAACGTGGCCGGCGGACGCTCCGAGCTCGAGCTCGTCGACGCCTGGACCGGCGAGACCTCGGTCGTCGAGGGCCTGCCGGGCGCGGTGGTAAGCGGGATGCTGCTCAGCCGCGACGGATCGACCGCGCTGATGGCCGTCGAGGGCCCCGAGCGGCCGCGCGAGCTGTGGTGCCTCGACGTGGCGACCCGGACGTGGTCGCTCGCCACGGCGCGTCCGCCCCGCACGGCGGCGCGGCTGGTGACGCCCACGCTGGAGTTCCTGCACGGGCGCGACGGGCTGCCGCTGACCGGCTGGCTCTACCGGCCGCCGGGCTGGACGGGCGCGGGCCCCGCGATGCTGAGCCTGCACGGGGGGCCCGAGGCCCAGGAGCGGCCGACCTTCAACCCGCAGCACCAGGCGGTCGCCGCCGCCGGGATCGCGGTCTTCGCGCCGAACATCCGCGGCTCGTCGGGCTTCGGCCGCGCCTTCGTCCACGCCGACGACGTGCACGGGCGCCGCGACGCGTTCGACGACGTGCTCGCGTGCGCGGAGTTCCTGGTCCGGCTCGGGGTCGCCGAGCCCGGGTGCGTCGCGGTGAGCGGGCGCTCGTACGGCGGTTACCTCACCCTGGCGATGCTCGCCTTCTCCCCCGGCGTCTTCGCCGCCGGCGTCGCGGTCTGCGGGATGTCGGACCTGCACACCTTCTACCGCGACACCGAGCCCTGGATCGCCGCGGCCGCCGTCACCAAGTACGGCGACCCCGAGCGCGACGCGACCCTGCTGCGCGCCCTCTCGCCGATGCAGCAGGTCGCGAACATCGACGTGCCCCTGCTCGTCGCCCACGGCGAGCTCGACACCAACGTGCCCTTCGGCGAGGCGACGCAGGTCGTCGCCGCCCTGCGCGACCTCGGGCGGCCCGTGCAGTTCCTGCCGATCCCCGGCGAGGGCCACGACTACCGCCGTGCGGAGTCGCGCCGGCTGCTGCTCGGCACGATGCTGCTGTTCCTCGACGAGGCCCTCGACCCCTGATCGCAGGCCCCCGACACCACCCCGGCGGGGTGCGGCATCATGCCGAGGAGGGAAAGCCCCAGCACCGCAGGAGGAAGCATGAGCGTTCTGGTCGCCGTCACCGACAGCGCCGAGGGCCGGGCCGCCCTGGAGGCCGCGGCCAACGAGGCCGACCTGCTCAACGTGCAGCTCACCGTCGTCAACCTCACCGGCGCCGACCTCGACCTCACCTCGATCGCGACCGAGGTCCCGTACGAGGTGGTCGTCCCGCACGCGGGCGCCGACGTGGACGAGGTCGAGCAGGTCCTCGCCGCCATCGAGGACCGCGCCGAGGTCACGCGGCTCGTCGTCGGCGTCCGCAAGCGCTCGCCCATCGGCAAGGCCGTGCTCGGCAGCATCGCGCAGCGCCTGATCCTCGAGGCGACGGTGCCCGTGCTGTCGGTCAAGACCAGCTGAGCTGTGCGGCGACTGCGCGCGAAGAGGGCGACACACCCGGCGTGTCGCCCGGTCAGCGCGCAGTCGGGAACAACCGGTGCCACTCCGCGTCGAAGACGGGCTCAGGTCCCTCCCACCCGCCGGCACGGAGGGCCCGGACCACCTCGCTGACGACCGCGCGGGGATGCTCCATCCGTTGCCCGGTGACGCGCATGAGTGCCCACCCGCCTTCGTGCAGCAGTTCGTGGCGCGCGATGTCCACGTTCCACTGGCGCTCGTCCGTGCGGTGCTGGTCGCCCTCGTACTCGAGAGCGACGCGCCACCGGCGGAGCAGCAGGTCAACCCGTCCGACCCGACGACCGTCGACCTCGATCACGGGGTTGACGTCGGGCTCCGGCAGGCCGGCGAGGACCAGGCAGAGCCGCAGGCGCGTCTCTTGCGGCGAGTCGACCCGGTCGCGCACGAGGCTTGCGGCGCGTCGTGCTCGGCGGACGTGCCGCCCGCGCGCCAAGGAGGTGATGCCGACCAGCTCGGCCCACGACGTGGCTCCCCACCGCACCAGCCAGTCGCCGGCGGCGACAAGCTCGACGAGGTCGAGGTCGAGGTCGGCCGCGGCAGTCAGGAAGGCGTGCGCGGGTGCCACGACCCGGCCGTCGGTGGTCGGCGGGAGCGCCGCCACCCGCCGTACGCGGACGCCCGGCCGGCGGACCTGGTGCGGGTGGGTGGTGACGAACCGCGATGGCCGGGGCTCGCCGACCTCGACGGCGAGGGCGTGCAGCGCCGAGACCCCGTCCAGGAGCACGTCCTCTGGCAGCACGAGCCGCGCGGCGGCGACGCTCAGGTCGAGGTCGGGCTCCAGGAAGGACTCCACGTAGACCCCGTGGTGCTCGCGCCGCACGCGGCTGGTGCGGAGGGTGTCGGGGGTCATCCCGACCTCGGGCGCCTGGGCGGTCGTGAAGGGTCGGAACACGTCAGCAGCCTGCTGCTGCGAGGGCGCCTGCGGTGTTGTCCGTCGTGCCGCCTGTGGACGACCCGCCGGATCTAGCGGCGAGTGCGCACCTACGTCAGGCGCTCCAGCACGAGCTCGCGGACGCGGCCCGCGTCGGCCTTGCCGCCCATGGACTTCATGACGGCACCGATCAGGGCGCCGGCGGCCTGGACCTTGCCCGCGCGGATCTTGTCGGCGACGGCCGGGTTGGCGGCGATGGCCTCGTCCACGGCGGCACCGAGGGCGCCGTCGTCGGAGACGACCGCGAGCCCGCGGGACTTTACGACCGCGGTCGGCGAACCCTCACCGGCCAGCACGCCCTCCAGCACCTCGCGGGCGAGCTTGTCGTTGATCGTCCCGGCGTCGACCAGGCCCTGCAGCTCGGCCACCTGCGCGGGGGTCACGCCGAGCGCGTCGAGCTCGACGCCGTCGTTGTTGGCCCGCCGGGCGAGCTCGCCGAGCCACCACTTGCGCGCCGACTGCGGCGAGGCACCGGCGGCCACAGTCGCCTCGACCAGGTCGAGCGCCCCGGCCGCGACGACGTCGCGCAGCTCCGCCTCGCTGAACCCCCACTCCGCGCTCACGCGGCGCAGGCGGACGGCGGGCGCCTCGGGCAGCGAGGCCCGCAGCTCCTCGACCCACGCCGCCGACGGTGCGACGGGCACGAGGTCGGGGTCGGGGAAGTAGCGGTACTCCTCCGCCTGCTCCTTGCTGCGCCCCGGCGAGGTCGTGCCGGAGGTCTCCTGCCAGTGGCGCGTCTCCTGCTTGACCCGGCCGCCGTCGGCGAGCACCGCGGCCTGCCGCGTCATCTCGAAGCGGACGGCGCGCTCGACGCTGCGCAGCGAGTTGACGTTCTTGGTCTCGGTGCGGGTCCCGAGCGGGGCGTCCGGGGAGGGCCGCAGCGACACGTTCGCGTCGCAGCGCAGCGAACCCTGCTCCATGCGCACGTCGGACACCCCGAGCGAGCGGAGCAGGTCGCGCAGCATCGAGACGTACGCCCGCGCCACCTGCGGCGCGTACTTGCCCGCGCCCTCGATCGGGCGCGTCACGATCTCGATGAGCGGCACGCCCGAGCGGTTGTAGTCGAGGAGCGAGTGGTCGGCGCCGTGGATGCGCCCGGTCGACCCGCCGACGTGCAGCGACTTGCCGGTGTCCTCCTCCATGTGCGCGCGCTCGATGTCGATCCGGTACGTGCGCAGCACGCCCTCGTCGTCGGGCACCTCGACCTCGGCCCAGCCGTCGTGGGCGATGGGCTCGTCGTACTGGCTGATCTGGTAGTTCTTCGGCTGGTCGGGGTAGAAGTAGTTCTTCCGCGCGAAGCGGCACCACGACGCGATCGAGCAGTTCAGCGCCAGGCCGATCCGCACCGCCGACTCGACGGCACGCGCGTTGACCACGGGCAGCGAGCCCGGCAGCCCGAGGCAGACCGGGCAGACCTGCGTGTTCGGCTCGGCGCCGAACTCGGTCGAGCAGCCGCAGAACATCTTCGAGGCGGTGTTCAGCTCGACGTGGACCTCGAGCCCGAGGACGGGGTCGAAGCGGGCCACGACGTCGTCGTAGTCCATGACCTCAGCGGTGGTGGTGCTCACTTGGCGACTCCTCCTTCGTGCACGGCGAGCTCCGGGGCCTGCGCCAGCAGGGGGCCGCCCCAGCGCTCCTCCAGCGCCCGCTCCAGCGCGGCGCCGACCCGGTAGAGCCGGTCGTCGGCCAGCGGCGGCGCCATGACCTGCAGCCCGACGGGGAGCGCGTCCTCGGGCGCGAGCCCGACCGGGAACGACGCGCTGGCGTTGCCGGCGAGGTTCGAGGGGATGGTGCAGAGGTCGTTCAGGTACATCGCGAGCGGGTCGTCGACCTTCTCGCCGAGGCGGAACGCGGTGGTCGGCGTCGAGGGCGACACGAGCACGTCCACCTGCGCGAACGCGGCCTCGAAGTCGCGCGAGACGAGCGTGCGCACCTTCTGGGCTTGGCCGTAGTAGGCGTCGTAGTAACCGCTCGACAGCGCGTACGTGCCGAGGATGATGCGGCGCTTGACCTCGGCGCCGAAGCCGGCCTCGCGAGTCAGCCCCATGACCTCCTCGGCGCTGCGGCTGCCGTCGTCGCCGGCCCGCAGGCCGAACCGCATGCCGTCGAACTTGGCCAGGTTGGAGCTCGCCTCGCTCGGCAGCACCAGGTAGTACGCAGGCAGCGCGTAGGAGAAGTTCGGGCAGGACACCTCGACGACCTCGGCCCCGAGCCCGGCGAGGGTCTCGACCGCCTCGTGGAAGCGCTGCTCGACGCCGGGCGCGTAGCCCTCACCGCCGAGCTCGCGCACCACGCCGATCCTCATGCCGCGCACGTCGCCGGAGCGGGCCGCGCCGACGACGTCGGGCACCGGCGCGTCGATCGAGGTCGAGTCGCGCGGGTCGTGCCCGGCGATCACCTGGTGCAGCAGGGCCGCGTCGAGGACCGTGCGCGCGCAGGGGCCGGGCTGGTCGAGGCTCGACGCGAGCGCGACGAGGCCGTAGCGCGAGGTGCCGCCGTACGTCGGCTTGATGCCGACGGTGCCGGTGACCGAGGCGGGCTGGCGGATCGAGCCGCCGGTGTCGGTGCCGATGGCCAGGGGCGCCTCGTACGCGGCGACAGCGGCCGCTGAGCCGCCGCCGGAGCCGCCGGGGATCCGGTCGAGGTCCCACGGGTTGTGCGTGGGTCCGTACGCGGAGTTCTCGGTCGAGGAGCCCATGGCGAACTCGTCGAGGTTCGTCTTGCCGAGGATGACCAGGCCGGCGTCGAGCATCCGGCGCGTGACGGTGGCGTCGTACGGCGGGACCCAGCCCTCGAGCACCTTCGACCCGCAGGTCGTCGGGGCGCCGGCCTGGGTCAGCACGTCCTTGAGCGCGACGGGCACGCCGGCCAGCGGGCCGAGCGGCTTGCCCTCGGCGCGGTCGGCGTCGACGCGCGCCGCGGCGGCCAGCGCCCGCTCGCCGTCGACGTGCAGGAAGGCGTGGACCGCCGGCTCGACCGCGGCCATCCGGTCGAGGTGGGCCTGGACGACCTCGACCGAGCTGGTCTCGCCCGAGGCGATGGCGGTGGCCAGGTCGGCCGCGGTACGGCGGGTCAGGTCGGTGCTGCTCGTGCTCATCAGCCCTCCTCCCCCAGGATCCGCGGGACGCGGAACCGGTCCTCCTCGGCCGCGGGCGCGCCGGCCAGGGCGGCCTCGCGCGGCATCGAGGGCACGACGACGTCGGCGCGCTGGACGTTGTCCAGCGGCAGCGGGTGCGACGTCGGCGGGATGTCGTCGGCCGCGACCTCGGAGACCTTGGCGACGGCCTCGAGGATCGCGTCGAGCTGGGGCGCGAGGTGCTCCAGCTCGGCCGGGGTCAGCTCGATCCGGGCCAGGCGGGCCAGGTCGGCCACGTCGTTCGGCGTGAGGGCCACCGGGGCGTCACTCTTCCTCTAGGGGTTCGGGACCGGGTCGACCGCACGGGGCGGGACCCGGCTGTCCATCCTAGGGCTGCGGCTCCCCCGGCCTCCCGGGTTCATCCCGCCAGCGGACGCAGCACCGCGCCGGTCTTGAGCTTGGGGGTGAAGAACGTCGACTTGGGCGGCATCAGCAGGCCCTCGCGGGCCGTGCGCTGGATCTCGGCCAGCCCCGGCGGACGGACCAGCACCGCCGCCACCGCCCGGCGGTCGGCCACCGCGTCGAGGGCCTCCTCGACCCCGTCGTGGTAGGCCACCTGCACGTCGAGCCCCTCGAGCGCGACCTCCAGCCACAGCCCGTCGAGGGCCCGTACGCCGTCGAACGCGCCGGGCCGCGGGTCGAGGCGCCAGGCCCCGTCCGCGGTGAGCAGCACCAGCGACCCGGCGCGCGGCTCGACCGGCGTGAGGACGAAGAAGCGCTCGAGCGCCTCCCGCAGGGCCGCGACCTCGACGCCCGTGTAGTGCCGGTGGATGGGCTCGACGCTCAGCTGGTCGGCGACGAGCTCGGCGACGAAGGCCAGGGTCGTCTCGGCGTCGGTGTCCTCGCGGCCGGTCGCGGCCCGGACCTCGTCGCGGTAGGTGCGGCTGACGGCGTAGCGGTGGTGGCCGTCGGCGATCAGCACGTCGTCGGAGGCGAGCAGGTCGCGGATCGCCCGGAGGCGCGCCGGGTCGGTCACCCGCTCCCACACGTGCTCGACCCCGTCCTCGACGACCCGCCCCACCGGCTCCCCCGGCTCGGCGAGCAGCGCGGCGAGGCCCGGCGCGAGCGAGAGGCCCCAGACCGGCGAGAGGTTGGCCCGGGTGGCCCGGGTCAGCTCGAGCCGGTCGGTCGAGTCCTTGGGCGTCGTGCGCTCGTGCGGCAGGACGCCGTGCGCGCCGCCCTGCGTCGGGGCGTCGACGACCTCGAGCGCGCCCAGCACCCCGGCCACGTCACGCCGTGCCCCGCTCGCGTCGGTGAACCGCAGCCGGTAGATGGTGAAGGACGCCGTGTCGTCGAGCGCGACCACGCCGGTGTCCACCCAGCCCTGCAGCGTCTGCGCCGCCCGCACGTAGCGGTCGGGACCGCCGCGGGGCACGTCGACGAACGTCACGTTGTGCGGCGATCGCGCCTGGAGGGCGTCCACGTCGGCGTCGTCGAGGACGTCGTACGGCGGCGCGAGCAGCGGCTCGAGGTCCTCCGCCACGAAGCGGAGGGCGCGGAAGGGTTCGAACCTGGGCATGAGGAGATTCTGAAGGCTCGACGGGAACGAGCACCTTCCGGACCAGTACCGACTCGGGTCGGAGCCGGGGCACGTCCGAGCGGAGCGAGGACCAAAGATGCTGAAACCCCTTGGTAACCCCGGGTCTGCGACGATGTGCGCGTGTTCCTGATGCGCGTCACGCTGCCCGACCGGCCCGGTTCGCTGGGCTCGGTCGCCACCGCCATGGGTGGGGTCGGCGGCGACATCAACGCCGTCGAGATCGTCGAGAAGGGCGAGGGGGTCGTCGTCGACGACTTCATCGTCGACCTGCCGCCGGGCCAGCTGCCGGAGTCGCTGGTCAGCGCCTGCCAGGGGCTCGAGGGCGTCCGCGTCGAGTGGATCGCCCGCTACCCCGAGGGCGGCGGGCTGCAGTCCGACCTCGAGGCGCTCGAGCGCATGACCGCCGACCCGACCCACGCGGCGGAGACGCTCGTGTCGCTCTGCCCGGTCGTCTTCCGCTCCCACTGGGCGGTGCTCGTGCAGACGGGCGGCGACGGGCCGGAGATGACCTTCTCGACCACGCTCGCGCCCGACATCACCCCCGAGCTCGCGGAGCGCTTCGCCCCCTTCGACGTGACCCACCGGCTCGACCTCGAGAGCGGCTGGTCGCCGGGCTGGGGCGACTGCACCCTGGTCGTCACCCCGATCACCCAGGACCGCGTGATCGCGATCGGCCGCCTCGGGGGCCCGGCGTTCCTCGACTCCGAGGTCGCCCGCCTGAACCACCTCGCCGCCCTGGTCAAGTAGGCCCCGCAGCCCTCGCGCCGGCCCCCGTCCGGGCAGAATGCCCTGCACGGGGGTGCGCATGGACGCGTGGGGCTGGGCCGAGCTGGGCGAGCTGGTGACGTCGTTCGGCTACGGCGTGCTGTCCGCGGTCGTGCCGCTGGCCAACGCCGAGGGCTACGTCGTCGTCTCCGGCTACTCCTCCCTCGGCCACGCCATGCCCGTCGTGGTCGGCGTGGTCCTCGGGCAGACGCTCGGCAAGGTGCTGCTCTTCCTCGGCGTCCGGCGCGGCAAGGCCTTCCCCTTCGTCCGCCACCAGCGGGCACGCATCCGGCGCCAGAACGTCGGCCCCGCCCGGCGGCGGTTCCGGGCCGTCCTGGCCACGCTGCTGCGGCTCGTCGGCGAGAAGCGCTGGGGCCTGCCGATCGTGCTGCTGGCCGCGGTGGTCGGCTTCCCCCCGCTCTACGCCGTCGCCCTGCTGGCCGGGGCCACCCGGATGCGGCTCGGGTGGTTCGCCGCCGCGGTGCTCGTGGGCCGCACGGTCCGGTTCGCCCTCGTCGCGCGCGGGGTCGCCGTCCTGCACCCCTGAGGGCTGCCTGTGAGTCTGCGCCGACCCCTGGGCGGGGACCCACCGATCGCTAACCTTGCACGCATGCGGCTGCGCGCGGCGTTCTCCGACCTGAACCTCAACGGGTCGACGCCACCCCGCGTCCAGCCCCGGCTCGGCGAGTGGGGTCCCGAGCTCGTGCCAAGCACCGGGCAGAAGCGCCGGATGCGGATCTGGGTCGGCCTCGTCCTGCTCGGGGCGATGCTCGCCCTCTTCGGCCTCGGCTGGTACGTCTACCACGCCATGACCGGCAGCTGGGGCTTCGGGATCGACGAGAAGAGCGGCTTCCTCGCGCCTGCCGCGCTGGTCGCCAGCCTGCTCTCCTGAGGGTCGGCTGCCCGCCCTCCGGCTCCTGGAGCGCCCCTATGCTCGCGGGATGACCGACACCGTGGTCTCCGCCTCCGCCGCAGCGGCCAAGGAGGTCGCCGACCTCACCGGACGGATCAACGAGCTGCGCCACGAGTACTACGAGGGCGACCAGTCGACGGCGTCCGACGAGGAGTACGACCGCCTCGTGCGCCGGCTCCAGGAGCTCGAGGAGCAGCACCCCGAGCTGCTCCGCCCGGACAGCCCGACGCAGACCGTGGGCGGCGCGCCCGAGACGACGCTGTTCGCCCCGGTCGTGCACCGCGAGCCGATGCTCTCCCTCGACAACGTGTTCAGCCGCGAGGAGCTCGAGGAGTGGGCCGCCCGCGTACGCCGCGACGCCGCCAAGCGCCTGCCGGACGCCGGGGTCCGGTGGCTCTGCGAGCTCAAGATCGACGGTCTCGCCATCAACCTGCGCTACGAGCGGGGCGTCCTCACCTCCGCCGCGACCCGGGGCGACGGCGTCACCGGCGAGGACGTGACGTCGAACGTGCGGGTGATGGGCACGATCCCGATGCGCCTCGCGGGGACCGGCCACCCCGACCTCGTCGAGGTGCGCGGCGAGATCTTCTTCCCCGTCGAGAACTTCGACGCGCTGAACGCCCGCCAGGCCGCGGCCGGGGAGCGCCTCTTCGCCAACCCGCGCAACGCCGCGTCGGGCTCGCTCCGGCAGAAGGCCGAGGGCAAGAGCCCCGACCGCCTCGCGCTCATGGAGACCAGGATCCAGGGCCTGCGGATGCTCGTGCACGGCATCGGGGCGTGGCCGGTCGAGCAGATCGAGAGCACCGAGGCGGCCCCGGGCGGGCCGGTCGCGTCCCAGAGCCAGGTGTACGAGCTGCTCGCCGCCTGGGGGCTGCCGACCTCCACCCACTACCGCGTCCTCGACTCGCTCGACCAGGTCTGGGACTTCATCGAGCACTACCGCGCCGAGCGGGCGTCCGTGGAGCACCAGATCGACGGCATCGTGGTCAAGGTCGACGACCTCGACCTGCACGTCGCCCTCGGGGCGACGAGCCACTCCCCGCGCTGGGCGACCGCGTTCAAGTACCCGCCCGAGGAGGTGCACACGAAGCTGCTCGACATCGTCGTGTCCATCGGCCGCACCGGCCGTGCGACGCCGTTCGCGGTCATGCAGAAGGCGCTGGTCGCGGGCTCGGAGGTGCGGCAGGCCACGCTGCACAACCAGGACGTCGTCCGCGAGAAGGGCGTCCTGATCGGCGACACCGTCGTGCTGCGCAAGGCCGGCGACGTGATCCCCGAGGTGCTCGGCCCCGTCGTCGAGCTCCGCGACGGGACGGAGCGCGCCTTCGTGATGCCGGAGCGCTGCCCGGAGTGCGGCACCGTGCTGCGCCCGGCCAAGGAGGGCGACGTCGACCTGCGCTGCCCCAACGCGCGCAGCTGCCCGGCGCAGGTCCGCGGCCGGGTCGAGCACATCGGCTCGCGCGGCGCGCTGGACGTCGAGGCGCTCGGCGAGGTGACGGCGGCCGCGCTCACCCAGCCCACCGTCCCCGCGACCCCGCCGCTGGCCGACGAGTCGGGGCTGTTCGACCTGACCATGGAGGACCTGCTGCCGATCCGGGTCGTCCCGCGCGACCCGGAGACCGGGCTGGCGCGGCTGAACGACGACGGCACCGAGAAGCAGCTCGCGCCCTTCCAGAAGATCGTGCGGAAGGGGCGCAAGGGCGAGCCCGACCTGGTCGGGCCCTCCAAGCAGGCCGAGGACCTGCTCGCCAACCTCGAGATCGCCAAGAGCCGCGACCTGTGGCGCTACCTGGTCGCGCTGTCGATCCGCCACGTCGGGCCGGTCGCCGCCCGCGCCCTCGCGCAGCACTTCGGGTCGCTCGCGGCGATCAGGGCCGCCTCGCGCGACGAGCTCGCCGCGGTCGACGGCGTGGGCCCGATCATCGCCGACGCCCTGACCGACTGGTTCGCCGTCGACTGGCACGCGGCCATCGTCGACCGCTGGGCGGCCTCGGGCGTACGGCTCGAGATCCCCGGCCACCCCGGTCCGCAGGCGGTGGCGGCCGCGCCGGCCGGGCCGCTGGCGGGGCTGTCGATCGTGGTCACGGGCACCGTCGAGGGCTTCAGCCGCGAGGAGGCGGAGGAGGCGATCCTCGCCGCCGGCGGCAAGGCGGCGTCGAGCATCTCCAAGCGGACCGCGTACGTCGTGGTCGGTGCGAGCCCGGGCGCCTCGAAGCTGACGAAGGCCGAGTCGCTCGGCACCCCGCAGCTCGACGCGGAGGGGTTCCGTCGCCTGCTCGCCGGCGGCCCGGAGGCCCTGGTGACGGAGACGCCCACCGACGGATAGCGTGCGCTCGTGCGTCATCCCCTGCGCGGCTGGGCCGCCCTCCTCACCAGCACGGCCGTGGGCCTGGCTCTCCTGCCCGGGGCCCCGGCCGCCGCGGCTCCCGCCGTGCCCGCAGCCAAGCCTGCGCCGGTCGCCGGCGGCCAGAGCGTCGACGACTCGTTGTTCCCCGAGATCGGCGGCACCGGCTACGACGTCCGCCACTACGGCATCGCGCTGACGTACGCGACCGGCGGCACGATCAAGGCCACGACGACGATCCAGGCCAGGGCCGCCCGGCCGCTGTCGGAGCTCACGCTCGACCTCGAGGGGCTGAGCGTCGACCGCGTCACCGTGGACGGCCGGCGCGCCAGGTTCGTGCGCCGCGACACCAAGCTCGTCGTCACCCCGGCCCGGGCCGCCAGCGGCCGCTTCACCGTCGAGGTGCGCTACCACGGCCGCCCGACCACCCACATCGACCCGGACGGTGCGAAGGACGGCTGGGTGCCGAGCGCGACCGGCGCGACCGCGCTGTCGGAGCCGGTCGGCGCGCAGACCTGGTTCCCGAACAACAACACGCCGCGCGACAAGGCGACCTTCGACGTCGCTATCACCGCGCCGAAGAAGCTGGCCGCGGCCTCCAACGGCGAGCTCCGCAGCCGCCGGACGCGCGACGGCCAGACGACGTGGCGCTGGCGCCAGCGCCAGCCGATGGCCACCTATCTCTCGCTGCTCGCGATCGGCCGCTTCGACGTCTACCGCTCCACCGTCGCGCTCGCGGGTGGCCGCACGATCCCCGCGTGGACGTTCGTCGAGCCCGGGCTCGGCTCGGCCAAGGCACAGCGCGACCTCCTGCCGAAGGTCCTGCGCTTCAGCGAGAAGCAGTACGGCCGCTACCCGTTCAGCGCGACCGGCATGGTCATCCAGGACCTCGGGGTCGGCTACGCGCTGGAGACCCAGACGCGGCCCTTCTTCGACGGCGTCCCTGACGACGCCACGCTCGTCCACGAGCTCGCGCACCAGTGGTACGGCGACTCGGTCACCCCGCGCGACTGGGGCGACATCTGGCTGAACGAGGGCTTCGCCACCTACGCCGAGGCGAACTACGCCGCCGAGCACGGCGGCCCGACGACGTGGCAGGCCTTCCAGCAGGCGTACCGGGCGAACGGTCCCGGGTCCGACCTCTGGTCCCCGGCGCCGGCCGCGCTGACCAACCCGGCCGACCTCTTCGGCTCCCCCGTCTACGAGCGCGGCGGGCTGACGCTCGAGGCCCTGCGGCACCGGATCGGCGACGAGAAGATGCGGACGCTGCTGCGCGCCTGGGCGCGGCAGCAGGCGCACGGGGTGGTCGCGACGAGCGACTTCATCGCGCTCGCCGAGCGCACCACCGGGGAGAACCTCGGCGCCTTCTTCGCCACCTGGCTCTACCAGGAGGGACGACCGGCGGGCTACGAGGACGCGGGCGTCACCCGGGTCGCGCCGTCCTCCGGCAGCCGGAGCCGCCACGAGTAGGAGCAGTACGCGGTGATGGCGCAGAGGACCAGCACGCCGAGGAAGACGTGCGCGCCCCTGACGCCGGCGAAGCCGAGCGTCATCTGCAGCGCGATCGCGACCACGATGCCGAGCGGGAAGAAGAGGGTCCAGCCAGGCCCGCCCGACCTGCGCAGGCCGAACCCGAGGACGGCGCCGATCACCGCCAGCACGAGGACGGCGAAGGCGTTCGTCGCGTGCGCGACCAGCAGCGCGGCGCCGCCGTCGAGGTAGCCGGAGCCCAGCCCCGCCTGCGCCACCGCGAAGGAGAGGAGCAGCGTCGTGACGAGGCGGAGCTGCGTGATCTGGGCCATCGCGTCATCATGCCGCAGCGCCGCTGCGCCCGCGCTCAGCCGAGCAGGCGGTCGGTGACGATGTCGGCGGCCGAGCGGAGGGTGCGCAGCGCGGCGGTCGCACCCGCGCGGTCGAAGCCCGCGAGCCCGCAGGCGGGCGTCAGCACCGTTCGCAGCCCTGCGTCCGCGTCGAGCCCGAGGTCGTCGAGACGACCCAGCACGCGCCGCGCGACGACGTCGGGCCGGTCGACGGGGACCGGGCCATCGGTCGCCAGGGCACCCGCGCCGAACCACATCCCCTCGGCGAGTCCCTGGCCGACCTCGTCCCACTCGCGGGTGCTGGTCTGCGCGAGGTCGAGGCCCACCCCGATGACGCCCGCGCGGCGCAGCAGGTCGACCGGTGCCCCGGCGGCGCAGCAGTGCACGACCACCGGGCGGCCGACGTGCTCGACGAGCGCCGTGTAGACCTCGGCCACCTCCGGCCGGTCGACCGAGCGGTGCCGGGAGAAGCCGCTGGCCGTGCTGAGGGCGCCGGTGAGGACGGCGGGCAGGAGCGGTTCGTCGAGCTGGACGACCAGCGAGACGTCCGGGAGCCGGCGACGCAGCTCGCCCACCAGCTCGCCGATCCCCTCGGTCAGCGACTGGGCGACGTCGCGGCGTGCACCCCGGTCGGCGACGACGCGGTCGCCGCGCGGGCGCTCGAGCGCCGCCGACAGCGTCCAGGGCCCCGCGACCGCGACCTTGACCGGACCGGCGTAGCCCTGGGCGACCTCCTCGAGCACGTCGAGGTCGGAGCGGAACAGCGAGCGCGCGAGCCGGGCGTCCCGGTTGGGGGCGTCGGCGAGTCGCCAGCCGGCGGGCTGCAGGTCGACCGCGATCCCGCTGAGCAGGCTCGCCGCCCCGCGGCCGACGAGCTGCGCGCCGATCCCCCGGGCGGGCAGCTCGGGCAGGTAGGGCAGGTCCGGGCACTCGGCGAAGGCCGTCTTGGTCGCGTCCGGCATGTCGGTGCCGGGCCAGGAGCCGACGCCGGTCCACCAGACGGAGGTGGGCGTGTTCGGGACGGGCGTGGTCACGACGTCAGCGCCGGCGAGCGGGTGGAGGAGATCGTCGCGCTGCCGACGACGCGCGTGTCGTCGTACGCCACCACGGCCTGCCCCGGCGCGACCCCGACGAGCGGCTGGTCGGTGTCGACCACGAGCTCGTCCTTGCGAAGCTCCAGCGTGGCGCCCACCGGCCCGCCGTGCGCACGCACCTGCACCAGGCCGCGCCAGCGACCCGCAGGGACCGCGCCGGTCCAGGTCGGGCGGGTGCCGGCGAGGTGCGTGACCGCGAGGGCCTCGCGGGGGCCGACGGTGACGGTTCCGGAGACGGGCGTGACGTCGAGGACGAACCGCGGCCTGCCGTCCGCCGCGGGCACGCCGAGCCGGAGCCCGCGACGCTGGCCGACGGTGAAGTGGTGCGTGCCGTCGTGCTCGCCGAGCAGCGTGCCGTCGGCGTCGACGACCGCACCCGGGCGACGGCCCAGACGCGCGTCGAGGAAGCCCGCCGTGTCCCCGTCGGCGATGAAGCAGATGTCGTGGCTGTCCGGCTTGGCCGCCACGCTCAACCCGCGCGCGGCCGCCTCCGCCCGCACCTCGATCTTCGTCGAGGGGCCGAGCGGGAAGAGGCTGTGCGCCAGCTGGTGCGCGGTCAGGACCCCGAGCACGTACGACTGGTCCTTGGCCTGGTCGACGGCCCGGTGCAGCTCGACGGAGCCGTCCTCGCCGCGCTCGAGGCGCGCGTAGTGCCCGGTGCACACCGCGTCGAAGCCCAGGGCGAGGCCGCGCTCGAGGACCGCCTCGAACTTGATCTTCTCGTTGCAGCGCAGGCAGGGGTTCGGGGTGCGGCCGGCGGCGTACTCGGCCACGAAGTCCTCGACGACCTCGGCGGCGAAGCGGTCGGAGAGGTCCCACACGTAGAAGGGGATGCCGAGCCGGTCGGCCGCGCGGCGCGCGTCGTGGGCGTCCTCGCGCGAGCAGCAGCCTCGGGCGCCGCTGCGGAAGGACTGCGGGTTCTTGGACAGGGCCAGGTGCACCCCGGTGACCTCGTGCCCGGCGTCGACCGCACGGGCCGCGGCCACGGCGGAGTCGACCCCGCCGGACATGGCGGCGAGCACCCTCATCTGCGTCTCCCTGGTGTCATGGCCGCCCCACTCTACGGGCGCCTCAGACGTACGCGGCCGCGGCGCGGGCGCGGGCGACGACGTCGGGGAGCACCGCGGACACGCGCTCCAGGTCGGCGGTCGTGGTCGTGTGCCCGAGCGAGAAGCGCACGACGCTGCGGGCGTCGGCCTCCTCCACGCCGAGCGCGGTCAGCACGTGGCTCGGAGCGGTGACGCCCGCCGAGCAGGCCGAGCCGGTGGAGACGTCCACGCCCGCGGCGTCGAGGAGCATGACGAGGGCGTCGCCCGGCGCGCCGGGGAAGCCGACGCTGAGCACGCCGGGCAGCCCGGCCGCCGGGTCCTCGGGCGACGCGGCGCCGTGGCGCACCGCCTCCGGGACCGCCGCCCGGACCCGCGCGAAGAGCTCCTCGCGCAGCGCCGTCTCCCGGACCGCCTCGGCCTCGAGCGTGCGGACGGCGACGTCAACGGCTGCGGCGAAGCCGGCCGCGCCCACCACGTCGAGCGTCCCCGAGCGCACGTCGCGCTCCTGCCCGCCGCCGTGCTGCACCGCAGCCAGCGCGGTCGAGCGCCGCGCGAGCAGCGCGCCGATGCCCACCGGCCCGCCGAGCTTGTGCGCGGTCAGGCTCAGCAGGTCCAGGCCGCTGGCCGCGAAGTCGACCACCACGTGGCCGACGGCCTGCACCGCGTCGCTGTGCAAGACCGCTCCGGCCGCGTGCCCGGCCGCCGCGACCTCGGCCACCGGCTGCAGCGTGCCGACCTCGTTGTTGCCCCACATCACCGAGACCACCGCGCTCTGCGGGCCGAGCGCGGCCGCGTACGCGTCGAGGTCGAGCCGCCCGGTGCCGTCGACCGGCAGGATGCGAACCTGCGCCCCCTGCGCCTGCGCCAGCCACAACGCGGCGTCGCCCACGGCGTGGTGCTCCACCGCGCTGACGAGCACGTCGCGGCGGGCGGCGTCACGCCTCCCCCAGTAGGCACCCTTGACCGCGAGGTTGTCCGCCTCGGTGCCGCCGCCGGTGAAGACGACCTCGGCGGGCTCGGCCCCGAGCCGCTCGGCGACGAGCTCTCGCGCGTCCTCCACGACCCGGCGCGCGGCGCGGCCCGAGCCGTGCGCCGAGGACGGGTTGCCGGTCCGGGTCAGCTCAGCGGTCACCGCCGCCACGGCCTCGGCCCGCATCGGGGTCGTCGCCGCGTGGTCGAGGTAGCTGCGCACCCCCTCAGTCTGCCGCGCGGACCGGAGGCCGCTGGTTCGCGCGAGAGCGGAATCCTCAGGCCGCACCGACCCGCTCCTTCGTGCTCCTATCCTCGGCGGGATCGCAGTCCCAGAGCGCGCGGCTGTACGGCGTGCGGCCGAGCGCGACGGTGCCCTGGTTGGTCGTGAGGTAGACGTAGCCGTTGGGCGAGGCGAAGAGGTAGGTGCCCGGCTGGGGTTGTCGTCGCTTCCAGCCCGCGAAGGTCACCGCGCGGTGGTGCGACCTGGCCAGGAAGCCGAGGTTGTGCGTGCCGGTCTGCCCGGGTGGTCCACCGGCGCCGGGTGGCACGTACGGGGTCGTGTGGTCGAGGTCGAGGGTGCGGCTGGTGGCCTGCCCGAAGGGGAAGACGTCGACCGGGTTGCGGAGGAACAGCGCCTCGCGCAGCCGGAGCGGGATCTCGTAGGCGTCGACGGGGGCGGTGTCGAGGGGGTCGCGCACGGGCCGGACGGTGATCGGGCACCCGGTGTCGGCGAGCCAGTCGCGGGCCTGGTCGAGCGTCATCGCCTCCCCGTGCTCGGGGCGGACGAGCCCGTCGCCGCAGCGCAGCGCGGTGTCGGTCACGTGCAGGTGGAGCACGACCCGCGGTCGCGCCGCCCGCAGGTCGTGGCGGAGCAGGTCGCGCCGCAGCACGAGGTCACGGCCGCTCCCGTCCGGGTCCGCGTCCTCGTCCTCGTCCAGCCGCGCGGTGGTCGCGGGTCCCGGGGCGGGGCTCTCGACGGCGTGAGGCGCCTGGGCGGGAGGCAGCCGGTCGGGGTCGTCGGCGTGGTCGAGGAGGAGGGCGAGCGCGAGGGCGGGCTGCGCGAGGAGGCCGATGGCCTTGGACCTCCGGACGTCCACCGGGTCGGTGTCCCCGTCGGCTCGGAGGACCTCGGCGAGGCGGTCGACAGTGGCCATGAACCAGACGGCGTCCCCTGACGCGGCCTTGGCCACGACGGTGCGCAGGCCGTGGTCACCCGTCCACGACCAGACCCCGCGCTGCTCGCCGGCGTCCTGCTCACGTCGCCGGCGGGCCTCGGGGTCGGCGTCCAGCACGGCCGCGTGCAGCAGCCGCCGGAACCGCGGCCAGGCGAGCAGCGGCAGCGAGCGGCTCAGCGCCTCGTCGACGTCGGTGCACGCCTCCCACGACAGGTCGTGCGTGGTCTGGGCGACGTGGCGCGCCTGCCAGGCGCGCACCGTCCCGGTCCTGACGAGCTGCCACAGGTGCGGCAGCCGGTGGCGCAGGTCGAGGGCGTCAGCGATGAGCATGCGGGCGGCGGTCGCCCCGGTACCCCTCAGCGCGCCGAGCTCCAGGGCGCAGTGCTCCGCCACGGGAGGGCAGCCCTGGCCGCCCCACGCGCACGACCGCTCCACGAGCGGTCGGTAGCCCGCCTCGTCGCCGTCGAGGTAGTGCACGTCCGCCCATGCGGCGGCGAGCACGAGCTCCTCGCACTCGGTCTCGCGCAGGGTGGCGTGGCTGGCGGCGATTCTGGAGCAGAGCTCGGCAGCAGTGTGCCCCTGCGTCTCCGGATCGAACATACGAACGATTCTGCCCGTCCGGTCCGACAGAAGCGGCCGGTCGGTGTTGTCCGCACGAGGCGGGGTGTCGTCCGCTCGCGCTCCCCCGCCGCCGCTCAGGCGCCGCTCTCCTCCAGGCCCTGGACGACGCCGTCGAGGACGGTCTGCAGGTCGCCGACCACGCCCAGGTCGGCGAGGGCGAAGATCGGGGCCTCGGGGTCGGAGTTCACGGCGACGACGGCCTTCGAGGTCTGCATGCCCGCCCGGTGCTGGATGGCACCCGAGATGCCGGCCGCGACGTAGAGCTGCGGGGAGACCGTCGTGCCGGTCTGCCCGACCTGGTAGGCGTGCGGGTACCAGCCGGCGTCGACCGCGGCGCGCGAGGCACCGACGGCGCCCCCGAGCGCGTCGGCGAGCGCCTCGACCTTGGCGAAGTCGCCGCCGGTGCCGCGGCCGCCCGACACGACGACGCGGGCCTCGGTGAGGCCCGGGCGCCCGGTCGCGACGCGCGGGTCGCGCGCGGTGACGCGGGCTCCCCTGGCGGCGTCGGAGAAGGTGACCGCGACCGGTTCGACCTCGACCTGGGCCGGGGCGTCGACGGTCGCCGGAGTGACGCTGTTCGGCTTGAGGGTGGCGACGAGGACGTCGCGGTCCCCGCGGGCACGCACGGTCCAGCCGCCGGCGAGCACGGACTGGGTGGTGGTGGCGTCGGCGTCGAGGTCGACGGCGTCGGTGATGAGGCCCGCGCCGAGGCGCACGGCGAGGCGGCCGGCGATCTCCCTGCCCTCCAGGGTCGACCCCAGCAGGACGAGCGACGGGGCGACCGAGCCCGCGACCTGGGCCAGCGCCTCGGACTTGGGAACGACGAGGTAGTCGTCGAACGCCGCGTCGACGACGCTCAGCACACGCGTGGCGCCGTGCTGCGCGAGCGCCGCGGCGGCCGCCGCGGAGACGCCCGCGGCAGGGTCGAGGACGACTGCGACCGGGTCGCCGACCCGTGCGGCCAGGGTCAGCAGCTCGAGGGTCGCCCGGGTGGGGGCGTCACCGTCGAGGTCGGCGAGGACGAGGACGTCGGCCATGGGGTCTCCTGGGGTCGAGGGTCGGGGTTCAGGCGTACCGGCCGGCGGCGAGGAACTCGAGCACCGCGGCCGATCCGGAGCCCTCGGCGTCGGTGACGACGCGCCCGGCACCCTTCGCGGGCCGGGGCTCGGTGCCGACCACGCGGGTCGAGGCCGCGTCGAGGCCGACGTCGGCCGGGTCGAGGCCGAGGTCGTCGAGCTCCCACTCCACGACCGGCTTCTTCTTCGCCGCGAGGATCCCCTTCATGGAGGGGTAGCGCGTCTCGCCCGACTGGTCGGTGACGCTGACGACCGCGGGCAGGTCGACCTCGACGGTGAGCCGGGCCCGGTCGTCCTCGCGCATGATCGTCGCGTGCCCGTCGGCCACCTCGAGGTGCCCGGCGTAGGTGGCGCCCGGCCAGCCGAGGCGCTCGGCGAGCATCGCCGGGACGACGCCCATGGCGCCGTCGGTGGACGACATCCCGCAGACCACGAGGTCGGCGCCGGCCTTGGTGACGGCGGCAGCCAGGACGGCGCTCGTGCCGAGGGCGTCGGTGCCGTGGAGCGCGTCGTCGACCACGTGGATCCCGGAGGTCGCGCCCATCTGCAGGGCCCGCTTGATCGCCGCGGCCGCGTCGTCGGGCCCGATCGTCAGCGCGACGACCTCGACGTCGCCGTCGGCCGCCTCGGCGACCCGGAGGGCCTGCTCGACGGCGTACTCGTCGAGCTCGGACAGCAACCCGTCGACGGCCTCGCGGTCGAGGGTCAGGTCGGAGGCGAACCCGCGCTCACCGCTCGCGTCGGGGACGTGCTTCACGCAGACGACGATCTTCACGCGGTCATGTTACCCACGGGTAACTTGTGGGCGCGGAAGAGGGCGCCCGGTCTCCCGGACGCCCTCCGCTCGTGCTCGGGCCCGTACGGGCCCCCTGCTGCTAGCTCAGCGCTTCGCCGCGGCGACGGCCGAGGAGGCCGGCGTCGTCAGGGCGAGGAACTTCGCGTTCGGCACGCCGATCCCGGTGACCGGGTCCCAGCCCTTGTCGGTCCAGAGGCTGGAGTCGCGACCGAACTCACGCACCGAGTAGATGACCGGGGACGAGGAGTCCGTGGGGTCGGTGTAGTCGGCCCGCACCACGCCGAGGCGCGTCGGCTGCTTGACGACGTCGTCGGCCACGCCCTTGGTCGCGTACAGGCGCGGGTTGAGCGCGCCGAACGGACGCCCGCCGTTGTGCTCGATGGTCAGCGCGAGCATCGCCGCCGCCAGCGGGCTGGCGAGGCTGGTGCCGCCGATGCGGTACTCCCCGTAGTGCACGTAGTCGGGGAAGGTCTGCGTCTGCCCGACCAGGAAGCCGGTGTTCGGGTCGGCGTCCATGGCGATGTCGGGGAAGGCGCGCCCGGCCGGCGCGGAGGAGGGCACGACGCCCTTCTGGTAGGCCGGCCGGTTGAACAGCGACGAGAAGCCGCCGCCCGCACCGGAGGTGAACCCGATCGAGGACCAGGACTTGCCGTCCTTGCTCAGGTTGTCCTTGACGGTGCCCCACCCGGTGTCGAAGATCCGCTTGCCCGAGGCGTCGATGCCCGTCGAGGTGCCGCCGACGGCGGTCACGTTCGGGTTCGAGGCCGGCGAGCTGGCCTGCTTGATGCCCGTGGAGGCCAGGTTGTCGCCGTCGTCGCCGGAGGAGAAGAGGAACGTGGTGCCCTGCAGCGCGCCCTGGAGGAAGACCTGGTTGTAGGCGACCACGAGGTCGCTGGTCTCGGCCTCCTCGGGACCGCCCCAGGAGTTCGTCACCACCTTGGCGATGTCCTCGTCGACGACCTTGGCCAGCGTGTCGGCGAAGTCGTCGTCGTTGCAGCTCGGCGAGGCGTAGTAGCGGATGTTCGCCGCGGGGGCGAGGGCGTGCACGGCCTCGACGTCGAGGGTCTCCTCACCGCTCCAGCCGGACGGGTCGCACGCGTCCTGGTCGGTGAAGGTCTTCGGCAGGACCTGCGTCAGCTGGCCCGCCTTGTAGTGGCCGTCGCCGTGCTGGGTGGCGTACTTCTCGGCGTCGGAGGCGATGAGCTGCCAGGCGTACGCGTCGGTGATGGCCACCGTCACGCCCTTGCCCGAGAGCGTCGTGCCGGGCGTGTACGCCGCGCGCAGCTGCGGGCCGGTGTAGCCGCAGGGCGCGTACGGCAGCGTCTGGCCGTTGAACTTGGGCAGCGCCGTGGAGTAGTCGTCGGCGTACTTGGCCGCGACCTGGCCGTAGTAGACGCTGCAGGGGCGCGCGTTCTGGAAGGCGTCCGGCGGGGTCACCTTGGGCTTCGAGTCGTGGGTCTTGCGCGCGACGCTGGTGTCGAGCCCGCTGACGGTCAGCACCGAGGAGGCGAGCGAGGCCGGCACCTGGGCGGCCGTCGTCGGGGCGACGACCTTCTGGCCGTCGTGGGTGAGCTTGCTCAGGCTGACGTCGAACGCCTTGTCGAGCTGCGCGACGGTGCCGCTCGCACCGACCCAGCGGCGGTTCGCGCCGGTGCCCGTGACCTTGAGGTGCTTGGACTTCAGCCACTTGGTGACCGACTTGGCCGAGGCGCTGGTCGGCTCGTACGCGGCCTGGAACTGCGGCGCGCTCAGGAACTGGCCGTAGGAGGAGGACGAGGGGTCCGAGACCGCGGCGGCGGCTTGCTCGAGCGCGGCCTGCCCGCCCTTGGGGGCGAGGTAGACACGGATCGCGAGGCGCTGCTTGGCGTCGGCCTTGGGGACGGCGACCCGCGAGCGGGCCCCGGCGGCGGGCTTCGGCAGCCACTGCGGCAGCGTCGAGGCGATGGACACGGAGGCGGTCGACGGGGCGGCCGTGGCCGTCTGCGCGGAGGCGAGGAGCGCTGCCGGCACGAGCAGCGTGGAGGCGGCGACGAGCAGGCGTGCTCGTCGTGTCCGGAGGTGCATGGGTCTCCCGAGAGGTGGGGTTGCAAGGGCTCCGGCAACGTAAGTCCGAACACCGTCAAAGGTCTATAGCCCGAGAATATTGTGTTTCTCATCTCAACCTCTGGAGCTCCTCAAGGTCGTCCACGACCGCTCCCGATCGGTCACCCGACGCCACCGGAACGGGCATGATGAGGGCTTCTCCGCTCCCTCACGGGTGCCGCCCGACCCGAAAGGGGAACGCCGGTGACGACCTCGCTGCCCGTGCCCGCCGACACCTCGATGCTCGGGGCGCACGTCGTCGACGGCGGGACCGCCTTCGCCCTCTGGGCCCCGCGCGCCACGCGCGTCGAGCTGGCCCTCGTCCACGCGACCGAGCACGGGCGCCAGCAGGTCAACCACGAGATGGAGCAGTCCGCCGACGGCGTGTGGCACACGTTCGTGCGCGGCGTCGGCGCCGAGCAGCGCTACGGCTACCGCGTGCACGGGGCGTGGGACCCGGCCAACGGCGAGCGCTTCAACCCGGCCAAGCTGCTGCTCGACCCGTACGCCCGTGCCATCACCGGCGGCGTCGACTACTCCGGCCCGATCCTCGACCACGTCGACGGCTCGAACTACGTGCCGAGCCCGGAGGACTCCTCCGCCGCCGTCCCGCTGAGCGTGGTCGTCGACGACTCACCGCCCCCACGCCCGATCGCCCGGCCGGTGCCGCTGGCCGACACCGTCGTCTACGAGCTGCACGTCAAGGGCTTCACCCGCCTGCACCCGCTCGTGCCCGAGCACCTGCGCGGCACCTACTCCGGCCTGGCCTACCCCGCCGTCGTCGCCCACCTCAAGTCGCTGGGCGTGACCGCGGTCGAGCTCCTGCCGGTGCACCAGTTCGTGTCCGAGCCGTTCCTGATCTCGCGCGGGCTGTCGAACTACTGGGGCTACAACACGCTCGGCTTCTTCGCCCCGCACTCGGCGTACGGCTCCGTGGGCACGCTCGGGCAGCAGGTCGACGAGTTCAAGCAGATGGTCTCCGCGCTGCACGACGCCGGCATCGAGGTCATCCTCGACGTCGTCTACAACCACACCGGGGAGGGCGGCCACGAAGGTCCGACGCTGTCCTTCCGCGGCCTGGACCACCTCGGCTACTACCGCCTCACCGACGACCGGCGCAACGACTACGACGTCACCGGCTGCGGCAACTCCGTCGACACCTCCGAGCCCGGCGTGCTGCGCCTCGTGCTCGACTCGCTGCGCTACTGGGTCACCGAGATGGGCGTCGACGGCTTCCGCTTCGACCTCGTCACCACGCTGGTCCGCGACGAGCGCCACCACGTCGACCAGGAGCACCCCTTCAAGGCTGCGCTGCGCGACGACCCGGTGCTGAGCCGGGTCAAGCTGATCGCCGAGCCCTGGGACGTCGGGCCGTACGGCTACCAGGTCGGCGCCTTCGGGCACGGCTGGAGCGAGTGGAACGACCGCTTCCGCAACTACGTCCGCGACTTCTGGCGCGGCAACACCTCAGGGGTCGCCGAGCTCGGCCAGCGGCTGGTCGGCTCGCCCGACGTCTTCGACGTCGACAACCGCCCGCTCGGGGCCGGCGTCAACTTCGTCACCGCGCACGACGGCTTCACCCTGCGCGACCTCGTCACCTACGACGTCAAGCACAACGGCGGCAACGGCGAGTCCAACCGAGACGGCACCGACGACAACCGCTCCTGGAACTGCGGCGTCGAGGGCGAGACCGACGACCCGCGCATCAACGCGCTGCGCCGCCGGCAGACCAAGAACCTGATGGCGACCCTCGTGCTGGCCGCCGGCGTGCCCATGCTGACCGCGGGCGACGAGCTCGGGCGCACCCAGGGCGGCAACAACAACGCCTACTGCCAGGACTCCCCCACCTCGTGGGTGCACTGGGACACGCGTCAGGAGTGGGCCGACCTGACCGGGCTGACCCGCCGGCTGCTGGCCCTGCGGGCGGAGCACCCCGTGTTCCGCCGCTCGACCTTCCGGCACGGCGAGCAGCTCGTCGACAGCACCGACCACCCCATGGGCCGCAAGAACCTGGCCTGGTTCGGCGGTGGGCGCCACGAGATGACGGCCGAGGACTGGCACGACCCGCACCGGCGCACGCTCGGGGTCTACCTCGCCCACGACGCGCCCAACCGCGACCACGACGAGGCGTTCCTCGTCTGGTACCACGGCGGCGCCGAGCCGGTCGACGTCGAGCTGCCCGACGGCGGTTGGGCCGACACCTACCGGGTGCTCGTGCACACCGGCGAGGAGGGCGAGCTGCCCGTCGACAAGATCCCCGCGGGCACCAGCCTGCGGATCCCGGGTCGTACGGTGGTGGTCCTGCAGGTCGACTGAGGAGGGCCGCTGAACCGCCGCACCCGGGTGCTGACGTCCCTCAACCGACGCCTGCCGCGGCCCGACCCGCCACCCGAGGCCTACCTGCGGCGCATCCGCCGCGAGCTCCCGCGGCCCCTCGCCCGTGCGGTGCTCGGGCCCGTCGACCGCGGCGTACGGCTCGTGGACCGGGTCCTGCCCACCGAGCCGGTCGCCGTGCCGGTCCGGGTCTACCGGCCGCGGCGCACGACCGCGGTGCTGCCCCTGGTCGTCAACCTGCACGGCGGCGGCTTCGTGCTCGGCAACCTGACCGGCGCCGACTGGTTCTGCGGCCACCTCGCCACGATGGCCGACGTCGTCGTGGTCTCCGTCGACTACCGCCTCGCCCCCGAGCACCCGGCGCCGGCCGCGTCCGAGGACGCGCTGGCCGCGACCTCCTGGCTGCTCGCCGACGCCGGGCGCACGGCCTCGCTGCTCGGCGCCGACGTCGCCCGGACCGCGGTCGTCGGCGAGAGCGCGGGCGGCAACCTCGCCGCGCTGGTCGCCCTCGCGCTGCGCGACCGGCTGGCCGCGCAGGCGCTGCTCTACCCCGCCACCGACATGACGATGACGTCGGCCTCGGTCCTCGAGCTCGCGGACGCGCCGGTGCTGCCCAAGACGTCGATCGACTGGTTCGGTCGGCAGTACCTGCCGCAGGGCCTGCCCCACTCGATCGCCCCCGACGACCCGCGCGTCAGCCCCGTGCACGCCCCCGACCACGCCGGCCTGCCGCCCACGCTCGTCGTCGCCGCCGGCCTCGACCCCCTGCGCGACGACGCCCTGCGCTACTCCGCCGTGCTGCAGGCCGCGGGCGTCGACGTCCGGACGGTGCTCTACCCCCGGGCGGTGCACGGGTTCATGGCGATCCCGCGCTTCGAGGACGCCGCGGCCCAGGCACTCGACGAGGTCGTAGCACACCTCCGTGGGCGGCTCACAACCCACCCCTAGGGGTGAAAACCATGCCTGTTCGCAACTGGTGTTCCGCACCACCGCGAACCTTTCAGGCCGGTGTGTTGAAGCACGCGTCGGTCCTTCCGACGGCGCGACCGCGCGTCGTCACCGACGATGGAGGAACGCCGTGACCATCGACACCGCCGTCGCCAGCCCCGCGCTGCACGACGACCCCGCACCCCTGCCGCAGCCCCGCGGGCCGCTGACCGCCGCGCTGCTCGCCGCGCTGGTGCGCGACCCGCACCGCAGCCTCGACCTGCGCCACCTGCTGTGGTCGGGCGAGCCCGCCACGGCCCTCGCCGACGAGGACCTCCAGCTGGCGCTGTGGCTCGCCTACGAGCTCCACTACCGCGGCCTCGCGGGCGTGGACGAGGGCTGGGAGTGGCACCCCGAGCTGCTCTGGGCACGCGCCCGCTGGGAGGATCAGCTGCTCGCCGGGCTCGAGCTCGCCGTGCCCCACCCGACGGACCTCGGCGTCGACGACGTCGTCCGTGAGCTGGTCGCGCTGGCCGACGCCGACGGCGGCCCCTCGCTGGCCAAGCACCTGATGCGCGACGCCGACGTCGAGCAGCTCCGTGAGTTCCTCGTGCACCGCTCGATCTACCACCTCAAGGAGGCCGACCCGCACAGCTGGGGCATCCCGCGCCTCAGCGGGAGGGTGAAGGGCGCACTCATCACCATCCAGGCCGACGAGTACGGCGGCGGCGTCCCCGCGGGCATGCACGCGCAGCTCTTCCGGACGTTGATGCAGGACTGGGGCGTTGACAGCGCGTACGGCTCCCACGTCGACCACGTCCCCGGGCTCACCCTGCTGGGGACGAACGTCATGTCCCTGTTCGGCCTGCACCGGCGTTGGCGTGGCGCCCTCGTCGGGCACTTGACCGCGATCGAGATGTCCTCCTCGACGCCGAACGCCCGCTACGCCCGGGGGCACCGCCGGCTGGGCGGCGGCGAGGCGGCCGCGCGCTTCTTCGACGAGCACGTCGTGGCCGACGCGGTGCACGAGCAGATCGCGCTGCACGACCTCGCCGCCGGGTTTGCGCGCGTCGAGCCGGCGTTCGCCGGCGACGTGGTGTTCGGCGCGCGGTGCGCCGCCCACACCGACGCCCTGCTCGCCGAGCACGTCATCGCGGCCTGGGAGGCGGGGCGCAGCAGCCTGCGGACGGCAGAGGTGGCCGCGTGAGCGCCGACGAGGTGAGCATCACCGTCTGCCCGGACGGCCCACTGCTGCTGCGCGGGCCCGTCCGGCTCCTGGGCGTCGACGGCTCCGAGGTGGACCACGACCGCGCGGTCATCGCCCTGTGCCGCTGCGGCCGCTCGCGTCTCAAGCCGCTCTGCGACGGCTCGCACCGCCTCGCCCGGTTCAAGGACGCGGCGACGCCCGAGCAGATGGCGCACGTGCTGGCGCACGCGACGCCGCTCCCCGCCGACGAGAGCGACGACGCGGCCTGACCCCTACCCCCGGCTCAGGCCGAGGGCGGCGAGGACAGCCCGGTGGGCAGGGCCGCGAGGCCCATCTCGGCGGTGCTGGCCAGCAGCGGGTGGTGCGGGACGACGCGGACGGTGTAGCCGATCGAGCCGGCGCGGCGGGCCTGCACGGTGCCCTCGTAGCGGCGCAGGCCGCCGTCGACCTCGGTCCCCTCGGGGAACGGGTTGATCCGCGGCTCACGCAGCTGGTCGTCCGAACCCACCCGGCCCGTCACCAGCTGGACCTCGACGTCCTCCGGGGACAGCGCCCCGAGGTCGACCAGCGCGGAGACGTGGATCGGGGTGTTGACCTCGACCTGCTCGCCCTCGAGGGACTGGACGTGGTCGACGACGACGCCGCCCCAGGCGTCGCGGACCTTGCGCTTCCACTCCGCGAGCGCCTCCGGCCCGCCCGTCTCGGCCTCGAGCGCCCGCGAGGACGCGGCCGACGGGGCGTACAGGTGGGTGACGTAGTCGCGGACCATGCGCGAGGCGAGGACCTTGGGGCCCAGGCCGGCCACCGTCTCGCGGAACATCTGCACCCAGCGCCGCGGGACGCCCTTGGAGTCGTGGTCGTAGAAGCGCGGGACGATCTCGTTCTCGATGATGTCGTAGAGCGACCTGGCCTCGAGGTCGTCGCGCTGGTCGCCGCTGACGCCCTCCGCGGAGGGGATCTCCCAGCCGAAGGCCGGGTCGTACCACTCGTCCCACCAGCCGTCGAGGATCGACAGGTTGGCCGCGCCGTTCAGCGCGGCCTTCATGCCCGACGTGCCGCAGGCCTCGTACGGGCGCAGCGGGTTGTTCATCCAGACGTCGCAGCCCGGGTAGAGCGGCTTGGCCATGCCGATGTCGTAGTCGGGCAGGAAGACGATGCGCTCGCGCACGTCGTGGGCGTCGGCGAACTGCACCATCTGCTGGATGAGGGCCTTGCCGCCCTCGTCGGCGGGGTGCGACTTGCCGGCGATGACGATCTGGATCGGGCGCTCGGGGTCGGTCAGCAGCGCGCGCAGCCGCTCCGGCTCGCGCAGCATCAGCGTCAGGCGCTTGTACGACGGCACGCGCCGGGCGAAGCCGAAGGTGATGGTGTCGGGGTCGAGGACGTTCGAGACCCAGTCGGTGCCGAGCCCGCGGTTGGCGCTGCTCTCGGCGAGGCGCCGGCGGGTGAAGGCGATGAGGTCGCTGCGCATGGTGCGCTTGAGGTCCCAGATCGTCTTGTCCTCGACCCCGGCCAGCGCGTTCCAGTCGTAGCCGTCCACGACCGAGTCGCCGGTGCTGCCCGAGGGGGCCTCGAGCAGGGCGAGCAGGTCGCGGTGGACCCAGGTGAGGTGGTGGACGCCGTTGGTGATCGAGCTGATCGGCACCTCGGAGGTGTCGAAGCTGTTCCACAGGCCCTGGAACATCTCGCGCGACACCTCGCCGTGCAGCAGCGAGACGCCGTTGGCGCGCTGGCCGAGGCGGAAGCCCATCACGGCCATGTTGAACACGCCGCGGTCGCCGCCGTCGTAGTCCTCGGTGCCGAGCGACAGCACGCGGTCCAGCGGGAGGCCGAAGTCGGCGAACTGGTGGCGCACGAGGTCGACCGGGAAGCGGTCGATGCCGGCGGGCACAGGCGTGTGCGTGGTGAAGACGGTGCCGGCGCGGGCCGACTCGAGCGCGGTGTCGAAGTCGACGCCGGCGATCGTCTGCTCGCGGATCCGCTCCAGGCCCTGGAAGCCGGCGTGGCCCTCGTTGGTGTGGTAGACCTCCGGCGCCGGGATTCCGGTGAGCTTGCAGTACGCCCGCACGGCGCGGACGCCGCCGATGCCCAGCAGCGTCTCCTGCGCCAGGCGGTGCTCGGTGCCGCCGCCGTAGAGCCGGTCGGTGGTCTCCCGCTCGGGGCCGGCGTTGGACTCGACGTCGGAGTCGAGCAGCAGCAGCGGGACGCGACCGACCTGGGCGAGCCACACCTGCGCGTGCAGCACCCGGCCGCCGCCGAGGCCGACCTCGACGGTGACGGGACCCGCGTCGTCGTGGAGCAGGGTCAGCGGCAGCGCGTTCGGGTCGAGCAGCGGGTAGGTCTCCTGCTGCCAGCCCGCGGCGTTCAGCGACTGGCGGAAGTAGCCCTGGCGGTAGAGCAGGCCGACGCCGATGATCGGCACGCCGAGGTCGGAGGCGCTCTTGAGGTGGTCGCCGGCCAGGATCCCGAGGCCGCCGGAGTACTGCGGCAGCACCTCGGTGATCCCGAACTCCGGGGAGAAGTACGCGATGCCCCTGGGCGCCGACTCGTTCTCCGCCGCGTAGCCGGAGTACCAGAGGTCGCCGCTCAGGTAGTCGGCGAGGTCGGCCTCGACGCCGCGCAGGTTCTTGAGGAAGCGCTTGTCGCGGGTCAGCTGGTCGAGCCGCTCGACGGAGACGTCGGCGAGGAGGCGGACCGGGTCGTGCCCCGAGGTCTCCCACAGGTCGGGGTCGACCGAGCGGAACAGGTCCGCGGTCTCCGTGTTCCAGCACCAGCGCAGGTTCTTGGCCAGGTCGCCCAGGCCCTTGAGCACGTCGGGCAGCACGGGGCGGACGGTGAAACGTCGGATGGCACGCACGCGAGCACCCTAACGGCGCCCAGGCCCGGACCTCGATAGGTTGGGCGGCGTGAGCGACAACCCGATCGGCCGCATCCCCGTGACCAAGGTGTCCCCCGTGGTGGAGGGGGGTGCGTACCCGGCGAAGGCGACGGTCGGGGAGGCCGTGCCGATCCGGGCGACGGTCTTCCGCGAGGGTCACGACGCCGTCAACGCGACGGTCGTGCTGACCGCCCCGGACGGCACCGAGCGCCGCGAGGCCATGCACCCGACGACCCCGGCCGGCTTCGACTGGTGGGCCGCCACCGTGGTCCTCGACACGGAGGGCCCGTGGACCTTCCGGGTCGAGGGCTGGAGCGACCCCTGGGAGACCTGGGTCCACACCGCCGAGATCAAGATCCCCGCGGGCATCGACGTCGACCTGGTCTGCACCGAGGGCAAGGCGCTGTTCGCCGCCGCGGCCGCGCAGGCCGACGCCGACTCCGCGCCCGGTCCCGCCGCCCGGCTGCGCGGCGCCGCGCGCGCCCTCGAGCCCGGCCAGCAGGTCGAGGACCGCCTCGCCGTCGTCCTCGCCCCCGACGTGCGGGCCGCGATGGCGCAGTACGGCCCGCGCGAGCTCGTGTCCCCCACCCGCGAGCACCCGGTCTTCGTCGACCGCAAGGAGGCGCTGTTCGCCTCCTGGTACGAGTTCTTCCCCCGCTCGCAGGGCGCGACCTTCGACGAGGAGACGCAGACCTGGACGTCGGGGACGTTCGCGACCTCGTACGAGCGGCTCGAGGCGGCCGCCGCGATGGGCTTCGACGTCGTCTACCTCCCGCCGATCCACCCGATCGGCACGTCCTTCCGCAAGGGCGCGAACAACACCCTGACCCCGGGCCCGGGCGACCCCGGCTCGCCGTGGGCGATCGGCAACGTCGAGGGCGGGCACGAGGCGATCCACCCCGACCTCGGCACGTTCGACGACTTCGACGCCTTCGTGGCCAAGGCGAAGAGCCTCGGGCTCGAGGTCGCCCTCGACCTCGCGCTCAACGCCTCCCCGGACCACCCGTGGGTGAAGCAGCACCCGGAGTGGTTCAGCAAGCGGGCCGACGGCTCGATCGCGTACGCGGAGAACCCGCCGAAGAAGTACCAGGACATCTACAACTTCAACTTCGACAACGATGTCGAGGGGATCCGGCAGGCGTGGCTGGAGATCGTGCGGCTGTGGATGAGCCACGGCGTGCGCGTCTTCCGCGTCGACAACCCGCACACCAAGCCGGTGAGCTTCTGGGCCTGGCTCTTCGCCGAGGTCCGCCGGACCGACCCCGACGTGCTCTTCTTCGCCGAGGCCTTCACCCGGCCGGCGATGATGCACATGCTCGGCAAGATCGGCTTCCACATGTCGTACACGTACTTCACGTGGCGCAACGAGAAGTGGGAGCTCGAGGAGTACCTCACCGAGCTCACGACCGAGACCGACAGCTTCCTGCGGCCGAACTTCTTCGTGAACACCCCCGACATCAACCCGTTCTTCCTGCAGACCGGAGGGCGCTCGGCGTTCACCATCCGCGCGGTGCTGGCGGCCACGATGTCGCCGCTGTGGGGCGTCTACTCCGGCTTCGAGCTCTTCGAGAGCGCACCGCTGGGACCGGGCCGGGAGGAGTACCTCGACTCGGAGAAGTTCCAGTACCGCCCGCGCGACTGGGAGGCCGCCGCGGCGAGCGGCGACACCCTGAACCTGCTCATCGGCCGGCTCAACCAGGTCCGCCGCGAGCACCCCGCGCTGCAGCAGCTGCGCGACCTGCACTTCCACACCGCGACGAACGAGCAGGCCATCGTCTTCTCCAAGCGCGCCCGGGCGGCGGGACCCGACGGCGAGGACGACGTCGTCATCGTCGTGTCCAGCCTCGACCCGCACGAGGTGGTCGAGAGCGAGGTCGTGCTCGACATGGAGGCGCTCGGGCTCTCCGACCGCGACGTCTACCTCGTGCACGACGAGATCACCGGGCAGACGTGGCGCTGGGGTCAGCGCGCCTTCGTCCGGCTCACCCTCGAGGACCCCTGCCACGTGCTGACCCTCGTCCGGCACGGCGGTGCGCAGGCGTGAGCGGGCCCCTCGACGGTCTCGGGGACGAGGCCGTCACCTCGCTGATGGCCGCGGTGGGCGGCGCCCGCTGGTTCGCCGGCAAGGGCCGCCAGCCGACGCCCCGCTCGCTCACGGCGCTTCCCTGGCTGAACGAGGAGGGCGCGGAGCCCCGGGTGCGCCTGGCCGTGCTGGAGGTGGCCTACCCCGACTTCCCGGGCACCGAGCACTACCAGCTGGCGCTCGCGCAGCGCCACGGTCCGGGTCCTGAGGGTCTCGCCCCGCTCTACACCGACGGCGACGCGACGGTCTACGACGCGGCCCAGGACCCCGAGGCCGCCGCGGTGCTGCTGCAGGCCTTGCTCGAGCAGCGGTCGGTGTCCGACGACGACGGCGCCGTGCGGTTCCACCTGCGCGAGCGCGGGGCGCTGAGCCCCGACCTCCCGGCGCGGGTCTTCCGCGGCCAGCAGAGCAACACCTCGGTGATGTTCGGCGACGTGGCGATGATCAAGCTGTTCCGCCGCCTCGAGCTCGGGCGCAACCTCGACATCGAGGTGCACGCCGCGCTCAACGACGCCGGCACCGCCGACGTCGCCGGGCTCTTCGGCTGGACCGAGGCGACCTGGAGCTCCGACGGCGTGGTGCTGGGCGCCGACCTCGGCATGTGCGTGGAGAAGCTGGCCGACGCCGTCGACGGCTGGGACCTCGCGCTGGAGGTGCTGCGGGCCGGCGGGACCTTCGCCGACCACGCGGCCGCCCTCGGACGGGCGCTGGCCGAGATCCACGCGGCGCTGCGGACCGCGTTCGGCACGTCGGAGCGGCCCGGCGCCGACGTGGCCGCGACCATGGCCGGCCGGCTGCGGGCCGCGACGGCCGTCGCCCCCGCCCTCGAGCCGTACGCGGCGGGCCTGCAGGAGCGCTTCGCCACCCTCGGCGAGGCCGCGCTGCCGGTCCAGCGCGTGCACGGCGACTTCCACCTCGGCCAGACCCTCCACACGCCGTCGGGGTGGAAGATCATCGACTTCGAGGGCGAGCCGGCCAAGGGCATCGCCGAGCGCGTCGCCCCCGACGCCGCCTGGCGCGACGTCGCCGGCATGCTGCGCTCGTTCGACTACGCCGCGGCGAGCGTGCCCGGCCCGGGCGCCGCCGCCTGGCGCGACGCGTGCCGCGAGGCCTTCCTCGACGGCTACACCGGCGGCGCCGGCCTCGGCGACGGCGCGGGGCCGCTGGCCGCGTACGAGGCGGACAAGGCCGTCTACGAGGTCGTCTACGAGGTCCGCAACCGCCCCGACTGGGTCGGCATCCCGCTCGGCGCCCTCACCGCGCTGGCGGGACCGACCACCGAGCACACCACCCACGAAGGGGCACCACGATGAGCCACGACCTGACCGGCAACCTGACCGGCTGGGACCTCACCGGCTTCCACGAGGGCCACGACACCGAGGCCTGGCGCCGCCTCGGGGCGGTCGTGACCTCGGTCCACGACGACGAGCGCGGCGACCTCACAGGCACGCGCTTCTCGGTCTGGGCGCCGAACGCGCAGAGCGTGCGCGTGGTCGGCGGCTTCAACGACTGGCACGGCGAGGGCCACCAGCTCCACCTGGTCCCCGGCTCGGGCGTCTGGGCGCTGTTCGTCGAGGGCGTCGGCTCCGGCGCCGTCTACAAGTTCGAGGTGCTCGGCGCCGACGGCGTCTGGCGGCTCAAGGCCGACCCGATGGCCCGCTTCGCCGAGGCCGCCCCGCACACCGCCTCGATCGTCTACGAGAGCCAGTACGCCTGGGGCGACGACCAGTGGATGTGGTTCCGCGGGGAGAAGCAGCAGTACCAGGAGCCGATGAGCATCTACGAGGTGCACATCGGGTCGTGGCGCAAGGGCCTGACCTACGTCGAGCTCGCCGACCAGCTCGTGGAGTACGTGAGCTGGCAGGGCTACACCCACGTCGAGTTCCTGCCCGTCGCCCAGCACCCGTTCGAGGGCTCGTGGGGCTACCACATCACCGGCTACTACGCCCCGCAGAGCAAGTTCGGCTCCCCCGACGAGTTCCGCTACCTCGTCGACCGCCTCCACCAGGCGGGCATCGGCGTGCTCGTGGACTGGGTGCCCGGGCACTTCGCCACCGACCCGTGGGCGCTGCAGCGCTTCGACGGCACCGCCCTCTACGAGCACGAGGACCCCCGCCTCGGCTGGCACCCCGACTGGGGCTCCTACATCTTCAACTTCGGGCGCAACGAGGTGAAGAGCTTCCTCGTCTCCAACGCCTACTACTGGCTGCACGAGTACCACATCGACGGGCTGCGCGTCGACGCCGTCGCCTCGATGCTCTACCTGGACTACTCCCGCCAGGAGGGCCAGTGGATCCCCAACAAGTACGGGGGCCGGGAGAACCTCGAGGCCATCGAGATGCTCCGCGCGACGAACAAGCACGCGTACGAGCGCGAGCCCGGCACGATGATGATCGCCGAGGAGTCGACGTCCTTCCCGGGCGTCACGCGCCCGGTCGACGCCGGCGGCCTGGGCTTCGGCTTCAAGTGGAACATGGGCTGGATGAACGACTCGCTCCGCTACTACGGACGCGACCCGCTGCACCGCCAGCACCACCACCACGAGATGACCTTCGCGATGGCGTACGCCTACTCGGAGAACTTCATCCTGCCGATCAGCCACGACGAGGTCGTGCACGGCAAGGGGTCGATGTTCGAGCGGGCGCCGCAGGACGAGTGGCGCAAGTTCGCGACGCTGCGCGCCTTCTACGCCTTCATGTGGTCGCACCCGGGCAAGAAGCTGCTGTTCATGGGCACCGAGTTCGGCCAGAGCCGGGAGTTCTCCGAGGCCCGCAGCATCGACTGGTGGCAGAGCGCGGAGCCCGGCCACCACGGGGTGCAGCGCCTGGTCAAGGACCTCAACGAGGTCTACCGCGCGCACCCGGCCTTGTGGAAGCGCGACAGCGACCCGTCGGGCTTCTCCTGGATCGACGCCGACGACGCGGGCGGCAACGTCTTCTCGTTCCTGCGCTACGACGGCGACGGCGAGATGATCGCCTGCCTGACGAACTTCTCCCCCGAGCCCCGCCTCGACTACCGGATCGGGCTGCCGAGCACCGGCGTGTGGAAGGAGATCCTCAACTCTGACGCCGACACCTACGGCGGCACCGGCCAGATCGGCAACCTCGGCCAGGTCGTGGCCACCGACGTCCCGTCGCACGGCTACGTCGCCTCGGCGACCGTCACGATCCCGCCGCTCGGCGCGGTGTGGCTGTCCTTCCAGCCCAAGCCGACGGAGGAGCAGGCCGAGCCGGCCCAGGTGGAGGCGGGCACCCGGGCCGCCGCCAAGGCGCTCTCCCCTGCTCCGGCGCCCGCAGGACCGGCCTCGGCAGCCGCGAAGAAGGCACCGGCCGCGAAGAAGCCGGCGAAGGCTGCGGCCGAGGAGGTCAAGGAGACGGTCTCCGAGGTCAAGGAGACGGTGTCCCGGGCCGCGAGGGCGATCAAGAAGAAGACGCGGGGCTGAGACCCGGGGCCGGGTCGCGTCAGGCGCGACCCGGCCGGCCGGGCTCAGGCCCGGCTGAGCTCCAGCCGTACGGCCGTCAGCGTCACGGTCATGGCCTGCGGGGTGCAGGCGACCTGGCCCTCACCCTCAAGACCCACGACGCTGGTGATCTGGTCCATGCCGAGCCGCTCCTTGCGCGACCCCGCCGCGAGCTCCGCCGAGCCCGAGGCCGACCTCTGCCGGAAGGTCCCCGTCGCGCCGTCCACGGTGAAGGTTCCGGTGGCCCGGCCGTCGACCGTCAGGTCGGCCGAGCCGCCGCCCAGCGTGATGGTCAGCGGCTCCTGGCCGGCGCCCTGCAGGGTGTAGCCGCCGTCGGCGAACCGCACGGTCACGTCGCCGCCCTGACCGGTGCCGTACGTCTGGTCGCTGGCCCCGACGAACCGGACGAGCTGCCAGGTCCCCGTGAGGCACTGCTCGGCGGGCAGCGTGGCGAGCGACGGGCTCGCCGGCGCGGACGGTGGGGCCGTCCCGGCTGGCGCCGGGGCCGCGGAGCTCGGAGCCGTCGTCGCCCCGCCGCTGCCGGAGCAGCCCACGAGCGCCAGGAGCGGGACCGCCGCGAGCGCGACGAGCGCGCGGCGCATCAGAAGAGGGCGGCCATCAGGCTGCGGCGAGCCGCGACGACGCGCGGGTCGGTGCCGCCGACGGTCTCGAAGAGCTCGAGCAGCCGGACGCGGGCGGGGTCGCGGTCGGCGCCGCCCCGGCGCACCACCGCCAGGAGGCGGTCGAAGGCCTCCTCGACCCGGCCGCTGACGAGCTCGACGTCCGCGGCGTCGAGCTGGGCCGCGACGTCGCCGCCCTCGGCGGCGCGGGCCAGCGTGGCCTCGGGGTCGAGCACCGACGCGCGGGCGAAGAGGCCGGCCTGCGCCTTGCCGAGCGCGGCCTCCGCGTCGTTCGGGTTGGCCTGCAGCAGCCGGTCGAACTCGTCGCGGGCGCGGGCGAAGTCGCCCTGGGCCAGCGCCTCGTCGGCGGCGGCGAAGCGGGGGTCGGGCTGGTCCTCGCCGGGCGCCTCGGCGCCGTCCTCCGGGTCGGTCCCCGCCGCGACGGGACGGGCGCGGCCGACCATGCCGTTGGCCACCGCGGTCTTGAGGACCTGGTCGACGGCCTGCTGCACCTGCTCGGCGGGGAGGACGCCCTGGAAGAGGGGCACCGCCTGGCCGGAGATGATCGCCAGCACCGTCGGGACCGCCTGGAGCTGCAGCGCCTGCACGATGCCGGGTGCGGCGTCGACGTTGAGCCGGACGAGCAGGAAGCGGCCCTCGGAGGCGTTGGCCACCGCGGCAAGCGCGTCGGAGAGCTGCTGGCCGCTGGCGACGCGGGGCGAGTAGAGCTCGACGACGACCGGGTGCTGGGTGGAGGGCCGGATCGCGTCGGACTCGAAGGTCTGCTCGCTGGACTCGAGGACGTACGACGCCCCGCCGGACGGCGCGGACGCACCGGGGGCGGCGGGCCCGCCGGGCGCGGGCGCGGCCTTGGCCCGCGCGGCCAGCTGGGACAGGTCGATGGCTCCGGGACGGCTGAAGCTGGACGAGCTCATGGTTCCCATCCTCCCAGGCGGGACCAGCCCGTCCGGACCTGTCTCCCGAGGACCCCGCCGCCTGGCGGGCACGGTCGTCGGCACAATGTGGCCATGGCCCACCCTCGCGCCGGTCAGCCGGCCCTCCCCGAAGACCTCATCGACGTCGACGCGGTGGTCGGCGCCTACCACGACCTCGTGCCCGACCCGTGGAACCCCGACCAGCAGGTCGCGTTCGGCACCTCGGGCCACCGCGGGTCGAGCCTCGACGTGGCCTTCAACGACGCCCACATCGCCGCGACGACGCAGGCGATCGTGGAGTACCGCGCGGCGCAGGGCATCACCGGACCGCTGTTCCTCGGCAAGGACACCCACGCCCTGTCGATGCCGGCCTGGACGACCGCCATCGAGGTGCTGCGCGCCAACGACGTCACCGTGCTGGCCGAGAACGACGAGGACTACACCCCGACGCCGGCCGTCTCGCGCGCCATCGTCGTGCACAACGCGAGGCTCGCGGCCGGCGACCCCGCGAGGTGCGACGGCATCGTGGTCACGCCGTCGCACAACCCACCGCGCGACGGCGGGTTCAAGTACAATCCGCCGCACGGCGGGCCCGCCGACACCGACGCCACGTCGGCGATCGCCAAGCGGGCCAACGAGCTGCTCGCCGACCCCTCGGGCATCCGCCGCCGGCGCTACAGCGAGGTCTCCGCCGACGTGCACCGCCACGACTACCTCGGCGCCTACTGCGAGGACCTCGTGAACGCCCTCGACCTGCACGCCGTGCGCGACGCCGGCGTGCGCATCGGCGCCGACCCGATGGGCGGGGCGAGCGTGCAGTACTGGGACTACATCGCCGAGCACCTCGGCATCGACCTCACCGTCGTCAACGAGCGCGTCGACCCGACGTGGTCGTTCATGACCCTCGACACCGACGGCAAGATCCGCATGGACTGCTCCTCGCCCAACGCGATGGCCAGCCTGATCAGCCGCAAGGACGCGTACGACATCTCCACCGGCAACGACGCCGACTCCGACCGGCACGGCGTGGTCACGCCCGACGCCGGCCTGATGAACCCCAACGCCTACCTCGCCGTCGCCATCTCCTACCTGTACGCGCACCGTCCGGGCTGGCGCGGCGACGCCGCGATCGGCAAGACGCTGGTCTCCTCCTCGATGATCAACCGCGTCGCCGAGGACCTGGGCCGCCGGCTGGTCGAGGTGCCCGTCGGGTTCAAGTGGTTCGTCCCCGGGCTCCGCACCGGCGAGGTCGCCTTCGGCGGCGAGGAGTCGGCCGGGGCGTCCTTCCTCGCCCTCGACGGCAGCACCTGGACCACGGACAAGGACGGCATCCTGCTCGCCCTGCTGGCCAGCGAGATCCGCGCGGTCACCGGCCGTTCGCCGAGCGAGCTCTACGGCGACCTCACCGCCCGCCACGGCACCCCGGCGTACGCCCGCGTCGACGCCCCGGCCGACCGCGAGCAGAAGAAGAAGCTCGCCGCGCTGGAGCCCTCGGCGGTCTCGGCGACCGAGCTGGCCGGCGAGCCGATCGCCGCCAAGCTCACCCGGGCGCCGGGCAACGACGCGGCCATCGGCGGGCTCAAGGTGACGACGGAGTCGGCGTGGTTCGCGGCCCGGCCGTCGGGCACCGAGGACGTCTACAAGATCTACGCCGAGTCGTTCCGGGGGCCGGAGCACCTCGCCCAGGTCCAGGACGCCGCCCGCGAGGTCGTCAGCGCGGCGCTCGCCTGAGACCGGCAGCCCGCCGAGCCGCGGCCGCCCGATGGTCGCGCTCCGCGCTGCCGGACCTGGCTCGGCAACAGCCTCGCCGTCACGGCGTTGACGGTCGTCGTCTCGCTCGCGGTGGCGGCGCCCGCGGGCTACGTGGTCACGCGGGGCCGCAGCCGAGGCGTGCGGGCTTCTCTCTGCTGATCCTCGGCCTGCCGTCGCTGCCGGTCCTGATGTTCACGGTCCCGCTGTTCGTGCTGTTCACGTCGCTCGGCCTGAACGACACCCTGCGGGGCGTCACCGTGGTCTACGTCGGCCTCTCGGTCGCCGCGCCGACCTGGATGGTGAGCAGCGCGATCGACGCGGTGCCCGTGGAGCTGCGGGAGGCGGCCTGGCTCGACGGCTGCTCGGTGCTCGGCGGCTTCGCGCGGGTGGTGCTGAGCAGCGCCCGGCCGGGCCTGCTCTCGGCCGCGGTCCACGTCTTCCTGCTCACCTGGAACGACTCCTGGATCGCCCTGGCCTTCCTGCGTTCCCAGCAGAGCTACACGATCGGCCGGGCGCTGGCCGGACCCGGCTCCTCCGCCGTGGTCGCCCTGGTCGCCCTGCTGCCGGTGCTGGTCGTCTTCGGCCTGCTCAACCGCTGGTTCAGCGTCGGTGGCATCGGCGGCGCGCTGACCGGCCGCTGAGCAGCCCGTCAGAACGGCTCGATGGGCGGGACGATCCCGTCCTCGATGGCGCGGCGCAGGAGGTCGACCTTGGTCGAGGCCGGGCGCTCGGCCTCGGTGTACTTGGCGCGGATCCGGCGCAGGTACTCCCGCGCGCTGTTCTCGGTGACGAAGAGCTGGGCGGCGATCTGGGCGATCTCCACGCCGCTGACGTAGAGCACCAGCACCTCGCGCTCGCGGTCGCTCAGCCGGGCCCGCACGAAGTCGGCGTCGCCGTCGATCATCGACAGGATCTCCGGGGAGACGAGGATCTGACCCTCGGCGACCTGGCGGACCTTGTCGAGGGTCTGCTGGACCGGCTCGGACTTGCGGCTGAGCCCGTGCGCGCCGGCGGCCAGGGCGCGGCGGATGAGCCGCGGGCTGTCGAGGACGGAGTAGACGAGGACCCGGCACCCGGCGCCGATGAGCCGGGTGACCGTGTCCCCCGGGTCGGAGCCGTCGCCGAGCGCGAGGTCGAGCACGACGACGTCGGGGGGCTGCTGCTCCACGAGGGCGACCAGGTGCGCGGCGTCCGTCGCATGGCCACGCAACCGGACCGGACGGCCCCGGGTGACGCGGGCCGCCCCGAGCAGGCCGACCCAGACGACGTCGTGGTCGTCGCAGACCACCACGTCGATCGCGGCCGCCTCGGCCGCACCGGAGGGAAGGGGGTCAGGGGGCACGGTGCGCGACCTTCCGGGCGGTGTCGACCGCGATCTCCTGGGCGGCGGGGGTGCCGAGGGCGTCCAGGCGCACGAGGTGGGTCCCGTGCGCGTCCTCCGACAGCACCGACGCGGTCGTCGACCCCTCCTCCGGCGCCAGCCGGACGACGAGGCGGCGCACCGACTCCGCGGCGAGCGCCCGGCGGACGACCTCGAGGACGGCCTGCGCGACGCGCGGCGGCACGGTCGTGCTCCGGCTGTCGACGAGGCGCACCTCGACACCGCGGCGGCGTGCGGCCTCGGTGAGGTCGGCCAGCTCGTCGCTCATCACGTTGCGGGCCACGATCGACTCGCGCAGCGTCGCCTCGAGCATCAGGGCCTCGTGGCGCAGGTCGTCAGGCACGCTGCCGCGCACCCCGGCCAGCCGCAGCAGGACGGATCGCACCTGCGTCCGGAGGTCGGCGAGCCACAGCGCCCGCTGGACGCGGGCCACGTGGCGGCGCACCGAGGCGTCGACGGCCTCGTCCTCCTCGCGACGCAGGACTCCCTGGCGCCGCCCGATCGCCAGCAGGACACGGTTGACCAGCAGCGCCATCGCGACGAGCAGCACCGGGCCGGACCCGCGGCTGACGACTCCGGGCCAGCTGGAGAGACCGGCCAGGCCCTGCAGGACGATCGTCGTCTCGGTGACGAGCACGCCGAGCGCCGCCCAGCCGAGCCTCCGCCGGACGACGAGGACGACGAGGACGAGCTGGACGACGAAGGAGTGCCACTCGAAGACGCCGTCGGCCCGTTCCGGGTGCGCGAGCGCCATCAGCACCTGGACGGCGGCGACGGCGACCACCACACCCGCTGCGGACCCGGCGGGAAGCTCCAGCCCCGCACCCGGCCGCAGCACCACCGCCATCGCGACCGCCGCGACGACTACCGCGACGACGAAGGGCGGCCGGTGCGTCGCGGCGTCGAGCGTGAGCACGCCGACGGCGACGTTCACCACCAGCGCGACCCAGGTGACGGCGCTGAACCGGTGCGCCGGGAAGTCGACGGGGAGCCGGGGCTCGTCCTCCCCGACGTCGGTCTGGGGCATCAGGCGCGTCAGCACCTGCGGCCGTCCCGTCCAGGACACGGTGTAGGTCGTGCCGTGGCCCGGCCGGCTCTGCAGCCTCGTGACGAGGCCGACCTGGTGGCTGGCCTCGAGCATCGAGCGCCGTACGCCGAGCCGGTCGAGCGGCAGGTGCGCGCTGTCGAAGCCCCGGCCGTCGTCGACCACCCGGGCCTGCAGCGCCAGGTCGGCGCCGACCCGACGGGCGTCGAGGCCGACGGTGACGGTGGCCTCGCCGCTGTGGCGCACGGCGTTGCGGACGGCCTCGCGCACGGCGCTCAGCAGCGTCTGGGCGACCGGACCAGGGACGCGGAGCGGGGCCGCGCCCAGGCGCACGTCCGCGGTCCACCCGACGTCGGGGCTGACCCGGCGCACCGTCTGCTCCACCAGGCTGACGAGCACCGCGACCGAGAGGTCCCCGGCCTCGTCCGCGTCGCCCATCGCGTCGATCGCGGCCAGCGTCTCGCGGGCGAGCAGGGAGGTCGCCTGCTCGGTGGCCGCGTCGGTGCCCTGCGCCGCCGCGGTCAGGGTGGTCATCACGTCGTCGTGGATCAGCTGGTCCAGGCGCGCCCGCTCGTCGGCGACGGCGCGGTCCACCGCCTGGCGCACCTCCTGCTCGCGCAGCCGGGAGGCCACGGCGTCGGCCGACCGGGCCGAGGTGAGCATGCCCAGCGCGACGACGCCGATCACCAGGCCCGCCGAGACCCCGAAGAGGGCCTCGCCCACCGCCTCGGCGGCGGAGACCCCGCCGCCGCCCGGTGTCAGGCGCAGGTGGGCCCACCCCGCGCCGAGGAGGAGCCCGTAGCCCGTGCCGAGGCGCAGCCCTCCCCAGACGCAGGCGCAGACGACGGCCAGCCCGACGTGGAACCAGAGGAAGGGGTAGAGGCCGGAGCCCGTGAAGGCCGACATGGACCACACGCCGAGGAGCGTGTACGCGGCGAAGGCCGGCAGCCATCCACCCAGCGTGCGGCCCCGCACGGCCTGGACGACCATCCCCGCGACCAGGACGGCCCCCACGAGGAGGACGGCCAGGACCCAGGGCCGAGGGTAGGCGGGCGCCTGCGCCACCAGGGCGGGGACGCCCGGGAGGAGCCCGGCGACCGCGTAGCCACCCAGCAGCCGGTGGATCATCGCCGTCATGCCCGAGGCGATCGGCCCGGTGGCCTCCGGGCTGGCCGAGGGCGCGCAGGAACCGCTGGTCGACCGGGCCGCACCCGGCACAGCGGTCACGAGCTCCCCTCCCCCGGACGACGCGCTGCCCTGCGCCCGTCCCGGCAGAAGCGGCCCCCGGCAGCATCCCGACGACCGTGGTCCCGGTACCCCGACGAGGGCCGACCTCCGCCCCCCGAACCGGTCCCCGTGCGCACCTCCCCCCCTCGGCGCGCCGCAGGTCCCGGCAGGACAGAACTATCCTGCGAGAAGGCGGTTGAACAAGCCATGGCCCGGGATTGACCGCGTTTGTCCCCCTCCGGTGGGACGCCCCGCGCACGTCAGCCGCCCTCCGGGCAGGAGCCCCTGTGACCTCAGCACCATCCCAGACCCAGCCCACGAACCCTGTCGAGCCCCCGACCGGGACGCTCACGTCGGAGCCCGGCCCGCGCGTCCGGCGCTGGACGCCGCGCCGGGTCCTCGTCACCCGGGCCGCGGTCGGGCTGCCGCACACCGAGGAGATCCTGCGGCGCGTCGCCGCCGCCGGGGTCGAGGACGTGGAGACCGTCGGCCGGGTCTCACCCCCGCGCGGGACGAGCGAGCGGGAGGCGTACGCGTGGGCCAAGACGACGCTGGCCGTCGTCGTCGCCCCGCCCAGCGCGCTCAAGCCGCAGCCCATCCCGCCGAGCGCCGACTGGCGCATCGACCTGGCGAAGGGCTGCCCGGCGCACTGCCAGTACTGCTACCTCGCCGGCTCGTTGACCGGGCCGCCGGTCACCCGCGTCTACGCGAACCTCGACGACGTCCTCGCCCCGATCCCCGGCCTCGTCGGCCACGGCACGGTCACGAGCGGCACCGCGGAGCGCGGCCACGAGGGCACGACCTTCGAGCTGTCCTGCTACACCGACCCGCTGGGCATCGAGCACGTGACGGGGTCGCTGGCCGCCGCCGTGGAGCGCGTCGGCACCGGCGTGTACGGCGACGGCGCGAGCCTGCGCTTCACCACGAAGTTCGACGACGTGGCCGAGCTGGCGGCGCTGCCGCACGGGGGTCGCACCCGGGCCCGGTTCTCGGTCAACGCCGAGGAGGTGGCGGCGCGCTTCGACGGCGGGACGGCCCCGGTGGCCGGGCGGCTCCGGGCCCTGGCCACGCTGGCCGCCGCGGGCTACCCGGTGGGGCTGACGGTGGCCCCGGTGATGCCCGTCGAGGGCTGGCAGGACGCGTACGGCCAGCTGCTCGACGACGTCCGCGACGCCCTCGCGCCCGTCGCCGCGTCCGGGCGTGCGGTCGACCTGACCGTCGAGGTGATCACGCACCGCTTCACCCCGGGCAGCCGCGACGTGCTGATGTCGTGGTACCCGCGGACCAGGCTCGAGATGGACGTCGGCGCGCGCCGGGCCAAGCGGTCCAAGTTCGGCGGGGTCAAGTACGTCTACCCCACCGAGACCATGCGCGCGCTGCGCGCGTGGTTCGAGACCGAGGTGCCGGCACGGCTGCCCGGGACCCCGCTGCTCTACCTCACCTGAACCGGGCTCCGCTGACACCGGTGTCGACCGGTGGGTGACGGGTCACCACCGTACGGGTGAACAGTGGATGAATCATGCCCGGGAGGGCGTTCTGCGGGTGGAATCCATAGCCCTTCCACCCAAAGATCGAGTCGTGACCGAAGCTTTCCTGATCCTCGCGATCGTCGTCGTGACCGCCCTGGCGTTCGACTTCACCAACGGCTTCCACGACACCGCCAACGCGATGGCCACGTCCATCGCCACCGGGGCCCTCAAGCCCAAGCAGGCGGTCGTGCTCGCCGCCACCCTCAACCTGGTCGGCGCCTTCCTCAGCATCGAGGTCGCGCTCACGGTCAGCAACAAGATCATCAGCATCCAGGGCTCGAACGGGGCGCCGCTCCCCGAGCTGGTGGGGGTACCGATCCTCACGATCGTCCTCGCCGGGCTCGTCGGCGGCATCCTCTGGAACCTCGTCACCTGGCTGCTCGGCCTGCCCTCCTCCTCCTCGCACGCGCTGTTCGGCGGCCTGATCGGGTCGGCCATCGCCGCCCTCGGGCTCGGCGGCGTCAAGTGGTCGGGGGTCGTCTCCTCGGTGATCATCCCGGCCTTCTTCTCCCCGGTGGTCGCGGGCCTGGTCGCCGCCCTCGGCACCTGGATCGTCTTCAAGATCACCGCGCAGGTCGCCACCGGCAGCCGCGAGAAGGGCTTCCGCTGGGGCCAGATCGGCTCCGCCTCGCTGGTCGCGCTCGCCCACGGCACCAACGACGCGCAGAAGACCATGGGCGTGATCACGCTCGCGCTGATCGCGTACGGCAGCTGGACCGCCGGCGAGGGCATCCCGCTCTGGGTCAAGATCGCCTGCGCCCTCGCCATCGCCTCGGGCACCTACATCGGTGGCTGGCGCGTCATCCGCACGCTCGGCAAGGGCCTGGTCGAGATCAGCTCCCCGCAGGGCATGGCCGCCGAGTTCGCCTCGGCCGCGGTGATCCTGTCCTCCAGCCACCTCGGCATGGCGCTCTCCACGACCCACGTGGCGACGGGCTCCATCCTCGGCTCCGGGGTCGGCAAGCCCGGTGCGCAGGTTCGCTGGGGCGTGGCCGGCCGCATGGTCGTCGCGTGGGTGATCACCCTCCCTGCCGCAGGCCTGGTCGGTGCCCTCTGCTGGGCCGTGGCCCACGGCATCGGCGGCGGCCTGGGTGCCGTCGTCGTCTTCGTCGCCCTGGTGGTGGCCGCGACGCTGATGTTCCGCCACTCGCGCAAGACCAAGATCGACCACAACAACGTCAACGACGAGTGGGCCGGTGGCCTCGCCACCGAGGACGCGGCTCCCGCGGCCAAGACCCCCGTCAACGCCTGAGCGCGACGAGAGACACGGAGCTGATCATGGGAGAGATCTTCCTCAAGGCATTCGAGGCCCTCTGGCAGGTGCTGGTCGCGGGCGTCGTCCTGGGCGCCGGGCTGCCCGCGCTCTTCGCGCTCGGCATCCGCCTGCAGGGCAGCGGCCGCACGCTCGCCACCGACGGCGCGAGCTACACCACGCCGGTCACCACGGGTGGTCGCGCGGGGTCCTTCGTCCTGTTCGGCGTCTGCGTGCTGGCGGTGCTCTTCGGCATCTTCCTCATCGTCGCCGGCGGCTTCGGCCTCAAGCTCTTCGGGTGAGGCGGGCATGACGACGACCGGCACCGACCAGGCCCAGGACCCGCGCAACGTCGCCCTGCGCGTCCTGCACTGGCTGGAGGCGGGCTACCCCGACGGGATCCCGCGCCAGGACCGCTTCCCGCTGGTGGCGCTGCTGCGCCGCCGGCTGACCGACGAGCAGACGCGCCAGATCGCCGCGGACCTCACCGCCCCGGGCGCGGTGGAGACCCGCGGCGACGACCCGATCACCGCCGACGAGATCGAGCGCCTCGTCGAGCGCCAGCTGCGCGAGTCGCCCTCGCCCGAGGACGTCGCGCGGGTGTCCGCCCGCCTGGCCGCCGGCGGCTGGCCGCTGGCGGACTCCCTCGACGGCCCGGCCGGCGAGGACGGCTGAGCCGTGGGGCTCTCGAGCTGGGTCACCTCGGTGGTCGGCTGGCTGAAGGCCGGCTACCCCGAGGGCGTCCCGACCACGGACTACGTGCCGCTGCTCGCGGTGCTCGCCCGGCGGCTCAGCACCGACGAGGTCAGGGCGGTGGCCGCGGAGCTGGTGCGCGAGGGCCGGCTGCCCGTCGACGACGCCGACATCGGCACGGTCATCACCAAGGTGATCGACGAGCTGCCCTGCGAGGAGGACGTCGCCCGCGTGCGCACGCGCCTCGCGCTCGGCGGCTGGCCCCTGGCCGACCCGCGCACCGCGGGCTGACGTCGTCCGACCTGGGTCTGCCCCGGCTCGATCAGACCTCGAAGTCGCCGGCCGCCTCGCGCGGTGAGGTGAGCAGCGTCGTCAGGTCGTCGCACTGCTCGTCGCTGAGCGAGCCGAGCCCGAACCGGGCGCTCATCACGACCTCGGTGGCCCGCTCGACGAGCTCGCGGCCCTCGGGCGTGATGGAGGCGAGCACGGCCCGTCCGTCCTCCGGGTGCGGGCTCCGGCGGATCAGCCCGGCCGCCTCGAGCCGCTTGACCAGCGGGGTGACCGACGTGGCGTGCACCTGCAGCCGCTCGCCGATCTTGCCCAGCGGGAGCGCGCCGCGCCGCGAGAAGGACAGCAGCACGAGCACCTCGTAGCGGGCGAAGGTCAGCCCGAGCGGGCGCAACCGCTCGTCGAGCTCGGTCAGCACCAGCTGGTGCACCCGCATGAGCGAGGTGACCGCGCGCATCCGCGGGACGTCGCCCCAGTGCTGCGACCACAGGCCCGCCGCCGCCTCGATCGGGTCGAAGGGCAGGCTGGGCCGGCGCCGTGCGGCGCCCGTGCCCTGGTCCGGGACCGTCTCCTCGCTCACGTGCCGTCGTCCTGCGCCGGCGCCGTCGCCCGGAGGCCGGCGCGCTGCATCGTGTCCTGCAGCACCGCATCGCGCCCGTCGATGTCGGCGACGAAGCGGATCTCGCTGATCCCTGCACCTGGGCGGCCGACTCGAACACGAAGTGACCGTAGTTCAGCAGGCGCCCGAGCAGGGGCTTCTTCACCGTGATGTCGAGGATGCGACCCAGCGGCACGCTCGCGCGCTGGGTGCTGAAGGTCCCGTGGACCCGGAACACGCGCATGTTGGTGATGACGAAGCGGTCGCGGTGCTCGTCGAGCACCCGGAACAGCGCCTGACCGCCCAGGGCGAGACCGATCACGAGCACGACCCAGAACACCGCCCCCGTGTACGCGAACGCGCTCACCACGACCGGGACGGCCACCACGAACCGGGCCCAGGCGAATGCGCTGGCCACCCAGTGCTTGCGCACCTCACGGACGACGTACTCGTCCTGCGCACGCAGCAGGTACTGGTCGACGTGCGGGTCCAGCCAGGCGAGCACGGGCGGCGCCCGGCCGTCAGGAGGCGAGGCTGGTGAAGAAGGTGATGATCGACCCGAAGGCCTTGCCCACCGCCAGGAACGCCGTGCGCACCGCGGCGGCAGCGCCCTCGGGCTGGTTCACGACGTAGAACAGGCAGAAGCCGACCACCAGCACGAAGAGGAAACGCTTCACCCACCTGGTCATGCGTCCGCCCCCTCGTCGATCCGGTCGGCACCTCGGCAGGCCCGGGCGCCGGGCCGCTCAGGGCCAGCCACGTTTCTACTGCACGCGGCGACGTCGGTGGTGGTGCCACGCCGGTGAGTCAGCGACCCGACGGCGTGTCGAGCAGCTGCCGCGCCGCCTCGTACGGGTCGAGGCGTCCCGCCGCCACCTCGGCCGCGACGCGGTCGAGCTCCCCGCCACCGCCGGGCGCGTCGGCCCGCACCCGGGCGAGGACGAGCTGCTCGACCTCGCCGCGCGCACGGCGGGCGCGCCGGCGCTCCCAGCCGCCGGAGGCGCGCTGGTGCGCCACGAAGTCCTCGACCGCCCCGAGCACCTCGTCGAGCCCGGTGCGGTCCGTGCTCGACAGCAGCACGACCGGAGGCGCCCAGGCGCCCGGCTCGGTGCGGCCGTGGTTGACCATCGCCCGCAGCTCCTGCGCCAGCGCCGACGCGCCGTCGCGGTCCGCCTTGCTCACCACGAGCACGTCGGCGACCTCGAGCACGCCCGCCTTGGCCAGCTGGACGCCGTCGCCGGCGCCCGGGGCCAGGAGCACGAGGGTGACGTCGGCGGTGGCGGCCACCGCGACCTCCGACTGGCCGACGCCCACCGTCTCCACCAGCGTGGTCGCGCACCCCGCCGCGTCGAGCACGCGCAGCGCCGCGGGCACCGCGGCGGCGAGCCCGCCGAGCTCGCCGCGGGTGGCCATCGAGCGGATGTGGACCCCCGGGTCGAGCGCGTGCTCCTGCATGCGCACGCGGTCGCCGAGCACCGCACCGCCGGAGAAGGGCGAGGTCGGGTCGACGGCCAGCACCCCGACGCGCTGGTCACGCTCGCGGAGCCGGGCGACGAGCGCACCGACCGCGCTGGACTTGCCGACCCCCGGCGACCCGGTCAGCCCGACGACGAGGGCGCGCCCGGTGTCGGGCGCCAGCCCCGCGACGAGCGCCGGCACGAGCGGCGAGGAGGCCTCCACCAGGCTGATGGCCCGGCCGACCGCCCGCGGCCGCCCCTCGCGGACGCCCTCCAGGAGGGCGGCGGGATCGAGCGCGGTCACCATGGCGGGCCCAGTCTGGCAGCCGCGGCCTAGGTGTACCCGGTCATGAGGTTGGTGACAGTCGCGCGAGTGGGGTGAGTCCATCGAGTGCGGAGTGGGCTCGTTCAGTGTTGTAGTGCTCGACCCAGGGAGCAAGCGCTGCAGCGCGGGCGGCGTTCGACGTCCAAACCTGTCGGTAGGCCCACTCTGAGGCAAGGGTGCGGTTGTAGCGCTCCGCCTTGCCGTTCTGCCAGGGGCAGTGCGGCTTGATGAACTTCTGGGCGATTCCGTGCTCGGCGCAGACCGTGACGAGGGAGTAGCGGTAGGCGAAGGCGTTGTCGGTCATCAGCCGCTCGACTCGGTCGACTCCTCGCTCGGCTAAGTAGGCCAGCGCGCGCTCGAGGAACGCCGCGCACGTCACGCCTTTCTCATCGGTAAGTACTTCGGAGTAGGCGAGCCGGGAGTGGTCATCGACGACCGAGTGGACGTAGTCGTAGCCGATCAGGGCCCGCTTGTGCTTGTCGCTGTTGGTCGCGAGGCGCCCGTGGGCGCGCCAGCCGCCGCCGGCGGGGATCCGGCCGATCTTCTTGACGTCCATGTGGACGAGCTCGCCCGGGGCGTCCTTCTCGTAGCGGACGGCGGTGGTCTTCGACGCGCGGATCACCTCGCCGGTGACCGGGTCCAGCACGGCCAGCCTGGGCAGCTGGTGACGGACCAGGACCCGCGACACCGTCCGGGCGCAGACCGGGTGCCGAGCGGCGATCCACGCCGGCCCGCGGCGGTACTCGACCCGGTCGGTCGTGATCGCCTCCTCGACCACGGCCGGGGTCTGGCCGGGGCTGTGGTGCGGGCGCGAAGACCGATCGAGCAGCCCTGCGTCGCCCTCGGCCCGCCAGCGGCGGACCCAGCGATAGGCGCACTGGCGCGAGATCCCCATCGCCTTCGCGGCGTGGGCGACGGGCCAGTGCTGGACGACGACGCGTTCGATCAGCAGCAGCCGACCATGACGATTGAGCCGGGCGTTAGCGTGAGCCACCTGAGGGCCTCCGAGCGGTAGAAGACGACACATCTCCCACCGCACTCGGAGGTCCTCTTCACGTCAAGCACTCGAACCGAGTGTCACCAACGTCCTGGCCCAGTACACCTAGGCTCCTGCCGTGGCCGACCACCTGCAGGGGCTCCCGGGGGTGACCGCCGTGGACCACGTCGGGATCGCGGTGCCCGACCTCGACGCGGCGATCGCCTTCCACACCGAGGTGCTCGGGCTCGTGTGCGTGCACCGCGAGGTCAACGCCGAGCAGGGCGTGGTCGAGGCGATGCTCGCCGCGCCGGGTGCCCCGGAGGGGGCGGCCCAGGTGCAGCTGCTGGCCCCGCTGGGCGCGACGTCGGCGATCGCGCGCTTCCTGGACCGCAGCGGCCCGGGGCTGCAGCAGCTCGCCTACCGCGTGGCCGACGTCGACCAGGCCTGCCGCGAGCTCCGCACCCGAGGCGTACGGCTGCTCTATGATCATCCGGCATCGGGGACTCGTGGCTCACGCATCAACTTCGTCCACCCGAAGGACGCCGGTGGCGTGCTGGTGGAGCTGGTCGAGGTCCGGCGACCGCCGGACGGGCCGCCCCCGGGGGGATGAGCCGCGGCTCAGGGGGAAGGACATCACATGGCCCGTTCGGACAACGTCGGACTCGGACTGTTCGAGGACACCGCCAGCGCGGCGGGCAACTTCCCGGGCGCGCTCCGCGGCTACGACCGCCAGGCCGTCGACGACTACGTGCGCACGCTGGAGGCCAGCGTCGTCCAGTCGCGCGCCCACGCCGCCGAGCTGGAGCGCCAGGTCACGGGCCTGCAGGACGACCTCTCGGAGAGCCGGCTGCGCGAGGTCGACCCCGACGACGTGGACTACGCGGGCCTGGGCGGTCGCGCGAACGAGATCCTCCGGCTCGCCCAGGAGCAGGCCAACGACCTGACCACGGCGGCCAACCTCGAGGGCGAGCGCATCCGCGAGGAGGCGCGCCGCGACGCCGCGCAGCTGCGCGACCAGGCCGAGCGCGACAGCAGCGAGCTGCGCACCGGCGGCATGACCGAGATCAGCGAGCTCCGCACGCGCCTGCAGGGCGAGGTCGCCGGGCAGGTCGCCCGCGCCCAGGCCGAGGCGGCCGCGCTGCTCGACGCGGCCCGCCGCGAGGGTGCGTCCCTGCGGCTGCAGGCCGAGCACGAGGCCGCCGCCCTGCGCGAGGGCGCCCGCCTGGAGACCGAGACGCTGCGCCGCGAGGTGGAGCACGAGGTGGCGCAGGCGCGGGCCGACGTCGCCCGCGAGCGCGAGGAGTCGCTGGCGCGGGCCCGCTCGGAGCACGACGAGCTGACCGTGCAGACCTCGGCGATGCTCGCCCAGGCCGCCGAGCACCACGCCCAGTCCACCGGACGCCTCGAGGAGGACGTCGCCGAGTCGGCGCGCATCCGGGCCGAGGCGGTGAGCGAGGCCGAGCAGGTGCGGGCCAACGCCATCGCCGAGGCGGAGAACCGGATCGCCACCGCCCGCAAGCAGGCCGCCGCGATCACCGCGCGCACGCAGCAGGAGTTCTCCTGGCGCAAGCAGCAGCTGCGGCGCGAGACCGAGCTGCTCCAGCAGCGCAAGTCGGCCGTGCTCAGCCAGCTGGCCAGCCTGTCCGAGCTCGCGCAGCAGACCGCGTCCTCCTTCCCCGACCTCGACGAGGACCGCGACGTCGCCGACGCCCGCGACGGCGGGGACACCGGCCGGGACGGTGCGGGCGACGACGCCCCGGACTCCCAGGACGTCGCGGAGGACGGCGAGGACCGCACCGTGCTCAAGGCCTACTCCTCCCCCAGCCTGCCGCCGGAGGAGCAGGAACCGGCCGAGGTCCGGCCCGACGAGCACACGGACGGGCCCGCCGACGCGAAGACCGGCCAGCAGGCGGGCGAGGACGAGGACGACGTCGTGCCGGACATCCCGGTCGACGGCGAGCCGACCCTGCTGGCGCCTCCCGGCTCGCAGCCGGCGACCCCCCGGACCCGCCGCACCCCGCGCTGACCCGCCTCCTCCTGACGGACCGCCGCGCGTCGGCGGTTCGCACCGGGGTGCGGTGCCCGTGAGCGGCTAGCCTGGCCCCTCGCCGTCGTACGGGTCCCCCGCCGTCAGGGGGCCGCGGCGCCCGAGGGGGCAGGATGAGCACGACCGACCACGCCGACTCCGAGCCGGGCACGAGCCGGTTCCCGACCGCGCGCAAGGGCTACGACCGCTACGCGGTGGAGCGCTTCGTGGCCGAGACGTCGGGCCAGCTCGCCGCCCTGCAGCGCGAGGTCGACAGCCTGGCCTCCCAGAACCGCTCGCTCACCGCCCAGCGGGCGATGACCCCGGACTTCTCCGCCCTCGGCGGGCGGGCCAAGGAGATCCTCCGGGTCGCCGAGGAGCAGGCGAAGGAGACCACGCAGCGCGCAGGCACGGCGGCCGACGACCTGGTCGACGGCGCGCAGCGCGACGCCGACCGGATGCGCGACGACACCGCGCGCGAGCTGGAGGAGCTGCGCCGCACGCGCCTCGCCGAGCTCGACGAGCTGCACCGCCGCGCCGAGGAGGACACCCGGACCGCGCTCGAGCGCGCGCAGGCGTCGGCCCAGCAGCTGCTCGCCGCCGCCCGTCTCGAGGCCGAGGCCGTCCGTGGCGAGGCGGACGCCCGGGCCCGCGACCTCGTGCAGAGCGCCGTGCTGCAGGCCGAGGAGACCCGGGCGGGGGCGGAGCGCGACGCCGCGGCCGTCGCCGCCGACGTGGCCGCCCACCGCGAGGCCACCTACGCCGAGCTCCGGCGCGCGCAGGACGAGGCGGCCGCGCAGGTCGAGGCGATGCTCGCCGACGCGACCCGCCAGCAGACCACCACGGCCGCGCACCTGACTGCCGAGACCGAGCAGGCGGTGGCGCTGCGGGCCGAGGCGATCGCCGACGCCGAGCAGGTCCGGGCCGCGGCCAGCGCCGACGCCCAGGCGATGATCGCCGCCGCCCAGCAGCAGGCCGCCACGATCGACGAGCGTGCCCGGCAGGAGTACACCTGGCGCCGCCGCCAGATGCGCCAGGAGCAGGCGCTGCTCGACCAGCGCCGCTCGGCGATCCTCGGCCAGCTCGCCTCGCTGAGCGCCCTCGCCGCCGAGACCGCGGGCAACCTGCCCGAGGTCCCCGAGATCCTGTTCAGCGAGTTCGAGAACGTGTCCTCCGGGCAGCCGGCCCAGCCCGCCGAGGGCCAGGACGAGCAGCAGGACGACCAGCAGGACGACCAGCAGGACGACGACGCGACGGCCGTGCGCTACCTCGACAGCCGCAGCGCCTGACGCTGCTGGTCCGACCGGCCCGGGCTCAGAACAGCCGCGAGCCCGGGTCGTCGAGGCCGCGCAGCACGTCGTAGTCGACGAGGACGCAGGTCAGCCCGCGGTCCTCGGCCAGCGTCCGCGCCTGGCGCGTGATGCTCTGCGCGGCGAAGATCCCGCGCACCGGGGCGAGCAGGGCGTCGCGGTTCAGCAGCTCGCGGTAGCGCGTGAGCTGCTCGACGCCGTCGATCTCGCCGCGCCGCTTGATCTCGACGATCACGTACGCGTCGTCCGCGTCGCGGCACAGCAGGTCGACCGGACCGACCGGGGTCGGGTGCTCGCGACGGACCAGCGTCAGCCCCGGCGCGATGCTGCCCGGGTGCTCCGCGAGCAGCGCCTGCAGGTGGGCCTCGACGCCGTCCTTGACCAGGCCCGGGTCGACCCCGAGGTCGTGGGAGGAGTCGCTGAACACCTCCCCGATCGAGATCTGCAGCGTGTCGCCGTCGCGACCCCGGACCTCCCAGACCGCCGTCAGGGGCTCGGCCACCGCGGCGGCGTCCGGCAGCGGCTCGGGGACCGGCGGGGCGGGGCGCTCGGTGAGCGTGCACGGCGGGCTCATCCAGTTGAGCGGCTTGTACGCGCGGTCGTCGGCGTGGATCGACACCGACCCGTCGGCCTTGACGAGGATGAGGCGGGTGGCCATCGGCAGGTGCGCGGTCAGCCGCCCCGCGTAGTCGACCTGGCACCGGGCGATCAGCAGACGCACCGCGCCACCCTAGTGGTGCGCGCCTGGAACACTGGTCGCGTGGCCCGCCGACCCAGCAAGCACCTGCGTGCCGCACGACCGCTCTCGGCCGGGCACGCGGCCTCGGAGACCAAGGCCGACGGCGCATGGGTGGTGCGCAGCGTGCCGGGCGCCCGGGCCACCAAGGAGTACCGCTGCCCCGGCTGCCAGCAGGTCGTCCTCCCCGGCACGCCGCACGTCGTGGCCTGGCCCGCGGAGGGCTCCTCCTGGGCGGTGACCAGCCCGCTGGAGGAGCGCCGGCACTGGCACACCGGCTGCTGGCAGCGGCGCCCGTGAGCCCGGTCCGGACGGCGCAGGACAGCGGCCTGGCGAGCACCACCTACGGCGAGACCGGTCCGCGGCTGGTGCTGCTGCACGGTCTCTTCGGCCAGGGCCGCAACTTCACCCAGGTCGCCAAGGCGCTCGCCGCCGACGCCCGTGTGACGCTGCTCGACCTACCCGACCACGGCCGCTCGCCGTGGTCGGACCGCTTCTCCTACCCCGCCGTCGCCGACCAGGTGGCCGACCACCTCGCCGCGCTGGCCCCCGGCGAGAGCTGGACGGTGGTCGGGCACTCCATGGGCGGCAAGGTCGCGATGCTCGTCGCCCTGCGCCACCCCGCGCTGGTCGAACGGCTCTGCGTGGTCGACATCGCCCCTCAGACGAGCGACGGGGTGAGCGGGTTCGGCACCTACGTCGAGGCCATGCGCGCCGTCGACCTCGCCACGCTCACCGACCGCGCGGGCGCCGAGGCCGTCGTCACCGAGCGCGTCCCGGACCGCGCGGTGCGCGGCTTCCTGCTGCAGAACCTGCGCCGCGAGGGCAGCGGCGAGGGCGCCCGGTGGCGCTGGCAGATGAACCTCGACCTGCTGGGCGACAGCCTCCCCGAGATCGCCGCGTGGCCGGACGGGCCGCTCGGGACGTACGAGGGCCCGGTGCTCTGGCTGGCGGGCGCGACCTCGCCCTACGTCCAGCCGTCCTCGGCGCCCGCGATGCGGGCCCTGTTCCCCCGCGTCCGGCTCGTCCGCGTCAAGGGCGCGGGCCACTGGGTGCACGCCGACCAGCCCGCGGTGTTCGTGTCCGCGCTGCGCCGGTTGATGGAGGCGGGGTGAAGCAACACCCACCGTCCGGGACGCAACTGATCGGCGCCGGCCGGTGGAAACCTGGTCACGACGAGCCGAGGAGGCCCGGGTGCACGACCTGATCGTCACGCTGCTGACGCTGGTGCCGCTGGACGCGACGCCGGGGGTCCAGGAGCCCGTCTCCCCGGCGGGGCGGGGCAACGGCTTCGCGGCCTCGATCCTCGGCGGCTTCTTCGGCCTCGGCCTGATCATCGTGGCCGCGGTCTTCGTCTCGCTGAAGCCCAAGCGGCACGACCCCCGCGACACCCCGCCGCCGCGGGAGCGCCCCCGCTGAGCCCCGCGCCCGGGACCGCGCTCAGGACTCCTTGGTGATGCTCTTGACCTCGGCCGGGCTGTTCGGCTTCCCGCCGCCGCTCGCGCCGGAGCTGCCGTCCTGGCCCTGCGAGGCGATGCCCGCGACGACCTCGCGCGACTTCTCGTCGAAGGAGCCGAAGACGGTGTAGCTGGGCGGCAGCGGCGAGGTGTCGTAGACCATGAAGAACTGCGAGCCGTTGGTGTTCGGCCCGGCGTTGGCCATCGCGAGCGTCCCGCGCCCGTACGTCTCGGTGCCGTCGACCTCGTCGGGGAACGAGTAGCCCGGTCCCCCGCTGCCGGTCCCGGTCGGGTCGCCGCACTGGAGGACGAAGATGCCCGAGTCGACCAGGCGGTGGCAGCGGGTGTCGTCGAAGTACTTCTGCGCCACCAGCGACTCGAAGGAGTGGACGGTGCAGGGCGCCTTGGCCCGGTCGAGCTTGAGCGTGACGTCGCCCTCGGTGAGGTGCATGACGTAGCTGACGGTGCCGCTGCTGGCGATGTCGGTGGTCGTGGGCGGCTGCACCGGGCGGGCGGCCTCACCGGTGACGGTGTACTCGCAGGCGCTGTCGGAGGGCCCGGACTGGTCCGGCTCGACCGAGGAGGCACCGGGGGTCGGGGCGGCCGAGGAGGCGCTCCCGGGGGCGGGCTCGGGGACCGTCCCGCAGGCCGGGAGGAGCAGCAGGGGCAGACCGAGGAGGGCGGGGGGCACGAGGGCGCGTCGGCTCAGCACCGGGCCAGGGTGCCACGCGGGGCTGTCCGTCCGGCGCCGACGAGCCGGGCGGCGGGTGCGGACGCCGTGCGTAGGGTGTGCTCGTGGTCGTGCTCTCGAAGATCTACACCAAGACCGGCGACAGCGGCCGGACCCGCCTCACCGACATGAGCGAGGTCAGCAAGAACGACCTCCGGGTCGAGGCCTACGGCGACGTCGACGAGGCGAACGCCGCGATCGGCGTGGCCACGGCGACCGGCGGGCTGCCCGACGAGGTAGCCGCCGTCCTCGCCACTGTGCAGAACGAGATGTTCGACGTCGGCGCCGACCTGTCCAACCCGCTGCGACCGCTCGCCCCCGGCGACCGCGAGCCCCTGCGCGTCACCGACGCCTACGTCGAGCGGCTCGAGACGTGGTGCGACCGCTTCGGCGACGAGCTGCCGCCGCTGCGCTCGTTCATCCTCCCCGGCGGCTCGCCGGCCGCCGCGCAGCTGCACGTGGCGCGCACCGTGACCCGGCGGGCCGAGCGCGCCGGCTGGGCCGCCGCGGCGGCGTACGGCACCGAGGCGACGAGCGAGGGCGACGGCGGCGTGAACCCGGCCGCCCTGCTCTACCTCAACCGGCTGTCCGACCTGCTATTCATCCTCATCCGCGTCGTCAACGGCCCCGAGGGCGACATCCTCTGGGTGCCCGGCGGCGACCGGGTCCACCACTAGGACCAGGAGAGCACGGCGCCGCGGGACCAGCAGCGGCCGAGGACTCGCGGCGGCCCCGCCGCGCCGACCAGGTGCAGGCCGACGAGGCTGTGCCCGGAGGCCGGCCGGTCCCCCAGCGTCGGCACCGCCGGCGCCACGCCGACGCCCTCCACCGATACCCAGGCCACCGGGCGTCCTCCCGCTGACTGCTCGAGAGCGGGCAGGAACGCCGGGCGCCGCTCCGGACGCAGCCGCGAGAGCGCCCAGGTCGTCAGGACGACGGCGAGGGCGTCGTCCGGCACCCTGACGAGGGCGGCAGCCAGGCCGGCGCCGAGGTCGCGCTCGACGGCCACGGCCTCCCGCGCGACGATCGCCGGGACGGGCGTCGCGGGCACACCCCGAGCGCCGACGACGCGGCTGCGCAGCCGTACGGACGCCCCGGCACGGCCCAGCGAGCCCTGGCCGGCGTAGGTCGTCAGCACGTCGTCGAGGTGCAGGTTCGCCTCGGTGCCGGGCCGTCCGCCGGTCACGTCGACCAGACCCACGCGACCCGCACCCGCCAGCCGGGCGGCCTCCGCCACGGCCGGCTGGAGCACCGCGCAGACCTGGCCGGCGGGCGTCGTCACCGCCACGTCCCCGTTCCCACCCCGGTCCACCCCTCCTGCTCGCCGGCCCCGCTGGCATCCTGGCCCGCATGACGCGGGTCGGGACGGTCCAGGCGCTCTACCGCTACCCGGTGAAGTCGACCGCCGGGCAGGTGCTGGAGCTGGCCGAGGTGGACGTCCGCGGGCTGGTCCTCGACCGTACGTGGGCCGTGCGCACCGACGACGGCGAGCTCGGCAGCGGCAAGACCTCGCACCGCTTCCGCAAGCTCGACGGGCTGCTGCGCTGGCGCTCGGGGGTCTCGCGGGCCCCAGGTTCGGCCTCCGGCGAGCCGGGCGACGTCTGGCTTGAGGACCCCGACGGCCGCCGCTGGGGCGCGGGCGACCCGGGCGCGGACGAGGCGCTCAGCGCGGCGTTCAGGCGCTCGCTGCGGCTGCTCGGCGGGTCGAGGACCACCTACCACGACGACTCCGGGGTCCACCTCGTCACGACCTCGTCGCTGCGCCGGGCCGGCGCCCTGGCGGGGGGCGTGCTCGACGCGCGCCGGCTGCGGCCCAACCTCGTGCTCGCGACCGAGGGCGAGGGGTTCGTCGAGGACGGCTGGGAGGGCTCCGAGCTCGCGGTGGGACCGGAGGTGGTCCTGCGCCTCGGCGAGCCGATGCCGCGCTGCGTCATGGTCGACCAGGCGCACGCCGACGTCGACGCGGGCCCTCGGGTGCTGAGGACGCTGGGTCGGGAGCACGCCACGCTCCTCGGGCTCAAGGCCGAGGTCGTGCGCGGCGGCACGCTCCGGGTGGGCGACGAGGCCCGGCTGCGGGTCAGCCGCGCAGCCGGGCCACCAGCCCCGTGACCCACGGGACGAAGGCGCGGCCCTGCTGCAGCGCCGCGTCCGCCGCGACGAGCAGCGGGTAGAGCGAGACCACCAGGGTCACCAGCACGGCCACGACGGCGAGGGCCCAGGCCACCGGGGTGCTCCAGGTCCGGAACAGGCCCACGCCGAGGGCCAGGACGACGAGCAGGCCCAGCACGCCGACCAGGATGATCCGCCCGACCGGGACGTCGAGCGCGCCGGCCGACGCGGCGTCGGCGGAGCCGATGGTGCCCAGCACCGGGGCCAGCACCGCGCCGAGCACGAGCAGCACGCCGAGCACGGCGACGACCAGCGCGGCGCGGACGCCGGTGGGACGGGCGGAGCCTCGGGTCGAGGAGAAGCGAGCGGGCACGGCGACCTCCTGGGGGCGACGGGTACGAGCTGTCACCGGTCAGGACGCCACGAGCGCCCGGACCATCACGCCGTCGCACCACGACGGGCCGCGGAACCGCTACGGTTCGCTCGACCTCCGGGGGAGTCGTGGCCCCTGGCTGCCCCCGAACCGCCAGGAGCCCGCCCGTGCCCGCGCGTCCCCGCTCGTCCCTCGCCCTCGTCCGCCCCGTCGCGGCCCTCGTCACGGCGCTGCTCGTCGGCGGGGTCGCCCTCACCGCGCCGGCCGCGGCCGACGAGACCGCGGGCCCGGCGCTGACGCTCTCCGTGACCGCCGACGGCCTCGCCGCCGGGGGCTCCGCCGACGAGCCCGCCGTGCTCGGCACGAGCCCCGCCTCCGCCGCCCTCTCGGTGGTCGTCACCAACACCGGCACCGAGGCCGTCTCCGGTCTCGACGTCTCGACGACCGTGGTGAGGAACGGGTCGGTCGGCGAGCCGGTCTGCGACCAGGACCGGTCGGCCGTGGTCGAGCCCGGCGCCGTCGTCCGGTGCGCCGTGACGGTCTCGGGGGTCGTCGCCGGCCGCCTCCACGAGGACATCAGCACCGCGACGGCCCGGACGGTCCCGGGTGACGCCGAGGTCTCCGCGGTGACCCCCTTCTACGCGACGTCGGTCGACGGCTCGGTCACCGTCGGCGACCGCGTCTGGCTCGACTCCGACGGCGACGGGCGCCAGGACGACGGCGAGCCGGGCCTGGCCGGGGTCCGGCTCACGGTGACCGGCCCGGACGGGCTCGCGGTGCCCGTCGTCGACGCCCTCGGTCAGGTCCGGGGGCCGCAGACGACCGCACCGGACGGCACATACGCCTTCACCGGGCTGGCACCGCTGCCCGACGGCGGCCGCTACACCGTCGCCGTCGACCCCACGTCCACGACGCTGGACGGCCTGGTGCCGACCCTCAGCGGCGTCGGCGACCCGTCGTCGGACTCCTCGACCGGCTCCGCCACGTCGTCCGCGCTGGAACCTGGCGCGCAGGACCTCAGCCTGGACTTCGGCTTCGTCCCCTCCCCCGTGACGCCCCCGCCGCCCGCCATGGCCACCGTGGCCCTCACCGTCGACGCGTCGCCGGAACCGGCCGTCGTCGGCACGACGATCACCGTCAAGGGCACGGTCCGGCGCGCCGGGAAGGCGTTCGCGGCCACGACGGTCCCTGAGCACGCCGACGACGGCTCCGCGTCGTGGACGAAGGTCGCGACCGTGAGGAGCAGCACCAAGGGCACGCTGTCGGCCACGACCAAGGCGGTCCGGACAGGTAGCTACCGCCTCCGGTACGCCGGGGACCCGACGACCGAGGCGGGCGTCTCCCCCGCCGACCACGTCGAGGTGCGACTCGCGGTCGTCCGCCTGACCATCAGCGCGCCGTCGTCGGTGACGAAGGGCAGGGCGGTCAAGGTCACCGGCAGCATCAAGCGCGAGGGGAAGGGCTACAAGGCGGGGACGACCCTCGAGTTCCGCGGCTCCGGCGACGACGGCTGGCGCCGGGTCAAGGCCGTGAGGAGCAGCAGCAAGGGCGCGCTCTCGGTCTCGGTCACCCCGAGCGGGTCGGGCGACTACCGCTACCGGTACGCCGGCAGCACCACCACGGGCGCCGCGACCTCCGGCGCCGACCACGTGGTCGTCAAGCCGAAGCCCCCGGCCAAGCCGAAGCCGAAGACGTACAAGAACTGCACGGCCCTGACCAAGGTCTACCCGCACGGCGTCGGCCGGTCGGGGGCCAAGGACAAGGGCGGCGACGTCACCGACTTCGTCCGCGACACCAAGACCTACGACCTCAACAAGAAGAGCGACCGCGACAAGGACGGCATCGCCTGCGAGCGGTGACCTACGGGCCCGGCGGTCGTCTCGCCGGGCCGCGGGCCTCAGGCCCCGACGTCGACCGCGAGCACGCTGATCTCGACCGTGCCGGGCACGAAGCCGTGCCGGGTCACGAGGTCGACGAGCTGGGCGTGCAGCTCGATGAGCGAGGCCCGGGCCTGGTGGGTGTTGCGCGTCGCGACGTTGACGTCGAGGTCGACGACGCGGCCGTGGACCGACAGGGCGACACCGTCGAGACCCGTGCGCCGACCACGCCCGAGGGCGCCGAGCAGCGTCGGTTCGAGCCGCAGGATCCCGGGGTGCGCGAGGACCAGACGACCGACGTGCTCGTGCAGCGCGTCGACCGGGTCCCCGACCGCGCCGACCACGGCCGGGGCGCTCGCGCCACGACCGGCCGCGCCCTCGGCCCGGAGGGGCAGGGGCTCGGAGACCTCAGACACCGTGCACGTCCTCGACGACGATGTCCACACCGATCACGTTCATGCCGACCTCTCGCTCGACCACGGCGACCACCGCCCGCCGCACCTCTTCGGACAACAAGGGTATGGACACGCCCGGGCCGATGCTGATCCGCAGCGAGACCCGGACGTCGGACGGCACCCGGGCCGCCTCGGTGGAGATGTCGGTCGAGGTGCCCGGGTCGGGCGCGGGCTCCTCGACGACCTCGACGCTGCAGCGGCGCACCTGGAGGCCGCCGAGCGCGTCCCCGGTGCGGCGGACGACGGCGGCCACGGCCTGCTCGCTCACCGTGAGGTCGGCGGTCACCTCGCCGGCGACCGGCTTGCTCAGCGGGAGCCGGCGGCTGCGCCGCGCCTCCGACCGGGCCACCTCGAGGATCCGGTCGACCACCAGCGGCCCCGGCTGGAGCTCGGGGTCGACGTCGTCGGCCGCACGCAGGTCGGCGGTGGCCCGTTCCAGCTCCTGGAGGCTGGCGCGGGCAGGCCCGCAGAAGGGGCACTCCTGCTCGTGAGCGGTCGGCGGCCGGTCGACGTTGGCCCAGACATCGTCGATGTCGCGACCGCACCCGAGCTGCGTCGAGCTGCTCACCGCCATGCGCTCATTCCTTTCGTGAGGTTCTGACGTGCCCGGGCCAGCCGCCCCCGGACCGTCGACACGGGCAGGTTCATCGCGAAGGCGATCTCGGGGTACGTGAGGTCGTGCAGCTCCCGCAGTACCCAGCAGGCCCGTTGCTCGTCAGGCAGGCGACGTAAGAATGTATCGAGCCCGCGCAGCTGCGCGTTGTACTGCGCCAGCGACGCCGGGTCGGCCGAGGCGTCGACCGGCAGGTCGGCCTCGAGCTCGTCGGACTCCGTCGCGTCGGTCGCCCGCCGGGTCCGCGTCCGCAGCACGCTCAAGCAGCGCCGGGTGGCGAGCTGGTAGACCCAGCGGTGGAAGGCCTGCACGTCGGTGAGGCTCGGCAGCTTGCGCCACACCAGCACGAGGCAGTCCTGCACCACGTCCTCGGCCTCGCCGCGGTCGCCGAGCATCCGGTAGGCCAGCCGGAAGACCGGGGCCTGGTAGCGCCGGACGATCAGCTCGAAGGCCTCGAGGTCGCCGTCCTGGGCCCGCCCGACCACGGTGGCCTCGGCGAGGCCTCCGGGGAACGGGGCCGACCCGGACGGTCCCTCGTAGCCGCCGCCGGCGCTCACCGTCGTGCCGCGCTCGGTGCCCGCGTCATCCGCCTGCACGTCGTGCTGCGGGTGAGGCTCTGCGCGGGGGGTCGCCCGAGCCTCACGGTCCTGTGTCTCCACACGTCTCCGTCCATGGTTCAGCCCGCACGGGCCGGCTCCCCCGCCTAGCTCGTGCGGTCCTTCTCCTGCTGGTCCTGCTGGTCCTGCTGCTGCGCGTCCTGCTGGCCGTCGACGACCACCACGCGGTCGGCGATCACCACCTGGTCGGTCACGACGACCTCCGGGCCGGTGCCGTCCCCGGATCCGTCCGCGAGCACAACGGCCGGGGCGTCCCGATCGTTGCGCGGGCTGTTCGGCGCCGCCACGCGATCGGACTTCTCCTCCGCGCCCGCCTCCTGCTCGGCCGCCGCCTCGGCCGCCTGGGCGGCGATGCGCTGCACCGCGTCGTCGGCGTCGCGGACGACGTCCGCGGCCTGCCGGCGACCGTCCTCGGCCACCTCACCGGCCTGGTCGGCGACGTCCTGCGCGACGTCCTGGATGCGGTCGGACGCGTCCTGCGAAACACCCCGCGCCCGCTCCGCGGCGTCCTGGGCGACCTCGCGCGCACGGTCCGCCGCGTCCTGGGCCGCGTCGCCGGCCCGTCCACCGACCTCCTGGGCCTTGGCCCGGGCACGCTCCGCCATCTCGGCCCGCCGGGCCGCGGCGACGTCGTCGTCGGGGTGGTGCACGTCGAGGACCGTCACGTTCACCTCGACGACCTCCAGCTCCGCCTCCCGCTCGACGCGCTCGCGGACGGCCTCGCGGACCTTGTCGGCCAGGGCGGGCACAGGCGTGCCGTACTCCGCCACGAGGGCGACGTCCAGGGCGGCCTTGCCCTGCCCGACCTCGACGCTCACGCCGGGGCCGTAGGTGGTGCGGCCGCCGGGTACGCGGCCCATCGCCCGGACCAGGGCGCGTCCGCCGGGTGTGCCCAGCTCGTGCACGCCCTCGATCGTGCCGGCGGCCTCGGCGGCGGCCCGCTGCGCGCGGGCGACGGGGGTCGGTTCGACGGTCACCGCTGCGGTCGGCTCGGTGTCGGTTCGGGACTGCGGGGCCTCGGTCACGTCGATCTCCTCGATGGTTCTCCGGTGGCGGGCGGCCCCGGGACCGGGGCCGCCTCGCGGGGTCGTGCGGTTCAGCGCTTCTCTTCGAGCTTCAGCGCCACGCCGAGCGCCATGAACGTGGGCGCCCAGTGGCCGATGAAGATGCCCCAGCGGTCGGACTGGGCCTTGCTGTCACCGGTCTTGTTGCGGCTGATCGCCCACGAGGCCAGGGAGGCCCCGATGGAGGCGAAGCCGCCGACGTAGGCCCACTCGCTGCGGACGCCGAGCCGGTGCAGCCGGTTGACCACGCCGTGGCCACGCTGCAGCTCGTCGACCGCGTCGTCGGCCGCGCGGGAGGCGGTGCGCCGCGCGTCGTGCGCGGCGTCGCCGAGGCGGTCGGCCGCGTCCTTGGCCCGCCCGCTCACGTCGTCCGCGACGTCCTGGGCCCGGTCGGCCGCGTCGTCGGCGACGTCCTTCGCGCGGTCGGCGGCGTCCTCGGCCTTGTCCTGGATCCCCATGTCTGCTCCTCCTCGTTGCTGTTCGTGGTGCCTGCTGGTCGTCTCAGACCGTGATCTCGCCCGAGCGGCGGCGAGCCGTACCGACCTCGACCTGGACGCCGAGGCGGCGGACCTGGGTGTCGAGCGCGACGCCCAGGTCCCGGACCGGGCCGGCCTCGATGGCGTCGAGGAGGCGGCGGACGTCGGTCCGCTCCCCTGCCGTGACCTTCACCGTCAGGTCAGGCTGGCGGGCGTCGCCGCGCAGTACCGCCGACGCCGACTGCACGCCGGCGAGTGCTTCGATCTGCGCCTCGACCGCCTCGGTCAGCACGCCCGGCGCGAGGCGCGTGAGACCGCGCTGGGGGTCGTCCTCGAGCCGGAGGGGGTGGGCCTGCCGGGCGCGGGGCACCTGGGCGACGAGCCACGCGAGGCCCAGCAGCGCCAGGACGACGCCGACCACGACGACCAGCACCACGACGCCGGTCGAGGAGAAGGCCGAGGCGGTCGCCTGACCTGTGATCTTGCTGTCGGGCGCGGGGCGGGACAGGTCCAGCCCGGCGCTTCGGCCGATGGGCGCGAGCTGCCCGGTAGCGACGACGACCCCCGCGGCTCCCACGAGCAGGAGCACGAGGCCGACGACGAAGAGCCAGGCGCGGTTGAGCCTGCCTGCGTGGTGACGCATCAGATCTCCCTCGTACGGACCGCGACGCTGACGCGAGGCGGCGGGGTGATGCCGGCACCGGTGAGCGCCTCGGTGACGGCGGCGGTGACCTGCGAGCGGACGGCGTCGCGCTGCTCGGAGGACGTGGTGACGGCGACCTGGACCTTGCGGCCCGAGGCGGAGGCGGAGACCTTGTCCACCCCGTCGACGTCGTCGGCGCGGGCGACGGCCAGCCTGGCGACCGCGCGGGTCGAGATGACGTACTCGCGCTCGGCCACGACGCCGGCGCCGTCCGAGCGCAGCGCCGCGCTCTTGAGGCCGCCCGGCTTGAGCGAGGCGATGACGAGGACGAGGCCGAGCACCGCGAGGACCACGGCGGCGGCGACGATCGCTCCCGAGCCCCAGGTCAGGCCCGCGACGCCGGAGGCCGCCGAGGACACCGGCGTGGGCCAGCTGCCGTTGACGAGCCGGCTCACGGCCGCGACGACGGCGAGCACGCCCACGGCGAGCAGCACGACCGCGACGATGCTGGCCGGCACGGTGCGGCTCGGCCGGCGGCGCAGGCTGGGGGAACCGGAGGCGGTCATCGCAGACGCTCCTTCGCTTCGGCGGCGCCGTCGGCGCCGGGGACGACCAGGAACGTGACGTCGACGTCGACCCGGTGGACCGTGACCCCGGTCAGGGCCTGCACCTGGCCGGCGACGTGGTCGCGCAGCTCCGCCGTCACGCGGCGGATCGAGGCCGGGTACGCGACACCGGCGCTGATCGCGATGTCGGCGCTGTCCCGGCCGAGGTCGACGTCCACCGAGGGACGCGCCGTGGTCGTGGCGTGGGCACCGACGCCGAGGACTCCGCCCTCACGGCCGAGGACCCCGGGGACCTCGGCGGCCGCCTGGCCGGCGACCTTCTCCACGACCTTGTCGGCGAGGACGAGGCGCCCCCGGTCGGCCGGGGCCGCGCGTCGGGCGGGGACGTGGGTGCTGGCCGGGGTCGTCGCGACGCTCATCGCTTCTCGGTCGCGCGACCGAGAAGACCCTGGAGGTCGAGACGGCCGTCGAGGACGAGGCCGACGACGAGGCCGATGGCGCCGAAGAGGAGGACGATCACGAACGAGCCGAAGCTGCCGAAGGCGGCAGTGAGGCCGAGGACGAGGCCGACGAACAGGGCCGTGGTGGTGCGGGACATGGCCGCTTCCTTTCGAGGACGGGTCAGCCGGACGGCCCGGACCGCGTGGGGCGCGGTCCGGGCGCCGGCGGGGGGGTCAGCGCAGGGTGTCGCTGTCGGACGAACCTGCGGCGTCGTCGTCGTCCTCGGGCAGGTGGACGTCGCTGACGTTCACGTCCACGGACACGACGTCGAGACCCGTGCCGTACTCGACCGCGGAGATGACGTTCTCGCGGATCTGCTCGCTCACCGTGACGATCTGGGCGCCGTACTCGACGACGACGGAGATGTCGATCGCGGTCTCCCGCTCCCCCTTCTCCACCGACACGCCGCCGGTGACGCTGGGCTGCGTGCTGCCCGGGATGCGCTGGGCGAGGTTGCCGATCGCGCGGCGCGCGGCGTTGCCCATCGCGTAGACCCCGTTCACCTCACGCGCGGCGATGCCGGCGATCTTGGCGACGACGCCGTCGGCGATCGTGGTGTCCCCGTGCTCGGTGTGGAGGGCGTCGAGCTCCTTGGGGGCGCTCTTCTCCGCGTCCTTCGCCGCCTGGGTGGCGGCCTGGCGACGCTCCTCGCCGGTGCTGGGCACGACGGACTGCGACATGGTGGACTCCTTCACTGGTTGAGTGCGTTCACCAGCAAGGACGTCCTCGGCCGCCGGACCGTCACGCGTCCGCCGGAACTTTTTTCCCGGCGCTGCCGTCGCGCTCAGCGCTCGACGCTGAGCACCGCCACGGCGAGGCGCCCGGGCTCCAGCCCGGACTCGCGCAGCACGCGGGTCAGCGCGGCCCGCACGTCACGGGCGGTGGCGGAGGCAGGCCGGACCGGGGAGACGGCGAGGTCCACGTGGACGTCGACCACGTCGACCACCGCGACGCGCCGGTGCAGCTCGATGCCGTCGGCGGCGGAGCGCGCCACCTGGCCCCCGGCGAGCACCGTCGTGCCCGCCTGCAGCCGGCGCAGCGCGTTGCGCAGGGTGGGCTCGAGGCGCACCACCCCGTCGACCGCCACCGTCGCCTCGGCCAGGCGGTCGCGCAGGTCGTCGGTGGCCGCCCGCAGCTCCGCGTGCGTCGCGCTCACAGCACGTCCTCCACGGCGAGGTCGACCCGGCGCACCCGGAGGCCGGACTCCTCGCCCACCCGGTCGGCGACGCGCCCGCGCAGCAGGGTCGTCGCCTCCACGAGAGCGGTGCCGGGCTGCAGCGCGATCGACAGGTCCACGTCGACCAGCGTGCCGCCCTCGAACACCCGGGCGGCGTCGCCGTCCAGGTCCGGCTCGTCGTCCACCGCGACCCGGACGCGGCAGCGCCGGGCCCGGACACCGGGGACGGAGTCGGCGGCCGCCCACACCAGGCCGACCACCGCCTGCTCGCTGATGGTCAGGCCCGGGTCCTCGTCGCCGTCGAGCGGGATGGCCTGCCCGCGCCGCACCTCGGCGCGGACGAGGCCCATCACCGAGGCGGTGAAGCCGACGTCAGGCTGCAGGGACGGGTCCGCTGCCTCCGAGGTCCTCAGGTCGACCGCGGCCCCGGACAGCCGCAGCAGCCGGGCACGCGCCTCCAGGCAGTACGGGCAGCTGCGCTCGTGCTCGTCCGGGGCGCCGTCCAGGTGGCTCCAGACGTCGTCGATCGACCGGCCGCAGCTCAGTCGCGTGTCGTCTGCCACGAGGCCATCCTCTCCACGAGCTCGGCCCGTGCACGGGCGATCCGTCCGCGCACGGTGCTCACCGGCACCCCGAGCGCCACCGCCACCTCCTCGTACGACAGCCCGTCGATCTCCCGCATCGACCACGCGGCGCGCTGGCCCGCGGGCAGCGCCTGCAGCGCGGCCGCCAGGTCGCCCAGCTGCGCCCGCAGCTCGGCCCGGCCCTCGGGACCGGCACCGGTCGAGGCGAGGTCCAGCGCGCTCTGGTCCGCGGTGTCCACGGGGAGCTCGGGCTTGAGGGCGCGGAAGGCGTCGATGCTGCGCCGGGTGGTGATCTGGTAGAGCCAGCCCCGGAACGCCGCGGGGTCCTGGAGCGTCGGCAGCCGGCGCCAGGCGGTGAGGAACGCCTCCTGCACGACGTCCTCCGCGAGCCGCCGGTCGGGGGTGAGGCGCAGCGCGTGGCGGAACAGCGGGCCCTGGTAGCGCCGCACCAGCACCGCGAACGCGTCGTCGTCACCGCTGGTGCTCCGCCCGACGAGGGAGGCGTCGTCCCAGTCGTCGTACGCGGGGGCACCGCTCGCGCGGGCCTGCACGTCCGACGTCACGGCCGTCCTCCTGCTCCTGGCGCGGCCCGGAGGGACCGTCGCGCGTCGTCGGAAAAAAGTTCACGGATCCGCATGACGAACGCCCGCCGGGACCCGACCTAGAAGGTGAAGGGCGCGGCACCAACCCGCTCGGGGCCCGGCACTGAAGAGGTGCCGGATCTCGGAGGACCGGGACCGAACCCAGGACAGCACGACAACCAGTACCACAACCCGCACCACCAGGAGGCACCATGTCCGACACCGTCATCCCGCAGACCGCCGAGGAGCGCAAGGCCGCCGAGGCCAAGGCCGTCGCCGACGCCCCCGAGCCCAAGCATCTCGACGCCCTGCACACCGAGCACGGCGACACCACCATCGCCGACGGCGTCGTCGCCAAGATCGCCGGCATGGCCGCCCGCGAGGTCCCCGGCGTCTTCGCCATGGGCAACGCCGCGCGCCGCGCCATCAGCGGCCTCACCAGCCGCGTGACCGGTGGCACCGGCCAGGCGAGCGTCTCCAGCGGCGTGGCCGTGGAGAAGGGCGAGAGCCAGACCAGCGTGGCCGTCTCCGTCGTCGTCGAGTACGGCGCCTCGATCGTGACCGTGAGCGAGCAGATCCGCGACAACGTCATCCGCGCCGTCGAGTTCGGCACCGGCCTCGAGGTCGTGGCCGTCGACGTGGACGTCACGGACGTGCACCTGCCCGACGAGGACGACGACACGTCCGCCGCCCAGGGCGAGACGACCCAGCTCCGCTGACCCCTGCGCCACCCGCACGACCCTGACGTCCAGCCGCGGCGCACACCTCGCGCCGCGGCTGGCGCCTCTCCACCTCAGCACCCAGCACACCCGGCGCGGTGACCCCGCGCCACCCTCGGAAGGAAACCGCGCCATGACGCGCACCACCACCGCTCTCTTCGTCGGCCTCGTCCTCGGGCTCACGGCCGCCTTCGGCACCTTCGGGGCCTTCGTCGTCGTCCTGCTCTTCGGCGCGATCGGCCTCGTCGTCGGGCTCGTCCTCGACGGCCGCCTCGACCTCGCCGGCCTCCTCGGGCGGGCGACGGAGAAGCGGTGAGCACCCCCGACGCACCCCGGTCGGGCGCACCCGGCACGGATCCCTCGCCACGCCGGCGCGGTTCGCTGGTCCTGGCCGACCGCGTCGTCGAGAAGATCGCGGCCCAGGCCGCCTCGGAGGTCGGCTCGGTCTCGGGGTGTTCCGGGGGGTTCCTCGGGATCGGGTCCGAGTCCGACGCCGCGGCCCGCCCCTCGGTCGACGCGACCGTGTCCGCCCGGTCGGTCGACCTCTCCATCAAGGTCGGCATCGCCTACCCGGGCTCCATCCGCCGTGCGACGACCGAGCTCCGTGACCACGTGACGCGACGGGTCGAGACGCTCACCGGGGTCGACGTGCACCGCGTCGACATCGACGTGACGTACCTCCCCGTCCGCGACGACACCCCGAGGAGGGCACTCAGATGAGCAGCACCCGTCCGCGCCGCCTGCGCCGTCGGCCCAGCCGGACCGTCCCGGCGAGCATCGTCGCCGCCGTGATCACCGCCCTGGGCGTCCTCACGGTCATCGCCGCGATCAGCCGCCTGGTGACCGGGACCTGGCCCTCCCAGGTGAGCACGCCGGCAGGCTCCGTCGCCGGCCAGACCCTGGGCTCGACCCTGGCGGTCGTGGCCACCGCCGTCGCCCTCGTCGTGGGCGTCGTGCTCCTCGTCGCCGGCGTCAAGCCCGGCGGCTTCCGCTCCGCCCAGCTGAGCGGACCGGAGGGCGAGCCGGCCGAGCAGACCGACTACGTCATCACCAACACCGCGATCGCCCGCCTCGCCGCCGCCGAGGCCGACCGCGTCGACGGGGTCGACAAGGTCGGCGCCTCGGTCGCCGGTCGCCGCGTCCGCCTCCGCGTCACCACCACCTCCGAGCAGGCCGACGAGATCCGCGGACGGGTGGTGCGGCAGGTGACCGACACCCTCTCCGCCGCCGGCCTCCACCCGGCCCCCCGGGTCAGCGCCACCGTCACCACCAAGGACATCTGATGCGCCAGACCGCCGCCCGCCTCAACCGCACGTGGCTCACCGTCCTCGGCCTCGTGCTCGTCGTCGCCGGTGCTGCCGGCCTCCTCCTCGCGACCGGTGCCGCCGCACCCCTCCTGCAGCGGACCGGGGGGGGCTGGACCCCGCCGGACACCGGGCGCCGCCTGTTCGGCGACGCCACCGCGACCGCCTTCGGCCTGACGTGGGTCGTCGTCGTCACCGCGCTCGTCGGCCTGGTCCTGGCCCTGCTCGGCATCGCCTGGCTGCTCGCCCAGATCCCGCGCAAGCACGAGGCCAAGCCCTTCCGCCTCCACGACGAGGCGGGCACGGGCCTGACCCGGCTCGACCCCGGCGTCCTCGCCGACGCGGTCGAGACCCAGGCGAAGACCCTGCCCGGCGTCACCGGTGCTGCCGCCGTCATCCGCGGCAGCGCCGCAGCGCCCGAGCTGACCCTCCGCCTGACGGTGGACGACCGCACCTCGGTCCCCGACGTGCTCGGGCTGGTCCACCGTGAGGTCGCGGGACCCCTCGCCACCTCGCTCGACACCCGGTTGCGCCGCCTCGCGGTGCAGGTCGAGGTCGGCAGGGCCCACCTCGACACGAGCCAGGTCAGCGTGCCGGTGGGCGGCACGACCAGCTGAACCCTCGCGCGGCACCGGTCTCGACGACGGACGCGCTGCGGTACTAGGAGGCCCGCGCCCCGGAGGAGATCCCGGGGGGCGAGGCCTCCAGCCACGCCAGCAGGCCCAGCACCGAGTCCTCGCTCATGGCGAGCTCGCGCGTACGCGGTCCCAGCTCGAGGGCGAGCACCCGCGACTGCGTCGTGAGCGAGACGGCCTCCACCGGGTCGGGGTCGCGGGTCTCCACGACCCGGACCTCACCGCGCCGGAAGGTCTGCCGCGGGCGCAGCGAGAACGAGAAGAAGCGGAACCACTCCAGGCGCCCGTCGTTGTAGCGGCCGACACCGAGCACCCACCCCGCTCCCGGGGTCGTCGTGCGCAGCCGCAGGCTGCACTCGAAGGTGCCGCCGCTGCGCGACAGCCAGCGCCGCCGGGCCGCCAGCAGCAGGAGCAGCAGCACGGCGAGGACCAGGAGCAGCCCCAGGATCTCGAGGACCCCCAGCCAGCCGCTCATCTACCGTCCTCGTCGTCGCACCTGCGCTCACGTGCCTCCGAGCATGGCAGCGCCCGGCGTCCGTACCAAACCAGGGACGCCGGGGCCACTCAAGTGAGCACAGCGGGCCGGGCGCTCGACGCGCCCGGCCCGCTGCGACCCGCTGTGACGGAGGTCCTGCCCTGCTACTGGCGCTTCTGCGCCGCGCGCAGCTGGGCGGTCGCCCGCTGCACGTGCTTGCGGTCGTCCTCGCTGCCGTCGCCGGAGTCGAGGTGCTGCTGGGCCTCGGCCAGCTCGCGCTCGGCCTCGGCCACCGACACCTCGTCGGCCAGCCGGGCGTACTCCGAGAGGATCGACACCCGTCCCTGCGACACCGACACGAAGCCGCCGTCGACCGCGACGACCTCGCGCTTCCTGCCGTCCTCGCAGAAGATCACCACGGCGCTGGGCTGCAGCACCGCGAGGACCGGGGCGTGACCCGGCAGGATCCCGATCTCGCCGTCCGTCGTCTTGGCGATGACGTTCGTCGACTCCCCCGACCAGATGACCTTGTCGGCGGAGACGACCTCGACCTGCATGGGCTCAGGCATGCTTCACCTCGGGGGGTTCGGGGGGGTCGTCTCCCCCGGAGTCATTGCAGCCATGCTCAGCTGTCCTTCTGCAGCTCGGACCAGCGACGCTCGACGTCCTCCATGCTGCCGACGTTGAAGAACGCCTGCTCGGCGATGTGGTCGACCTTGCCCGAGACGATCATCTCGAAGCTGTCGATCGTCTCCGAGAGCGGGACGGTCGAGCCCGGGATGTTCGTGAACTTCTCGGCCATGTAGGTGTTCTGCGACAGGAACTGCTGGATGCGACGCGCCCGGTTGACGGCGATCTTGTCCTCCTCGGACAGCTCGTCGACACCGAGGATCGCGATGATGTCCTGCAGCTCCTTGTTGCGCTGGAGGATCTGCTTGACCTGCACCGCGACGTCGTAGTGACGCTGACCGATGTACTGCGGGTCGAGGATCCGGCTCGTCGAGGTGAGCGGGTCCACGGCCGGGTAGAGACCGCGGGAGGCGATCTCGCGGCTCAGCTCGGTCGTCGCGTCGAGGTGCGCGAACGTGGTGGCCGGCGCCGGGTCGGTGTAGTCGTCGGCGGGCACGTAGATCGCCTGCATCGAGGTGATCGAGTGGCCGCGCGTCGAGGTGATCCGCTCCTGGAGCTGACCCATCTCGTCGGCCAGGTTGGGCTGGTAGCCCACCGCGGACGGCATCCGGCCGAGGAGGGTCGAGACCTCCGAGCCGGCCTGGGTGAACCGGAAGATGTTGTCGATGAAGAGCAGCACGTCCTGGTTCTGCACGTCGCGGAAGTACTCCGCCATCGTGAGCGCCGAGAGGGCCACGCGCAGCCGGGTGCCCGGCGGCTCGTCCATCTGCCCGAAGACGAGGGCGGTGTCCTTGAAGACGCCGGCCTCCTCCATCTCGTTGATGAGGTCGTTGCCCTCGCGGGTGCGCTCCCCCACCCCGGCGAACACCGAGGTGCCACCGAAGTTGTGGGCGATCCGGTAGATCATCTCCTGGATCATGACCGTCTTGCCCACGCCGGCGCCGCCGAAGAGGCCGATCTTGCCGCCGGTAACGTACGGCGTCAGCAGGTCGAGGACCTTGATGCCGGTCTCGAGCATCTCGGTCTTGGACTCGAGCTGGTCGAAGGCGGGCGGCGGCCGGTGGATGGACCAGCGCTCGTCGACCTGGACCGTGGACGCGTCCACGTCCAGCACGTTGCCGGTCACGTCCCAGACATGCCCCTTGGTCACGTCGCCGACCGGGACCGAGATCGGCTTGCCGGTGTCGCGCACGTCGGACCCGCGGCGCATGCCGTCGGTCGGCTTGAGGGAGATGGCCCGCACGAGGTTGTCGCCGATCTGCAGGGCGACCTCCATCGTGATCGTGCGGGTCGTGTCACCGATGGTGATGTCGACCTGCAGGGCGTTGTAGATGTCGGGCATCTGGTCGACGGGGAACTCGACGTCGACGACGGGGCCGATCACCCGCGACACCCGGCCGACGCCACCGCTGGTGGGGGCCTGGGTCGCCTCGAGAGTGGTGTCTACGCTCATGGTGCTCCTTCTTCCTACGTCTTAGTCGACGCCGGCGGTGGCCTCGGCCAGGGCCGCCGACCCCCGACGATCTCAGAGATCTCCTGGGTGATCTCGGCCTGCCGGGCCTGGTTGGCCTCCCGGGTCAGGCGTTCGATCAGCTGCTGCGCGTTGTCCGTGGCCGACTTCATCGCCCGCTGGCGGCTCGCCAGCTCCGACGCCGCGGACTGCAGCAGGCAGTACTGGATGCGGCTCGCCACGTAGAGCGGCAGCAGCTCGTCGAGGACGGTCTCGGCGTCCGGCTCGAACTCGTACAGCGGCAACAGCTCGCTGTCCGCCGGGGGCTCCTCGCCCTCGACGACCTCGAGCGGCAGCAGCCGGATGACCTCGGCCTTCTGCGTGAGCATCGAGACGAACCGGGTGTAGACGACGTGGATCTCGTCGACGCCGCCCTCCTCGGTCGGCTTGAGGAACGCCTCGATCAGCGCATCGGCGATCTCGCGGGCGTGGGCGTACGTCGGCGCGTCGGAGAAGCCCTCCCACCTGCCGGCCACCTCGCGGCGCCGGAACGCGTAGAACGCCGTGGCCTTGCGGCCCGCCAGGTACGGCACGGCGGTCTTGCCGCTCTCGCGCAGCAGCTGGTTGAGCTCCTCGCCCTGGCGGATGACCGAGGACGAGTACGCCCCGGCCAAGCCACGGTCGGAGGTGATGAGCAGGACGGCGGCCCGCGTCGGGTTGTCCGACTCGGTGGTGAGCGGGTGGTCGACGTTCGAGAACGTCGCCACCGCCGACACCGCGCGCGTGAGCTCACGGGCGTACGGCGCCGAGGACTGCGCCCGCTGCTGCGCCTTGACGATCCGCGACGCGGCGATCAGCTCCATCGCCCGGGTGACCTTCTTGATGGTCGTCACCGAGCTCCGGCGCTGCCGCAGGTCGCGCAGGCTCGCTGGCATGTGGTCAGGACCTCCGCTGCTTGACGATCTGCTCCTGGTTCACGTCGTCCGGGTCCGTCGCGTCGTGCTCCTCGCGGCCCGCGAGCATCTTGCCCTCGCTGGTCTGGAAGCCGCGCTTGAACTCGGCGATCTGCTCGCGCAGCCCGTTCGCGGTGTCGTCGTCGAAGACCTTGGTCTCGCGGATGTTCTGCAGCGCGCTGCCGTTGTGGCGCAGGTGGTCCAGCAGCTCGCGCTCGAAGCGCAGCACGTCGTCGACGGGTACCTCGTCGAGCAGCCCCTGGAGGCCGGCCCACACCGAGACGACCTGCTCCTCGACCGGGTACGGCGAGTACTGCGGCTGGCGCAGCAGCTCGGTGAGGCGCGAGCCCCGGTCGAGCTGACGGCGCGTGGTCGCGTCGAGGTCGGAGGCGAACATGGCGAACGCCTGCATGTCGCGGTACTGGGCGAGCTCGAGCTTGAGCGAGCCCGAGACCGTCTTCATGGCCTTGATCTGCGCCGCACCACCCACGCGCGACACCGAGATGCCGACGTCGATGGCGGGTCGCTGGTTGGCGTTGAACAGGTCCGACTGCAGGAAGATCTGGCCGTCGGTGATCGAGATGACGTTCGTCGGAATGAAGGCCGACACGTCGTTGGCCTTCGTCTCGATGATCGGCAGACCGGTCATCGAGCCGCCACCGAGCTCCTTGGAGAGCTTGGCGCAGCGCTCGAGCAGGCGCGAGTGCAGGTAGAAGACGTCGCCGGGGTAGGCCTCGCGGCCCGGCGGGCGGCGCAGCAGCAGGGACATGGCGCGGTAGGCCTCGGCCTGCTTGGTCAGGTCGTCGAAGACGATGAGGACGTGCTTGCCCTGGTACATCCAGTGCTGGCCGATGGCCGAGCCGGTGTACGGGGCGACGTACTTGAAGCCGGCGGCGTCGGAGGCCGGGGCGTGCACGATGGTCGTGTACTCCAGCGCGCCCGCCTCCTCGAGCTGCCCGCGGATGCCCGCCACGGTCGAGCCCTTCTGGCCGATCGCGACGTAGATGCAGCGGACCTGCTGCTCGGGGTCGCCGCTCGCCCAGGCGTTCTTCTGGTTGATGATCGTGTCGATCGCGATGGCGGACTTGCCGGTCTTGCGGTCGCCGATGATCAGCTGGCGCTGGCCGCGGCCGATCGGGATCATGGCGTCGATGGCCTTGATGCCGGTCTGCATCGGCTGGCGGACCTCCTGGCGGTCCATGACGCCGGCGGCCTGCAGCTCGAGCTGGCGGCGGCCGTCGAGGTCGGTGATCTCGCCGAGGCCGTCGATGGGGTTGCCGAGCGCGTCCACCGTGCGGCCGAGGTAGCCGTCGCCGACCGGGACCGAGAGGACGTCACCGGTGCGCCGGACGACCTGGCCCTCCTCGATGCCCTCGGAGTCGCCCATGACGACGACGCCGATCTCGCGGACGTCGAGGTTCAGGGCGATGCCGACGGTGCCGTTCTCGAAGGTGAGCAGCTCGTTGGCCATCGCCGACGGCAGCCCCTCGACGCGGGCGATGCCGTCGCCGGAGCTGACGACGGTGCCGACCTCCTCACGGCTGGCCGTGTCCGGGGAGTAGCTCTGGACGAAGCGGTCCAGGGCCTCCCGGATCTCCTCGGGGCGGATCGTCAGTTCTGCCATCGCCTGCTGCCTGCTCTCGTCGCTCGTGTGCTGAAGAAGTGCTCGTCTGCTGCTCTGCCGGTACTGCCTGCTTACGTCCTGCGGCGAGGTGGCACAACCCCGCCCAGGGGTGGTCCTAGTCGAAGAGGCGCTTGGCCTCGTCCAGCTTGGCCGACACCGTGCCCTCGAGGACCTCGTCCCCGAGCTCGACGCGGACCCCGCCGACCACGTCGGGGTCGACGACCTCCTGCACGACCACGTCGCGCCCGGCCTGGCGGCTGAGCGCGGCCCGCAGCCGCTGCCGCTGCTCGTCGGTCATCGGCCGGGCCACCCGGACCGTCGCCACGACGCGGTTCTTCTGCGCCGCCGCGAGGTCCACGTAGGCCTCGACGGTCTGGTCGAAGGTGCGGTTGCGCGCCGCGACCGCCCGGCGCGCGAGCGCCAGCGTGGCCGGCGTCGCCCGTTCGGCGAGCAGGTCGGACACCAGGCGCTGGCGCACCTCGAGCGGGACGACCCGGTCGGAGAGCGCCGTACGGAGGTCACGGTCGGAGGCCACGATCCGCGCGAAGCGGAAGAGCCCGTCCTCGGTGTCCTCGAGGGTCCCGTCGTCGTCGGCCGCCCGGAGCTGCGCCCGGACCGCCTCGCGCTCGAGCGCCTCGACGAACGTGCGCCCGGTCGTCCAGCGCCGGCGTGCGGCGTCGGCCACGAAGCCCGACACCCCCTCGCCGACGCGCGGACCGAACAGCGCGTGGACGAGCCCCGAGCGCCGGTCCTCCGACGCGGCCGGGTCCGTCACTGCACGCCGCAGCGCGACCGAGGTGTCGAGCGCGTCGACGACCCCGAAGAGCTGGTCGGCGAAGGCCGCATCGACGTGGGCCGCGTCCAGGGCCTCGTCGAGCACGGCCTCGCGCTGCTCCTCGCTCACGCGGGGCCCGCGTCCGTCAGCGCGTGCGAGTCGGAGCGTCCGTCGGCCGGGGCCGCGTCCTGCGACTCGAGGTCGGCGATGAAGCGGTCGACCGTGCGGCGCGCACGCTCGTCGTCGTCGAGGCTCTCGCCGACGATGCGACCCGCCAGGGTGGTGGCGAGCCCGCCGATCTCGTTGCGCAGCTGCGTCATGGCCTGCACGCGCTCCGCCTCCAGCTGGGCCTGCGTCTGGGTGCGGATGCGGTTCGCCTCGGCCTGGGCCTGCTCGCGCATCTCGGCCAGGATCTGGCTGCCCTGGGTCTTGGCGTCCTCGCGGATGCGAGCAGCCTCCGCCCGGGAGTCGTCCAGCTGGGAGCGGTACTGCTCGAGCGCGGCCTGGGCCTCGGCCTGGGCGCGCTCGGCCTTCTCGATGCCGCCCTGGATGGCCTCGGTGCGCTCCTCGTACGTGCGCTCGAAGTTCGGCACGACGTACTTGGCGATGAGGAACCAGAGCAGCAGCGCGAAGACGATCGCCGCCACGATCTCGAAGGGTGCCGGCAGCAGCGGGTTCTCCGCCAGCGGCATCAGGAGGGGGGTCATCAAGACCTCAGGCTCACTGACCGACGAAGCCGAAGACGAAGGCGAGGGCGATGCCGATGATCGCGAGCGCCTCGGTCAGGGCGAAGCCGATGAAGGCGGTGCTCAGCATCGCGCCGCGGGCCTCGGGCTGACGGGCCGTGCCCTCGATGACGGCGGCGAAGATCAGACCCACGCCGATACCGGGGCCGATGGCGCCGAGGCCGTAGCCGACGATACCGAGCGAGCCGACGAGCTCCAGGGGAGTCATGTGGTGCGTCCTTTCGGTTTCCCGCTGACGATCAGCGGGAGGTGGGAGGTCAGTGCTCCTCGGCGGTGGCCGACGAGATGTACTGGGCGGTGAGCATGGTGAAGATGTAGGCCTGCAGCGACTGAACGAAGATCTCCAGGCCGAAGATCTCCAGGCCGAAGATCGCCAGGCTGAAGATCAGCGACGCGACGCCGGCGACCTTGTTGAAGATCGGCTCGCTGTGCAGCAGCAGGTACTCGCCGCCGAGCACGAACACCAGGACCAGCAGGTGGCCGGCGAACATGTTGGCGAAGAGTCGGAGCGACAGGGTCGCGGGCCGCACGATGATGTTGGAGAGGAACTCCAGCGGGGCGACGATCAGCAGCATCGGACCAGGTACGCCGGGCGGCATGGTCGTGTGCTTGAGGTAGCCGATCAGGCCCCACTTGCGGATGCCTATGCCGTTGTAGATCAGCCACACGAGACCGGCGAGGCCGTAGGCCCATCCGACGTGCGCGGCGGTCGGCATCAGGGTCAGCGGGAAGACGCCCCAGAGGTTGTTGACCAGCACGAAGCTGAATAGCGCGATGAGGAGCGGGACCCACTTCTTGAAGTCGTGGCCGATCGTGTCCCGGGCGATGGAGTTGCGCACGAACATGTACGCCGACTCGCCGAGGAACTGGCCCTTGCTCGGGACGAGCGCGCGCTTGCGCGACATCACGAGCCAGAAGGCCATGATCAGGACGACCGAGACGACCGCCTGCAGGAGGTACTTGTTCGCCCACTCCTGCCCGGGGATCAGCGGCGGGAGGTCGAAGCTCTCGACGCCGGGTGGCTCGTAGCCCTCCAGCGGCATCAGCCCTGCGAACCCTGACCAGGCGGTCACCGGTCTCCCTCCGTCTTGGTCGTGGTCGTGCGCGTGGCCCTGGGGGCCTGAGGAGCTCCGAGCTCCTGGGCCTGCAGCCGCTTGATCGTCAGGTAGACGCCGAGACCGGCGCCCAGGACGATGCCGATCGGCAGCAGGAAGTTCGTGTGCAGGAAGTGGTCGCCGACCCAGCCGAGCGCGCCGTAGAGCAGGACGCCGGAGATCAGGTAGGAGAGCGCACGCATCCCCTGGTCCATCGCCGTCTTGTCCGGCCCTGGTCCAGTCGTCGAGCCACCCGAGTCTCGCTGCACCTGCGTCATCGCGCCGCTCACGCTAGCAGTCCGGCGACGCTGCTCACCCGTCGAGGACGCGCTCACCGGGCGTCCTCGTGCGCGGGCGCGTCGGCGTCGGCCTCCGGCTCGTCGTTCGCGTCGAAGACGCTGATCCGCAGCCGGGAGAAGACGATCACCTCGACCAGGAGCCAGCCGACGACGACCGCCACCGTGGAGAGGAAGACCACCATCGGGATGACCGGGAAGCGGTCGGCGAAGCGGGCGTAGACCAGCAGGAGCAGCCCGAGGACGACGACGCGGCCGGTGTAGCTGGCCAGCGCGACCGAGAGCAGCAGCCGGGCTCCGGCGTCGGCGAACCGCACCATCACCAGCTGGCCGACGCTGTAGAAGAACAGGACCATGAACGACGCGAGCGCCGCCGAGCCGAGGCCCCGGGTGCCGTAGCCGATCCCGAAGCCGATCATGCTCAGGACCGCCGCGGCGACGCCGCCGGCGAGGCCGCCGTAGAGGAGCTTGCGGGCCCGCACCACGTGCACGCTCGGGCCGCTCGCGTGCGAGCGTGCGCGCTCGGCGGAGAGGTTCGGCATGTGCTGGGCAGTCCTTCTGCTGGTCGGGGCGTCGTCGTCGCGAGGAGCGAAGCGGGCTTGGGGGCCTGGGCTGCGGGACGAGAAAGTTAGCACAGCCTCACCCCTCTCCCTCGCCACGTTCACGCCGTACCAGCGCGTCGCGTGGTCTGCATCACGCGCGGGGTCGAGCGGCGGCTCAGGCCTGGTCCCGCAGCGCCACCCCGGGGGTCGCCGGCTCGGCCCGCGGCTCGACCGGGCGGGCCGGGCGCCGGCCCAGCGTGATGAGCAGCAGCACGAGGGCCAGCACGGCGACCACGCCGGCGACGGTCCACTGGCGGCTGCCGTGGACGAGGCCGAGCGCGATGACGCCGAAGGACACGAGCCCCGACCAGACGTACATCAGGAGCACGGCGCGGCGCTGGCTGTGGCCCCGCTCCAGGAGGCGGTGGTGGAGGTGCTGCTTGTCGGGCAGGAACCACCACCGGCCCGCGTACGTGCGGCGCAGGAAGGCCATCGTCAGGTCGAGGAAGGGCAGCGCCAGGATGGCGAGCGGGAGCACCAGCGGCAGGATCGCCGGGACGAGGCCGCGGTCGCTGTCGAGCTGGGACGGGTCGATCTGGCCGGTGAGGCTCACCGTCGAGGTGGCCAGCAGCAGCCCGAGCAGCATCGACCCGGAGTCGCCCATGAACATTCGCGCCGGGAAGAAGTTGTGCGGCAGGAACCCCAGGCAGGCGCCGACGATCACCACGCTGATCAGGCTCGGCGTCGTGGCCCGGGTGAGGTCCTGGTCCACGGTCAGCAGGTAGGAGTACGCGAAGAAGGCGAACGCGCCGATCCCGACGACCCCGGTGGCCAGGCCGTCGAGGCCGTCGACGAAGTTGACCGCGTTGCAGCACACGAGGATGAAGAAGGCCGTGATGGCGATCGAGGTGGGCTGGTCGAGCGACCACACCCGCCCCGGCAGCGGGATCCAGAGCACCTTGATGCCGAGACCGACCGCCACCCCGGCCGCGAGCACCTGCCCCGCGAACTTGGCCAGGGCGGGCAGCTCGTAGACGTCGTCCAGGACCCCGACCACCCCGATGACCGCCGCGGCGACGAGGACGGCGCGCGAGTCCTGCTGGACCGTGGCCTGGCTGCCGAGGAAGGGCAGCTGCCACGACAGCAGCAGCGCTGCGGCCACGCCCCCGAGCATCGCGATGCCGCCGAAGTAGGGCATCTCGATCGTGTGCACGTCCCGGTCCCGCACCCGGGCGAGCGCGCCGACGCGGAAGGCCAGCCGACGGCAGAACGCGCTGCCGAGGTAGGTGACCGCGGCCGCGACGAGGAGGACGAGCAGGTACTCCCGCACTAGTGCTCCGCAGGCCCGTCGGGCTCGGGCACCTTCTCGGGCTCGGGTGCCTTCTCGGGCTCGGGCGTCGTGGCGGGCTCGTCGAGGTCGGCCAGGTCGGGCAGCACCCGGCGCAGCGTCTCGAGGTCGAGGGCCCCGCGGCGCAGCAGCTGGCCCCCGTCGCGGCGGGTGAAGTCGACGATCGTCGAGGGCGGCGAGACGCGCGCGCCGTCGACCTCGGTGCCGGCCGGTCCGCCGTCGAGGTAGACCGCGACGCGCTCGCCGAGCTGGTCGACCGCCTCGTCGCAGGTCAGGGCGGCCGGCTGGCCGGAGAGGTTGGCGCTGCTCACCGCGAGCGGGCCGGTGCGCCGCAGCACCTCGCGGGCGAGGGCGTGGTCGGGCACCCGGAGCGCGATCGTGCCCCCGGTCTCCCCGAGGTCCATCCGCAGGCTCGGCTGGATGCGGCACACGATGGTCAGCGGGCCGGGCCAGTGGGCCTCGACCAGCTCGTGGACCACGTCGGGCACCTCGGTCGCCAGCGCCCGCAGCAGGCTGGCGTCGCCGATCAGCACGGGCGGCGGCATGTCGCGGCCGCGGTTCTTGGCGTCGAGGAGACGCTGCACCGCCTCGCCGTTGAAGGCGTCGGCGCCGATGCCGTAGACGGTGTCGGTCGGGAGCACCACGCAGGCGCCGTCGGAGACGGCCCGGCGGGCGGCGTCGATGGCCTCGGTCGTGTCCTGGCCGTCGGTGCAGTCGAAGCGGTCGTACGCGGGCTCGGGCCGCTCCTCGAAGGCGACGCTCTCCCCCTCGTCGTCGAGGTCGTCGGAGGCGACGGGGGCGTCCGGGTCGTCGGGGTCGCGAGGGTGCAGGCTCACCCGGCCATCCTGCCAGCGGTCCGGCGTACGGCCGTCACGAAGCGCGGGCGCCCGGCGAGGTCGAGGTGGTCGCGGATGCCGGTGAAGGCCCGGCTCTGCGTGACCACGGCGGGGGCCGACTCCCCCTGCGCGTCGGCGTGCTCGAAGCACAGCAGCCCGCCGGGGCGCAGGAGGCGCGTCGCGACCTGCGTGACGACCCGGATCGCGTCGAGCCCGTCGTCGCCGGAGAACAGCGCGGGCAGCGGGTCGTGGTCGCGCACCTCGGGGGTCACGGAGGCGTACGCGTCGAGCGGGATGTAGGGCGGGTTGGCGATCAGCAGGTCGACCTGGCCGTCGAGCACGTGCAGCGCGTCGGCCATGTCGCCCACGTAGAGCTCGACGAGGGTGTCGGCGAGGTTGCGGCGCGCGTAGGCGGCGGCCTCGGGCGAGAGCTCGACGGCGTAGACGTCGAGGAAGGTCAGCTCGCTCACCAGGGCCAGCGAGATCGCCCCCGAGCCGGCGCACAGCTCGACCACGCGGGGCCGGCCGCCGGAGGCGATCATCGGGCGCAGCGCGTCGACCGCCCAGCCCGTCATCACCTCGGTCTCGGGGCGCGGCACGAAGACCCCGGGCCCGACCTCGAGCTCGACGTGGCGGAAGTAGGCGCGCCCGGTCAGGTGCTGCAGCGGGACGCGCGCCGCGCGGCTGGTGACCAGGCCCTCGAAGACCGCCACCGCCTCGTCGTCGAGCGCGTCCAGCAGCGGGATCCGGGCCGGCTCGATCCCGCACGCGTACGCGAGCAGCGTGCGCGCGTCGGCCTCGGGCGACTCGACGCCGGCGTCGCGCAGGCGCTCGGCCGCGGTGCGCAGGACGACGCGGACCTGGTGCGGGGCGGGCATCGGGGACGGCGCGATCAGTCGGCCGGGCCGCCGACCGCCGCGAGCCGGGCGGCCGTGTCGGCCTCCTGGAGCGCGGTGATCACGGGCTGCAGCTCGCCGTTCAGGACCTGGTCGAGGTTGTGGGCCTTGAAGCCGATGCGGTGGTCGGAGATGCGGTTCTCCGGGTAGTTGTAGGTGCGCACGCGCTCGGAGCGGTCGACCGTGCGGACCTGGCTCTTGCGGGCCGCCGAGGCCGAGCTCGCGGCCTGCTCGTCGGCGAGCGCGATGAGCCGGGCGCGGAGCATGCGCATCGCCTGCTCGCGGTTCTGCAGCTGCGAGCGCTCGTTCTGCATCGAGACCACGATCCCGCTGGGCAGGTGGGTGATGCGGACGGCGGAGTCGGTCGTGTTCACGCCCTGGCCGCCGGGGCCCGAGCTGCGGTAGACGTCGATGCGCAGGTCGTCGGGGTTGATCTCGACCTCGGTCTCCTCGACCTCGGGCATGACCAGGACACCGGCCGCGGAGGTGTGCACGCGGCCCTGCGACTCGGTCACGGGGACACGCTGCACCCGGTGCACGCCGCCCTCGAACTTGAGCACGCCGTACGGCATCTGGTCGGGCTCGCCGACGCTGGGCGCCTTGACCGCGACGGTCACCGAGCGGTAGCCGCCGAGGTCGGTCTCCTGGGTGTCGAGGACCTCGACCTTCCAACCGCGCGCCTCGGCGTAGCGGGAGTACATCTTGAGCAGGTCGCCGGCGAACAGCGCCGACTCCTCGCCGCCCTCGCCGGACTTGATCTCCACGAGCGCGTCGGCGGAGTCGTTGGGGTCGCGCGGGGCGAGCAGCCGGGTGAGCCGCTCGGTCACCGCGGCGAGGCGGACCTCGAGCTCGTCGGCCTCGGCGGCGAAGGTCGCGTCGTCGGCGGCGAGCTCACGGGCGGCGGCGATGTCCTCGGTGAGCCGCGCGTGCTCGGCGAGGCCCTTGACGATGGGCGTCAGCTCGGCGTAGCGCCGGCCGACCTTGCGGGCCCGGGCCAGGTCGGCGTGGGTGGCGGGGTCGGAGAGGGCGGCCTCGAGCTGCGCGAACTCCTCGCGCAGCGGCTCGGCTGACTCGAACATGACAGTGGACCCCTCACTCGCACCGGACGCGGACAGACGAAACGCCGGGAGCGAGGACGTGTGTCCCCGCTCCCGGCGTCCGGTGGAGCTACTTCTTCTTCGCGGCCTGGGCGGCGGCGTAGCGCTTCTCGAACCGGGCCACGCGGCCACCGGTGTCGAGGATCTTCTGCTTGCCCGTGTAGAAGGGGTGGCAGGCGGAGCAGACGTCGACGCGCATGCTGTCGCCACCGGTGCTCCGGGTGGTGAACGTGTTGCCGCAGGTGCAGGTGACCTGGGTCTCCCCGTAGGCGGGGTGGATGCTGGCCTTCATGTGGGTCTCCTTGTTGTTGGCCGGGTCGCCAGACGGGCGTGAACCGGACCGAGGATCAATCTTGCCGTACGAGCCCTACAACGCCAAGCCGGGCCGTGTATTCCTGCTCGTGCCCCACCAGGGCCGCGAGGGTCGGGAACCTGTGCGCGCCCAGGTTCCCGACACTGAGCCCAGGCGGCAACCTGGGCTCAGTGCGAGGAACCTGGGCGCGGTCCTAGGCGAGGGCCGGAGGGTCGGGAACCTGTGCGCGCACAGCTTCCCGACACTGAGCCCAGGCGGCAACCTGGGCTCAGTGCGGCGAACCTGGGCTCGGTACGCGGTCGGCGTACGGGTCAGGCGGGCATCGACTTGGTGATGGCCACCATGAAGTCGCGGTTGCTCTCCGTCTTCTTGAGCCGGTCGAGCAGCGTCTCCAGCCCCTGCAGGCTGTCGAGCCCGCCGATGACGCGACGCAGCTTCCAGACGATGTTGAGCTCCTCGCGCGACATGAGCAGCTCCTCGCGCCGGGTCGAGCTGGCGTCGACGTCGATGGCGGGGAAGATCCGCTTCTCGGCGAAGTCGCGACGCAGCCGGATCTCGGAGTTGCCGGTGCCCTTGAACTCCTCGAAGATCACCTCGTCCATCTTCGAGCCCGTCTCGACCAGCGCCGTCGCGAGGATCGTCAGCGAACCGCCACCCTCGATGTTGCGGGCCGCGCCGAGGAACTTCTTCGGCGGGTAGAGCGCCGCGGAGTCGACACCGCCGGACAGGATCCGGCCGGAGGCGGGCGCCGCGAGGTTGTACGCGCGGCTGAGGCGGGTGATGCCGTCGAGCAGGATGACGACGTCCTTGCCCACCTCGACGAGGCGCTTGGCGCGCTCGATGGCGAGCTCGGCGACCGTGGTGTGGTCGCCGGCCGGCCGGTCGAACGTCGAGGCGATGACCTCGCCCTTGACCGTGCGCTGGAAGTCGGTGACCTCCTCGGGACGCTCGTCGACCAGCACCACCATGAGGTGGACCTCGGGGTTGTTCGCCGCGATCGCGTTGGCGATCGACTGCATCATCATCGTCTTGCCGGCCTTGGGCGGCGACACGATGAGGGCACGCTGGCCCTTGCCGATCGGGGCCATCAGGTCGACGATGCGCGTCGCGAGCTGGGTCGACGTGGTCTCCAGCTTGAGCCGCTCCTGCGGGTAGAGCGGGGTCAGCTTGGCGAAGTCGGGACGGTTGCGCGCCGCCTCGGGGTCGCCGCCGTTGACCGTCTCGAGCTTGACCAGCGGGTTGAACTTAGCCTTGCTGTCGCCCTCCTTGGACTGCCGCAGCGCACCGGTGACGATGTCGCCCTTGCGCAGGCCGAACTTCTTCACCATCGACAGCGCGACGTACGCGTCCTCGGGGCTGGGCAGGTAGCCGCTGGTCCGGACGAACGCGTAGTTGTCCATCACGTCGAGGATCCCGCGCACGGGGACGAGGACGTCGTCCTCGGAGACCGTGGGCTCGCTCTCGTAGCGGTCCATGCCCGCGCCGCCGCTGCGCCCGCCCGGCGTGCGCCGGTTCTGCCGGTCACGGCTGCGGCGACGACGACCGCGGCGGCCGCCCCCGTCGTCGTCGAAGTCGTCGTTCCGCGCCTGGCCGCGGTCGTTGCGGTCCTGCCGGTCGCCGCGGTCGTTCCTGCTCTCGTTGCCGCGGTCGTTGCCCCGGTCGTTGCCCCGGTCGTTGCGGTCGTTGCCGCGGTCGTTGCGCTCGTTGCCGCGGTTCTCGGTGCCCCGGTCGTTGCGCTCGTTTCCCCGGTCGTTCCCACGGTCGCTGCGGGCGTTCTGGCCGTTGGCGCCATCACGCTGCTCGCGCTGCTCGCGCTGACCCTGGTCGCCGTCCTGCTGCTCGCCCTGCGGGCGCTGGTCGCCCTGCTGGCGCTGCTCGCCGTCACGCTGGCGGCCCTCGCGGCGCTGACGACGCTCGCCGTCGGGGCGCTCGTCGCCGCGGCCCTCGCGGGCGGTCTCCTGGCGGCCCTCGGCCGGAGCCTCCTGCGGAGCACGGGCCTCGGTCTGGGCCGGGCGCTCGACCGCGGGCTCGCGGGCCGCCTGCGGCGCACTCTCGCGCAGCTCGTGGAGCGCCAGCGCGATCTCGTCGCCACCGCCCTGGCCGGCGCCGCGGCGCGAGCGGCGCGGGGCGCCCTCGGAGCCGCCGTCCACGGGCGCGCTGCTCGACGAGCCGCCCCCGTTCGAGCCGCCGCCGTTCGAGCCGCCGCCGTTGGAGCCGCCGCCCTGGGCGGACTGGATGGCGGCGATCAGCTGGCCCTTGCGCATGGCGCCGGTGCCCTTGAGGCCCAGCGAACCGGCCAGCTGCTTGAGCTCGGGCAGGACCATCGAGTCCAGCCCGCTGCCCCGACGCTTGCGGGTGCCGCCCTCGGCGGGAGCATCCGGCGCCACGAGGGCTTCACCGGTCAGGGTGTCGGTCAAAGTGTGTCCTTTCGGAGTGGGCCACAGGTGTGTCCCAGTCCAAGGGCCGTACGCGCGTTTCACGTCGGCCGGTGGTGTGTGAGGCCCTCCCCCAGCGGCTGCGCCTCGAGGGCGCGCTGGTGCTGCAGGAGGTGACGCAGTGCTTGACACAGGGTTGGCGTCGCGCCGTCAGGGAGGCGCTGCACGACCAGCTCGTCAGGTGTCTCGGGATCGCCCGGGAGGCGGGACGGAGAGGCACCGGTCTGTGTCGGGCGAGATTCAGGCTAGCACTTCCTCGTGCCGGTCCTTGTGCGCCACTCGCCGTGCGTCACAACACCCGAGCCGCGCCGCCGATTCCCAGCCGACGGGACCTGGTCCCCGGCTCCTCCGCCTCGAGCCGGGCGAGGTCGGCCTCGGTGCCGAGCACGAGGACCGACGGCCCCGCGCCGCTGATCGTCGCGGCCAGGCCGAGGGCCCGCAGCCGCGTCACCAGCGCGTACGCCTCCGGCATGGCCGGCTCGCGGTAGCGCTGGTGCAGCCAGTCCTGGGTGCCCGCGTGCAGCAGCCGCGGGTCCTCCGCCAGCGCGTGGACGAGCAGCGCCGCCCGGCCCGCGTCGGCCGCGGCGTCGGCGTGCGGGACCACGTCCGGCAGCAGGCGCCGCGCCGCCTTCGTCTCCACCGGCCGCTCGGGCACGACCACGGCGGCCCGCACGTCGGGGTGGACCCGGCCCCGCACGACCTCGACGTGCTCGCCGTGGCCGTACGCCATCACGAAGCCGCCGTGGATCGCCGCGGCGACGTTGTCGGGGTGGCCCTCGATGCGGTTGGCGTGCCGCAGCAGCCAGCCCCGGTCCTCGTCGGCCCCGGCCAGCGCGCGGGCCGCGACGAGCCCGGCGACGATCGCCGCGGACGACGAGCCCAGCCCGCGGCCGTGCGGGATGGTGTTGTGCCCGCGCAGCGCGAGCCCCGGCGCCCGGGCCCCGAGGCCGTCAAGCCCCTCGGTCAGGCAGCGCACGACCAGGTGCGTCTCGTCGCGGGGCAGCACCTCGCTGCCCTCCCCGGTGACGTCCACGCTGACGCCGGAGGCGGTCACCTCCACGTCGACGCGCTCGCGCCAGTCGAGGGCGAGGCCGAAGCAGTCGAAGCCGGGGCCCAGGTTGGCGCTGGTCGCCGAGACCTCGACGCTGACGCGGGCGCCGACCTCGAGCAGCCTCACCCCTGGCTCCTCATCGGAGCCCGCACACCCCGGCGACCGCGTGCAGGTCGGGCGCGACGACCTCGGCCCGCACCGGGCCGCGCCCGGCGAGGGCGGTGTCGATGTCCTTGAGCCCGTGCCCGGTCACCGTCACGACGACCTGCTGGCCCGCCTCGAGCTCGCCGGTGCGGCGCAGCTCCTTGAGCCCGGCGACGCCGGCCGCCGAGGCCGGCTCGACGAAGATGCCCTCGGTCGCGGCGAGGAACGACTGCGCGGCGAGGATCTGCTCGTCGGTGACCGAGTCGATCCGCCCGCCGGACTCGTCGCGGGCCGCGATCGCCTGCTCCGCGGAGGCCGGGTTGCCGATGCGGATCGCCGTGGCGACCGTCTCGGGGTCGAGCACCGGGTGGCCGAGCACGAGCGGGGCGGCGCCCGCAGCCTGGAAGCCCCACATCCGCGGGGTCCGGGTGGCCGGGCCGTTGGCCAGGTACTGGGTGTAGCCGCGCCAGTAGGCGGTGATGTTGCCCGCGTTGCCGACCGGCAGCACGTGCAGGTCCGGCGCGTCGCCGAGCACGTCGACGACCTCGAAGGCCGCCGTCTTCTGGCCCTCGATGCGCACCGGGTTCACCGAGTTGACGAGGGCCACCGGGTAGTCGTGGCTCAGCTTGCGGGCGAGCTCGAGGCAGTCGTCGAAGTTGCCGTCGACCTGGACGACCTTGGCCCCGTGCACGATCGCCTGGGCGAGCTTGCCGGTCGCGATGCGGCCCGCGGGCAGCAGCACGATGGTCTGCAGCCCGGCCTTGGACGCGTACGCCGCGGCGGACGCCGAGGTGTTGCCCGTGGAGGCGCAGACCACGGCCCTGGCGCCGCTCGCGACCGCGGAGGACAGCGCCATGGTCATGCCCCGGTCCTTGAAGGAGCCGGTCGGGTTGGCGCCCTCGACCTTGACCCAGGTCTCGCAGCCCAGCTCCTCCGACAGCCGCTCGGCCAGGACCAGCGGCGTGCTGCCCTCGCCGAGGGTGATGACCGGGTCGTCGTCGGCCAGCGGCAGCCACGCGCGGTAGCGCGCGATCACGCCGACCGTGGCCCGGGCCATGACCGTCCGCTGGGCCGCCGCCTCGCTGACGGTGCTCGTCGGGCTCACGCCTCTCCCTCCACACGCATCACGCTGGTCACGTCCCGCACCGACGGCAGGTCGCGCAGGGCCTCCACGGTCGCGCTGAGCGCGGCGTCGGTGGCCCGGTGGGTCACGACGACCAGCTGCGCGTCGTCGCCGCGACCCTGCTGGCGCACAGTCTGGATCGAGACCCCGTGCTCGGCGAAGACCTGGGCGACCGCGGCGAGCACGCCGGCGACGTCGGAGACCTCCAGCGACAGGTGGTAGCGCGTCGTGACGTCGCCGATCGGCGACACCCGACGGGCGGCGTACGTCGACTCCCCCGGCCCGACGGCGCCGCGGACCCGGTTGCGGGCCACGGTGACGAGGTCGCCCATGACCGCGCTGGCGGTCGGCGAGCCCCCGGCACCGGGGCCGTAGAACATCAGCCGCCCCGCGGAGCGCGACTCGACGAACACCGCGTTGTACGCCCCGCCGACGCCGGCGAGCGGGTGGCTGCGCGGGATCATCGCCGGGTGCACGCGCACCGAGACGCTGCGGCCGGCGCCGTCGCCGAGGTCCTCGGACAGCTGGCAGAGCGCGACGAGCTTGACCACGCAGCCGATCGCACGGGCCGAGGCGATGTCGGTCGAGCTGACGTCGGCGATGCCCTCGCGGTAGACGTCGGCGGCGGTGACGCGGGTGTGGAAGGCGAGGCTGGCCAGGATCGCCGCCTTGGCCGCGGCGTCGAAGCCCTCGACGTCGGCCGTCGGGTCGGCCTCGGCGTAGCCGAGCTCCTGCGCCTGCGCGAGGGTCTCGGCGAAGCCCGCGCCCTCGGTGTCCATGAGGTCGAGGATGAAGTTCGTGGTGCCGTTGACGATGCCCGTGACCGCGGTGATCTCGTCGCCGACCAGCGACTCGCGCAGCGGCCGGATGATCGGGATGGCCCCGGCGACCGCGGCCTCGAAGTAGAGGTCGACCTGGTGCTCCTCGGCCGCGCTGAACAGCGACGCCCCGTCCGCGGCGAGCAGCGCCTTGTTGGCGGTGACGACCGACGCGCCGTTGGCGAGCGCGGCGAGGATCAGCGAGCGCGCCGGCTCCAGGCCGCCGATGACCTCGATGACCAGGTCGACGTCGGGCCGGGCGACCAGCGCCTGCGCGTCGGTGGTGAACAGCGCCGGGTCGAGCCCGGGACGGTCGCGGTGCGCGCGGCGCACCGCGATCCCGACGAGCTCGAGCGGCCGGCCGATGCGGGCGCGCAGGTCCTCGGCCTGCTCCACGATGAGGCGCGCGACCTCCGAGCCCACCGTGCCGCAGCCGAGGAGCGCGACCTTGAGGGGGCGTCCGGCGTCGACCGAGGACCCCCTCGAGGAGCGGGGCTCCGCCGAGGGCCGTACGTCGATCGCTGTCACCGAGGGTCTCCCTGCACCGCATGTCGCCGCCCGGAGGTCACGGCGCGGCAAGCCTTCCGCCGGGATTGTTCCGCATCCCGCGCCGATCCGCGCGACATGTTCCACAGTCCGGCGCACGTCACGGGCTCCCCCGCGGTGCTCAGCCGACGTCCAGCGCGAGGAGGTCGTCGAGCGTCTCGCGGCGCACGAGGGTGGTGACCCGGCCGTCGCGCACCGACACCACGGGCGGGCGCGGCACGTGGTTGTAGTTGCTGGCCATGCTCCGGCTGTACGCGCCGGCGGCGGGGACCGCGACCAGGTCGCCGGGCGTGACGTCGGCGGGCAGGAACTCGTCGCGCACGAGGATGTCGCCGCCCTCGCAGTGCTTGCCGACGACCCGGGCCAGGGTGGGCGGGGCCGCGGAGCGGCGCGAGGCGAGCGTCGCGGAGTACTCGGCCGCGTACAGCGCCGTGCGGATGTTGTCGCTCATCCCGCCGTCCACCGCGACGTAGAGCCGGCTCGCGCCCCCGTCAAGGCGGACCCGCTTGACCGTGCCGACGGTGTAGAGCAGGAAGCCGCTCGGGCCGCTGATCGCGCGCCCGGGCTCGATCGAGAGCTGCGGCCTGGCCACCCCGAGCGCGGCGCACTCGGTGTCGACGATGCGGTTCATCGCCGCGGCCAGCTGCGCGGGCGTCGAGGGCGCGTCCTGGCTGGTGTAGGCGATGCCGAAGCCGCCGCCGAGGTCCATCTCGGGCAGCTCGACGCCGTGCTCGGTGGCGAAGTCGGCGTGCAGGCGCAGCGTCCGCCGGGCCGCGACCTCGAAGCCCGCGGCGTCGAAGATCTGGGAGCCGATGTGGGAGTGGATGCCGACCAGGTCGAGCCGCTCGTCGGCCTGGCACAGCGCCAGCGCCTCGGCCGCCGCGCCGCCGGCGATCGAGAAGCCGAACTTCTGGTCCTCGTGGGCGGTCGAGATGTACTCGTGGGTGTGGGCCTCGACGCCCGTCGTCACCCGGACCATGACGCGGGGCCGGAGCCCGAGCTCCCCGGCCAGGTGCCCGAGCCGGGCGATCTCGTCGAAGGAGTCGACGATGATCCGCCCGACGCCCGCCTCGAGGGCCGCCACCAGCTCCTCGACGCTCTTGTTGTTGCCGTGCAGCCCGACCGTGGCCATGTCGATGCCCGCCCGCCGGGCGACCGCGAGCTCGCCGCCGGTGCAGGTGTCGATGCCCAGCCCCTCCTCGGCGACCCAGCGCGCGACCGCCGTGCAGAGGAAGGACTTGCCGGCGTAGTAGACGTTCCAGCCCGCGAACGCCTCGGCGAAGGCCCGGGCCCGCGCCCGCAGGTCCGCCTCGTCGATCACGTACGCCGGCGTCCCCACCGTCGCCGCGAGCTCGGTGACGTCCAGGCCGGCCACCGTCAGCACCCCGTCCGCATCCTTGCCCACGCCCTCGCTCCAGAGCTTGGGCATCAGCGCGTTGACGTCGTCGGGGACCGCCAGCCAGCCCGGTGCGCGGGAGGCCGCGTCGGCGTGGATGGAGCCGGCGACGTGCGTGTGGGTCATGGGGTGCGGCAGTCCTTCGCGGAGCGGGCGGGTGTCCGGTGGGCGGTTTCGCGGCGCGAGGGCCCCGGCCGCACTGGTACATTCTTCTCCGGTCCAGGCCGGGACGCGTCGAGCACAATCTGCACGAGATGATCTGCCGCACGACGCCGTCACGAGCCCCCGTAGCTCAGGGGATAGAGCACCGCCCTCCGGAGGCGGGAGCGCAGGTTCGAATCCTGCCGGGGGCGCCATGCGGCCGGACCACCACCTCAGGACGCGTCCTTAGCCGCGCGGGCCGTCGAGCACCTGACCGTACACGCGACGATGTAGCGTCGTCGTCGTGCTGACCTCGACGTCGACCTCGACCGACGCGCTGGCCCGCTTCGGGCACGCGCTGTCGGACCCCACGCGCACCCGCGTGCTGCTCGCGCTCCGCGACGCCCCCGCCTACCCGGGCGACCTCGCGGAGTCCTTCGGCGTGAGCCGGCAGGCGATGTCGAACCACCTCACCTGCCTGCGCGGCTGCGGCCTGGTCGTCGCCGTCCCCGAGGGCCGCCGCACGCGCTACGAGCTGAGCGACGCGCGTCTCGGCCACGCCCTCGGCGACCTGCTGGACCTCGTGCTGGTCGTCGACCCGGCCTGCTGCGGCGGCGAGGACGGGGTGACGTCGTGACCACGCTCCAGCTCGGTCCGTCCCCGGCCCGCCGGGCGGTCCTCGCCCGCCGGATCCGCTGGTTCGTCGCGGCCACCATCACCTACAACGTCGTCGAGGCCGTCGTCGCGCTGGCGGCCGGGCGTGCCGCGTCCTCCAGCGCGCTGGTCGGCTTCGGGCTCGACTCGGTCGTCGAGGTCGCCTCCGCCGCCGCCGTGGCCTGGCAGTTCGCCGGCACCGACCACGAGGCGCGGGAGCGCAGGGCGCTGCGCGTCATCGCCCTGTCCTTCTTCGGACTCGCGGTCTTCGTCACGGTCGACTCGCTGCGCTCCCTGCTCGGGGCCGGCACCGCCGAGCACTCGGGCGTCGGGCTCGTCCTCGCCTCCGTCAGCCTCCTGGTGATGCCGCTGCTGTCGTACGGCCAGCGCCGGGCCGGCCGGGCGCTCGGCTCCCGCTCGGCCGTGGCCGACTCCCGCCAGACCCTGCTGTGCACCTACCTGTCCGCCGTCCTGCTGGTCGGGCTCGCGCTCAACTCGCTCCTCGGCTGGTCCTGGGCGGACCCGGTCGCCGGCCTGGTCATCGCCGGCGTCGCCGTCCGCGAGGGGCTCCAGGCCTGGCGGGGCGACGGCTGCTGCAGCCCCGCCGCCGCGCTGCACGACGACGGGGCGGCGCACGGCTGCGGTCCGACCTGCTCCGCGAGCTGCTGCGCCGGAGGCTGAGCCGAGGGCCCGCGGCGGGGCGACCTCCCCCACCCGGGCGCCGAGGACCTGCGTAGCCTCAGCCCCATGAGGTCAACCCTGGCGTTCGGCCGCACCGGCCACGAGAGCACGCGCGTGATCTTCGGCGCGGCCGCGCTGTCGGAGGTGACGCAGGACGAGGCCGACGAGACCCTCGCCCTCGTACGCCGCCACGGCATCAACCACCTCGACACCGCCGCCAGCTACGGCGAGTCCGAGCTCCGGCTCGCGCCGTTCCTGGCCGAGCACCGCGACGAGGTGTTCCTCGCCACCAAGACCGGCGAGCGCACCCGCGAGGCGGCCTGGGCGGAGATCAACCGCTCGCTCGAGCGGCTGGGGGTCGACCACGTCGACCTGCTCCAGCTCCACAACCTCGTCGACGAGGCCGAGTGGCAGCAGGCGTACGCCCCGGACGGCGTGCTCGAGGCGGCCGTCCGCGCCCGTGACGAGGGCCTCGTGCGCAACGTCGGCGTGACGGGCCACGGCGTGACCGTCGCCCGCCAGCACCTGCGCTCGCTCGAGCGCTTCGACTTCGCCTCGGTGCTCCTGCCGTACAACTACGCGATGGCCCAGAACCGCGCCTACCTGGACGACTTCGAGGCGCTCGCGGCGCTGTGCGACGAGCGCGGCGTCGCGATGCAGACGATCAAGGCGATCACCAAGGCGCCGTGGATCGAGGGCGCCGAGCGGCACGCTGCCACCTGGTACGAGCCGCTGACCGACGCCGGCGCGATCGAGACGGCCGTCGCGTGGGTCCTCGGCCGGCCCGGGGTGTTCCTCAACACCGTCGGCGACATCCACGTGCTGCCGACTGTGCTGGACGCGGTCGAGCGCCTCGAGGCCGAGGGCCTGCGGCGCCCCGACGAGGACGCCATGGGCGAGCTCTCCCGCGCCTGGGGCCTGGAGCCGCTCTTCGTCTAGGCCGGCCCGGGCCTGCTCGGTCGTCGGGGTGACCAGCCCCGCGTCATACACTCCTGCCGCAGCGACCGCGGAAGGACGCCGATGACCCCGACGATCCACGACGTCGCCCGCCTCGCCGAGGTGTCGATCAAGACGGTCTCCAACGTCATGAACGACTACCCGCACATCCGCCCGGCCACCCGCCAGCGCGTCCTCGACGCGATCGCGACGCTGGACTACAAGCCGAACCTCAGCGCCCGCGGCCTGCGCTCGGGCAAGACCGGCCTGCTCAGCCTGATCATCCCGGACCTGCGCAACCCGTACTTCGCCGAGCTGGCCGACGTCGTCGTCCGCTCCGCCGAGGCGCGCGGGCTGTCGGTGATGATCTCGCAGTCCAACGGCGACCGGGACCGCGAGCTGAGCCTGCTGCTCGGCCCACGGATGCAGATGGTCGACGGCGTGCTGTTCAGCGCGCTGGCCCTGAGCGCGGCGGACTCCGACCTGCTCGGAAAGATCAGGACGCCGATGGTGCTGCTCGGCGAGCGGATCCTCGACGGGCCCAAGGACCACGTCACGATGCGCAACGTCGAGGGCTCGCAGGCCGCGACGGAGCACCTGGTCAGCATCGGGCGGCGCCGCCTCGTGGCCTTCGGCTCCGACCCGGCGCAGGGCCTCGGGTCGGCGGCGCTGCGGCTCGAGGGCTACCGCCGGGCCCTGGCCGGCGCCGGCATCGAGGAGGACCCCGACCTCGTGGTCGACGTGGTCGGCTGGTACCGCCGCAACGGCGCCGACAGCATGCGGCGCTTCCTCGAGCGCGGCACCGACTTCGACGGCGTCGTGGCCTTCAACGACCAGATCGCCCTCGGCGCGCTGCGCGTGATGCAGGAGGCCGGTCTGCGCATCCCCGACGACGTGGCGATCATCGGCTTCGACGACGTCGACGAGACCGCGTACACGCTGCCGTCGCTGTCGACCATCGACCCCGGGCGCGAGGAGATCGCCGAGGTCGCGCTGCGCTACCTCGTGGGGCGCATCGACGGCTCCGACGCCGACGTCGCCCCGCGCGACCACCTGACGACCTTCCGCTTGCAGCAACGCGAGTCGACCGCCGTCGTCTGACCCACCGGCGCGGGCGGCGACACGCCGATACCGAACCGTTGTTGAGCACCTCCTTGACATCCCTCAGCCGTCCTCGCAGAATCGCCCTACAACGTTTCCCTATAACGTTGTAAACGGGCGGTCCGCCGCCCGGCCGGTCGACGACGATCGTGCCCCGCGAGCCCTGCGTGCCCCGCGAGAGCGACCCCGCCGTCCGGCGAGCCCCACGGTGACCAGCCGGACGAGTCCGGCTCCCCCACCGGTCGACGACGAAGTCCACGCAGCACGAAGGGGAAACTCATGCGGAAGTCTCTGCTCGCCACGGCCTCGGGCATCGCCCTGGCCCTGACGCTCTCGGCCTGCGCCACCAGCGCGAACAACTCCGGCGGCGGCGGCGATGCGCCGGGCCGAGCCCAGGAGACGGGCACGAGCCCGAAGCTCACCGACTGCACCAACAAGATGAAGAACGACGCGCCCCAGGTGTCGGTGTGGGGCTGGTACCCGAACATGGCGACGGTCGTCGACAACTTCAACGCGGCCCACACCGACGTGCAGATCTGCTGGAACAACGTCGGCCAGGGCCAGGACGAGTACACCAAGGTCCAGACCGCCATCTCGGCCAAGAAGGGCCTGCCCGACGTCGTCATGCTCGAGGCCGACCACCTGTCGAGCTACTCGATCCAGGACGCGCTCGTCGACCTCGTGCCGTACGGCGCGAACGACGTCAAGCCCAACTTCTCCGAGGGCGCGTGGAAGGACGTCTCCTCCGGCGACAAGGTCTTCGCGATCCCGGTCGACGGCGGCCCGATGGGCCTGATCTACCGCACCGACGTGTTCAAGAAGTACGGCATCACCCCGCCGAAGACCTGGGCCGAGTTCGCCGAGAGCGCGGCCAAGGTCAAGGCGGCCGGGGGCCCCTTCTTCGGCGACCTCGGCTCGAACGTCCCCGCGGCCTTCATGGCCCTGCAGATCCAGAAGGGCGCGGTGCCGTTCGGCTACGACCCGGCCAACCCGCAGGCGCTGACGATCAAGCTCAACGACCAGGCCTCGAAGGACGTGCTGAACTACTGGGCCGACCTCGCCAGCAAGGGCCTCGTCGGCAAGCAGGACCAGTTCACCACCGACTACATCTCCGGCGTGGTCAGCGGCAAGTACGCGACCTACACCTCCGCCGCCTGGGCACCGGGCTACCTGACCGGCGCCGGCGTCGGCAAGGGCAAGTCCGAGGGCGTGTGGGCCGTCGCCCCGCTGCCGCAGTGGGACGAGGCGAACCCCGTCAGCGTGAACTGGGGCGGCTCGGCCTTCGCGGTCACCACGCAGGCCACGAACAAGACGCTCGCGGCCACGGTGGCCAAGGGTATCTACGCCGACCAGGCCTCGCTCGAGGACGGCTGGAAGAACCAGGTGATCTTCCCGCTGAGCAAGACCGTCCTCGACTCGACCGAGTTCAAGGAGAACAAGACCGACTTCTTCAGCGGCCAGCAGGCCAACAAGGAGGTCTACCTCCCGGCCGAGGACGCGTACAAGGGCGTCGTCTACGCGCCGATCACGACCTACTACTACGCGCAGTTCCAGGCGCAGCTGGCCAAGATCAACGCCGGCAAGGCCACCGGCGACCAGGCCGCCGACGACCTGCAGGCGGAGATCGTCAAGTACGCCGAGAGCCAGGGCTTCAAGGTCACGCAGTAGGCCCTGCGCCGCCGGTCCGGGCACCCGCCCGGACCGGCGGCGACCCCTCCCGCCGTACGAGTCCCGCTTCCAAGGAGCCGCAGGATGGCCCAGGTCACCGCCGCCGACGTGCCCGCGCCGGCCAGCACCACCCGCTCGCAGCCGGTCCGACGACGCAGCCTCAACGAGCGCAAGCGCTCTCGCACCGGGCTGCTGTTCGTCCTCCCGTTCGCCGTCGTCTTCCTGGCGTTCCTCGTGGCGCCGCTGCTCTACGCCTTCTACCTCAGCCTCTACAGCAAGGGCCTCGCAACCGGCGTCGTCTTCGCCGGGCTGAAGAACTACCAGACCGCCTTCACCGACCCGTCCTTCCTCAAGGGCGTCTGGTTCGTCGTGCGCTTCGCGCTGGTGCTCATCCCGGTGCAGATGTTCGTCTCGCTCGCCCTGGCGCTCGTGCTGGACAGCCTGACGACGCGCTTCGCCCGCTTCGCCCGGCTGATGATCTTCCTGCCGTACGCGATCCCCGCGGTGATCGGCGCCCTGATGTGGGGCTTCCTCTACAGCCCCACGTTCGGACCGATGCAGCAGATCGCGAACGTGTTCGGCGCCCAGGCGCCGTTCCTGCTCGACCCCGACCACGTCTTCGGCGGGCTGATGAACGTCGTCACCTGGCAGTGGGCCGGCTACTACATGATCATCATCTTCGCGGCGCTGCGCGGCATCGACTCCTCGATCTACGAGGCGGCCCGCATCGACGGGGCGAGCTCGTGGCAGATCGCCTTCCGGGTCAAGGTCCCGATGATCTCCTCGGCGCTGCTGCTGATCCTGGTGTTCGCTCTGATCGGCACCCTGCAGTTCTTCACCGAGCCGCAGGCGCTGCGGCTGATCTCCAACGGCACGATCACGCCGGACTTCACGCCGAACATCTACGCCTTCAGCCAGGCCTTCGCCTACGCGAACTTCAACTACGCCTCGGCGATCAGCTTCTCCCTCGGCATCGTCGTCTTCATCGCCGTCTACATCTTCCTGTTCGCCACTCGCAAGCGCGGGAGCATCGCATGACCACCACCGCACCGACCGCCGTCCGTGCCAGGAGCGACGTCTCCGCGCGGCCCGGCCGCGCCTCCTCCGTCCGCGGCCCCAAGCAGCGCACGCTGCTGCCGCACGTCTTCCTGGCGATCCTCGTCGTCTACTTCCTCGTACCGCTGTGGTGGCTGTTCGTGGCCAGCACCAAGGACGCCCAGGGCCTGTTCGGCGGCACGCACGGCGCGCTGTGGTTCGACCAGAAGTTCAACCTCTGGGCCAACCTCAAGGAGCTGACGACCTACAACGACGGGATCTACCTGCGCTGGATCGGCAACTCGCTGCTGTACGCGGTGACCGGCGGGCTCGGTGCGACCGTGCTCGCGGTGCTGGCCGGCTACGGCTTCGCCAAGTTCCGCTTCGCCGGGCGCCGGGTGATGCTCGCGCTGCTGCTCGGCTCGGTCATGGTGCCGCTGACCGCGCTGGTCATCCCGACCTTCGTGCTGTTCAGCAACCTCAACCTGACCGACAGCATCTGGGCGGTCATCCTGCCCTCGCTGCTCAACCCGTTCGGGGTCTACCTGATGCAGGTCTACACCGCCGACGCCGTGCCCGACGAGCTCCTCGACGCCGCCCGCGTCGACGGCGCCGGCGAGGTCAAGACGTTCCTGCGGGTGGCCTTCCCGCTGCTGCGCCCGGCCGTCGTGACCGTGCTGCTGCTCTCGATCGTCGGCACCTGGAACAACTACTTCCTGCCGCTGGCGATGCTGGCCAACACCAAGCTCTTCCCGATCACCGTGGGCCTGGGCCTGTGGCAGGGCCAGGCCTCGGCCAACAACGGCGGCGGCACGTCGCTGTGGGGCCTGATCATCACCGGCTCGCTGGTGTCGGTGATCCCGCTCGTGATCGCCTTCCTGTCCCTGCAGAAGTACTGGCAGGGCGGGCTCTCCATCGGCGCCCTCAAGTAGCCCGGCGGGGCTCCCGGGCCCCGGCTCCCTCTCCTCACTCCCCCGTCCCTCCCGCCTGAACCGACCACCGAAGGACCTGCCATGCCCTCAGCCGACCTGACGCTCGACCCGCACTTCACCGTCGGGGCCGTGAACCGGCGCCTCTTCGGCTCCTTCGTCGAGCACCTGGGCCGCTGCGTCTACGACGGGATCTACGAGCCCGGCCACCCCAGCGCCGACCCCGAGGGCTTCCGCACCGACGTGATGGAGCTCGTCCGCGAGCTCGGCGTCTCGGCCATCCGCTACCCCGGCGGCAACTTCGTCTCCGGCTTCCGCTGGGAGGACTCGGTCGGCCCGCGCGAGGAGCGCCCTTCGCGCCTCGACCTGGCCTGGCACTCGACCGAGAGCAACGAGGTCGGCCTCGACGAGTTCGCCGGCTGGCTGGAGAAGGTGGGCAGCGAGCTGATGTACGCGGTCAACCTCGGCACCCGCGGCGTGCTCGAGGCCGTGGACGTCCTCGAGTACGCGAACATCCGCTCGGGCACGACGCTGTCGGACGCCCGCATCAAGAACGGCCGGGTCGACCCGCACCGCATCAGGATGTGGTGCCTGGGCAACGAGATGGACGGGCCGTGGCAGCTCGGCCACCGCAACGCCGAGGACTACGGCAAGCTCGCCTCGCAGACGGCCAAGGCGATGCGCCAGCTCGACGGCGACCTCGAGCTCGTGGTCTGCGGCAGCTCGAACGCGTCCATGCCCACCTTCGGGTCGTGGGAGCACACGGTCCTGCGGCACACGTACGACGACGTCGACTACATCTCCTGCCACGCCTACTACGAGGAGCGCGACGGCGATGCCGGGAGCTTCCTCGCCGTGGCGACGAACATGGACCACTTCATCGAGTCGGTGGTGGCCACCGCCGACACGGTGCGCGCCGAGCTGGGCCGCAGCAAGCGGATCAACATCTCCTTCGACGAGTGGAACGTCTGGTACAACACCCGCTTCCACGCCGAGGAGCAGATCACCGACATCGAGCGCTGGCCGACCGCGCCGCGGCTGCTCGAGGACTCCTACTCCGTCATCGACGCGGTGGTCGTCGGCAACCTGCTGATCTCGCTGCTCAAGCACGCCGACCGCGTCACCTCGGCCTCGCTGGCCCAGCTGGTCAACGTGATCGCGCCGATCATGACCGAGCCCGGCGGCCCGGCCTGGCGCCAGACGACGTTCTTCCCGTTCGCGATCACCTCCCGGCTCGCGGTCGGCGACGCGCTCGAGGTGCGCCTGACCGGCGACACGTACACGACGGCCCTCTACGGCGAGGTGCCCCTCGTCGACGCCGTCGCCACGCACGACCCGGCCACCGGGCGCTCGGCGGTCTTCCTGGTCAACCGGTCGCTCACCGAGGCGACGACGGTCACCGTCGACGTCGCCCGCCTCGGCGCGGTCGCCGTGCTCGAGACCCACACCCTGACCGACGACGACATCTACGCCGCCAACACCCTGGCCGACCGCGAGCGCGTCGGCGTCGGCCCGAACGAGAGCGCCGCCGTGGCCGACGGCCACCTCACCGTGTCGCTGCCGCCGGTGTCGTGGACGGCCGTGTCGCTCGGATGACCGACCCGGGCACCGCTGCGGCCACGGCCGCCACCGTCGACGTCGGCCTCGCCGGCCCGGGCGAGGCGTACTCGCGCGACGTCTTCGGCCACTTCGTCGAGCACTTCCACCGCCAGGTCTACGGCGGGATCTTCGAGCCGGACTCTCCGCTGAGCGACGCGCGCGGGTTCCGGCTGGACGTGGTCGAGGCGCTGCGCGAGCTGCGCCCGTCGGTGGTGCGGTGGCCGGGCGGGTGCTTCGTGTCGAGCTACCACTGGCTCGACGGGGTCGGCCCCGCCCGGCGTCCCGCGTACGACCTCGCCTGGCGCGTCACCGACCCGAACACGTTCGGCACGGCGGAGTTCGTCGACTGGTGCCGCGCGATCGGCGCCGAGCCGTACATCTGCACCAACGCCGGCACCGGCACGGCGGAGGAGATGAGCGACTGGGTCCAGTACTGCAACCTCCCGGCCGGCCGGGGCCACTGGGCGGACCTGCGCGCCGAGCACGGCTCGGTCGAGCCCTTCGACGTGCGCTTCTGGAGCATCGGCAACGAGAACTACGGCGACTGGGAGATGGGCGCCAAGACCGCCTCGGAATGGGCGAGCCTGGTGCGCGAGTCGGCCAAGATGATCCGCCACGTCGACGAGGACGTCACGCTGCTGACGGCCGCGCGGGCCGACCTCGACTGGACGCTGCCGCTGCTCACCGCCGCCGGCCACCACCTCGACCTGATCTCGATCCACGGCTACTGGGACGTGCTCAACCTCGTCGACGAGCCCTCGGACTACCTGTCCGCCGTCGGCCGCTCGCTCGGTCCGCAGGCCGACATCCAGCGCGCCCGCGACATCATCGGGGCCGCCGGGCTCGGCGAGCGGGTCGGCCGAGGGCTGGGCATCGCCTTCGACGAGTGGAACCTGCGCGGCTGGCACCACCCGGACGGCAACGCCCCCGAGCTGATCGCGGCCCGCGACCGGAACGACCGCAACGAGACCTACACGATGGCCGACGCGCTGTTCAGCGCCGGCTTCCTCAACGCGTGCCTGCGCAACGCCGACGTCGTGCGGATGGCCAACATCGCCCCCAGCGTCAACGCCCGCGGGCCGCTCTTCGTGCACCCCGACGGCGTCGTGCGGCGCACGACGTTCCACGTCCTGGCCATGTACGCCACCCTGCTCGGCGAGCGCGTCCTGGCGAGCACCGGGACGGGGGCGGACCTGGAGGGCGGCACGGTCCCGGTGGTCGACCACCTGGCCACGCTCCACGACGACGGCCGGGTCAGCGTCGCGCTGACCAACCGGCACCCCTCCGACGCCGTGGCCTGCACGCTCGCGCTCGGCGGGCACGCGCCGACGGGGACGTTCGACGCGACGGTGCTCGCCGGACCGGGGCCGGACGCGTACAACGACGTGGCGAACCCCTCGTGCGTGGTCCCGGAACGGACCCGGGTCGAGGTCCGGGACGGCGTCGTGCACCTGCCCGCGCACTCGCTGACGGCGCTCGACCTCCCGCTGCCGTTCCCCCACGCGGCCGGCGAGGTCACGGCGCCCGAGCCCGACCGGCTCCCCTGGCGGCTCGCCGGTCGCACCTGGGCGCGGCGCGACGTCACTCCCACCTGATCGGCGTCGGCGCCAGGTCCTGGGCGATCCGCATCGCTGCCGTCAGGTCCGGAGTGCCGGCCCAGTCGAAGGACCAGGGCGCGGTGAGCTCGCCCGCGCGTCGGAACCGCACGTAATAGATGAGGCCGTCCGCATCAGGCTCGAGAGGCTTGTCGTCCGGCTCGAGCGTCCCGTCCTCCTCGAACACCGCGAAGTCGTGGTCGTAGGTCAGGCCGACGACGTCCACGGGCAGCTCGACCAGGCCGTCGTAGAGCCACCACCCGCGCCGCACGACGATCACGGCCACAGCCTGCCCTACTGAGATCGGCTCACTCGATCAGTCGTGGCCGCCGCGGGGAGCGTGACCGCGCACGCGAGCGGTGATCGAGCGACGCCTTCTCAGCAGGACCGCGGCGGACCCTCCCCGCTGGCCGACCGGCCGCGCGACAGACTCGTACCCATGCGCGCGCAGCAGGTGACCGGTCCCGAGGTGTTCCACGGCGAGGGGCCGGTGTGGCACCCGGGCTGGGGCGGGCTGCGGTTCGTCGACATGCTCGCCGGCGACGTGATGACGCTGCGGGCCGACGGCGGGCTCGACCGGAAGCACGTCGGGTCGGTCGCGGCGGTCGTCCGCCCGCGGGTCGACGGCGGTGCGGTCATCGGCGTGGAGCGCGGCTTCGCGCTCGAGGCCCCCGACGGAACCGTCACCGCGCTGCCCGAGCTGTGGAGCACCACCGACGTCCGGATGAACGAGGGCGGGTGCGACCCCGACGGCCGCTTCTACTGCGGGTCGATGGCCTACGACCAGACCGAGGGCGCCGCGAAGCTCTACCGGCTCGACCCCGACGGTTCGACGAGCGTGGTCCTCGAGGGCGTCACCGTCTCGAACGGCCTCGAGTGGAGCCCGGACGGCACGCTCGCCTACTACGACGACACCCCCACCGGGGAGATCGCCGTCTTCGACCACGACCACGAGCGCGGCCTCACGAACCGCCGAACCTTCGCCGCCCTGCCCGACGGCGGCCGGCCCGACGGGCTCACCGTCGACGCCGAGGGCGGGGTGTGGGCGGCGGCGTACGGTTCCGGGCTCGTCTACGGCTTCAGCCCCGACGGCCGCCTCGTCCAGCGCGTGGAGGTCGGGGCGGCGAACACCACCGCCTGCACCTTCGGGGGCGAGAGCCTCGACCGGCTGTTCATCACCACGTCGAGGGAGAACGCCGACCTCGACGCCGACCCGCAGGCCGGGTCGCTGTTCGTGGCCGACGTCGGCGTGCGCGGCCGGCCGGTGCGCCCCTTCGCCGGCTGAGACGACCGGGCGGGAAGCGCCTGCTGGCAGACTCGTCGCGTGCGCGAGGTCCAGGTGGTCACCAGCCGCGAGGTGCCGCTGGGCGGGCCGCGCGCGATGACCGTGCGCCGCACCCTCCCCCAGCGCGAGCGCTCGCTGGTCGGGGCGTGGTGCTTCGTCGACCACTACGGGCCCGAGGACGTCGCGCTCAGCGGTGGGATGGACGTGCCGCCGCACCCGCACACCGGGCTGCAGACCGTCAGCTGGCTGTTCAGCGGCGAGGTCGAGCACCGCGACAGCGGCGGCGTGCACGCCCTCGTCCGGCCCGGCGAGCTGAACCTCATGACCGCCGGCTCGGGCGTCGCGCACTCCGAGGTCTCGACCCCGTCGACCACGGTCCTGCACGGGGTGCAGCTCTGGGTCGCCCTGCCCGACGCGGCCCGCCACCGGCCGCGCGGCTTCGACCACCACGTGCCGGCACCGGTCGCGGTCGACGGCGGCGTCGTCCGGGTCCTGCTCGGCACGCTCGCCGGCGCGACCTCGCCGGTCCCGACCCACTCCCCGCTGCTCGCCGCCGAGATCGTCCTCGAGCCGCGGGCGACGCTCGCCCTCGAGGTCGACCCGGCCTACGAGCACGGCCTGCTCGTCGACGTCGGACCCGTCGGGCTCGAGGGCACGACCCTCGCGCGCTCCGAGCTCGGCTACGTCGCGCCCGGTGCCGAGCGGCTGGCCGTCACGAACCCGACCGGTGCACCCGCCCGCGTGCTCCTGCTCGGCGGCGAGCCCTTCACCGAGCCCGTGCTGATGTGGTGGAACCTCGTCGCCCGCACCCACGAGGAGATCGTCGCGCTGCGGGCGGACTGGGAGGCGGGCACCGAGCGCTACGGGAGCGTCGAGGGCTACGCAGGGACGACGCAGCGGCTGCCCGCGCCCGCCCTCCCGGGCACCCGCCTCAAGCCTCGCCTCGCCCCTCCGGGGCCGGGCGACCGCAGCGCCTGGGGCTGAGGCGGCTGAGGCCCTCAGGACCGGCGGAGCAGCGGCGCGATCGCGGCGGCCACGTCGGCCGGCGAGCTGATCATCGTCAGGTGCCGCCCCGGCACGACGACCGGCGGCGGGGCGCCGATCGCCGCGGCGGTCGAGCCGGGCGAGGCCGGCGTGTACGCGCCGTCGACGTCGTCGCGCCCCCACACGACCAGCCGCGGCACGTCGGAGCGCCGCAGCGCGTCGAGCTGCTCGGAGGTCATCGCGGGGATCACGCCGCGGGACGCGTTCTGAAGGAGGGCTCGCTCGGTGCCGCGCTGCTGCAGCGGTCGGCGCCACAGGTCGACCCCGGCCGCGTCGAGCGGGGCGCAGGTCGGGCCGCACTGGCTCGCGTACAGGCGTCGGACGAGACCGTCGGAGCGCAGGGCCAGGCGCACCAGCGCCGTGCGGTAGGGCTCGACCAGCAGCCGCGGCCCGGGGCCGACGTCGAGCGGCAGCGCGTCGCCGTCGAGGAAGACGACCCCGGCGACCTCCTGCGGCGCCGTGACCGCCGCCAGCCCGACGATCGCCGCGCCCGAGGAGTGGCCGACCAGCACCGGCGCGTCGGGACCCGTGAGCCCCAGCGCGGCCGCGAAGGCCAGCGTCTGACGGGCGTCGTGGTCGACGTCGAAGGGCGCGACCGCGTCGCTGTAGCCCTGGCCGGTCAGGTCGAGGGCGAAGACGCGGTGCTCGGTGCCCAGCACCGCGCCCAGCTGCTGCCAGGCGTCGGACGTCTCGAACGCGCCGGGCACGAGGACGACCGGCGAGCCGTGGTCGCCCCAGGAGAGGTACCGGGTCCGCACGTCGCCCGCCTGCACGAACCGCAGCCCGGCCGGAGGTGCGGGCGGGGTGCGGGTCACCAGGACCACGACCACGCTGGCCGCGGTCACCAGGCCCGCCAGCGCCGCCACCGCGAGGAGCGCCCGTCCGAGCCGCCGCAGCCGCCGCGGACGACGTGGCCACGGGGCCCGGCGCGGCTCGTCCGAGGTCACGGGGCCCAGTGTGCGCCCCTGGTAGCGTCTCGCCGACCTGGCCGCCGGCGCCGGGCGGACCGAGGGTCCGGACGGTCCACAGGTGGAGGAGCACGTGCCCGACGAGGAGCCGCGTCAGCGCGGCGGAGGCCTCGCGGTCGTCGGCCTCTGGGTCGCGACGCGGGCGCTGTCGATGATCGTCCTGGCCACGGCCGAGCGCCTCGTGGTCGGTGACGTCTTCTACTACTGGCGCAAGATCAGCGCGCTCGGCGAGGCCGGCCTGCCCGGGACGCTGCGCGAGTACCCGACGCCGGTCGTCTGGTTCCTCTCCCTGCCCCAGGTCGCCGGGGGCTCGCGCACGGGCTACCTGGTCGGGTTCATCGTCTTGATGCTGGCCCTCGACGCGGTGCTGACGTACGCGCTCTGGCGCGCCGCGGGGCGCCGCCGGGACCGGGCGCTCGACTTCTGGCTCCTCTACGTCTTCCTGGTCGGCCCGCTCTGCTACACCCGCTTCGACATGGTCCCCGCCGTGCTCGCCGGGGGCGCGCTGCTCGCCGCCCGCCGACGCCCCTGGCTGACCGGGGCCCTGACCGGCCTCGGCGCGGCCATCAAGCTGTGGCCGGCGCTGCTCGCCGGGGCCTTCGCCGTGCGTTGGCGCGGCCGCGGCGCGATGCTCGGGGCCTTCGCCGGGGTCGGCTTCGGGCTGGCCGCCCTGAGCCTGGTGACCGGCGGCGTGAGCCGGCTCTTCTCGCCGTTGACCTGGCAGTCCGGGCGGGGCCTGCAGATCGAGTCGGTGTGGGCGACCCCGCTCATGGTGGCGCGGGCGGTCGACCCCGGCACCTGGGAGGTGCGCTACTCGGCCTTCCAGGCGTACGAGGTCTTCGGCCCGGGCGTACCCGCGCTGCTGGTGGTCAGCACCGCGGCGACCGTGGTCGGCCTCCTGGTCACGGCGGCGCTCTTCGTCCGCGGCTTCCGCAGCCCCGAGGTCAGCGCCGTGGGGCTGGGCCTGCTCGTGCTCGCCACCATCGCCGTCACGACCATCACCAACAAGACGCTGAGCCCGCAGTACCTGCTGTGGCTCGGCGGCCCCGCCGCCGTGCTGCTGCTCGCGCGCGGCAGCCAGGGCCCGCAGTGGCACCGCAGCATCGTCCGGCTGGCCGTCTCGCTGCTCGTCCTCGCGCTGCTGACCCAGCTGACCTACCCGCTGCTCTACAACGGGATCCTGGGCCGCTCGAGCAGGGGCTTCATGGTCGTCTCGACCGTCGTGACCAGCCTGCGCAACCTCACGCTGCTCGCCATCACCGTCGCGCTGTGCCGGCAGGCCTGGCTCGCCCTGAGACCCTCGCGGCCACGGGTCGACGCCGCCTGACCCGCGACCGGCTCCTCCCCGGGGCGCAGCCGTGAGTGGGTATGGTGGACCACCGGCGCGACCGGTCTGGTCCGGACGCCGCTGGGCCCCTGGGCACCCCTCGCACGGATGCCCTCGAGACCGGCGGCCGACCCTGGTCGCGGCACGCACGGGGAGGCCGCAGCAGCGCGGCGTCCAGCGATCGGAAGAAGGCGACAGTGGCCATCGCGCCAGGGACATCCACCCCGACGGGAACCAACGGCGAGGGCGGGGTCGAGGACTTCGGCGCCAACGACTGGCTGCTGGAGGAGATGTACGAGCGCTTCACCGCCGACGCCTCCTCGGTGGACCCCAGCTGGGCCGACTACTTCGCCACGCACGGCGCCCCCGGCGACGGTGCGCCGACGAACGGCTCCCACAAGACCGCCAGCGGGTCCGCGCAGACCTCCGCGAACGGTTCGGGTGCTGCCCCGGCCAGGCCCGGCGGCACCGCTCCGCGTGACCCGGCGGCCACGCCGGGCGCGAGCGCCGGCGTCGGCGTCCCGTCGAACGACCCGACCAGCGGCCGCCCGAGCGCGCGCTCCGAGGTCACCCCCGACCCGCCGAAGGCCCCGGGGACCGCGTCCACCGCCGAGACCGGCACGGACCCCGACGCGCAGGCCGCCCGGCCCACCCCGTCCTCGTCCGGCTCGCCCGCCCGCCGCTCGCCGACGGTCGAGACGACCGTGCCCGCCAAGGAGGGCCGTCCGAGCGCGCCCGGGGCCCGCGGCGCCGTGCCGGCCGACCCGCCGAACCCGTCCGACCGCCCCGAGGTGGGCAACGAGGAGCCGACGCGCACCACGCTGCGCGGCGCCCCGGCGCGGACGGCCAAGAACATGGACGCCTCGCTGTCGATCCCGACGGCGACCAGCGTGCGCTCGCTGCCGGTCAAGCTGCTGATCGACCAGCGCATCGTCATCAACAACCACCTGCGCCGCGCACGCGGCGGCAAGGTCTCCTTCACCCACCTCATCGGCTACGCGATGGTGCAGGCGCTCAAGAGCGTCCCGGCCATGAACAACAGCTACGAGGTCGTGAACGGCAAGCCGACCATGGTGCAGCCGGCCCACATCAACCTCGGCCTGGCCATCGACCTGCCCAAGCCGGACGGCACCCGTCAGCTGCTCGTGCCGAGCATCAAGAGCTGCGAGAACCTCGACTTCGCGCAGTTCTGGGCGGCGTACGAGGCTATGGTCGGCAAGGCCCGCAAGGGCACGCTGGCCGTCTCCGACTTCGCCGGCACGACGATCACCCTGACCAACCCGGGCACCATCGGCACCAACCACTCGGTGCCGCGCCTGGTCGAGGGCCAGGGCACGATCATCGGCGTCGGGTCGATGGACTACCCGGCCGAGTTCCAGGGCGCCGACCCCGACCGGCTCGCCGACTCGGGCGTGTCCAAGATCCTCACGCTGACCTCGACCTACGACCACCGCGTCATCCAGGGCGCCCAGTCGGGTGAGTACCTGCGCCGGCTGCACGCGCTGCTGCTCGGCGAGGACGGCTTCTACGACGACGTCTTCGCGGCGCTGCGCATCCCCTACGAGCCGATCCGCTGGGCGCAGGACGTCAGCACGGCGCACGAGAACGAGATCCCCAAGCAGGCGCGGATCATGGAGATGATCAACGCCTACCGCGTCCGCGGGCACCTGATGGCCGACACCGACCCGCTGGAGTACCGCCAGCGCCGCCACCACGACCTCGACGTGCAGAGCCACGGCCTGACGCTGTGGGACCTCGACCGCGAGTTCGCGACCGGTGCCTTCGGCGGCGGCCAGGGCCCGATGAAGATGCGCAAGATCCTGGGGATCCTGCGCGACTCCTACTGCCGCACGACCGGCATCGAGTACATGCACATCTCCGACCCCGCGCAGCGTCGCTGGATCCAGGACCGCGTGGAGCGCCCGCACGAGTCGCTGCCGCGCGAGCAGCACCTGCGCATCCTCGACAAGCTCAACGAGGCCGAGGTCTTCGAGACCTTCCTGCAGACCAAGTTCGTCGGGCAGAAGCGCTTCAGCCTGGAGGGCGGGGAGTCCGCGATCGCGCTGCTCGACGAGGTGTGCGAGCAGGCCGCCGACGCCGGCCTGGTCGAGGTCTGCATCGGCATGCCGCACCGCGGCCGGCTCAACGTGCTGGCCAACGTGGTCGGCAAGTCGTACGCGCAGATCTTCCGCGAGTTCGAGGGCAACATCGACCCGCGGACCGTGCAGGGCTCCGGCGACGTGAAGTACCACCTGGGAGCCGAGGGCGAGTTCACCTCGGTCGGCGGCGCCACGATCAAGACCTCGGTCGCGGCCAACCCGAGCCACCTCGAGGCCGTCAACCCGGTCCTGGAGGGCATCACCCGGGCCAAGCAGGACATCCTCGACCGCGGCGCCGAGTTCCCGGTGCTGCCGGTCCTCATGCACGGCGACGCGGCCTTCGCCGGGCAGGGCGTGGTGGCGGAGACGCTGAACCTCTCCCAGCTGCGCGGCTACCGCACCGGCGGCACGATCCACATCATCGTGAACAACCAGGTCGGCTTCACCACCTCGCCGACCGAGTCGCGCTCCAGCGTCTACTGCACCGACGTCGCGCGGATGGTCGCGGCGCCGATCTTCCACGTGAACGGCGACGACCCCGAGGCGTGCATCCGCGTCGCACGGCTGGCCTTCGAGTTCCGCCAGGCGTTCAACAAGGACGTCGTCATCGACCTCATCTGCTACCGCCGCCGCGGTCACAACGAGGGCGACGACCCGAGCTTCACCCAGCCCAAGATGTACGACCTCATCGAGAAGAAGCGCTCGACGCGCAAGCTCTACACCGAGGCGCTCATCGGGCGCGGCGACATCTCCGTCGAGGACGCCGAGGGCGTGCTGACCCGCTTCCAGGAGCGGCTGGAGAGCGTGTTCCGCGAGGTGCGCGACCCCGAGGTGCCGCCGCGCGACGCCGTCGTGCGCTCGGTGCCGGTCTACCCGAGCAAGAGCCCCGGGGCGACGCGCGGCACCACCGCGATCACCCTCGAGGACATGAAGAAGATCGCGGACGCCCACACGACGTTCCCCGACGGCTTCGCGGTCCACCCGAAGGTGATGCCGCAGCTGCAGCGCCGCGCGTCGGCGATCACCCAGGGCCCGATCGACTGGGCCACCGGCGAGATCCTCGCGCTCGGCTCGCTGCTGCTCGAGGGCCGCACGGTCCGCCTCACCGGCCAGGACACCCGCCGCGGCACCTTCGTGCAGCGCTTCGCCGCGGTCGTCGACCGTCAGACGGGCGAGTCGTGGGTGCCGCTCAAGCACCTCGACGACGACCAGGGCAAGTTCCACGTCTTCGACTCGCTGCTGAGCGAGTACGCCGCGATGGGCTTCGAGTACGGCTACTCGGTGGCCCGCCCGGACGCGCTCGTGCTGTGGGAGGCGCAGTTCGGCGACTTCGCCAACGGCGCGCAGACGATCATCGACGAGTACATCTCCTCGGGCGAGGCGAAGTGGACGCAGAAGTCGGGCGTCGTGCTGCTGCTCCCCCACGGCTACGAGGGCCAGGGCCCGGACCACTCCTCGGCCCGGATCGAGCGCTTCCTCACCCTCGCGGCGGAGGACGCCTTCGTCGTCGCCCAGCCGTCGACGCCGGCCAGCCACTTCCACCTGCTGCGCCGCCACGCGATGAACGAGCGGCACCGCCCGGTCATCGTCGCGACGCCCAAGTCGATGCTGCGCAACAAGCTCGCCGTCTCGATGCCGGACGACTTCACCTCCGGCTCGTGGCTGCCGGTCCTCGAGGACCCGACGGTCACCGACCCCGCCGCGGTGGAGAAGGTGCTGCTCTGCTCGGGCAAGGTCCGCTGGGACCTCGTCAACCGGCGCAAGCAGGCGGGCCTGGACGGCCGCGTCGCGATCATCCCGGTCGAGCGGCTCTACCCGCTGCCCGCCGAGGAGATCGCCGAGCAGTTGAGCCGCTTCGAGCGGGTCTCGACGGTGACGTGGGTGCAGGACGAGCCGCGCAACCAGGGCGCGTGGCCCTTCATGGCGCTCAACCTGCCGACGGCGCTCCGCGAGGTCGCGCCGGACCGGACGTGGGAGCTGCGCGAGGTCACCCGACCGGCATCGTCGGCCCCGTCGGTCGGCTCGGCCAAGGTCAGCGAGGCCCAGCAGAAGGCCATGCTCGACGCCGCCTTCGCCTGAGCCGGGAACGAGCACGTGTACTTCACCGACCGCGGGATCGAGGAGCTGAGCTCGCGCCGGGGTGACGACGAGGTCACCCTGGCGTGGCTCGCCGAGCAGCTGCAGGCCTTCGTCGACCTCAACCCGGAGTTCGAGGTGCCGGTCGAGCGGCTCGCCACCTGGCTGGCCCGCCTCGACGACGAGGACGACTGATCGTCCTGCGCCCCGGTGCTAGGAGGACGCGCCCCCGCGCGAGGCGAGCCACGCCTCCACCCGGCGCCGGGAGGCCCGGGAGCACCACGCGTCCTCCACCACCTCGGTGAGCTGCGCGAGGGTGAGCTCGCCGAGGCGGCTCTGGCGCACCAGCACCGACGGGTGGCCGTCGAAGTGCGGGGTGGTGAAGAAGGGGTTGCCCGGGTCCTCGACCAGCGCCTGCTTGTCCTGCTCGTCGGGCACCCAGAGCACCACGACGTCGTCGTAGCGCTCGCCGGTCTCCGGGTCGTACGCGTCGCCCCGCGGGGTCCGGAAGTAGACGAAGCTCTTGCCGCCGACCTGGTAGACCTCGTTCCCGCGGCCGCCGGCCTCCACCGTCACGTGCGGCATCGCCTGCGCGAGGGCGTGCAGGTCGGCCGCCCTCGCCGGTCGCGACCTCCGCACCCCCGCAGCGTAGGGCCGCGCCGCGGCCCGGGGCCAGGGGTGCGGACCGGCGGCGGCACTAGAGTGCCGGGGTGGTGAGCGCAGGCGCGGGGACGACGGACGTGGCGACGGCGGAGGCGGTGGGCGCGGCCTTCCGGCAGCTGGTCGGCAGCGACCCCGCGGGCGTGTGGGCGGCGCCGGGCCGGGTCAACCTCATCGGCGAGCACACCGACTACAACGACGGCTTCGTACTGCCGTTCGCGCTCGAGCAGCAGGTCGTCGTGGCCGCCGCGCCCCGCACCGACGGCACCTGGCGGGTCCGCTCCCTGAATCGCCGCCAGACCGAGTCCTTCGGCCCCGACGACCTCGTCCCGGGCCGGGTCGAGGGCTGGGCGGCCTACGTCGCGGGCGTGGTCTGGGCGCTGGTCGAGGCCGGTCACACCGTCGAGGGGGCCGACCTGGTGCTCGGCTCCGACGTGCCCTCGGGCGCCGGGCTGTCCTCCTCCGCGGCGCTCGAGTGCGCCGTCCTCACCACCCTCGTCGACCTCTCCGGCCTCGAGGTCGCCCCGCTCGACCGCGCCCGCCTCGCCCGCCGCTGCGAGAATGAGTACGTCGGCGCCCCGACGGGGCTGCTCGACCAGGCCGCCTCGACCCTCTGCGAGGCCGACAACGCCCTGTTCCTCGACTGCCGCAGCGCCGACACCCGGCAGGTGCCCCTCGACCTCGCCGACGCCGGGCTGGAGCTGCTCGTGCTCGACACCAAGACGCCGCACAGCCACGTCACCGGCGAGTACGGCGACCGGCGCCGCAGCTGCGAGGAGGCGGCCGCCGTCCTCGGCGTCCCGGCCCTGCGCGACGTGCCGGTCGACGAGCTCGACGCGGCGCTGGAGCGCCTGCCCGACGACGAGATGCGCCGCCGGGTGCGCCACGTGGTGACCGAGGACGCGCGCGTGCTGGAGGCCGTCGCGGTCGCCGACGCCGGCCGGCCGGCCGACCTCGCACCGCTGCTCGACGCCTCCCACGTCTCGATGCGCGACGACTTCGAGATCACGGTGCCGACCGTCGACCTCGCGGTGGAGACGGCGCGGAAGGCCGGCGCGCACGGCGCCCGGATGACCGGCGGCGGGTTCGGCGGCTGCATCATCGCCCTCGTCCCGGCGGGCCGGTCCGACGAGGTCGGCGAGGCGGTCGCCGCCGCGTTCGCCGAAGCCGGCCACGGGGCGCCGGCCTGGTTCGTCGGGCGTCCGTCCGCCGGAGCGCGCCGGCTGTCGTGACCCCGACCGTCCGCGACGCGACCTCGCTCGACGGGGAGCGCTGCGCCGCGATCTACGCCCCCTACGTGACGGGCACCGTCGCGTCGTTCGAGACCGAGGCGCCCGACGCCGCGGAGATGAGGAGGCGGATCAGCGCGGCGCAGCGGGCGCACGCCTGGCTCGTCGCCGAGGTGGAGGGTCAGGTGGTGGGCTACGCCTACGGAGGGCCGTACCGCGCGCGACCGGCCTACCGCTGGACCACCGAGGTCAGCGTCTACGTGGCACCCGACGGTCGGCGGCGCGGCACCGGCCGCGCCCTGTACGACGCGCTGCTGGAGCGCCTCGGCCACCGTGGCTACCGGACCGTCGTGGCCGGGATGACCCTGCCGAACCCGGCGAGCGCCGCCCTGCACGCGGCGATGGGCTTCGAGCAGGCCGGCGTGCTCAGGGACGTGGGCTGGAAGCTCGGCGCGTGGCACGACGTCGCGCTGCTGCGCCGCAGCCTCGGCGAGCAGGCGACCGACGACGAGCCGCCGGCCGACCCCCGCTGATCAGGACCCGTCACCCGGCTCCGGCTCGGCGACGAGGGCCCGCGTCGAGCGCGGGTGCAGCACCGTCACCAGGGTGATCGCGGCGACGGCGATCATGGCCACCGCGACCCCGGTCGTCGTGCCGCCACGGAAGCTCCAGCCGACCGGCAGCAGGATCAGCTGGATCGCGACGACCGGTCCGCGGGCCCAGCGGCGCAGCCGCAGCAGGGCGCGGGCCGCGACCAGCAGCAGCACGGCGAAGGCGATCATGGTGATCGAGACGCCCACCCCGACGACGGCGCGGAAGATGCGCACCTGGCCGATCTCGACGACCCCGTACGCGAACGCCACCAGACCCTCGACCGCCGCGAGCGCGGCGGCCACGGTCAGCTGGGGCGGGCGCACGGTGGTCTGCGGGGCGGGCACGGCGCTCAGCCTAGGTCTCACCACCGAGCCGCTCCGTCAACCGCGACACGCGTCGTCGGGGGCTCTTCGAAGACCTCGGGGCCCCGAAAAAGGTCACAGGAGCGTGTCGAGGACCAGACCAGCGGGAAAGTGGGACGTAACAAAGCCGAAATGTGAGGGAACCGACGCCCGGTCCTCTTGTGCGAGTGGGCGTTAGTTGAAAGGCTTGTGCGCGACGGAAGAGGCCAGTGTAGGTCGTGGTGGTTCCGTGCGCGCACCGGGTCCCCTCGGGGAGCGGTGGAGACAAGTGAGGAGTGTGCAAGCCATGGATTGGCGCCACAAGGCTGCCTGCCTGGACGAGGACCCGGAGCTGTTCTTCCCCATCGGGAACACGGGCCCGGCCCTTCTCCAGATCGAGGAGGCCAAGCAGGTCTGCCGTCGTTGCGACGTGCGGGACGCCTGCCTCCAGTGGGCCCTCGAGGCCGGCCAGGACCACGGGGTCTGGGGCGGTCTGAGCGAGGACGAGCGCCGTGCGCTCAAGCGTCGCGCCGCCCGCGCGAGGATCCGCACCGCCTGAGAGCGGTTCGCCCGCGCCGACACCGTCGGCGCTGCTGCACTGACGCCGGGACGGTTCCGTCCCGGCGTCCTTTGCTCTCCGGGGGTGCTCCGCCGCCGCCTCGTCCTCGGGCCCGACGAGGTGAGGTCCGGCAGGGCCCTGTCTCCGCTGTGGTGTTGTCAGGGAGTGTTCGGACCCGGTCGCGGGCCCGGACGCACCAGCACGACGTTCTTTCGCCGGACGTCGAGAACGACCCGCACCCCGAGGGGCACGGGGTCGCTCCCGTGGACGTCAGCCGAGCGTGACCGGCCTCAGCTGATGCGGTCCTTGGCCGTGAACGCCACCGCACCCCGGGCGGGGAGCGTCACCGTCGCCCGGCCGTTCGAGCGCACCCGCACCTCGGTGCCGGTGCAGCCACGGGCGGCCTTGCCGCCCGAGACGATGTCGCAGTAGCGACCGGCCTTCAGCCCGGTCTGCACCGTGATCGTGCGCTCGCCCGAGGCGCCGGCGAAGTCGCTCTCGGCGTTGTTGTTGAACCCGGCCCAGCCGCGGCTGCCCCGGCTGAAGGCGAGCACGTTGTACTCGCGGTCGTAGACGTTGCGCTTGGCCTTGCCCGCGACGTACTGGTGGAACCGGACCATCGAGACGACCTGGTTGAGGCGGTGGTCGCAGGTCCACAACCCGTTCGTGCAGCTCGCGTCGCTGATCAGGCCCTCGGCGTCCGAGGGCGGCGAGGCGTTCTTGCCGGACCTGTCGTCGGCGTTCGCGTTCTCCGGCAGCCCGGTCGGCGCCTGGATGGTGAAGCTCGAGTAGACCTGCGGCGAGCCGTAGCCGTCGGCGAGCAGCCACTCCGTGGCCAGGAGGTACTGGTCCCCGTCGCGGTGGCCGAGGTACTCCCCCGGGTTGCGGTCGGTGTCGTGGTTGGTGACGAAGGACAGCGTCTTGCTGCTCGGCGTCAGGCCCGAGCCCTCGCCGAAGGTCGACAGCCCGGAGATGTCGCCCAGGTTGCCGCTGCCCCCGTAGCTCTTGAAGGCGTTGAAGATCTGCCGGCCGCCGTCGAGACCGAGCACGTCGCCGGAGGACGTGAAGGCCTGCGGGGAGAGCGCGCCCGGGCTGCCGCCGAACACCTCGAGGGCCCAGTACGGCCGCTTGCCGTCCTTGGTCTTGCGGAGGAGGCCGTAGATCGCGTTCAGGTCGGCCTGACCGACGTGCTTGCCTGCGTCCACCCGGAAGCCGGAGACGCCGTAGCCGAGGAGCTTGTTCAGGTAGTCGGCGAGCGTCCCGCGCACCTCGGGCGTCTGGGTGGCGAGGTCCTGCAGCCCGGAGAGGTTGCAGTTGAAGACCTGCGTCTTGCTGTTGTAGTCGGAGATGCCGCCGTCGGCGGTGGGGCACTCGCCGCGGGGCACGTGGAAGTCCTCCCGGCCGTAGCCCGCGTCGGGGTAGTCGTAGGAGGAGTACGTCTTCCCGCCGTACGACTGCGTCCCCTGGCCGGTGGTGTGGTTGATGACCGTGTCCACGTAGACCTTCACGCCGGCCTTGCGGCAGGCCGACACCATGGTCTTGAACTCGGCCTCGTCGCCCATCCGGCTCGTCAGGCCGTAGTCGACGGCCTGGTAGACCTCCCACCACGGGTGCAGGATCGCGCTGCCGGTGCCCGGGTCGGACGCCTCGGCCTGCGTCCGCTTGACCGAGTCCTGCGGCGGGGCGACCTGGACGCCGTCGTAGCCCGCGCGGTCGAGCCGCGGGCACTCGGCGGCGATCGAGCGCCAGTTCCACTCCCAGAGGTTCACGGTGACCCCGGGCTCCTGCATGCCGCGGGTGCTGATGGCCTTCGTCGTGCTCTGCGAGCCGGACCCGACGGAGGTCCCGGGGTCCGCCTGCGCAGGGACGGTGCCGAGACCGGCACCCGCCAGCACGGCGGCGAGAGAGGCGGTCAGCGAGGTGAGGGTCGCCAGCGACGCGCGGGTGGCGCGCCGGGGACGGATGGGGACCATGAGCCCTCCTTTGGGCTTGTGGCGAAGCTGCTCCGGGTGAGCCGAGGACGCGACCCACGGTCGCGCCCGGGGCCTTCCTAGGTGAGCCGCCGAGCCCCTGTCAAGGGACCGCCCGCACGTCCCTCAGCGCAGGATGTCCACCACGGCGCGGGTGCCGCGGTGCTCGAGCCGGTTGCCCAGCTCGAAGGTGCCCTTCATCTCCGCGACCAGCGTGGTGACGATCTGCAGCCCGAGGCTGCGCGACTTGCGCGCGTCGAAGTCGGGCGGGAGGCCGCGGCCGTCGTCGACGATCTCGACGCGCAGGTGGCCGTGCGCGGTGCTCGGCACCACCCGGACCTCGCCCGAGGAGTCGGCGAGACCGTGCTCGACGGCGTTCTGGCAGAGCTCGGTGACGACCATGGCCAGGCTCGTCGCCACGTCGGCCGACACCGCTCCGAAGGAGCCCTCGCGGCGCGCGGAGACGCCGCCCCAGCTCGCCGAGACGTCACCGACCATCCGCAGCAGGCCGTCGGCCACCTTGTCGAAGTCGACGATCTCGTCGAAGGCCTGCGACAGCGTCTCGTGCACGATCGCGATCGCCGAGACGCGGGAGGTGGCGTCCTCGAGGGCCACCCGCGCCTCGTCGGAGGTCATCCGGCGCGCCTGCATGCGCAGGAGCGCGGCGACGGTCTGCAGGTTGTTCTTCACCCGGTGGTGGATCTCGCGGATGGTCGCGTCCTTGGTGACGAGCTGGCGCTCCTTGCTGCGCAGGTCGCTGACGTCGCGGCACAGCACGATCGCCCCGACCCGGTCGCCGTCCTCAATCAGCGGGATGACCCGCAGCATCAGGTGCGCGTCGCCGGAGACGAGCTCGCCCCGGCGGGCGGCGCGCCCGGACAGCACCGACTCCACGGAGTAGTCGACGGGTCCGTCGGCGGCGGGGAAGAAGGTCGCGGTCAGCGTCGGCAGGTGCTCGTCGACGAGGTCGCCGATCAGCCCGAGGCGGCGGTAGGCGCTCAGGGCGTTCGGGCTCGCGTACAGGACGTCGCCGGCGGCGTCGATCTTGATGAAGCCGTCGCCCACGCGGGGGTTCATCGCGAGGTTGGTCTCCCCCGGCGTCGGGAAGGTGCCCGTGGAGACCATCTGCGCGAGCTGCGCACCCGTGTCGAGGTAGGCCTGCTCCAGCACGCTCGGGGCGCGGACGCCCAGCACGCTGGTGTGCTGCTCGACGACCGCGACGACCCGCTCCCCCAGCTTGACCGGGATGGCGTGGGTGTCGACCGGCATGCCGGCCTGGAGCTTGTTGTCGCTCGTGCGCGTCGTGCCCCCGCTGACGAAGGCGTCGGAGACGAGGTGCTCCGGGGAGTAGGCGATGAGGTCGCCCACGACGTCGTCGAAGAGCGAGGTCGCCCCGGTCGTCGGGCGGACTTGCGCCGCGGCCCAGAACACGTTGGGGTCGTGGTCGGGGACCCAGAGGACCAGGTCGGAGAAGCTGAGGTCGGCGAGCAGCTGCCACTCCGAGACGAGCAGCTTGAGCCAGCGCTGCTCCGCGTCGTCGAGGTCGGTGTGCTCCGCGATGATCTCCGACATCGACGGCATGGGGTTCAGACTAGTGGCGCTTCACGGGTCGACCGGCCTGAGAACGCTCCCTGAGCCTGTTCAGGGAGCGCTCCCGGACTCCTGTGTCGGAGCCGGGGAACTTTTCCGGCGCCCCGGGCGTACGCGAGGTCGGCGCGCCGTGCGGGGTGCTTGACCGGGCGATCCGACCGGGCGTACTCCTAGGTGCCGGACCGGGCCGCCCCGTCCGAGATTGCCCAGCGCCGGGAGGACCGATGACGAACGACCCCGTACCCGCCCGCGGCGGGACCGACCCGCGCTGGCGCCTCAGCCCGACCAAGATCGTGGTCGGGCTCGTCCTGCTCGTCGGCATCGTGGCCCCGCTCCTCGTGGGGACGTACGCCAGCGTCGAGCCGCGCCTGTTCGGCTTCCCGTTCTTCTACTGGTACCAGCTGCTCTGGGTCTTCATCGCCGCCGGGCTGTGCGGGCTGTCGTACGTGCTGCTCAAGCGCGAGCGCACCGCTTTCGACCGGCAGCGCTCCACCGAGGGTCAGGGGGACCGCTCGTGAACATCAACGTGGGCGCGCTGGTCGTCCTGGTCGTGCTCTTCCTCGCCGTCACGGTGATCGGCTTCCAGGCCGCCCGCTGGCGCCGCGCGGACAACATGGAGTCCCTGCACGAGTGGGGCCTCGGCGGCAAGAGCTTCGGGACCTGGACGACGTGGTTCCTGCTCGGCGGCGACCTCTACACCGCCTACACCTTCATCGCCGTCCCGGCGGCGATGTGGGCGACCGGTGCGGTGTCCGGCTTCTTCGCCGTCCCGTACACGATCGTGCTCTACCCGGTGATCTTCTACTTCCTGGGCCGCATGTGGTCGGTCGCGCACCGGCACGGCTACGTCACGACCGCCGACATCGTCCAGGGCCGCTACGGCACCCGGTCGCTGAGCCTGGCGGTCGCGATCACCGGGATCCTCGCGACGATGCCCTACATCGCGCTCCAGCTGGTCGGCATCCAGGCCGTCCTCGAGGTGGTCGGGCTCGGCGGCAGCAGCCTGCTGGCCCGCGACCTGCCGCTGCTGATCGCCTTCGCCGTGCTGGCCGCGTACACCTACTCCTCCGGCCTGCGCGCGCCCGCGATGATCGCGTTCGTCAAGGACATCCTGATCTACATCGTGATCATCGTCGCGGTGGTCTACCTGCCCGCCAAGCTCGGCGGCTGGGGCAGCATCTTCGACGCCGCGCAGACGAAGATGGCGGCCCCGTCGGCGGCCAACCCCGCCGTGCCGACCGGTGTCTTCGTCCCCGGCGAGATGCAGCACTGGGCGTACGCGTCGCTCGCCCTCGGCTCCGCCCTGGCGCTGTTCATGTACCCGCACTCGGTGACCGCGACGCTGTCGTCGAAGACGCGCAGCACGGGCCGCCGGAACGCCGCGATCCTGCCGGCCTACTCGCTGCTGCTCGGCCTGCTGGCCCTGCTCGGCTACGTCGCCATCAAGGCCGGCACCAAGCCGGTCGGGCTCGACGGCAAGATCAACCCGCAGCTGGTGATCCCGCAGCTCTTCGAGGACCAGTTCCCGAGCTGGTTCGCCGGGGTCGCCTTCGGCGCCATCGCCATCGGCGCCCTGGTGCCGGCCGCGATCATGTCGATCGCCGCGGCCAACCTGTTCACCCGCAACATCTACAAGGCCTACCTCAAGCCGCAGGCGACCGACGCCCAGGAGGCCAAGGTCTCCAAGATCGTCTCCCTGGTGACCAAGGTCGGCGCGCTGGTCTTCGTGCTGACCCTCGACAAGCAGAACGCGCTGAACTTCCAGCTCCTCGGCGGGCTGTGGATCCTGCAGACGCTGCCGGCGATCGTCTTCGGCCTCTTCACCCGGTGGTTCCACCGCTGGGCGCTGCTGGCCGGCTGGGCGGTCGGCATGATCTACGGCACCGTGGTCGCCTACGGGGGCTGCACGGCGTGCACCACGCGGCCCTTCGGCAACTCGCTGGCGAAGGTCCCGTTCCTGGGCGACGTCGGCTACATCGGTCTCACCGCGCTGGCGCTCAACGTCGTCGTGGCCGTCGTGCTGAGCGCACTGTTCAACGCCGCCCGCGTCGCCAACGGCACCGACATCACGGTCCAGTCCGACTACTTCGCCGACCTCGGCGACGCGGAGGTCGAGCCGGTCGTCGCCGTCGACCGTCCGATCCACTGAGCGACGTCCGCTGAGCGACGTCCGCCGAGCGACGTCCACTGAGCCACGTCCACCGAGCCCGACGCCGCTGACGCGTGCTGCTGGTCGGCTACCGCACGACGCGGTGGTCGACCAGCAGCGAGCCGGACGACGACGTGCGGCTGCGGAGGGTCTCGAGCCGGGTCTCCGGGACCCCGTCCAGGAGCCGACGCCCGCTGCCCGCCAGGGCGGGCGCGACGACGCGCCGGAGCTCGTCGAGCACACCGGCGCGCAGGAGCGACTGCACCACGGTCAGGCTCGCGTGGACGCCGACGTCCCCGCCGGGGCGCTCCTTCAGCCCCTGGACGAAGCGGACGAGGTCGCCCTCGACCGCGCTCGCCCCGGACCACGTGCTCGCCAACGGCCTCGAGGTCGCCACGTGCTCGGGGACCTCGTTGACGAACGACGCGAAGGGCTCGACGTCGCTCGTGGGCCAGTAGCCGGCCCAGTCGTCGTGGCTGCGGCGCCCGAGGAAGACGGCGTCCTGGGTGGAGATCACCTCCGCCGGGTTGGCGTCCATCTCCGCGTCCCAGGTGCGGAAGAAGCGGTCCGGCCCCTCCGCGACACCGTCCACCGACACCAGCTCGTACGCCGCCACCCTGCGCACGCCCTGCCTGCCGGCTCCGTGGCCCGGACGCGCGTCCGTCCTCCTGGCCGCCGCTCGGACCAGAAGTCATCGGCCGGTGTGGGAGACTGGGTGGCCGTGCCCGGCCCGTCCGGGACCGCAGTCGTCGTCACGAGGAGTCAGAGATGGGAAAGACCGGCCGCAAGCGTCGCGCGCGTCGCAAGAAGGGCGCGAACCACGGCAAGCGCCCCAACGCCTGAGCGCGAGCGCCCAGACGAGAAGGACCCCGCAGCGAGAGCTGCGGGGTCCTTCGTCGTCTGGCGACTCTTCGCGGACCTCAGAGGGAGCGGCGCGTCACCGTGATCGAGCTCATGATGCTCACGCGCAGCCGGTCGGGGGCCTTGTCTCCGCCGCAGCAGCGCTTGACCAGCGACTTGACGGCCTGCTCGACGTCGAAGCGGTCGAGGCAGGGCTCGCACTCGGTGAGGTGGGCACGGATCTCGTCGCCGGTGGCGGTGTCGACCTCGTGGTCGAGGAACTCGTGCACCCGGGCGAGCACGTGGTCGCACTCGGCGGCCGTCGGTCCGGAGGTGGGCTCGTCCGCGTCAACGAACGGCGTGCTGGCGTCGGTGCTCATGCTCGCGTGTCCTCCTTCACCCGCATGCCGCGCTCGCGCGCGTAGTCGGACAGCAGGCGCCGCAGCTGCGTGCGCCCTCGGTTGAGGCGCGACATCACGGTCCCGATCGGGGTGCCCATGATCTCGGCGATCTCCTTGTAGGCGAAGCCCTCGACGTCGGCGAGGAACACCGCCAGGCGGAAGTCCGGGCTCAGCTGGCCCAGCGCGTCCTTGACGTCGGAGTCCGGCAGGTTCTCCAGGGCCTCGGTCTCGGCGGACTTGAGCCCGCTCGAGGTGTGCGACGCCGCCCGCGCGATCTGCCAGTCCTCGACGTTCTCGCCGTCGGAGAGCTGCGGCTGGCGCTGCTTCTTGCGGTAGGTGTTGATGTAGGTGTTCGTCAGGATCCGGTAGAGCCACGCCTTGAGGTTGGTGCCCGGCGTGAACTGGTGGAACGACGAGTACGCCTTGGCGAAGGTCTCCTGGACCACGTCCTCCGCGTCGCTCGGGTTGCGCGTCATGCGCAGCGCGGCGGCGTAGAGCTGGTCGAGGTACTGCAGGGCGTCGCGCTCGAAGCGGGCGTCGCGGTCGGCCTGCGACTCGGTCGCCAGGTCGACGGCGGGCTCCTCGACGGAGGCCAGCAGCGCGTCGGCGCGACCGTCGAGCTCGGCCGACGTGGGGCTGGACGAGGGGGCGGGCGCGGGCGTCGCAGGGATGCTCATCACGTACGAGAGTACCGGCGGCCCGGACGCCTGCGCGGTGTCCCGCGAGAGCGGGGTCACGAACATCGGCATGCTGGCATAACGCCAGGTTCAGGCGGGTATTCCCCGGCCGGTGGCAAGGTCCGCGACGAAGGCGCCGACCTCCCGCACGAGCAGCCCGCGCAGGTCGGCGGCCGTCGGCACCGCGGCCCTGGGGACCCGCCCGCCGTGGTCGGCGCCGGGCAGCTCCACGACGCGGACGCCGCCCGCGCCCACCGCGTCACCGCCCGCGCCGGCCAGGGCCTCGCGCACCTCGGTCGCTGGGCCGAACGTGTCCCGGCCGCCCTGCAGCACCAGCCGCGGGACGTCGGGCAGCAGCAGCTCCTCGAGCCGGGAACGCTCCGGCCGGCCCGGCGGGTGCAGCGGGAAGGCGAGGCAGACGACGCCGGCCGCGCCCAGGGCGGAGGCCGTGCGGCAGGCGACCCGCGCGCCGGCGCTCCGCCCGCCGAGGACCAGCGGGAGCCCGGGACCCAGCGCCGCGCCGACGTCCCGCAGGGCGGCGAGCCAGGCCTCGTCCAGCAGCGGCGGGCGTACGGCGACCTTGCGGCCCGCCACCCGCCAGGGCTGCTCGTGGCGCAGCACGGTGACCCCCTCGTCGGGCAGCCGGTCGGCGAGGGCGACGAGGTCGGGCGCGTCCACGCCGCCGCCGGCCCCGTGCCCCAGGGCCAGCACCGCCGACGGGTCCGCCGCCTCCCGCACGTGCAGGCGTCCCGGTCCCTGCGGCGTCGCGACCTCGACGACCCGGTCGACCCCCCGCACCACGGGTCAGACCAGCGGTTCCTGGACGGCGCCGTCGTGGCCCTCCACCGCGCCGTCGGCGTCGACCGCGGCCGGCGCACCCACCGCGGGCTCGTCGGCCACGGGCAGCGGCCGTAGCAGCTGCGGGCCGTTGTTGCGCACGCTGTTGACCTCGGTGGACACCGCGTACGCCTCGAGCTCGGCGGCGTCGGTGGCCAGGAGCGCGAGCACCTGGTCGGGGTCGGTCAGGGTCGGGTCGAGCCAGGCGTCCACCGCCCCCGGCGCCACGGTCATCGGCATCCGGTCGTGGATGTGGCCGGCCGCGTCGGTGGCCCCGGTCGTGATGACGGTGCAGGTGCGCAACCAGGCCGACTCGTCGTCACGGTCGAGGGCCGGGTCGCGCCAGATCTCGTACAGCCCGGCCATGACGAGCAGGCCGCCGTCGCGGCGGTGCAGGAAGAAGGGCTGCTTCTTGCCCTTGGCCGTGCCCCCGGCGCGACCGGAGCCGCGCGGGCCGTCGGAGGAGTGCCCGTCCGGGGTGTACCACTCGTAGAACCCGTCCGCGGGCAGCAGGCAGCGACGCGACGCGAAGGCCTTGCGGAAGGCCGGCTTCTCGGCGACCGTCTCGGCGCGGGCGTTGATCAGCCGCGACCCGATCGAGCGGTCCTTGGCCCAGGACGGGACGAGCCCCCACGTCAGCGGGGCGAGGCGTCGGCGCACCTGGCCCGCGTCGGCCCCGTCGCGCACCGCCCGCCCGAGCACCGCGGGCACGGTGACCGTCGGGGCGACGTTGTAGTCCGGCTCCGGCAGCCCGTCGAAGATGTCGACCACGTCGAACTGGTCGGCCAGCCTCTCGGCGCGGGCCGAGACCGCGTAGCGTCCGCACACCCCGGTGACGCTACCGGCGCGGTCCGCCCGGCGCGACAGACGCCGGGTGAGCCGGTAAGAATGGGGCATGACGTTGTTACGCGCGGCCTACCGCACGATGCTGGCCTCCTACTTCATCTCCTCCGGGGTGAAGGCGGTGCGCAACCCCGCGCCCCTGGCTCCCCTGGCCGAGCCACTCGCCGACAAGATCGTCCCGTTCGTCAAGCAGCACGCCCCCGACGAGGTGTCCGGCTTCGTCCCCGAGGACCCGACGACGCTGGTCCGGATCAACGGCGCCGTGCAGATCATCGGCGGCCTCGCGCTGGCGAGCGGTCGCGGCCGCCGCGTCGGCGCCCTGCTGCTGGCGGGCTCGCTCGTCCCGAGCACCCTGGCCAAGTACCCCTTCTGGGACCAGACCGGTGACGAGAAGGCCGCCTCGCGCAGCCACTTCGCCAAGAACGTGAGCCTCCTCGGCGGCGTGCTGCTCGCCTCCCGCGACACCGAGGGCCGTCCGGGCATCGCCTGGCGCGCCCAGGCCGGCGGGCACGCGATCGCGAAGAGCACGAGCAAGGCCACCAAGAAGCTCACCCACAGCGGCACCGGCGACAAGCTGGCCAAGCAGGCGAGCGCCTTCGGCGACTCGGTGAGCGACGTCGCCGGCGACGTGGCCGACAAGACCTCCGACCTGGCCGAAGCCGCTGTCGCCGGTGGCGCCGCGCTGCTCGGCGCCGCGGCGATCAAGACCCGCGGCACGCGCAAGAAGGCGCGCAAGCAGTTCAAGAGCGCGCAGAAGGTCGCCGTCGAGCAGGCCAAGGTCGCCCGCTCCGCGGCGGTCGAGCAGGCGAAGGTCGCCCGCCAGAGCGCGGCCAAGCAGGCCAAGGTCGCGCGCGAGCGCCTCGCCGAGCAGGCCAAGGAGGCGCAGAAGGCCGCGGCCAAGCGCGCCGCCGAGAACCGCAAGGCGGCAGAGGCGGCCGCCAAGCAGGCCCGCAAGGACAACAAGAAGCGGGCCAAGAAGGTCGCCAAGCGCGCGGACAAGATCACCAAGAACATCAAGCTCGGCGAGAACTGAGCCGCCGGGGCGCCCGTCGCCCCGGCTCCGGAGCACCACCTCCAGCACGTCACCGGACCGCCCGCCCCACCAGGGACGGGCGGTCCGCCGTCTCTGCGGCGGGCGCGCCCTCACTAGACTCGCCGCGTGCCAGAGCTCGACGCGACGCCCGTCCAGTCCCCCGCCGACGCCGGTCAGGTCCGAGCCGGTGAGCCGTGGCCCGCGCCGCAGGCCCCGGTGCCGGTGACCGCGACGGTGCTCGTGCCGGGCTCCAAGTCGGAGACGAACCGCGCCCTGGTGCTCGCCGCGCTGGCCAGCGGCCCCTCCACGATCGTCAACGGGCTCGACGCCCGCGACACCGTGCTCATGCGTGACGCGCTGCGGGCCCTCGGCACGGGTATCGACGAGTCCGCGGACGGCTGGCGGGTCACCCCGGCGGAGCGCCTCACCGGCGGCGCCACGATCGACTGCGGCCTCGCCGGCACGGTGATGCGCTTCGTCCCGCCGCTCGCGCTGCTGGCCGACGGCGCGGTCTCCTTCGACGGCGACGAGCAGGCGTACGCGCGTCCGATGGCCCCGTTGCTCGGCGCCCTGCGCGACCTGGGCGCGGACGTCACCACCTCCGGCGCGCCCGACGCGCTCCCCTTCGTCGTCACCCCGGTGACCGGCGCGGCCGCGGGCGCCGGCGGGACCGCCCGGATCGACGCGTCCTCCTCCTCGCAGTTCGTCAGCGCGCTCCTGCTCGTCGGCGCGCGGCTGCGCGGCGGGCTGGAGGTCGTGCACTCCGGCGGCTCCGTCCCCTCGCTGCCGCACATCGCCATGACCGTCGCGATGCTCCGCGAGCGCGGTGTCGAGGTCGACGACAGCCAGCCGGACCGCTGGGTGGTGTCCGAGGGCACGATCGCCCCGCGCGACGTCGCCGTGGAGCCCGACCTGTCGAATGCCGCGCCGTTCCTGGCCGCTGCGGCGGTCACCGGCGGCTCGGTGACGATCCCGCACTGGCCCGCGCAGACCCTGCAGCCGGGCGACCAGCTGCGCGACGTCCTCGCCGTCATGGGTGCAGAGGTCGACCTGCGCCCCGAGGGGCTGACCGTCACCGCCACCGACCAGCTGCTGGGCGCCGAGCTCGACCTGGGCGGGGCGAGCGAGCTCACGCCCGTCGTCGCCGCCCTCGCGGCCCTGGCCCGCGACACCACGCGGATCAGCGGGGTCGCCCACGTGCGCGGCCACGAGACCGACCGCCTCGCCGCGCTGTCGACCGAGCTCGGGTCGCTCGGGGCGAAGGTCCACGAGACCCACGACGGGCTGACCGTCCACCCGAGGCTGATGGCGGGCGGGGAGTTCCGCACCTACGCCGACCACCGCATGGCGCAGGCCGGTGCGGTGCTCGGCCTGGTCGTGCCCGGCGTGGTGCTCGACGACGTCACCTGCACGGCGAAGACGATGCCGACCTTCGTCTCCCTGTGGCAGCAGATGCTCGCCGAGTCGGTCACCGAGGTCGACGCCGAGCTGGCCGAGGAGGCCGAGACCGACCCCGAGGTCCACGAACCGCCGAGCATCCTCGACGGGCTGCTCCCGGTGCCCTCCGACGAGAGCCGCAGCCGCCCGTGAGGGCCCGCGGGGTCGGCACGGGCGTCCGTGACGACGAGCACGCCGGCTTCGACCGACCCCGCCGCACGCGGCCGCGCACCAAGGACCGGCCCGACTACTCCGACGCCCCCGTCGGCATGGTCGTGACGATCGACCGCGGGCGCTACCGGGTCATCGTCGAGGAGGAGGCGCCCGCCGCTGGCACGAAGGGCGCCAGGCCCGCGGCGAAGAAGAAGGCGGCGCGCGACACCGAGCTGCGGCACGTCACCGCCGCCAAGGCACGCCAGCTCGGTCGGATGGGCGTCATCGTCGGCGACCGCGTGCGGCTCGACGGCGACGTCACCGGCGAGGAGGGCACCCTCGCGCGCATCGTCGAGGTCCTCGAGCGCCGTACGGTCCTGCGCCGCACGGCCGACGACGACGACCCGTACGAGCGGGCGATCGTCGCCAACGCCGACCAGCTGGTCATCGTCACCGCCCTCGCCGACCCGCCGCCGCGCGTGGGGATGATCGACCGGATCATGGTCGCCGCCTTCGACGCCGGCATCGAGCCGATGCTGCTGCTGACCAAGGCCGACCTCGCCTCGCCCGACGCGCTGTCCGCCGCGTACACCCCGCTTGGCGTGCCCGTCCTGGCCACGCAGCCGGGGTCGGACCTCGACGAGCTGCGGGCCTGGCTGGCCGGGCACCGGACCGTCTTCGTCGGGCACTCCGGCGTCGGCAAGTCGACCCTGGTCAACGCGCTCATCCCCGGCGCGGGACGCACGACCGGCGTGGTCAACGACGTCACCGGGCGCGGCCGGCAGACCTCCACCTCGGCCGTCGTCCTGGAGCTGCCGCTGTCGGACGACCTGCCGACGGGCTGGGTGATCGACACCCCCGGCGTCCGCTCCTTCGGGCTGAGCCACGTGACCCGGGAGAGCATCCTCTCGGCCTTCGCCGACCTCGAGGCGTTCACCGCCGACTGCCCCCGCGGCTGCACCCACGAGACCGGGGCGCCGGAGTGCGCGCTCGACCTCGCCGTCGAGCGGGGCGAGCTCGCCCCGGCGCGGCTGGAGTCGTTCCGACGGATGCTCGGCACGAACCAGTAAGTTGCGGGCCATGCCCACCCGCGCCGATGACCCGCTGCTGCGCGGACTGACCGACGACCTGCGCCTGGCCCACCTCCTCGCCGACGACGCGGACTCGATCACCATGAGCCGCTTCAAGGCCCTCGACCTCAAGATCGACGCCAAGCCGGACCTGACCCCGGTCACCGACGCCGACACCGCGGTCGAGGAGTCCGTGCGCCGGACCCTCTCCCGGGCCCGCCCGCGCGACGCCGTGCACGGCGAGGAGATGGCCGACACCGGCTGGGGCCCGCGGCGCTGGGTCGTCGACCCCATCGACGGCACCAAGAACTTCGTGCGCGGCGTCCCCGTCTGGGCGACGCTGATCGCCCTCATGATCAACGACGAGGTCGCCGTCGGCGTGGTGAGCGCCCCGGCGCTCGGGCGGCGCTGGTGGGCGAGCCTGGGCGGCGGCGCGTACGCCGGCAAGTCGCTGATGTCGCCGGTCGAGTGCCACGTCTCGCAGGTCTCGCAGATCGAGGACGCCTCGCTCAGCTACGCCGAGGTCGGCGAGTGGGTGGAGTCCGGGCAGGGCCAGGAGTTCGTCGACCTGCTCCGCAGCTGCTGGCGGACGCGCGCGTACGGGGACTTCTGGTCCTACGTCCTGCTCGCCGAGGGCGGCGTGGACATCGCCTGCGAGCCCGACCTCGAGCTCTACGACATGGCCGCCTGCTCGATCGTCGTGACCGAGGCCGGCGGGTCCTTCACCGACCTCGACGGCCGGCCCGGCCCGCTCGGCGCCGGCGCGTACGCGACGAACGGGCTCCTGCACGAGGCCGTGCTGGCCCAGCTGCGCCCGGCCACGGACGACGAGCCGGACGACTGAGACCCCGGGGCACGACCGAGCCCCCGAAGCACGAGGCTCCGGGGGCTCGACCGCCGGGGGGTCCGCTCGAGGGTCTTAGGGAAGGGTCTGCACCCGCACGTCCGGCGCCTCCGAGCCGTGCAGCGCGGCGTCCTCCTCGTCGGTCAGCAGGCGGGACCGGATCAGGAAGCGCACCCCGTTCGGGCTCTCCAGGGAGAAGCCCGCACCCCGCCCCGGCACGAGGTCGATGGTGAGGTGGGTGTGCTTCCACAGGGCGAACTGCTCGCGGCTCATCCAGACGTCGATCAGCTCCGGCGTCCCCCCGTTCTTCATGTCCACCGCGATCTGGCCGAGCAGCACGTCGGCGTCGCCGGTGAGGAAGTCGCCTTGCGCGAAGCACATGGGCGACGACCCGTCGCAGCAGCCGCCGGACTGGTGGAACATCAGCGGGCCGTGCTCCTCGCGCAGCTCGCGGAGCATGGCCGACGCCTTCTCCGTGACGTCCACGCGAGAAGCACCCGCCCCCATCAGAAGAAGCCCAGCTTGTTGGGGTTGTAGGACACCAGCAGGTTCTTCGTCTGCTGGTAGTGGTCGAGCATCATCAGGTGGTTCTCCCGGCCGATGCCCGAGGACTTGTAGCCGCCGAACGCGGCGTGCGCCGGGTACTGGTGGTAGCAGTTGGTCCACACGCGGCCGGCCTGGATGTCGCGGCCGGCGCGGTAGGCGGTGTTGATGTCGCGCGACCACACGCCGGCGCCCAGTCCGTACAGGGTGTCGTTGGCGATGCTGATCGCGTCGTCGTAGTCCTCGAAGCCGGTGACCGAGACGACCGGGCCGAAGATCTCCTCCTGGAAGACCCGCATCTTGTTGTTGCCCTGGAAGATCGTCGGCGCCACGTAGTAGCCGCCCGACAGGTCGCCGCCGAGGTCGACGCGCTCGCCGCCGGTGATCACCCGGGCGCCCTCGGCGGTGCCGATCTCGAGGTAGGACAGGATCTTCTCGAGCTGGTCGTTGCTCGCCTGCGCGCCCACCATCGTGTCGGTGTCGAGCGGGTTGCCCTGGACCATCGCCTTGACCCGGTCGGTCGCCGCCGGGAGGAAGCCGTCGATGATCGAGTTCTGGATCAGCGCGCGGCTCGGGCAGGTGCAGACCTCGCCCTGGTTGAGCGCGAACATGGAGAAGCCCTCGAGCGCCTTGTCGTAGAACGCGTCCTCGGTGCGGGCGACGTCTTCGAAGAAGATGTTCGGGCTCTTGCCGCCGAGCTCGAGGGTGACCGGGATGAGGTTCTGGCTCGCGTACTGCATGATCAGCCGGCCGGTCGTCGTCTCGCCGGTGAAGGCGATCTTGCGGATCCGCGGCGAGCTGGCGAGCGGCTTGCCGGCCTCGGCGCCGAAGCCGTTGACGACGTTGATCACGCCCGCGGGCAGCAGGTCGGCGATCAGCTCCATCAGCAGCAGGATCGAGGCCGGGGTCTGCTCGGCCGGCTTGAGCACGATCGCGTTGCCGGCGGCGAGGGCCGGCGCGAGCTTCCACGTGGCCATCAGCAGCGGGAAGTTCCAGGGGATGATCTGCCCGACGACGCCGAGCGGCTCCTGGAAGTGGTACGCGACGGTGTCGTCGTCGATCTGGCTGCTGTGGCCCTCCTGCGCGCGGATCGCCCCGGCGAAGTAGCGGAAGTGGTCCACGACCAGCGGCATGTCGGCCGCCAGGGTCTCGCGGACCGGCTTGCCGTTCTCCCAGGTCTCCCCCACCGCCAGCATCTCGAGGTTGGCCTCGACGCGGTCGGCGATCTTGTTGAGGATGACGGCGCGCTCGGCGACGGAGGTCTTGCCCCAGGCCGGCGCGGCCGCGTGCGCGGCGTCCAGCGCCAGCTCGATGTCCTCGGCGCCGGAGCGGGCGACCTCGCAGAACGTCTTGCCGTTCACCGGCGACGGGTTCTCGAAGTAACGGCCCTTGACCGGGGCGACCCACTCGCCGCCGATCCAGTTCTCGTAGCGGGACCTGTAGGTCACGACGCTGCCGTCGGTCCCCGGGTTGGCGTACACGGTCATGCATCGACTCCTTCGTCGACGGGGCGGCCGGGCCGGACGCGCGGCGGACTACGCCCTCGTCCGACGACGGTAGGACCGACGACGTTGCCCCGACGTTGCGCCCTCCCCGCGGCGGCGGGGAGGGCGACGCGCCCTGGCGGCTCCGGGAGGCGAGCTCCAAGGGACGAGCTCCAAGGGACGAGCCTCAGGGGACGAGAACGATCTTGCCGCGGGTGTGGCCGGTCTCCAGCGCGGTGAAGGCCTCGCGAACCTGCTCCAGCGGGTAGGTCGCGGCCACGTCGACGACGAGGTCGCCGGCGGCGGCCAGCTCGGCCAGCTCGGTGAGGACCTCGCGGCTCGTGCCGGCGATGGATGCCTCGGTCTTGGCCCCGACCTCCGCGGCGCGGGCGAAGGAGATGGCGCTGTCGATGCGCGCGGGCGCGACGCCGAGCTCGAGGGCGAGGTCGACGTACTCCGGGCCGTGCAGGTCGATCAGCGCGTCCACCCCGTCCGGCGCGACGGCGCGGACGCGGTCGGCCAGCCCGTCGCCGTACGCCACGGGCTCGACCCCCTGCGAGCGCAGCCAGTCCGCGTTCCGCTCCGAGGCGATGCCGACGACGCGCACCCCGCGGCGGCGCAGCAGCTGCACCGCCAGCGAACCGACACCACCCGCGGCGGCGGACACGACCACGGTCTCGCCCTGCCGGGGCTCGACCGCGGCGACCGCGGCCCACGCCGTGGCCCCGACGACGTAGAGCGAGCCGGCGACCGGCCAGGAGAGACCGGCCGGCTTGGCCACCAGCTGGGAGGCGGGGACGACGGCGGCGCTGGCGTGGCTGTCGCGGTTCCAGGAGTAGCCGAGCACCTCGTCGCCGACGGCGAGGCCGGTACCGGGCCCGCCGACCGCGGTCACCACGCCGGCCAGGTCGCTGCCCTGCCCGGAGGGGAAGGTCGACGGGGCGACCTCGTCGAGGAAGCCCTGCCGGATGGCGGCCTCGCCCGGGTTGATGCCGGCGGCGCGCACCTCGAGCACCACCTCGTCGGGCCCCGGGGCGCGGAGCTCGACCTCCTCCACGTGCAGGACCTCGATGCCGCCGTACTGGTCGAGGCGGACGGCGCGGGCAGTGGTCACAACGGGCTCCTTCGACGGGTCGACGCCGGTGTGTAACCGGCTACGCATAACGTACACCCGGTACGTAGCCGGCAACACGCAGGCGCAGGGCGGCCCTGGGGCGGGCTGGACGCGGGATGATGGGCGCGTGAGCAGCGACGGCCCGGGCACCGAGATCGGCGTCGTCGAGCGCGACTTCCCGGTGAGCTACGCGATCTTCGCGATGGCACGCGCCCACCGCGCGATCGCGGCCTCCCGACTGGCGGCGCTCGGGCTCTACCCCGGCCAGGAGCTGGTGCTCGTGCAGCTCGGCGAGGGCGACGGCGTGCCGCAGAAGTCGCTCGCCCGGGCGCTGCGGGTCAGCCACGTGACCATCGCCAAGATGATCACGCGCATGGAGCGCTCCGGGCTCGTCGAGCGGCGTGCCAGCCCGACCGACGGGCGGCTCTCGCTCGTCCACCTGCTCGACCCGGGCCGCGCGCTGCTGCAGGAGGTGCGGCGGACGTGGGCCGCGCTCGAGCAGGCCACGACCCGCGACCTCGACGCGGCGGCGCGCGCCGCCTTCCTCGCCGCGGCCGCGCGCGTGCGCCCGGCGCTGGACGACGCGGCGGGCGACGCCACCCAGCCCGGCTGAGGGGAGGCGTCTCGCCCCACCCGGCTCAGGCGAGGCGCAGCTCGAGCGCGTCGAGGTGCTGCTCGACGACGCGACGTCGCTCGGAGCCCGGCGGGAGCCGTCGCGCGGCCGCCTGCCAGACGGCGGCGTCGTCACGACCCGCGGGGCTCTCGCCGTAGGTGAGCAGGGCCTCCACGTCGTCGCCGGCCAGCAGCCGCTCGCGCAGCGCCACGCTGAGGTCGAGCCGCAGGTCGACCACCCCGGGGGCGTCGCTGCCGGGCAGCACCGGGCCTGCGTACGCCCGCACCGCCTCGTCGAGGCGCCGCTCCCGCAGCGCCCGGCGGACGTCGGCGAGGTCGCTGCTGACCTCGCCGCGCAGCGCGTACGGGCGGGACCCCAGCACGCCGGGCGGCAGCACGGCGCGGAGCCGTGAGACCTCGGCGCGCACCGTGACCTCGGACTGCTCGCGCTCCGACAGCGCGACGGCCAGCTCGGCGCCGCTGAGCCCGCCGGGGCGTTCGCTGAGCAGGAGCAGCATCTCGCTGTGCCGCAGGCCCAGCGTCGTGCGCCGGCCCTCGCGCTCGAGGACGGCGGTGGACCGGCCGAGGACCTCGAGGCGGAGACGCGCGGCCCCGCGCACCGGGCTCCGCGGCACGGCCGAGGCCTGGTCGCGCAGGCGGTCGATCCGCAGCTCCGCCTCCACGACCGCGACGGTCGCGCGGACCAGGGCCAGCGTCTGGGAACGGGCGGCCTCGGCGCTGCCGGTCACGTCCAGCGCACCGAGGAGCTCCCCGGTGTCCGGGTCCCGGACGGGCACGGCCGTGCAGCTCCAGGGGGTCACCAGCCGCATCAGGTGCTCGGGCCCGAGGATCTGCACCGCTCGTCCCGTGCGCAGGGCGGTGCCGGGCGCGTTGGTGCCCGCCACCGTCTCGCTCCAGTCGGCGCCCGCGACGAAGCCCATCGCCTCGGCGCGCGCCCGGAGCCCGTGGTCCCCCTCCACCCACAGGAGCTGCCCGTCGGCGTCGCTGAGCGCCACCACGAGTCCCGCGTCCGCCGCCGCCTCGACGAGCAGGCGACGCACGACCGGCATCGTGCGGGTCAGGGGCGAGCGGCTCCGCAGCAGGGTCAGGGCGTCGCCCTCGAAGCGGACCGGGACCGAGGGGTTCTCGGGGTCGAGCCCGCCGGTGAGGCTCCGGCGCCAGGACTCGGCGACGAGGCGGCGCACGCCCGCGGCGATCCGGCCGGTCGCCAGGAAGTCGTCGTGCAGGTCGGCGAGGGCGCGGGCCAGCGAGGCGGCGTCCGCCCCGGGCGGCACAGCCGGGGCGTCGGCGCCCCTCACGACGACCCGCTCGTCATGGTCGAACGATAGTGCCGTCCGTCACCCCGAGGGGCCTGCCCGGGAAGCCCGCCGGCGGACGCGATGATGTCGCCATGGACCTGATGCACCACCTGCGCGTGCCGGCGCCCCTCGGCGAGGTCTGGGCGGTGCTGGTGGACCCGTACCGGCTGGCCGAGGTGCTGCCCGGCACCGTCGTCGACTCCGTCGCCGGCGACTCCTTCACCGGCACGACCAAGGTCAAGCTGGCCTCCCGCCTGCTGGCCCTCGCGGGTTCGGGGCGCTTCACGAGCCTGGACGAGCGCGCCCACCGCCTCGTCGTCACGACCTCCGGCGCCGACCGGCGCGGGGACGCCGCGGTCGAGGCGACTCACGTGGTCACGTTGGCCCCGGCGGCGGCCAGCGCCGCGCAGACCGACGTCACCGTCGCCTCCTCGATGAGCTGGACCGGCCGTCCGGGCCGGCTCGGCGAGGGCGTGGTGGCCGACGCCCTCGACCACGTGGTGGAGCAGACCCGGGCACGGATCGCGGCGCGGGTCGCCGAGGGTGAGGGCTGGGGCCCGGCGGTGGGGACCGCGCGGCGGGCGTCCGGCGCGGAGGCCGTCACGGACCACCCGGTCGAGCTCGGGGAGGACCTGGGCGAGGTGGAGGAGCCCGCCGACAGCGGCCTCGACCCGGGGCCGACGGCTGCCGCGGGAGCGCGGCCCGGCCCGTCACCCTCCCCCGGTCCGTCGCCCTCCCCCGCCCCGTCGCCGCGCCCACCCCGCGCCGAGGAGTACGTCTACCGGCCCTACGAGAACGCCGCCGAACCGCACCTTGACGCAGCCCGCACGTTCTCCCGCGTCGTCCTGCGCCGGGTGACGCCGTACGCGGGGCTGGCCGCGCTCGGGGTGCTCGGGGTCGTGCGCGTCGTGCGCCGGGTGCGACGCTGAGGCCCGCCTGGACGGTCACCGCGACCGTCCTGCTGCACCGCGACGGCCGCTGGCTGCTGACGGTCCGGGGAGCCGACGTCGACGACGCCGCGGGCCAGCTGGGGCTGGTGGGCGGCCACGTCGAGCACCCGGAGGCCGGGTCCGGCGTCCTGGAGGCGACCGCGCGGCGCGAGGCGTCGGAGGAGGTCGGGCTCGACCTCGGCGGGGTCGCGCTGACCTACCTGGAGTCGGAGTTCTTCACCACCGACGCGGGCGCCGGGCAGGTGAGCGTCGCCTTCGTGGCGGCCGCGCCGGCGGATGCGGAGCCGCGGGCCGCCGACCCGGCGGAGGTGGCGGCGGTCGGCTGGTGGACACCGGACGAGGCGGCCTCCGACCGCCGGTGCCCGCCGTGGCTGCCCGGCCTCCTCGGACGTGCCGCCGCCCGGGCCGGCCTCTGAGAGGTCGACCCGGGCGGCGGCTCGGACGTGCGGCGGACCCGCGCGTCAGGCGCTGATCGGCTGGGCCTCGGCGCTGCCGGTGATCGTGCGGTCGTCGCCGCCGGCGACGTCGATGCTGATCTTGCGCGGCTTGGCCCGCTCGGCGACCGGGATCGTCAGGCGCAGCACGCCGTCGCCGTACGCGGCGCTGATGTGCTCGAGGTCGAGGTTGTCCCCGAGGATCAGCTGGCGGCTGAAGACGCCGCGCGGCCGCTCGGCGGCGAGCAGCTCGTTGGCGCCCTCGCGGAAGGGCCGGTCGGCGCGGACGGTGAGGACGTTGCGCTCGACGTCGAGGTCGATCGAGTCGGCCTCCACGCCCGGCAGGTCGAACTCGACGTGGAACGTGTCGCCCTCGCGCCACGCGTCCATCGGCATCAGGGTGGGTCGGGCCGCCGTGCCGAGCAGCTGCTGGCTGAGCCGGTCCAGCTCACGGAACGGGTCGGTACGCATCAGGACCATGAGAAACACCTCCTGGAATCGGGACACCGGGTGGTCCTGTGGCGTCGCTCCTAGAGGTAACCTCTAGCGATCACCACAGATCTCATGATACTCATGGGACAGCCCGGCGCAACCCCTCCGGGCACGACGACCGCGAGGAGGACCGGTGCCCGAGGACCCCGCGCCGACGGACGGCAGCGACCCCAGCCGCGGGGTGTACGGCATCTCGGTCGTCTCCGACCTGCTCGGCACCGGCGTGCAGAACCTCCGCGCGTACGAGCGGGCCGGCCTGCTCACCCCCGACCGGACGGCCGGCGGCACCCGCCTCTACAGCCCCGACGACGTGGCCCGGCTGCGGCGGGTCCAGCGCCTGCTGGCCGAGGGCCTGAACCTCGTCGGCGTCGGCCGGGTCCTCGACCTCGAGGACAACCTGGCCGACGCCCACGAGCAGCTGGACCGGGCGCGGGACCCTCAGGCGCCGACCTCCTCCAGCTGAGCGCGCCCCGGCTCCGGCGCGGCCGGACGCGGCCGGCCCGGCAGCAGGAGGCTCAGGGCCAGCGAGACCGCGGTGAACCCGACGGCCCAGGCGAAGGAGTGGTGGAACGCCTCGACCGGGGCCGCGCCGCCCAGGGCGTGCTGGAGCACGACGGCGAGCACGGCCACGCCGACCGCCCCGCCGACCTGCATGGCGATGCGGGTGACGATGCTGGCGTGGGGCACCTCCTCCCGGGCGAGGCCCACGAACCCGACGGCCATCAGCGGGATCGTGACCGCTCCCAGGCCGACCCCCCGGACGAGGAGCACGGGCACCAGCCACCCGGCCGGCGTGCCGGGACCGGTCCAGACGAAGGGCAGCGTGGCCAGACCCAGGACCGCGAAGCCCGCCAGGGCGACCGGCCGTGGCCCGAAGCGGTCGTTGAGCCGGCCGGCCAGGGTGCGGCTGGCCAGGGCCCCGACCCCCTGCGGCACGAGCAGGAGCCCGGCACCGAGCGCGTCGAGGCCGCGCAGCTCCTGGAAGGACAGCGGCAGCAGCAGCATCGCGCCGTAGAGGGAGGCACCGGTGAGGAACAGCAGGCTCGCCGACGCGGCGAGCGGGCGGTGGCGCAGCACGTGGACGTCCACCAGCGCGGCACCCCGGCGCCGCGTCGCCCAGGCGACGAACGCCGCCAGCAGGGCGCCCCCGGCGGCCAGCGGGGCCCAGACCGCCGTGCGCGCGAAGCCGCCCGGCTCCGCCGCACCGCTGAGGCCGAGCAGGACGCCCACGACCCCCGGCGACAGCAGCAGCAGCCCCACGACGTCCAGGGTCGGGCGGGAGGTCCGGCCGTCGGCGGGCAGCAGCATCGCGGCCAGGACGAGGCCGGCGACCACGAACGGGACGTTGATCCAGAAGAGCCAGCGCCAGCCCGCCGCCCCGAGCACGAGCCCGCCGACGACCGGCCCGAGGACCGGACCGAGCGCCGTCGGGAGCGACACGACGCCCATCAGGCGGCCGAGGTCACGCCCGCCGGCCTCCTGCATGAGCAGGGTCGTCAGCAGCGGCAGCATCACCCCGGTGCCGAGGCCCTGGACGACGCGGAAGGCGATCAGGCTGGGCGCGTCCCAGGCGAGGCTGCAGAGCACCGAGCCGAGGCCGAAGACGACGAGGGCCGCCATCCAGAGCCGTCGGCCGCCGACGCGGTGCTGCAGCCACCCCGCGACGGGCACGACGACCCCGACGGCCAGCAGGTAGGCGGTGCTGACCCACTGGATCGTCGCGACCGGGGCGTCGAGGTCGCGCGCCAGCCCGTGGAGTGCCACGCTCACGATCGTGGAGTCGAAGAGGGGTGCCATCGCGCCGACGACGAGGGCGGTCGCGAGGCGGCGGAGCGTACGGTCCATGAAGCCGATCCTTAGATACGGAGTAGTTTCTTGAACCGTAATCCTGCCAAACAAGATACGCAAGAGGATCTTGTGGACGCCGCGCCCGCAGCTCCAGCGCGACGCCGTCGCGGGGAGGAGCTCGAGGGCGCGCTGCTCGACGCGGCCTGGCAGGAGCTGCAGGCGACGGGCTACGGCGGGCTGACCTTCGAGGGCGTCGCGACCCGCGCGCGGACGAGCAAGCCGGTGCTCTACCGGCGCTGGCCGACCAAGGCCGACCTGGTCGTCGCCGCCATGAAGCAGGCCGGGCTCTTCGAGCGCCGCGAGCTGCCCGACACCGGATCGCTCCGTGAGGACGTGCTCGTGAGCCTGCGGAACTTCAACGACTCACGCGCCGACTTCATCACCGCCATCGGGCTCTACCTGGCCAGCATCGCCTCCGAGACCGGCCTCTCGCCGGCGGACCTGCGCGAACGCCTCCTCGGCGACCGCCGCGCGGGCGGCACCGTCCTCCTCGAGCGGGCGGTCCGGCGCGGGGAGGTGCCCGACCGGGCCTACCCGCCCGGCCTGGTGAGCCTGCCCTTCGACCTCTTCCGCCACGACCTGACCATGACCCTGGCCCGGGTCCCGGAGGAGCGCATCGTCGAGATCGTCGACGACCTCTGGCTCCCCCTCCTCGCCCGCGAGGGCTGACTCAGGAGGCGAGGATGCGCAGCCGTACGGTCTCGGGCAGCGCGCGCAGCCGCGTCGCCAGCTCGTCGGCGACGGGCCCGGCGATGTCGGTGATCACGTAGCCGAGCTCGCCGCGGGTCGAGAGCGTCTGGCCCTCGATGTTGACCCCGGCGTCGCCGAAGACCGTGTTGACCCGGGCGAGGACGCCGGGGACGTTGCGGTGCACGTGCAGGACCCGGCTGCGGCCCGGATCGACCTGGGCCACGACCTGGGGCAGGTTGACCGACATGGTGGTCGCGCCCGCGGTCGCGTACTCGCCGAGCTTGATCGCCACGAACCGGCCGATGTCGGACTGCGCCTCCTCGGTGGAGCCGCCGACGTGCGGGGTCAGGATGACGTTCGGGATGCCCTGCAGGCCCGACACGAACGGGTCGCCGGCGGCCTTCGGCTCGCTGGCGAAGACGTCGAGCGCGGCGCCGGCGATGTGGCCCGAGAGGAGCTGCTCGCGCAGGGCGTCGTGGTCGACGACGATGCCGCGGCACAGGTTCAGGAAGAGGCTGCGCGGACGCATCCTGGCGAACTGCTCCGCGCCGAACAGCCCGGCGTTGCCCGGGCGCCCGTCGACGTGCAGCGTGACCGTCTCGGCGACCTCGAGCAGCTCGTCGAGGGTCTCGCAGCGCTGCGCGTTGCCCAGCGCGAGCTTGTCGGCGACGTCGTAGAAGTAGACCTTCATGCCGAGCGCCTCGGCGACGACCGAGAGCTGGCTGCCGATGTTGCCGTAGCCGACGATGCCCAGCGTCCGGCCCCGGACCTCGTGCGCGCCCTTGGCCGACTTGTCCCAGACGCCGGCGTGCATCGCCGCGTTCTTGTCGGTGAGGTGGCGCGCCAGCGAGATGATCTCGGCGACGACGAGCTCGACGACGCTGCGGGTGTTCGAGAACGGGGCGTTGAAGACCGCCACGCCGCGCTCGGCCGCGCTCGCCAGGTCGACCTGGTTGGTCCCGATGCAGAAGGCGCCGACGGCCAGCAGGTCGGGGGCCGCCTCGAGCACGGCGCGGGGGACGTTGGTCTTGGAGCGGATGCCGAGGAGCTGGACGCCGGGCAGGCGCTCGGCGAGCTCGGCCTCGTCCAGGGCCCCGCGCACCGTCTCGACCTCGATGCCGCGCTCGGTCAGCAGGCGCACGCCCTCGGGATGGATGTTCTCCAGCAGCAGGGCTCTCACGACTGGTCATTCTAGGAAGGCTCCGGCCGGGCCCCGCCCGACGTCTCGCGCGCTACGCCCCCGGTCGGCGCACGGCGGAGGGCGCCAGGTCGGCGTAGCTGCGCCACGGACCGCGGGCCTCCGCCTGCAGGACCGCGTCCAGGCAGGCGGCCGTGAAGGCGTCGGCGGCCGCCGACAGCAGGCCGTTCAGGGCCGGGACCACGTCCGTCCACCGCTCCCCCACGCCCTCGGCGAGCGGCCGCCGGCCGGAGGCGAGGCAGAAGATCGTGTCGCCGTCCGTCATCGAGTGCACCGGGGCCACCGCCCGCGCCAGCCCGTCGTGCGCGACGGCGGCGACCTTGCGGGCCTGGGCCTTGGTCAGCGTGGCGTCGGTCAGCACGGCCCCGATGGTCGTGTTGAGCGACGGCGGAGCGGTGCGCCGGGCCTCCAGCAGCGCCTCCCGCTCACCGGCCGTCGGGGTGCCGAGCCCGCGAGCCCGGTCCGCCCACAGCCGCCCGCCCGGGTCGAGCAGCGAACCGGCGGCGTTCAGCACCACGACTGCCGCGACCCGTACGCCGGTCGCCGAGCCGGGCACCTCGAGCTCGGCCCAGCCCAGGCCGCCCTTGAGCCCGCCGGACACCGCACCGGTGCCGCCGCCGACGCAGCCGCGGGCCGGGTCGTCGGCGCTCGCCGCCGCCAGCGCGTCCCGCCCGAAGCCGGCGTCGGGCCGGTGGCCGAACGCGCCCCCGCGCCCGAGGTCGAAGACCACCGCACCGGGCACGATCGGCACCACGTGGGCGGGGTCGGGCCCCACGGGCAGCCCGACCCCCTGCGCCTCGAGCCCGGCCATCACCCCGTCGGCCGCCGCGAGCCCGTACGCGCTGCCGCCGGTGAGGACGACGGCGTGCACCTGCTCCACGAGGGCCGAGGGGTCGAGCAGGTCGGTCTCACGGGTGCCGGGCCCGCCGCCGCGGACGTCGACTCCGCCGACCGCCCCGTCGCGGGCGAGCACGACCGTCGTCCCGGTCAGCCAGCCGTCGCCGTCCGCGGTGCGGTGGCCGACCTCGAAGCCGTCGATCATGCGGTGCGCACGCTGCCGGAGCCCATGATCAGGAGGTCACCGTGTAGAGCGCGGACCGCATGCCGAACTTGCTCTGGAAGGCCGAGCCGGTCACCTTGACGGTCTTCTTGCTGCCGACGACCGAGATCGACTGGACGTAGCCGCCCCAGGGCCCGGTCCCGTTGCGCTTGGTGATCGTCAGCGCCTTCACGGTCCCGGCGGAGGGGTAGGCCCGCGCCACGGCAGCCGCGGTGACGGTGCGGCTCCACGCCTGCGAGCGCACCACGCCGTCGTACGGGTCCTTCTTCTCCACCAGGTAGGGCAGGCCGCCGCTCGACATCGCGCCGCCGTTGGAGGAGGAGAACTGCGTGAGCGCGACCTCGCCCTTGTAGGTGACGATGACGCCGGCCGTCGCCTTGGCCGCGGCGTCGCCGCCCTTGGTCTCGCGCACGGTCCGCGTGCCGCTCGACGACGTGCTGGCGAGGCCGCGGTAGACCTGGCAGGCGGTCGTGTCGCAGATGTCGTAGCCGCTGTAGCTGGTGAAGTCGCGGATCCGGATCGCGTACGAGCGGGCGGCGACGGCCTGCGTGCGCACCGCCTCCGTGGCCCAGGAGGTCGGCATCTCCGACGGCACGACGCCGCGGACGTAGTCCTCGAGCTTGACCGTGTTGACCGTGCGGCCCCCGGTGCCGCGCTTGACGAAGGACGCGGTCCCCCGGTACTCGCGGGTCGAGCCGTCGGGCATGCGCACCTTGACCAGGTTCGCGTCGGTCGAGAAGCGCCAGGTGCTGGAGTCGAGCGGGGTCTTGTAGGTCGTGTAGACGCCCGAGGCGCTGCGCCACTCCAGCCGGAAGCCCGAGCCCGAGCGCTTGATCCGCCACGAGCGGTACTTGTCGGCGGTCGGCAGCTCGAGGCTGTGGTCGTTGCCGTCGGAGACCGTGAGCCCGGCCGCGGGCAGCACCCGCAGGCTGTTGTCGTCGTCGGCGGTCACCCAGACCTTGATCGTCGTCTTCGAGCTCATCGTCTTCAGCGTGGTGCCCGGGTAGTAGAAGGCGAGGATCTCCTTCCACGACAGCCCCTTCTTGGCCGCCCCGTACGCGCCGTACTGCGACATCCCGTGCCCGTGGCCGAAGCCGGCGCCCTTGATCACGAACTTGCCGCCGGAGGGCTTCACGCTGGCGTCGGCCTGGGCGCTCGGCGCGGTCAGCGCACCGGCCAGCAGCACGGAGCTCGCGGCCAGCAGCGAGGCCGCCGTCCGCGCGAGGCGGAGGGTCCGGGGCCGGGCTGGTCGGAGGGGTCGGGTGGACAGGGGTCGCGTCATGGGGGCCGTCCTGGGGGGAGGGGACTGTGGCCGGGCCAAGGTTTCACGATGTCAAGCACGACACGCCACAGTTGCGGAAGAAAATTCAGAGGTTGGTGGGGTTCACGGGGCAGAAGACCTCGATCCGCCGTCGAGAGTCGGGCTGGATGTGCTCTCGCGCACATCGGCCCCTCTCGATTTGGCTCGCTTGGAGAACTCGCGTAACTTGGTGTTCACCGACGCGGGGTGGAGCAGCTCGGTAGCTCGCTGGGCTCATAACCCAGAGGTCACAGGTTCAAATCCTGTCCCCGCTACGAGTAGGACATCAGGGCCAGGATCTCTCCGGAGATCCTGGCCCTGAGTGCTTTTGAGGGTGCCGACCCCGGTCCGTCAGGACCAGTCACCCTCCTCCGCGCCCAGGTGCTCCTGCCCCAGCTCGGTGATCGGCAGGGCCCCCAGGCTCGTGAGCCCGATCTCGAGCAGCCTCGTGCGCGGCACGCCCGTCCCGCCGAGGACGGCCATCCCCTCGATCACCGCGCAGTAGAACGCGCCGAACGAGTCGGCGTCCGCGGTCCGCTCGACCTCGCCCGCCTCCTGGGCCTCGACGATGCACGCCGCGTAGTGGGTCCGCATGGACTCGAAGGCCGCTGCGGCGGTGGAGGCGACCTCGGCGTCCTGGCCCGACAGCTCGACGGCGGCCTTCATGAACAGCGACGGCGGCGCCTGTCCCCCGCCGTGCAGGACGGCCATCTTGACCAGCTGCGTACGGATGCGGCCGATCGGGCTGTCGGAGCCGTGCCGGATCGACTCCACCGCCTCGACCGCCTCGGCGGTGCCGCTGAGGAAGGCGCGCATGAAGAGCTCCTTCTTGCCGCCGAAGGCGTTGTAGAGGCTCTGGCGGGCCAGGCCCGTCGCCTCCAGCAGGGTGTCGAGCGAGGTGCCCGCGAACCCCGTCTCGGCGAACGCCGCACGGGCACGGGCGACGACGTCGGCCTCGTCGAAGGAGCGGGGTCTGGGCATCGGCGGCCTCCCGGTGGAGATTATTGACTGATCGGTCTACTAGAGGTGTAGTTTGAGACCAAGCAGTCAACAACCTACAGGGAGGCATCGAGATGACCCAGGCACTGGCCGGGAAGACCGCGCTCGTTACGGGCGGGACGTCGGGGATCGGACTGGCGGTCGTCCGGCGTTTCGTCCAGGAGGGGGCGCACGTCGTCGTCACGGGACGTCGGCAGGCCGCGCTCGACGCGGTGGCGGCCGAGCTCGGCGACAGCGTGACGCCGGTGCAGGCCGACGCGTCGGACCCCGCGGACGTCGCGCGGCTCTACGAGACCGTCGCCGCCCGCGGGAAGGGCCTGGACGCCGTGCACGCGAACGCCGGGCTCGGTGAGTTCGGCGCGTTGAGCGAGGTCACCGCGGCCCACATCGACGCCACCTTCGCGACGAACGTCCGCGGCACCACGCTCACCATCCAGGGGGCCGTGCCGTTCCTGAACCGGGATGCGGCGGTCGTCGTGACCGGATCGACCTCGGCGTCCAAGACCGAGAAGGACTTCGGCGTCTACGCGGGGACCAAGGCGGCGGTCGCGGCGATGACGCGGAGCTGGGCCTTGGAGCTCGCGCCCCGCGGGGTCCGGATCAACACCGTCGTGCCCGGCCCGACCGAGACGCCCGGGCTGAAGGGCCTCGCCCAGGGCGACCCGACCGCGCTGCTGGAGCAGATGGCGGCCAGCGTGCCGCTCGGCCGTCTGCTCCGCCCCGAGGAGGTCGCCGCCACCGTGCTCTTCCTCGTCTCCTCCGAGAGCTCGGGCATGACCGGCAGCGAGGTGTTCGTCGACGGCGGCAGCACGATCGCCTGACCGTGGCCGCCGGACCGCGCCTGGTCCACGGGCTAGGTGCGCCCGTGGACCAGGACCTGGGTCCTACAGCGTCGAGGCGAACGGGTCGAAGTCGTCGGGCAGCAGCGGGACCGGCCCGACGGTGCTCCGGACCTTGACGAACTGCTCGGTGGCGGCCGACTCCTGGGCCGACAGCATGATGTCGACCGCGTGGTTGCCGAGCTCGCCGGAGGCCACGTGCGGGCGGCCGGCCGCGATCGAGCGGACCATGTCGAGGACGCCGAGGCCGCGGCCGACGACCGCGCCCTTCTCCTCGACCTCGATCCACGGCTGCTCGACCGACATGCCGTCGCGCAGCACGCCGAGCGGCTTCACGTACGCGGTCCGTCCCGTGAACTGGTTGGGGTCGGGCAGGACGATCGAGCCGTCGGTGCCGTGGATCTCCAGGATCCCGTGCCGCTCGAGGGCGGAGTCGAAGCTCAGCAGGCTCTGCGCCTGCGTGCCGCCCTCGAAGGCGGTGAGGACCTGGATGGTCGAGGGGACCTCGACCGGGAAGGTCGTGCCGGCGTCGGGCCCGGTGTGGATCTGGCGCTCCTCGCGCGCCTTCATGCCGACCGCGGCGACGCGGTCGACCGGGCCGAGCAGGCTCACGAGGGCGGAGAAGTAGTACGGGCCCATGTCGAGCAGCGGCCCCGCGCCCTGGGCGAAGAGGAACCCCGGGTTCGGGTGCCACAGGTCCGGACCCTGGGTCTGGAACGCGGTCTGGGCGAACAGCGGCTCGCCGATCACGCCGGCGCCGATCGCCCGCTTGGCGCTCTGGAAACCCGGCCCGAGCAGGGTGTCGGGCGCTGAGCCGATGCGGACGCCGGCGGCCTCCGCCTGCTCGAGCAGGGCGGCGGCCGCGGCCCGGTCGAGGCCCAGCGGCTTCTCCGACCAGACGTGCTTGCCCGCCTTGATCGCGGCCGAGGTGACCTCGATGTGCGCGTCCGGGGTGGTCAGGTTGACGACCAGCTCGACGCCGGGGTGCGCGAGGACGTCCTCGCCGCTCCCGTGGGCCGGCACGCCGTGCTTCTCCGCCTGCGAGCGGGCGCGGTCGGCGATGAGGTCGCCGACCGCGAGCACCTCGACGTCGGGGAAGGAGGCGAGGTTCTCCAGGTAGGTGTCGCTGATGACACCCACGCCGATGATGCCGACGCCGACCGGGCTCATCGGGCGTACCCGCCCTCGACGAGGAAGGCGTACGAGGCCGCGACGTCGTCGAAGACGTCACCGGGCGCGTGGTCGTACTCGATCACCGCGTACTGCAGGGCGGTCGCAGCCTGCAGCGACTCGACGAGCGGGACCTGCCCCTCGCCGGCCCGGCGCTGGTCCAGGCTGTCGGAGCTGAACTTCGGTGCGCCGGGGACGAAGGGGTTGCTCGCCGGGGCCACGCCGTCCTTGACGTGCTGCGCGACGAGGCGGTCGCCGAGCCGGGTGACGAGCGCCGGGACGTCCTGGCCGCCGGTCAGCGCCCAGAAGAGGTCGAGCTCGATGACGACGCGGTCCTCGGTCAGCTCGATGAACCGCTCGTACGCGGTCTGGCCGTCGAAGGAGGCGACGAATTCCTGCGCGTGGTTGTGGTACCCCACGGTGAGCCCGTAGCCGGCGGCGACCTCGGCGGCGGCGTTGAGCCGGTCGGCGATGTCCTTGACGCCGTCCTCGGTCTGCCAGCGGTCGGGGGCGACGAAGGGGTCGATCACCGTCGTCATGCCGATCTTCGCGGCCGCCTCGAAGACGACCTCGGGCTTGGGCGTGGGGATCGAGCCGTCGGGGGTCCACAGCTCGTCGGACAGCAGCGGGGCGTGCCCGGTCGGCGAGGCCAGCCCGGCGGCGTCCAGCGCCGTCCGGATCTCGTCGGGGCGCCGGACGAAGTCGAACGCCTCCACGTTCTTCAGCCCGATCGCCGCGAGGCGCTCGAGCGAGGAGCTCATGTCGGCCGAGAACTCCTCGGCGAGCGAGTAGAGCTGCACGGAGGCAACAGGCAGGGCCACGACGTCTCTCTTCCTTGATGGTGTCGACGGGCTGTTCTCCCCCGGACTGTAGCAAAACATCCACCTGGAGGTATTGGGGGCGGAGGTGGCCTAGCATCGGCTCGTGGCCGACCGCGACGCACCACCCTCCCGGCCGCGCGGCGCGTACGCGAAGGGCCGCGCCCGGCGCCAGGAGATCCTCGACGCGGCCATCGAGGTCTTCGCCCGCCGCGGGGCCGGCCAGACCAGCCTGCGGGCCATCGCCGAGCAGGTCGGGGTCACCCACGCCGCGCTGATCCACCACTTCGGCAGCCTGGAGCGGCTGCTGGTCGACGTCTACGAGGAGTACACGCGCCGCCTCGGGCGCGAGGGCCACCGCGCCACCGACGTCTCCCCCGTCGAGATGATGCGGCGCTCGGCCGAGCGGAACCGCGAGGTGCCCGGGATGGTCCAGCTCTACACGACGCTCGTCGCCTCCGCGCTCGAGGAGGGCCACCCCGCGGCGACCGACTTCGCGACGCAGCGCTTCGCCGCGGTCCGGGCCGGCCTGGTCGAGACGATCAGGACCCGGCAGGCGGACGGGCGCCTGCGCGCCGACCTCGACGCCGAGCAGGTGGCCGCGCTCGTCGTCGCCGCCTCCGACGGGCTGCAGACCCAGTGGCTGCTCGACCCGGACGTCGACCAGGTCGGCGCGCTCGCGCTGCTCGACCGGCTGCTCCGGCCCGAGCCGGTCGCCGACGGCACGGCTCCCCGCCGGACCTCGCCCGGCTCCTAGGAGCCGGGGAGCTGGAGGCGGTAGGCCATCGTGGCCACGCTCACCCCCTGCTCGTCGGCGAGTTCGGCGAGCATCGTCCATGCCTCGTCGGCGTCCAGGCCGTGGCGCCACATGAGGACGCCCGTGGCGATCTCCACCGTCCGGCGCCTTTCGAGCTCGGACAGCGCGTCGCGCAGGAGGACGTCGTCCTCATGCCGGGTGCCCGGCTCGTCCGGGGTCGAGGGAGTCACGTCAGGAGCTGCGCGCCTGCAGGTGGTCGGCCATCACACCCAGCCACGTCGCCACGATCTCCAGGTCGGACGCGGGCACGAGGTTCAAGGTGTCGAGCAGGGGCTCCTGGCTGCGGACCGCCAGCGCCTCGCCGTACTCGGTGAGCGACACCAGCAGACGTCGACGGTCGTTCGCGTGCCGCGTGCGTGCCGCCACGCCACGGCGCTCCAGGCGGTCGACCAGCGCCGTCGCCGCGCTGCTGGTGAGCCCGAGGTCGCGTGCCAGGTCGGACTGGCCCCGGGACCCGTGCACGAACAGGTAGCCGATCGCCTGGCTCTCCGTCGTCCCCAGCCCGGTGGAGCTCGCCAGGGCGGTCCGGTAGCGCTCCCCCGCCATGATCAGCGCCCGCAGCTTGCGGGCGGCCTCCGCCACCGTCTCGGCGGTGCCGTCGACCGGGAAGACGCCGGCGGCGTCCGTCACGTCGGACCCGTGCTCGAGCGATGCAGGCACGCTTCTCCCCACCGCGGGCCCGGAGGCTTCCGCTTCGTCACCGGAGCGGCTGCTGCCGCCGGCTCTCAGCAAAATAGCAGGCTTTCCTTTGCTCAAGGTCCCGGAGTCCAACCAGCGTTGAGAAGTCGCCCAGATCATCCCGGTCGGCTGTCGCGCTCTAACCTGAGGGTGTGCCGTACCAGCTCGCCTACATGAGCACCTCGACGCCGTGGTCTCGGCCCGAGCTGCTCGAGCTGCTGCGCGTGGCCCGGGCCAAGAACCGGTCGATGGACGTCACGGGCGTCCTGCTGCACCGCCAGGGGCGCTTCGTCCAGCTGCTCGAGGGCGGGGACGAGGAGGTCCGAGCGCTCTACGCGACGATCCGCGCCGACCACCGGCACCGCGACGTCACGCTCATCTGGGACGACCACGGCGACACCCGCTGGTTCGCGGACTGGTGGATGGCCGTCCGCGACCTCGAGGAGGACCCCGTGACCGAGCCCTCCCTCACCGACGTCCTGCGCGGGCCCACCGACGCCTCCCGGTTCAGCCACGAGGTCGTCCTGCAGCTGTGGACCCTCCTGCGCGACGGGCTCCCCGAGCGGCCGGCGCCCTAGGCCCTACCGCTCGAGCCCTTCCGGCAGAGCCACCGCCGCGGTCAGGCCGCGGGGCCCGACGCCACCGCGACCTCGTTCGGCACGACGTCGAGCGTGCCGGTCGCCGTCCTCTCGCCCGTGGTCAGGTCGAGGGCGTGGACCGAGCGGGTGGCGGGCTCGGTGACGTACGCGGTGCTGCCGCTCACCACGATCGCCGGGTGCGGGTCCTGCCACTCGGCCGGGCCCTCCCACGGCGCGACCACGGGCATCGAGCGCCGGACGGTGCCGTCGCGCGGGTCGAGCTCGTGGACGGCGCCGTCGGTGCCCAGGACGTAGGCCAGGTCGCCGGGACCGCGGGCGACGCCGCGGAACGTGTACTCCACGCCCTCGGGCAGGTCGACGACCTCGAGCGTCCTGCGGTCGGTGTCGATCAGCGTGATCTGGTCGAGGAGGTAGCCCTCGGCGTCCGGGTCGTCCTTGTGGTCGCCGACGACGACCGGGCTGGTCTCGCTGACGTAGGCGTTGCCCATCCGGGCGTAGTCACCGGGCGCGTCGAGCTTGGTGATCTCCCCGTCGCGGTAGAGCAGCGCCCCGTCCTCGCAGCCCAGGACGACGGCCTCGCCCCTCGCCGTGCCCTCGCCGTGCACGCCCGGGCACCGGTCGCTGGTCGCGACCGTGCGGCCCGACGGGTCCTGCACGGTGATCCCCGTGCGCCCGTCGGCGTCGCCGACCGTCGTCAGGAAGGTCCCGTCCTCGAGCACGACCGACACGCCGTGATGGGCCTGCGTGCCCTCGATCGTCCGGCTCTGCGGCAGGGCGTCCGACGCGGCGAGCGCGGCGGGGTCGAAGACGGTGGTGTCACTGGTGCCGTCGGCGTAGAGCACGGTCCGGCCCGCGTGCCGGACGACGTGGCCAGGGGTGTCGGCGGCGAAGACGCGGTCGGTCAGGGCCCCCGTCGTGGTCGTTCCGGCCCCGGTGTCGAGCACCTGGAAGCCGCGGCTGGTCGTGACGAGCACGTGGCGATCGTCGCCGGCCGGGTTGAGCCGGGTGAACTCCTCCGATGCGAAGTCGGAGACGCTCCGGAGGCTCGCCCCGTCGAGGACGCGCACACCGCCGCCGTAGGAGACGGCCAGGCGCGCACCCGGCTCGGCGGAGGCGCCCGGGGGCGCGGAGCCCGACGTGCCGGTCGACGAGCAGCCGGCGAGGACGACGACGGTGCCCAGGGCCAGGGCCGGCAGACCGGTGCGGCGCGCGGAGGACGTGTTCATGATGTGTCTCTCTTCTCTCGGGGTGACGACGCGGCTCAGGACGAGAGCCCGTCGGCGATGCGCTCCGTGTTGGCGCGCATCATGTCCAGGTAGGTGGGCGCTCCCCCGTCCGCGGCGGTGAGCGACTCGGTGTAGAGCTCGACCACGCGCACCTGCACACCGGCCTCGCGGGCGAGCGCCCGGGCGAGCCGGTCCGGCGACGACGACTCCGCGAACACGACGGGCACGCCCGCCTCGCGGACGGCGGTGACGAGGTCGGCGAGGTCGGAGGAGGACGGCGCGGCGAGCGTCGTGCCGCTCGGCACCACCGCGCCGACGACGCGGAAGTCGAAGCGCTGAGCGAGGTAGCCGAAGACGTGGTGGTTCGTCACCAGCGCGCGCCGATCGGCGGGGATCGCGGCGAAGGCCGCCACCATCTCGGCGTCGAGCGCCTCGAGCCGGCCCCGGTACGCCGCCGTGCGGGCCGCGAGCTGCTCGGGGTCCACGCCGTCGAGGCCGGCCAGCACGGGCTGCAGGGCGTCGACGACGTCGAGCATCCGCGCGGGGTCGGTCCACAGGTGCGGGTCGGGGGTGCCGGCGGCGTCGCCGGTGGCGTGGTCGAGCACCTCGACGACGTCGCCGGCCACGAAGGTGCGGACGCCGTCCGCCGCCGCCGCGTCGAGGTGGCGCTGCAGCCCCTCCTCGAGCCCGAGCCCGTTCGACACGACGAGGTCGGACGAGCGCAGCCGCGCCGCCTCCTGCGCGGAGACCTGGAAGGAGTGCGGGTCCGCGTCGGGCTTCATGAGCGTCATGACCTCGGCCTGGTCGCCGACGAGCTCGCCGACGACGTCGCCGAGGACGTTGGTGGAGACGACGACCCGCGGCCGGTCGTCGGTCGTCGCGGTGCAGCCGGCCAGGGCGAGCGCCGCGGCGACCAGGAGGCCGGCCAGCGCGCGGCCCCGGCCGCCGGGCCTGCGGGCGGTCACCGGCCCGTCCCGGCGACGAAGAACGGGTCGCCGAGCTGGTCGAAGGTCCGGGCGACGCGCGCGTCGTCGGCGACGTCGATCTCGTGGACGCGTCCCTCGACGGGGGCGCCGAGGTACGCCCGCTGGGCGTCGACGACGAGGACCGGGGTGGCACCGGCAGCCAGGGACCGCCCGGCGAGGACGTCCGTGCGGGCCAGCACGGCTCCGTCCGCACCCGCCGAACCGTCGAGGACGAGCAACCGGCCACGGGCGCTCAGGGCGAGCACGTGCTCGTCGCGGTCGTCGACGGCGCTGACCGCGACCAGGGGCTCGGGCGACGGGAGGAGCCGCCACGACCGCTCACGGGTGTCGAGCAGCCAGACCCCGTCGGTCCCGCCCGCACCGGCGAGCCCGGCGACCGTCGGGCGTCCCTCCCGGCCGGCGAAGGACGTGGCCGGCGCCGCGGTCGTGCCGTCGGGGTACGGGATGCGCTCGACCCGGAGCCGGTCGTCCTCGACGCGGGCGAGCAGCGCGCCGTCACGGCAGCCCACGACGGCGCCCACGCGGGTCGCGATCGTCCCCGAGGCGGCGACGCACGGCTCCTCCGTCCCGGTCGGGCTCCCGTCGGCGGCACGGCCGACGACCGACGAGGCCACGCCGTCCCGCGCCTGCGTCACCAGCGCGTACGAGCCGACGGGTACGACCATCCCGGCGTGCGGCGTGGTCCGCAGGCGGAAGCGTTCGCCGACCTCACCCCGCGACAGCGCCTCGGTGTCGAGCAGCACGGCCTCGCCGGAGCCGGCGAAGAAGACCCCCGTCCCCCGCTGGTCGAGAGGTTCGTCGTCGCCACCGCAGCGTCTCCCCCGCCCGCGACGACACCCAGCAGCCGTGGCGAGGCGCGGTAGTGGTGGACGTGGTCGACGTGGTCCCAGGTCCAGCGGCCGCTGTCGACGACCTCGACGCCCGCCGGCGTCCGGCCGAAGACGTAGCGCCCGTCGGTGCTGACCGCGCTCGGGCGCCCGACCGTGCCGAGCTCGGTGACCGTCTCGTCGAGCAGGTCGAGGTGGCGCACCGCGCCCGACGCGTCGACCGCCGTCAGGCCGAGCTGCGGCTCGGCGACCTCCTCGGCACCGGGGACGGCGCCGTGGGCGTCGCCGGCCGCCGCGGGCGGCGCCTCGACGGGAGCAGCCGAGGGTCGACCGGCGCAGGCGGTCGTGCCGCACAGGAGCGCGAGTGAGGCGGACGCCGCGAGGGCGGGGACGAGACGGGGGTGCACGAGATCCTTCGGGGTCGGTGAGGAGCGGGCCGGTGGAGGGGTTCAGGCGGGCAGGGACCGCAAAGAGGGCCGGGCGGTCAGGGCCGTCGTGGCACCGCGGGCGGCCCAGGACAGCCCGGCGATCGCGATCGCGGCCGCGGCGACCGACGCCCCGGCCGCGGTCGCGGCGTACCAGGAGACGACCAGCCCGACGAGGACCGCGACGACCCCGAGGACCGCGGCGAGCACCATCCGGGTGGGGATGCGCGCGGTCCAGTGCCCGGCGGCGACCGCTGGGGCGAGCAGCAGGCCGACGACGAGGAGCGAGCCGACCGCCTGGTACGACGCGACGACGGCCAGGGTGACGAGCCCGACGAGCACGGCCTGGGCGAGCCGCGGGCGCAGACCGAGCACGGCGGCCACCCGCGGGTCCAGCGCCAGCGCGACCAGCGGGCGGTGCGCGAGGGCCACCGCGACGACGCCCACGACGGAGGCGACGCCCAGCAGCACCAGGTCGAGCGGGGTGATCGCGAGGATGTCGCCGAAGAGGATGGCCGTCGCGTCGGTGGCGAAGCTGGACGAGTGCGAGATGACGATGACGCCCAGGGCGAGCATCGCGACGAACAGCAGGCCGATGCTCGTGTCGTACGACAGCCGTCCGCGCCGCTGCAGCGCCGCGACACCGAGGCTCATCGCCACCGCGCTGAGCGCCCCGCCGACCAGCACCGGCAACCCGAGGACGGTGGCGAGCGCCACGCCCGGGAGCATCCCGTGAGCCAGCGCCTCCCCGAGGAAGGCCATGCCGCGCACGACCACCCAGGTGCCGATGACGCCGCAGAGGACCGCCACCAGGCTGCCGCCGAGCAGGGCGCGCCGGAGGAGGTCGAGGGAGAAGGGCTCCAGCAGCCCGGCGGTCAGCACGTCCATGGGACGAGACCGTAGGCGATAACGACAATGACTTTCAACTTCATGAGCGTTACCGTGCAGCCGTGGACATCACCTCGTCACCGTCCGGCCGAGCCGTGGTCCTGCGCGGCGTCCGGGTCGACTTCGGCGCCCACCACGCCCTGCGTGGCGTCGACCTGGAGCTCTCGGCAGGTCGGGTCACCGCGGTCGCCGGACCCAACGGGGCCGGCAAGACGACCCTCCTCGAGGTCGTCGCGGGCACACGCCGACCGTCGGCGGGCACGCGGTCGGCGCCGCGCACCGTGGCCTTCGTGCCGCAGCGCGCCGCGGTCCCCGACCGGCTCCCGGTCACCGTGCGCGACGTGGTGACGGTCGGGACCTGGCGCCGTCCGGAGGTGCGCCGTCGCCAGGGCACCGGACGACGCGCCGCGGTCGACGAGGCGCTCGAGCGCCTCGACCTGACCGGCGTGGCCGACCGGCCGTTCGCCGTGCTGTCCGGCGGTCAGCGCCAGCGCGCCCTGCTCGCCCAGGGCCTCGTCGGGCGAGCGGACCTGCTCCTCCTCGACGAGCCGACCACGGGCCTCGACGCCGCCAGCAGCGCCCGCATCCGGGCCCTGGTCGCCAACGAGGCCCGACGTGGGGCGGCCGTGCTGTGCGTCTCGCACGACCCCGCGCTGCTCGAGACCGCGGACCGGGTCGTCCACCTCGAGGACGGGCGGGTCGTCACGGGAGCACGAGTTCCGACGCAGAGCGGAAGAAGGACAGCCCACTCCAATCCGACGTGACGCACGTCTCGTATAGACAGTGACCGCTCTTCACCCCGAGGAGGACCGTGACCCCGACCGTCCAGCACCCCGCCGTCCGGGGACGCGGCTGTGCCGCACAGACCTTGCCCGGGTTCGCCCCGAGACCCTCGTCCGACTGGTCGTGACCGGCGAGCAGCACCGGAGGGGCGAACCCCCCACCCGCCGGCAGCTGCCGGGCGCGGGCCCTCCCACGGGCAGGTGGGAGGGCCCGCTCCGCGTCCGGGCCGTGGGCACCGGACGTCTCGGACGCGCGTGGTCGCTCGGTTCAGGCGCGCTGGACGATGCGGTCGGGCACGAGCCGCCCGGCCATCAGCTCGGCGGCGACCTCGTCGAGCAGCAGGTCGTGGGCGAAGGCGTACGCGCGCAGCATCGCCATGGCGTCGTCCTCCCCGACCTGGGCCGCCTCGCAGAGCATGCCGACCGCCACCCAGACCTGACGGCGGCGAGCGCTGCCGTCGCCCGGCCACCAGGTCTCGCTCGTCCGCCGGGCGATGCAGACGCCGAGGATCTTGGCCACCAGGTCCATCAGCGAGTCCTGCAGCGGGACCAACGGTCCCGCGGGGCGCCACGTGGGGTCGGCGCTGTAGAGGTCGAGGACGGCGAAGACGTGCCCGGACGCCTCGCGCAGCGCGAAGGACGTCACGGAGCGGACGTCGGTCCGCTGGGTCAGCGCGTGGTGGAACAGCGGCCACAGCTCCGCCAGCTCGGCCTCGACGACGCCGACCGGCGCCGAGGAGGTGGCGGCGAGCAGGGAGGGCGTGCTGCCCACCGTCGCCTGCACCTGCTCCGCCAGCCGCGCACGGTCGTCGGTGGCCCCGATCGGGAGCCGCACGACGGGCTGCACCAGCGTCACCGCCGCCGCGTCGGCGTCCAGGACCGTCGCGGCGCTCTGCGCGAGGTCGGCGGGAGTCGGGTCCTGGCCCGCGCGACGCCGTCCTCGCAGCGCGCCGAGGAACTGCCCGTACAGGTCCATCAGCACTCCCTCCAGGTCGACCTACAGCGGTCGCGCGATCGGCGACACCAGCATTTGATAGGGCACGAACGAACTTCGCCATCACCCGTACGGGGGACACGACCCCACGGTGGTGTTACTTTTTATCCCGCTTCGAAGTTATTCTCAGATCTGTTAATACACTAGATGGCACACACGGCGGTCGCGGGGGCGACCGACCCTGCGACACCAGGAGTCTCGATGCCCCCGCTGGCCCCAGCCCCCGCCGCCGCTGACCGGCGTTGACGACCGTGGCCCGACCGACGCTCCCGCCGCCGCATCCCCGGAGAGCCGTGGAGCCCGTGCACCCGGACGACACCCGGACGCGCCGAACCGTGGACCTGCCGCCCCTCGGCCCGTCCGGGCCCGATGATCTATGAGTGGCCACCACCCCGCTGAGGGCGCTCCGCGTCCCCGAGCCCTTGTGGCGGGCGGCCCAGGCCCGTGCCGCGGCGTGCGGGGAGACGGTGAGCGAGGTGGTCCGTCGCGGTCTCGCGGAGTACGTCGCCCTGGGCGAGCTCGAGGAGCTCGGGCACGGGTCGGACCGGCCCGCATCGGCCCGTTCCTCGTCCGGCGCCCCGAGGACCGAGCCGGACGCCGAGGCCGTGGTGCTGCTGGCGCAGGGCATGATCATGTACCGCCTCGGGCACGACGCCGAGACGGCCGCTGCGCACCTCCGCAGCCTGGCCGTGACGTGGGAGGTCGACCTCGAGGAGGCCGCCCGCTCGGTCGTCGCGGCCCCGGTGTCGCCCGGTCTGCTCGACCAGGCCTAGCCGGCGCCGGCCCCGCTCGCCTCCCGGTCCCCGCCGGCGGGTCGCGGTGAGGGCGCTCCTCGAACGCCTCGCCCGACGGCCGCTGCACCGGCGGGTCACGCTGCTCGTCGTCGCGCTGGTGAGCGTCTCCATCCTCGTCTCCAACCTCGCGGGCTACGTCGCCCTCCGGGTGACCCTGCAACGCGCCTCGCAGTCGGTCGCGACGGCGATGGCCGACGACCTCGCCGCGCCCGCCGCGAGCTCGATCACCGCAACGGGCTCCCTGGGCCCGGACCTGCGCCAGGCCGGCGGGACGCTCGTGGAGGCGACGTGCACCGACGGCCGTGTGCTGCGGGTCCCGGGCTCGCCGGGACGGCTGGTCCTCGACCCCGCCGACCTCCGGGCCGCCGCGAGCGATGCGGAGCCCGTCCTGCGCACCGGCGTCGACGAGGAGGGGCACCGCTACACCGTCGCCGCCGTGCCCGCCGGCACGACCGGCTGCGCCCTGGTGGTCGGGCGCCCGCTCACCACGCTCGACTCCATCCTCGACGCGCAGCAGCTGGTCGTGCTGAACGTGGTCCTCGCGGGCCTGCTGGCGGCCGGGGTGGCGAGCACGTTCGTCGCCCGCTCGGGCCTGCACCCCGTCCACCAGCTCAGCGACGCTGTGCAGCACGTGACGCGGACCCGTGACTTCCAGCCCGTCTCGATCAGCTACGCCCAGGGGGACCTCGCGAACCTGACGGCCTCCTTCAACGACCTGCTGCGCACCCTCGCCGAGACCCGGGAGCGTCAGACCCGGCTGGTCGCCGACGCGGGGCACGAGCTGCGCACCCCGCTCACCAGCCTGACCACGAACGTCGACCTGCTGCGGACGGACCTGCACCGCGACGTCCTCACCCAGGCCCAGCGCGGCCGGGTCCTCGACGACGTCGGGGAGCAGCTCGCCGAGCTCAGCTCGATGGTCCGCGACCTGGTGCAGCTCTCCCGCGACGACACCGCGACCGCCTTCCGCCCCTCGACCTGCGCGACCCGGTGCGCGCCGCCGCGGAGCGGGTCCGGCGCCGCGCGGGCGGCCGTGTCCTGGACCTGCAGCTGGAGGAGTTCCACGTCGTCGGCGACGCGGGCGGGCTCGAGCGCGCCGTCACGAACCTGCTGGACAACGCGGTGAAGTGGAGCCCCCCGGACAGCACGATCCGCGTGCGCCTGACGGGCAACCGCCTGGTCGTCGCCGACTCCGGGCCGGGGATCGCCGAGGCGGACCTGCCGTACGTCTTCGACCGGTTCTTCCGCGGCGCCTCGGGGCGTTACACGCAGGGCACCGGCCTCGGGCTGTCGATCGTGGCGAAGACGGTCGAGGACCACGGCGGCACCGTACGGGCCGGTCGGTCGGCCGACGGCGGCGCCGAGTTCACGGTCCGGCTGCCGGGGGTCACCCATGTCGAGGCGCTGCCCAGCATCCTCGTCCCGGCCTCCTGATACGCGGTCGCAAGACGTGCGGGCGCCACGGTGGGCGGCCCGACGCGCTTCGCTGCTGAACACGCCCGACCTGGGCGGACGTCACGGCGACGTCCGTCCTGACCCAGGTGTACCCGTGGCCCCCCGGCCGAACCGCCTCGCCCGCACCCGCCCCGCCCCCCGTCACCCACGCAGGGCGCCGTGCCGCCGTTTTCGCTCGCGTGTTCGATAATGGCCAGGTGCCGAGCAGCTGGGAGCAACCGGGCCGCCGGGTGCACGCACCCGTGACGCCCCGGGTCCGGCACGTCTGGGTGCAGCACCCCGGCGGTCACGGGCCCGACGGCCCCGGCCTGGTGATCGCCTGGCGGATCGAGCGCCAGCAGTCGGGGCTCGCCACCGGCTGGTCGGCCCAGGTGGCGGTCGTCTGGGCGCTCGACCGCCTCAGCATCGAGTGGGTGCCGGCGGAGAAGCTCCGCCCGGTCGACGAGCCCCCGGGCCCGCGGGGCTGAGCGGTCCGGCTCCCCTGCGCGCCGCTAGGCGCCGAGCTCGACCAGGACCCGGGGCAGCTCGGCCAGCAGCTCGTTCGCCAGGAAGCCGAGCCGGCCCACCGACGCCGCGAGCCGGTCGCCGGCGGCCGCGTGCACGTGGCTGGCCCAGCAGACCGCCTGCGCCGGCTCGGTGCCGCGGGCCAGGAGACCGGCGACCGCCCCGGCCAGCACGTCGCCGCTGCCCGACGTGGCGAGCCCGACCTGGCCGGCGCCGGTGCGCCAGCAGCGACCGTCCGGGTCGGCGACGAGGGTCTGGCAGGAGACGACAGCGCCGTAGGTGCGGGCGATCTCGCGCACGTCCGCCTCCAGGTCGTCGAGGTCGCGCCCGAGGAGGCGGCCGCCCTCGGAGGAGTTCGGGGTGAGGACGAGCCGCCCGGCCAGCGGCTCGACGACCTCCCTCATCCCGGGCAGCACGCCGAGTGCGTACGCGTCGAGGACGAGCCACGCGTCGTCGGAGAGCAGCGGGACCGCGGCGCGCACCAGGTCGGCGGTGAGCTCGGGGTCGTCGAGCCCGGGACCCAGCACGACCACGTCGGCCGAGCCGAGCTGGTCCTCCAGCAGCGCAGCGCCCTCGCCGGTCACCGAGCCTTGCGGGTTCTGCGGCAGGCCGTAGACGCCGGCCTCGGGCGTCGCCACGGCCATGGGCACGGCGGCCTGCTCGGCGACCGCGAGGGTCAGGTGGCCGGCCCCGACCCGCAGGGCCGCGAGACCGGCGAGCTGCGCGGCGCCGGGCGTACGGGCGGCTCCGCCGACGACCAGGACCTGGCCCCGGGAGTACTTGGAGTCGCCGACGTCGGGCAGGGCCCAGCCGCGCAGCAGGCTCGGGGTCAGGTCACGCGTGGGGGTGGTCGTCGGGCCGGTCGGAGGGGTGGACACTGCTCTCGCTTCCGTGGCGGGTGACGGGGACGTCGGAGGCCTCGAGGTGGCCCACGTCGTTGAACCGGGCGAGCGACCAGGTCAGGTCGGGCTCGCGGACGAGCTGGGTGATCGAGACGTTCAGCACCGGCGTCGACGCCCCGATGTCGAGCACCTCCGCCTCGGTGAGCGCCTCGCAGACGTAGCGGAACGACAGCACCAGGGCGTCGTGGCAGACGAGGAGGGCGCGGGTCCCCTCGGGCACGGCGTCGAGGTCGCGGACGAAGTTGCGGACGCGCAGCACCACGTCCGCCCAGGACTCGCCGCCCGGGGGCCGGTGGTAGAACTTGCCGAGCCAGCGGCGCCGCGCCGCCTCGAGCGGGAAGCGCGCCTGCACCCCGCGGGTGGTCAGCAGGTCGAGCACCCCCAGCTCGCGGTCGCGCAGCCGCTCGTCGAGCGCGACCCGGCGGTCCTCGCCCGCCGCGGACAGCGCGATCTCGGCGGTCTGGCGGGCCCGGACGTAGGTCGACGACCACACCAGGGTGGGCCGGCCGTCGGCCAGCAGGTCCGTGATCCCGCGCCCGAGCGCCCGGGCCTGGTCGCGCCCGAGGTCGGAGAGCGGGACGTCGGCGTCGCGCTCGCCCACCTCGATGACCTCGGCGTCGGCCTCGTGGGCCGCCGCGGCGGCGACGTTCCCCATGCTCTCGCCGTGTCGGACGAGCACGAGCTCAGCGGCGGTCACGGTCGGCTCCTTGGCGGTAGGTGGTGGGCGGTCCCCACCTCCTACCCGACTGGCCCGGGTTGATGCGCACGGATCACGCCGGGCAGCAGGAAGCCCCCGCAGCGGACGCTGCGAGGGCTCGGTCGGGCGGGGCGGGGAGGTCCCCCGCCGCGGTCAGCGGACGGTGCCGGAGACCGTCTCGGAGTCGTCGATGACAACGCCCTCGACGTACTCGGGCTCGGGGCCCGTCGTCAGCTGCGGCGCGTCGTCGTCGGCCGGGCGGGCCGGCTTGCGCAGGCCCTTCTCGTCGGCCTGGTTGGCCAGCAGGACGCCCATGTAGGGCAGGAAGACGGCGCCGGCGAACAGCGCCCACTGGAGCCACCCGTGGGCGACGGTGACGGCGAGCAGGAAGCAGGCCGTCCGGAAGGCCATGGTGATGGCGTAGCGGCGGATCCGCTGGCTCGTGTCGACGCTGGCGCCGGCACGGGCGGTGGTGATGCTGGACAGGGGGGCGGCGGTGGTGGCCACGGCTGATCGACCTCTTCGCTTCGTCGGGAACTCGCTCGGGCGATGGCCGGCGCGGGCACCCGGGGAGGTCGACCGGCCGGGTGGCCAGCGTCCTCGATGGTGTCCGCCCTGGTCAGGGCATCTTTGACAACGTCATGATTCACCTGTGTAGTCCGGTGCGGACGCCCGCGGGACCGTCTTTCGCAGCGTTGTGACCAAGAGCACGAGGGCCACGACCTGCGTCGCGCCCACCACGACGACCAGGGCGGGCAGCGAACGTTCGTAGAGAGCGCCGGCCAGCGCTCCCCCGGCGACGGCTGCGCCGCCCTGCACCGCGGCGAACACGCCGTACGCGGTGGCGCGCCGCCCGCGCGGCACCAGGTCGGCGACGAGCGCCTTGACCGTCGAGTCCTGCAGCCCGTTCGCCGCGCCCCAGAGCAGGACCCCGACGACCGCGACGAGCGCCGAGCCGGTGAAGGCCAGCGGCGGGACCAGCGCGACGAGCAGCGGCAGCACGAGCAGCACCCGGCCGCCGACCCGGTCGTACGCCCACCCCGTCGCCAGGGCGGCCAGGGCCTCGGCGCCCATGGCCGCGGCGTAGACGAGCGGGACGGTCGCCACCGACACCACGCGGTCCTGGGTCAGGTGCACAAGGCCCTGGACCAGTCGGGCGCCGTCGCCGGCCCGCTGCTGGTGGCCGGGGTTGCCGCCCTCGCCGGTGCGCTCTGGCCCGCGTTCGCCGTGCTGGTCGTGCCCGGGGCGCTCGCGATCGTGGTGCTCCTGGTCCTGCGCCGCCGGATCGACCCGCCCGCCGCGCGCGCCCGGCCCGTCCCGGAACCGGCCGAGGTCGCCCACGACGCGCCCCGGCTCCCGCGGGCGTTCTGGCTGTTCGCGGCCTCGGCGGGCGCCGCGACGGCGGGGCTGGTGACCTTCGGGGTCATCTCGTTCGAGTGGCCGGTGCCGGAGCGCCGGTCCATATGTCGATCCCGGCGCGACCCACCCTCATTCGCCTTTTTGTTCGATTTCTGTCAGTGGCCTTCCGTAGTGTCCTGCACATGGACGACGGGGCCGGGCTGGTGGAGGCGACGCCGGTCGAGCTCGCCCTCGACGACTGCGAGACCGCCTTCGCGCACCTGCTGAAGCTCGTCGGTGACGGCGGCCTGGTCGATCACGACGACCTGGGCCTGGTCGCGGTGCTGCAGCGGGTCGAGCGGCTGCGCAACCGGCACGCCCTGCTCGACCACGCGCTGGTCGCCGAGGGCGAGGCCCGCCGGCTGCCCGAGACGTTGACCCAGCGGAGCATGGCCGGGGTCCTGACCTGGGCGCTGCACCTGTCGCGCGGCGAGGCCGCCCGGCGCGTGCGGGCTGCCGAGCAGCTCGGGTCACGACGCTCGATGACCGGCGAGGTGCTTGCGCCGCTGCGCCCCGCCCTGGCCGCAGCGCAGGAGTCGGGCGAGGCGAGCCCGGAGCAGGTCGACGTGTGCCTGCGCGCCCTCGCGACCGTCGATCATCGTGGCTTCGACCCGGTCGAGGTCAGCGCGGCGGAGGAGCTGATGGCCGGGTTCGTGGTCGCGTTCGCCCCGAAGCCGCTCGCCGACCTGACCCGGCAGGTGGTCGAGCGGGTCGACCCGGACGGGACCCTGCCGGCCGACGAGGTCGACGCCGAACGACGCCACCTCACCCTGCGGACCGCACGGGACGGGATGTGCGTGGGCGAGTTCCGGCTGACCCCGACCCTCGGGGCGAAGCTGAAGGCGGTCCTCTCACCCTTGGCGGCACCGAGGAACAGCGTGGTGGGTGAGGTCGAGGGCCGGTCGGTGACCGAGGTCGACCCGCGTCACCACGGTCAGCGGATACACGACGCGTTGGAGGAGGTCTGCGACCGGCTGCTGCGCTCGGGGACGCTGCCCGACTCCGGTGGCACCCCGGCGACGGTGATCGTGACGATCAGCGCCGAGGACCTCCGTCGGCGCCGCGGGGCGGGGACGACGAGCGACGGCACCCGCCTCGGGGCTGCGGCGGTGGCCGAGCTGGTGGACTCCGCGGTCTGCTTCCCGACGGTGGTGGACGCGCGGGGTGTGGTGCTGTCGATGGGCCGTTCGAGCCGCCTGGCGACACCGGGCCAGACGATGGCGCTCGTCGCGCGAGACGGCGGGTGCAGCTTCCCAGGGTGCGAGCACCCGCCCGAGTGGTGCGAACGCCACCACGTCGTCGCCTGGGTCGACAAGGGCCGTACCGATCTGGACAACCTGACCCTGCTGTGCCGCTACCACCACCGCCAGTTCCTGGCCCGGGGCTGGACGTGCCGGATGATCGACCGGCTCCCGACCTGGACCCCACCACGATGGGTCGACCCGCAGCAGAGACCGCTGCGCAACACCCGCATCACCACACGCCACCTCGTCTGCTGACGAGATGACGGAGGCCCAGGTGTCAGAGCAGGCCGCGCTCGTGCGCCTCCTCGATCGTCACGAGCGTCGTCCGCATGTGCTGGACCGCCAGCCTGGTCGCGGCCTCGGTGTCGCCGCGGCGGTAGGCCTCGAGGATCTGCGTGTGCTCGCGGTCGGACTCGGCGCGGCGCTCCGGGCTCGCGCGCAACGACAGCCCGACGTAGACCGACGCGCTGTCGCGCAGGCCGGACAGGATGGTGGCCAGCCGGCTCGTCCGGCCCTCCTCGGCGAAGCAGGCGTGGAAGCGCCGGTTGAGGTCGGACCAGACGTTGATGTCCTTGGTCCGCTCCATCTTGCGGATCAGGCGCGCCGCCTCGTCGAGCCGGTCGGCGTCCACCTGCCCGATCATCCGGCTCACCATCAGCGGCTCGAGGGCCATCCGGATCTGGTAGATCTCCTGGACCTCGCCGAGATCGAAGCTGCGTACGCGCGAGCCACGGTGCGGGTCGAAGACGACCAGCCCCTCGCCCGCGAGGTCGCGCAGCGCCTCCCGCACGGGCGTGATGCTCACGTCGAACTGCTGGGCCAGCTCGGCCTGGATCAGGCGCGAGCCGGAGGGCAGCTCTCCGTCGAGGATCGCCTGGCGCATCCGCTGCAGGACGTAGCCGTGGGCGGTCAGGTTGGGTCGTTCGGTGCCGTTCGGGTGCCCCACCGGCATCCTCGCCCTCCTGACCCACGCTGCTCCGTCGGCTGCGCTGCCCTGGCCGCCGTGGTCCACAGGCTAGCCACGCACGACGGCGCTGACCTGCACCCGCCCACCGCGGCGCCGGAACTCCTCGGCCACCTCGGCCGTCGTCGCCCCCGCTCCGGCGAGGCAGGCGAGCAGCGTCCGCGCCTTGCGTGGGTCGAGCCACCCGGCGAGGACGGCCCCCCGCCGGAGCAGGTCGGCCTCCGAGCCCACGAACCCGTACGTCGACGTGTACGTCGGACCCGACCCCGTCCGGCTGGCGACGACGACGGGACGACGCGCGGCGACGTCCTCGACGACGGAGGCCAGTCCCGCCGAGACGTGCCCCACCCCGAACCCGCCGACGACGACGCCGTCCCAGCCGGCGCCGTCGACCAGGCGCAGGAGCTCCCCCTCGTCGCCGAGGTAGGTCTCGAGCACGGGTACGCGTCCGAGCGCCCCGGGCAGCCCGGCCGCCAGCGGGGCGTCGCGAGAGGGGGGCCCGGTGAAGAAGGTGCTGCCCTCCTCGACGTGGCCGAGCGGCCCCGAGGACGGCGACCGGAACACGTCAGGCCCGCTCGAGCGCGTCTTGCGGACCCTCACCGCCGCGTGGACCGCGTCGGCCATCACGACCAGCACGCCGCGGGCGCGCGAGGTGGCGCCGGCTGCGGTCAGCACGGCGGCCGACAGGTTCGCAGGACCGTCGGCCCCCGGGGCCTGGGCCGCGCGCATGGCCCCGGTGACCACCAGCGGCTCGTCGCGGTCCCAGTAGAGGTCGAGGAGGTAGGCGGTCTCCTCGATGGTGTCCGTGCCCTGCACGACGACGGCCCCGGCGGCACCGGCGTCGACCGCGTCCCGGGCCCAGCGCAGGACCCCGGCCAGGTCGTCGACGCCGAGCGAGGCACCCGGCACGGTGGCGAGGGTGGTCGCCTCCACCTCGACCTGCGCCAGGGCAGGCACCGAGCGGAGTAGGTCGGCGGCGCCCAGCGACGGGACGACGCCCTGCCCGTCGTCGCGTGACGACGTCATGGTGATCGTCCCGCCGAGCGAGGCCACGGCCACACGGACGGCGCTCACCACCGGCCCTCCGACCCGGTGCTCGTCGAGCACCTCGGCCCGTCCGTCGGCGACGGCGTCCAGCACAGCCTCATGTCCAGCCTCTCGTCGTCGCGGCGCACGGTCGGGGTCCGCGGGTGGTTCGGGCGCAGGGGTCCAGCAGGGGTCGAGCAGGGTCCCGGGAGCTCGGTGACGAGCGGTGGTGCCGGCAGCCGGCCCGGGGCCTCGGCTCCGGAACGCGGCTGTCACACGCCCGTCACGACGACCTGCCTACGCTCCCAGTCGTTGACACATCGCAGGATGCATCCTATAACATCCAGGAACCGCGATGGTCCTGACGGAGGAGCCCCATGAGCAGCACCGACGCCACCACGACACCTGCCCCGGAGCGGGCGGGCCTCGCCCGCCTCCCGGTCGGGGTCGCCCTGATCACGTTCGCCGTGCTGGGCCTCTCCTACATCGTCAATGCGGCCGACCGGCAGGTCTTCCCCGTGCTGCTGCCGGCGATCCGCAACGAGTACGGCTTCTCGCTCGGCGAGGGCGGGCTGCTCTCGACGATCTTCACCCTCGGCATCGGCCTCGCCGGCGTCCCGGGCGCCTACCTGCTGAACCGCTTCTCCCGGCGCTTCGTCATCGTCCTGGGGATCGCGATCTTCTCGGTCTTCACCGCACTGACGGCCGTGTCGGTGGGCCTCGTCGACATGTTCGCTTACCGCGCCCTGTCCGGCGTCGGGGAGGCGATCCAGAACGCGGCGCTCTTCGCGGCGGTCGGCGCGTACTTCTTCAAGCGCCGCGCACTCGCGATCGGCTCGCTGAACTTCTGCTACGGCGTCGGCGCCTTCCTCGGCCCGCGCCTCGGCGCGCAGTTCGGCTCGGGCATGGGCTGGCGGGCGCCGTTCTTCATCTACGCCATCGCCGGCGCCGTCATCGCACTCGTCGTCGTCCTCGTGGTCAGCAAGCGCTTCACCGAGCAGCTCGAGTCGCTGGGCGGTTCGCGGGCCGGGAACGCCGACCACGTGCCGGCCAAGGTCTACAACCGCAACGTCATCGTGCTCATGGTGGTCGCCGCGACGGCCGGCGTCTCCCTGTACGGCTACCTCGGTCTCTACCCGACCTTCCTGCAGAGCCAGCTCGGCTTCACCGTCGTCCAGGCGGGCAGCGCGGCCGGCATGTTCGGGCTCGGCGCGCTGATGGGCATCCCGGCCGGCCTGCTCGGCGACCGCTTCAACCAGCGCTGGATCCTGCTCGCCTCGCTGGTCGCCGCCAGCATCGTCGGCTTCCTGCTCTTCCACGGCCCGACGACGCCCGGCTGGCAGTCGCTGCTGTCCTTCCTGACCGGCGCCACCGGCAGCGGCCTGCTCTTCACCAACACGTACTCGGCGATGCAGCGGGCGGTCCGCCCCGACAAGGTCGGTCAGGTCTCCGGTGCCTTCGTCACCTCCTGGTACCTGCCCTCGGCCCTGGCCGGCTACCTCTTCGCCCTCCTGCAGGGCTCGCTCGGCTGGGGCGGCGCGAGCCTCGTCCAGCTCTCGCTCGTGCCCGTCATCGGCATCGTCGCGCTGCTCTTCCTCGACACCAGCCGCATGACGACGGCCAAGGTCGGCGCCGGGCACCACTGACCCGGCCGCCACCCGCACCAGCCCCGCCCCCACCGGAAGCAGGACATGCCCCTCCCCTCGTTCGACCCGCGCCGTACGGCGGTCGTCACCATCGACATGCACCGCGGCCACCTCGACCCCGAGGTCGCGACCATGCCGCTGCCCGCGGAGGCCGCCGCCCGGGTGACCGCGGCGAACGCCGTGCTCGTCCGAGCCGCCCGAGCCCGGCAGGTCCCGGTCGTCCACGTCGTCACCGGTTACCACGCGGTGTCCGAGATCGCCTCGAACCCGTGGTGGGCTGCCGTCGCCGGGACCGACGCCACCCGGGCGAACGTCCTGAACCACCAGCTTCCCGGCAGCCCGGGGCTGCAGGTCATGCCCGACCTGCTCGACGCCTCCGACGTCGTCGTCATCGGCAAGAAGCGCTACGACTGCTTCGCCGCCACCGACCTCGACCACGTGCTGCGCTCGCGCAGCGTGCAGACGCTCCTGCTGACCGGGGTCAACACCAACAGCTGCGTGCTGGCGACGACGGTCGCGGCGAACACCCGCGACTACGCGGCCGTCGTCGTCGAGGAGTGCGTCGACACCATGGACCGCTCCCTGCACGACGCCGCCCTCCGGGTCATCGGCACCGCGTTCGGCTGGGTCGCGGGCCTCGACGAGACGGTCGCCGCCCTGTGAGCGCCGTGCCCCACCCGCAGCCGCGGGTCGTCGACGCCCACAGCCACGTCATCCCGCCGACGCTGGTCGAGGCGATGCGGACGGGCTCGGCCCCGGACGGCATCACGCTCGCCGAGGTCGACGGCCGGCCCTGGGTCGTGCACCGCCAGGGCTACCGCTATCCCCTGCTGCCCGGGTTCCACGACGTCGGCGCCAAGCTGGCGACGATGGACGCCGACGGCGTCACGCTCAGCGTGCTCTCGCCGGCACCGCCGCTGTTCCTCTACTGGGTGGAGGCCGCGGAGGCGGTCGCCGCGGCCCAGCAGGTCAACGACGCCGTCGCGGCGATGGTCGCCGAGGCCCCCGACCGCTTCGCGGGCCTGGCCACCCTGCCGATGCAGGACCCGCAGGCCGCCGCGGACGAGCTCCGCCGCGCGGTGCTCGAGCTGGGCCTGCGCGGCGCCCAGGTCGGTCCCCACGTCGAGGGGGTCGGCCTCGACGACCCCTCGCTCCGGCCCGTCCTGCAGACGGCGCAGGAGCTCGGGGTGCCGCTCGTCCTGCACCCCTACTACGTCGGCGCCGCCACCGGCGAGCTCGCCGACTTCTACCTGACCAACCTCCAGGGCAACCCCTGGCAGACCGCGGTCGCGGCGTCGCGGCTCATCCTGTCGGGCACGCTCGACGAGCTGCCGGGCCTGCGGCTGCTCCTCGTCCACGGCGGCGGCCACCTGCCCTACCAGGTGGGCCGCCTCGACCACGGGCACCGCGTGCGCCCGGAGGCGGCGCGACCGCAGCAGCCGCCGAGCGCGTACCTGCGGCGCTTCTGGTTCGACACCCTGACCCACGACGCCGACGCGACCCGCTTCCTCGTCGACAAGGTCGGCGACGACCGGGTGGTGCTCGGCACCGACGACCCGTTCGACATGGCCGGCGGCACCTTCGCCGAGCAGACCGCCGCTGTGCCCGCGGACGCGTACGACCTGGCTCGGCTGGCCGCCGGCAACGCCGACACCCTGTTCGGCCTGCAGGCCCCGACCGGGTCGCCCGACGAGAGCGAGGACCACGCATGAGCACGCCCGACCTGCTGCTGCGCATCGACGGCGTCGAGCGGCCCGGCGCCGACGGCGAGACCTTCGCGGTCACCGACCCCTTCAGCGGCGAGGAGGTCGCCCGGGTCGCCGTCGCCACCCCGGCCGACGTCGACGACGCGGTCACGGCGGCTCGACGCGCCTTCGACGACCGGCGCTGGCGCGGCGTCCCGGCCCGCGAGCGCGCCCGCGTCCTCAACCGGGCCGCGGGCCTCCTGGCGGACCGGATCGACGAGCTCGCCGCGCTGGAGACCCGTCAGATCGGCCGGCCGCTGCGCGAGATGCGCGCGCAGCTGCGCCGGCTGCCCGAGTGGCTGGAGTACTTCGGCGCCGTCGCGCAGACCGCCGAGGGCACGGTCCCCGACTTCGGCGCCGACCACCTCAACGTGGTCCGCCGGGTCCCCCTGGGCGTCGCCGGGCTCATCACGCCCTGGAACCACCCGCTGCTCATCACCATGAAGAAGCTCTCGGTCGCGCTCGCGGCCGGCAACTCGGTGGTCCTCAAGCCGAGCGAGCTCGGGCCGGTCGTGCCCGCGCTGCTGGTCGGGCTGCTCGAGGACGCCGGCCTGCCCGCCGGCGTCGCGAACGTCGTGCACGGCTTCGGCGCGGTCACCGGACGGGCGCTGTCGGAGCACCCGGGCCTGGCGAAGGTCGACGTGACCGGCGGCACCGAGACGGGCCGGGCGATCGCCGCGCACGCCGGGCGCTCGCTCATCCCGGTCACCGCCGAGCTCGGCGGCAAGGCCCCGGTCGTCGTCTTCGACGACGTCGACCTGGACGCGGCCGTCGGCGGCGCCCTCTTCGCCTCCTTCGTCGCGACCGGGCAGACCTGCGTGCAGGGTGCCCGGGTGCTGGTCGCCGCGTCGGCGTACGAGCGCTTCGTCGAGGCGTTCGTCGCCCGAGCGGGCGCGCTGCGCCTCGGCGACCCGAAGGACTCGGCCACGCAGATCGGCCCGCTGGTCTCCGAGGCGCAGCGGGCCAAGGCCGTCGAGGCCGTCGAGCGGGCCGTCGAGCAGGGGGCCACCGTGCTCACCGGCGGCGCGACCCCCGACGACCCCGCCCTGCAGCGCGGCTGGTTCTACCCGCCGACCGTGGTCGGCGACATCAGCTCGTCGATGGACCTCTGGCGCGAGGAGGTCTTCGGCCCGGTCGCCGTCGTCCGTCCGTTCGTCGACGAGGACGACGCCGTCCGGCTGGCCAACGACGCGCAGTTCGGCCTCGCCGCATCGGTGTGGACGAACGACCTCGGGCGGGCCCTGCGCGTCACCGAGCGCCTCGACGTCGGCATCGTGTGGGTCAACGACCACCACCGCATCGACCCGGCGTCGCCGTGGGGAGGGTTCAAGGACAGCGGGATCGGCTCGGAGAACGGGCTCGAGGCCTACCGCGGCTACACCAAGGCGCAGAGCGTGATCATGAACTCCCGACCGCCCGGCACCGACTGGTTCGCCACGTCGGAGGACCTGCGCTACTCCTGACCGTCCGACCCGCGCGACGACCACCACGCCCGACCGCACTCCCAGAGCAAGGAGCACCCCATGCCCGACGTCGACCTCCTCGTGGCCGGCGGCACCGTCGTCAGCCCCACCGGGCGCCGACCGGCGAACGTCGCCGTGCGCGACGGCCGGGTCGTCGCGGTGGGCCAGGAGCGCCCCTCGGCGAGCGAGGTCGTGGACGCGTCCGGGCTGCTCGTCCTCCCCGGTGGCGTCGACACCCACGTGCACCTCATGGACCCCGGTGCCCCCGACCGGGAGGACTTCCCCTCCGGCAGCGCGGCCGCCGCGGCGTCCGGCGTGACGACGGTCCTCGAGCACACGCACGGCCGTCCCGTCCGCACGCCCACCGACCTCCGCGTCAAGGTCGGGCACCTCCAGGGCCGCTCGCACGTCGACTTCGGCCTGGCCGCGCACGCGTGGCCGGGCGACACCGACGCCGTCGCCGGGCTGTGGGCCGCCGGCGTGGCCTTCTTCAAGGTCTTCACCTGCACCACCCACGGCGTGCCCGGCCACGACGCCCACGCGCTGCGCGCCCACCTGCGCGCGAGCGCGCTCGTCGACGCGGTCAGCCTGCTGCACTGCGAGGACGAGGCGCTGACCGAGGGCGCGGAGTCCGTGCTCCGCGCCGAGGGCCGCGACGACCCGGGGCTGCTGACCGAGTGGCGCAGCCTCGACGCCGAGCTCGTGGCCGTCGCCGTCGCCTCGCTGCTCGTGCGCCGCACGGGTGCGCGTGCGACCGCGGCCCACGTGAGCAACGCCGAGTCCGCCGGCTACATCGCCGCCGAGCGGGCGCGCGGGGCCCGGCTGGCCGCCGAGGGCTGCCCGCAGTACTTCCTGCTCCGCGAGGAGGAGGTGCTGGGCCACGGCGCGCTGCGCAAGTTCACGCCGCCGGCGCGCTCGCGCACCGACGAGGACGAGGCCGAGCTGTGGCGCCTGCTGCGCGACGGCACCCTCACCCACATGTCCAGCGACCACGCGCCCTCGACGCTGGAGCAGAAGGCCGACGGCGACATCTGGTCGGTGCACTTCGGCCTGCCGGGCCTGGACAGCACGATGGCCGTCCTGCTCGACGCCGCCGCCCGCGGCCACCTGGCGTACGAGGACGTGGCCCGCGTCTACAGCGAGGCGCCCGCCCGGCAGTACGGGCTGTGGCCGCGCAAGGGCCGCCTGGCGCCCGGCTCCGACGCCGACCTCGTGCTCGTCGACCCGCACGCCCGTCGCACGCTGCGCAACGCCGACGTGCTGTCCAAGGCGCGCTGGACGCCCTTCGACGGGCGCGAGGTGACCGGGCGGGTGCTGCGGACCTACGTCCGCGGCGCCCTGGTCGCCGCCGACGGCGCCCCCGTCGGGGAGCGCCGCGGCACCTTCCTGCCCGGCGCCGGCGCGCGCTGAGCACGCCCCCGAGCACCCGAGAACGCCTGAGAGAAGGAGAGCCATGTACGAGCCGAGGTCCGAGGTCCGCGACGGGATGCGGGTCGACTGGGACGTGACGATCCCGGCCGACGACGGCACGCCGCTGGCCGCCGACGTCTACCGCCCCGACGACGACGAGCCGCACCCGGTGCTCCTCGCCATGTGCCCCTACCCCAAGGGGGTGGCGTTCCAGGAGGCGTACGCCAACCAGTGGCAGGCGCTGGCGAACGAGCACCCCGAGGCCGTGGAGGGCTCCACGAACGCCTACCAGTCGTGGGAGTACCCCGACCCCGAGCAGTGGGTCCCCCACGGCTACGTCCTCGTGCGCGTCGACAGCCGCGGCACCGGCGGCACGCCCGGCGAGATCGACTTCTTCTCCCCGCGCGAGACGAAGGACCTCTACGACGCCATCGAGTGGGCCGGCGTGCAGCCGTGGAGCAACGGCAAGGTCGGCCTCAGCGGCATCTCCTACCTGGCGACGAACCAGTGGCAGGCCGCCGCGCTGAACCCGCCGCACCTCGCGGCGATCGCGCCCTGGGAGGGCGCCGCGGACTACTACCGCGAGTACACGCACTCCGGCGGGATGATCTCGGAGTTCATGCCGAACTGGATGAAGGCGCAGGTCATCCCCTTCCAGCACGGCAACCCCGACGGGCTGGTCAACCGCAACACCGGCCGCCGCGTGACCGGCGACACCGAGGTCCCCGCCGACGAGCGCGAGCGCCTGCGCATCGACCCCGGCGCGACCTTCCTCGCCCACCCGACGGCCGACGCCTTCTACGCCGAGCGCACCGCCGTGCTCGAGGACATCACCGTGCCGCTGCTGTCCTCGGGCAACTGGGGCGGCGTCGCGCTGCACCTGCGCGGCAACACCGAGGGCTTCGTGCGCGCGTCGTCGGAGCAGAAGTGGCTCGAGGTGCACGGCTACGAGCACTGGACGGAGTTCTACACCCTCTACGGCCGCGAGCTGCAGCGCCGCTTCTTCGACCACTTCCTCAAGGGCGAGGACAACGGCTTCGAGGACCAGCCGCGCGTCCAGCTGCAGGTCCGCCACCCCGACCACTTCGAGCTGCGCCACGAGGACGAGTGGCCGCTCGCCCGGACGGCGTGGACGCCCTACTACCTCGACCTCGCCGGCTCCGGCCTCGGCACGGACGCGCCCGCGCAGGCGGCCTCGGCCGCCTACGACCCCCGCGAGTCGCGGCTGCAGCTGCGCACGGCCCCGTTCGCGGAGGCGACCGAGATCACCGGCCCGGTCGCGCTCAAGCTGTTCGTCAGCTCGGAGACGACCGAGGCCGACCTCTTCGTGACGCTGAGCCTCTTCCGCCCCGACGGCACCGAGGTGCTGTGGTCCTCGGCGATGGAGCCCAAGGCGCCGCTCACGCAGGGCTGGCTGCGGACGACGCTGCGGCGGACGGACCCCGGGCGGAGCCTGCCCCACCGCCCCTGGCACACCTACGACACGCCCGAGCCGCTGACGCCGGGCGAGGTGCACGAGGTCGACGTCGAGGTCTGGCCGACCTGCATCGTGATCCCGGAGGGCTACGTCCTCGGGCTCACCGTCGAGGGCACCGACTACGACCACGGGCTGCCGCCCAAGCTCCACTACGGGCGGCCGCAGACCGGCAGCGGGCCGTACTGGCACGAGTACCCGGGCGACCGCGATCGGCCCGAGCTCGACGGCACGGTGACGCTGCACTCCGAGCCGGGTCGCGAGCCGTACCTGCTGCTGCCGGTGGTGCCGCCGAAGCAGGGCTGAGCGCCGGGGGTCCTACCGGGTGACCTGCAGGACGACCGCGTGCGCGACGGCGGCGACCAGCGCGACGAGCGCGGCCGCCGTCCGGACGCGGTCGGCCCGGACCAGGGCCGTCAGCCGGGCCGGTCCAGGCCCCTCGCGGCCCAGCCGGCCGTGCAGCGGGGCGGCACGCAGGGCGGTCACGAGCACCGCGGCCGCGCTGGCGGCCCCGGCGACCCAGACGGCCGCCGAGCCTGGTGCGGTGAGGAGCGCGCCGAGGCAGGCCACCGCGAGGAACCCGTACACGAGTCCGACGAGCGGGACGATCCGCCGCGAGTGGAGGGCGTGGGCACGGGCGAAGCGCTCGGGGGCGACCTCGACGAGCGCCGGGTAGGCCAGCAGCGTCACGGTCAGCTGGAAGCCCGCGTGCAGCGCGGCCGCCGTGACGAGCAGGACCGGCCAGGGACCCACGTCAGGACCGCCCCGGCGGCGGGCCGGTGCTGGCCCGGACGACGAGGCTGGGCTCGACCAGGTCCTCCCGCGCGGGCCGGTCCGGCTCCTCGACCCGCTCGACCGCGCGCCGTACGGCCAGGCCGGCCAGCACGTCCCCGTCCTGCCGGACCGTCGTCAGCCGCGTCCACCGTGACCGGGCGAGGCGGCTGTCGTCGTAGCCGACCACGCTCACGTCCTCGGGCCAGCGGCGCCCGGCCTGCTGCAGGACGGCCAGCACGCCGGCGGCGGACTGGTCGTTGAACACCGACAGCCCGGTCGGCAGGTCAGGACGGGCCAGCAGCCGCTCGGCCGCCGCCGCGCCGTCGTCCTCGGTCAGCCCGCCGCGCTCGACGTCGGCGGGCACCCCGGCCGCGGCGACCGCGGCCGCAAAGCCCTGGCGCCGTTCGTCGGCCCCGGCGGTGGCACCGCCGTCGACGTGGACGACCCGGGTGTGGCCCAGGTCGAGCAGGTGGCGGGCCGCGAGCGCCGCGCCGGCGGCGTCGTCGGTGCGGACCACGTCGAGGCCGGCCGCCGTCGTCGCCCGTGCGAGCACGACGACGGGCACCGAGCCGGCGAGCTCGGCCAGCTCGGGCTCGGGTCGCTCCCCGCCGATCAGCAGCAGGGCGTCGCAGCGCAGGGAGAGCAGGTCGGCGGCCGCCTCGGCCTCGTCGCGCCCGGCCGTCGTGCCGCTCAGCGCGAGCTCCTGCCCGTGCGCGGCCGCCGAGCGGTAGAGGCGGGCGATCAAGTCGGCGTGGAACTCGTGGCCCAGCGCGAAGACCACCCCCAGGACCTGCGTCCGGCGCCGGCTCAGCAGCCGGGCGCGGCGGTCGGGCCGGTAGCCGAGCTCGTCGGCCGCGGCCCGCACCCGGACGCGCGTCTCCGTGCTCGCGCCCGGCACGTCGCGGAACACGATGGAGACCAGGGCGCGCGAGACGCCGGCGCGCTCGGCGACGTCGCTCATGGTCGGCCGGCCGGGCATGCCGCTCACCCTAGGGCGGCGCGGTTCCGAACCCTTGGACTTGACCGGAACCTACCTCCCGGAGTAGAACTAGCGCGCTCTAGTCCACTCGTCGAGGAGTCCTGCGATGCCGCTGCCCACACCCCTCCGCCTCGGCCTGGTCGGCACCGGCCGCATCGGCACGGCGCACGCCCGCGTCATCGCCGAGCAGGTGCCCGGCGCCGTCCTCGCGGCGGTCGCCGACGCCCGGCCCGGTGCGGCCGCACCGCTCGCCGACGCGTACGACGCCGTCGCCTTCGACGTCCCCCAGGCGCTGATCGACAGCCCCGACGTCGACGCCGTGGTGATCACTGCGAGCTCGACCGCGCACTCCGACCTGATCACCGCCGTCGCCGGGGCCGGCAAGCCCGTCTTCTGCGAGAAGCCCGCCTCGATGACGCTGGCCGAGATGGACCGCGCCCTCGCCGCGGTCGAGGCGGCGGGCACGACCCTGCAGGTCGGCTTCAACCGCCGCTTCGACGCCGGCTTCGTCGCCGCGCACGCCGCCGTCGTCGCGGGCGATCTCGGGCAGGTGCAGCTGATGCGCAGCCTGACGCGCGACCCCGGCCTCGCGAACCCCGCCGCCGTCCCGCCGTGGACGGTCTTCACCCAGACGCTGATCCACGACTTCGACGCCCTGCTCTGGCTCAACCCCGGCGCCAGCCCGGTGGAGGTGTACGCGACCGCCGACGCCCTGGTCGCCCCGGACTTCAAGGACGCGGGCCTGCTCGACACCGCGGTCGTCGTAATCACCTTCGACGACGGCGCGCGGGCCGTGGCGGAGGCGAGCTTCAGCGCCGCGTACGGCTACGACGTCCGTGCCGAGGTCTTCGGCTCGGCCGGCATGGTCACGGTCGGCGACGGGGCCCGGTCGAGCGCGCGGTTCTCCACGAGCCGGGGCGCCCACCACGACACCGCCCGCGGCGACGTCGAGCTGATGGGCGAGGCGTACGCGGGCGAGCTCCGTGAGTTCGTCGCCGCGGTCCGCGAGGACCGCGAGCCCGCCGTGACCGGCCGCGACGCCCGACGCGCCCTCGCCGTGGCGCTGGCCTGCGTGGAGTCCGTCCAGGCGCACGCGCCCGTCGCCGTCACCGAGGCCCGGGCGGTGACGCGGTGAGCACGCCCTTCACCCTGACCGTCTGCGCCGAGATGGTCTTCACCGAGCTGCCCCTGGTCGAGCGCGTCGAGCGCATCCACGCGCTCGGCTTCGGCGTCGAGATCTGGGACTGGACGGTGAAGGACCTCGACGCGCTCGCCGCCCTCGCCGCCGACGGCGTGCGCTTCTCCTCGATGACCGGCTACGTCCAGGGGACCCTCACCGACCGCGACGGGGCCGACGCGCTGCTGCGGACGGCCGCCGAGTCCGTCCCCGTGGCCAAGCGCCTCGGCATCCCCCGGCTCAACCTGCACGGCACCGGCCTCGGCGAGGGCGGTCTGCCCGTGCAGCCGGTCGAGACGGTCACCGGGCCGATGTGGGTGGCGGCCGTCCACACGCTGCGCCGGGTCGCCGCGCTCGGCGAGGAGCACGACGTCGTCTTCTGCCTCGAGAACCTCAACACCGCGGTCGACCACCCCGGGGTCCCCTTCGCACGGGCCGAGGACACGCTCGCCCTCGTCGAAGCGGTCGGCAGCCCGCACCTGCGGATGATGCTCGACCTCTACCACGCCCAGATCGGGGAGGGGAACCTCGTCGAGCTCTGCCGCCGGGCTGGCGACGCCATCGGCGAGATCCAGGTCGCCGACGTCCCGGGCCGCTGCGAGCCGGGCACCGGCGAGATCAGCTACCCCGCGGTCGCGCGGGCCCTGGCGGCGATGGGCTACGACGGTGTCGTGGGCCTCGAGGCGTACGCGGCCGACGGCGACAGCGAGCGTGCGCTCGAGCGGTTCCGGGAGGCCTTCACCCTCTGACGCGGCCGGGCAGCCCGCCCGGCGCGGGCGCCCAGGAGCGGAGCACCCCCGCTGCGGTGCAGGGCGGAGCACCCCGGCTGCGGTGCAGGGCGTATCGGCCGACCGTGCCGCGGGTGGGACCGGCCCCGAGGAGCCGGGCGAGGAGCTCCTCGGCCGCCCACGGCACGTGATCGCGCGACTCCCTGCCCAGCGCCCGGTCGCCGGGCTCCTCGACGGGCGATCACCGTGGACACAGCGCGGACGGCGGCGCAGGCCGTCCCCGACGATGGTCGCCATGACCCGGACCGACCTGCCCGAGACCTGGGACGAGCGCGCGACCCTGCTGGCGATGCTCCGCTACACCCGCGACACCGCGGCGGAGAAGTGCCGCGGTCTCGACGCGGCCGGGGCGTCCGCCGCCCCGCTGCCCGGCTCGCCCCTGATGAGCATCGGCGGCGTGGTCAACCACCTGCGCTGGGTCGAGCACTCCTGGGTCGACAACCGCTTCGCCGGCGGGCCCGACCTCGCGCCGTGGACCGACGAGTCGCCCGACCAGGAGTTCGTCGACGGCGCGACGACGCCGCTCGAGGAGGTGCTCGCCGGCTGGGCCGAGCAGGCTCGCCGCACCGACGCCCTGGTCGCCGCCCACGACCTGGGCGACCTCTCCGTCGAGCCGCTGCGCACGGGCGAGCGCCCGACCCTGCGCTGGGTGCTGCTGCACCTGGTCGAGGAGAACGCCCGTCACAACGGCCACCTCGACCTGCTGCGCGAGCTCCACGACGGGGTCACCGGCGACTGAACCTGCACGCCCGCGCGGGCGCGGCTCCGGGAGCCTGCCCGCTCGCTGGGTAAGTTCGTCGCAGGCGCCGACCGCGGCGCCGGCTGGGACGACGCGGGTCCGACAGCACGAAGGGCGGGGGTGCGCACCAGGCGATGTCGAAGGTCCTGCTGCTGAGCAGCCCGATCTTCGGGCACGTGTCGCCGGTGCTCTCCCTGGGCCGCGGGCTGGCCGAGCGCGGCCACCGGGTCACCCTGCTGACGGGCAGCAAGTACGCGGCGTCGGCCGCCGGCGCGGGCCTGGACTTCCTGCCCCTCCCGGCGGGCGCCGACTACGACGACGCCGACCTCGAGCCCTGGCTCCCCCGCCGTCACCACCGCACCCGCATCGCCGCCGGCCGCTACGACATCACCGGCATGTTCGTCCGCCCGCTCGGGGCGCAGCACGAGGCCCTGGCCGCCGCGATGGCGAGCACCCCGTACGACGCGGTGGTCGCCGACACCGCCTTCCTCGGCGTGCTCCCGCTCCTGACGACGCCGGGACCGCGCCCGCCCGTCCTCGGCGTCTCCGTCACCCCGCTCGCGCTGACCAGCCCGGACTGCGCCCCCTTCGGCTCCGGCCTGGCCCCGGGCCGCAGCGCCTTCGCCCGGATGCGCAACCGGCAGATCTACTGGGCGCTGCGCCACGGGCCGCTGCGCCCGCTTCAGGTCGCGCTCGACGCTCAGCTCGAGGCGCTCGGACGCGGGCCGTCACCGGTCGGCTACTTCGACGTCGCCGGTCTCTTCGACCGCACCTTCCACCTGTCGGTGCCCGGGCTGGAGTACCCGCGCCGCGACCTGCCGGGGTCCATCGTGTTCACCGGGCCGCTGCCGGTCCACCGCCCGGACCTGCCGGGCCCCGCCTGGACGCCGCCCCCGGGTGACGCGCCGCTGGTCCACGTGACGCAGGGGACGTTCGCGAACACCGACCCGGGCCACCTGCTCGTCCCCGCGCTGCGCGCCCTGGCCGACGAGCCCGTCCGCGTCGTCGCCACGACCGGCGGGCGCCCCGTCGAGGAGGTGCGCGCGCTGCTGGGCGGGACGGTGCCGGCCAACGCCCAGCTCAGCGAGCTCGTCCCCTACGCCGACCTGCTCCCCCGGACCGCGGTGATGGTGACCAACGGCGGCTGGGGCGGGGTGCAGCACGCCCTGACCCACGGCGTCCCCGTCGTCGTCGCCGGGGCCAGCGAGGAGAAGCCGGAGGTCGCCGCGCGCGTGGCCTGGTCCGGCGCCGGCCTCGACCTGCGCACCGGACGCCCCTCGGAGCGCCGGGTCCGCACCGCCGTGCGCACCGCGCTGAGGCGCCCGCGCTACCGCGAGGCCGCCGCCCGCCTGCGGGCCGAGCTGGACGCCATGCCGGACCCGGTCGACGTCGTCGCGGCGACCGTGGCGGAAGGTGCCCGTGTCCCGGCCGTCCGCCATCGCTGACCCCGACGCCGGTCCCGCTGCGCACGGCCCGTCGGACGGTACGTCCGGCCGGGGGCTGGCCCGCTTCGGGCTGGACCACCGCACCGCGGTGCTGCTCGTCGGCATGAGCGCGGCGCTGCTGGCCTCCGAGCTGGCCGAGACCGTCGTGGCCACCGCGCTGCCGACCATCGCCGCCGACCTCGGCGACCTGCGGCTGCTCGCCCTGGTCACCACCGCCTACCTCGTCACCTCCACCGGGGTGCTGCCCGCGTACGGGTGGCTGAGCGACCGCCTCGGGCGGCGGCGGCTGTTCGTCGTCGCGGTCGCGCTGTTCGCGGCGGGCTCGGTGCTCGGTGCGCTCGCCCAGGGACCGTGGACCCTCGTCGGTGCCCGGCTCGTCCAGGGCTGCGGCGCGGGCGGGCTGCTGGTCCTCGTGCAGGCCGAGGTGGCCGTGCTCGTGCCCCTGCGGCAGCGGGCGGCGGTGATGAGCGGGGTCGGGGCGGTGTTCGCCGCGGCCGTGATCGCCGGCCCCCCGCTCGGCGGCTGGCTCGCCGCAGGCCCCGGCTGGCGCTGGGCCTTCTGGCTCAACCTCCCGCTCGCCCTCGCCGCCGTCGTCGCGGCCGCGGTGCTGATGCCGGCCGACCGGCCGCAGCCGGGCCAGGCGCGGCCGCGGTCGCCGCTCTCCGTCTTCCGCCGCCGCCAGGTCCGCCTCGCCACCACCGGCGGGCTGCTGCTCGGGGCGTCGTCGTTCGGGATGCTCGTCTACCTGCCCACCTACCTCCAGCTCGTGCTGGGGCTCGGGCCGGCCCGGGCGGGGCTGCTGATGCTGGCGCTGTTCGGCGGGCTGGGCCTCCTCACCGTCGTCGCGGCGCAGGTCGTACGCCGCGACGGGCCCGTCCGCCTGCTCCTCGTCGTCGGCGCGCTCGCGGTGGCCACGGGCATGGTCCTGCTCGCCGCGGTCCCGCCGACGCTGCTCAGCGTGGTGCCCGCGCTGGCGCTGCTCGGCGCCGGCATCGGCTGCGTCTGGGAGGTCGTCGTGGTGGTGGTCCAGGCCGGGGTCGGCGAGGCGGAGGTGGGCTCAGCCACCGGCGCGAACAACCTGCTGCGCGAGATCGGCGTCGTGGCCGGCACCGCCGCCGTCGGCGCCTGGGTGACGCGGCGCCTGGCCCTCGCCGGCGACGTGGGCGGCGTCCCGCTCGCCTCCTGGGGCCCGGGCCGGCTGGCCGCGGCGGCCCCGGCCGACCGCAGCGCCGTCGCGGCGGCGTACACCGACGCCTTCGGCCCCGCCTTCTGGGCGCTCGTGCCGGTGGCCCTGCTGGCCGCCGTCGCCTTCTCCCGCCTGCGTCGCTGGTCGCGCCCGTGAGCGCCCGGCCCGAGGGTCCGCTGCGGTTCAGCGTCGTGGTGCCCGCGCACGACGAGGCCGCCGACCTCGGCGCCGCGCTCGACGCGCTGCTCGCCCAGGACCTCGACGCCTCCTACGAGGTGCTCGTCGTCGACAACGCCAGCACCGACGCCACGGCCGAGGTGGCCCGCTCCCGTGGCGTACGGGTCGTCCCCGAACCCCGGCTCGGGGTCTGCCAGGCGCGCCAGACCGGGGTCGAGGCCGCGCGCGGCGAGGTCGTCGCCTCGACCGACGCCGACTCGGTCGTGCCCCACGACTGGCTGTCGCGCATCGACGCGACCCTGCGCGCCGACCCCCGCCTGGTCGCCGTCGCCGGGCCCTGCCGCTACGCCGACCCGCCGTGGTGGGCCGCGGTCTTCCCGCCCGCCTTCTTCGTCGTGGTCGACCACCTGCACGCGGGCACCGGCCGGCTCCTCTACCTCACCGCGACCAACGTGGCCTTCCGACGCGAGGGCTTCCCCGGCTACGACGTGCGCCTCACCCAGGGCGGCGACGAGGTCGACCTGCGCCGCCGGCTGCAGGCCTGGGGCCCGGTCGCGTGGGACGGCCGGCTGGTCGTGGACACGTCCTCGCGGCGGATGGACTTCGGGCTCGCGCACACGGTGATCGTGTCGTTCGGCTACCACTACGGCCTCAACTACGCCCTCGGGCGGCTGCTGCGCCGCCGGGTGCTCGGACCCGCGCCGGCGATCCGCGCCGACCAGGCCCGCTCGGCGCGGCGCTGGCGCCGGGGCTGGCGGGTGGTGGCCGCCGTCACCACCGCCGTCCTCGTCATCCGCGCTGCCCGGCGCCACAACGGGTAAAACCTATCCGCCAGGCGCGTCGCGTCCGGCGAGACGGAGGAGACGACGTGCACGTCAGCAGCCATCAGGGACGACCGACGACGACCGGGCGGGGGCAGCGATGACCGGGGCACCGTCCGCGGGGGCGCCGCTGGCGCTCGTGGTCGGGGGTTCGCGCGGGCTGGGGTTCGCGGCGGCGCGACAGCTCGCCGACCGGGGCCACCGCCTGGTGCTCGTCTCGCGCAACGCGGAGGACCTCGAGCGGGCAGCGCACACGCTGCGCGGCGAGGGCGCCGAGGTCGAGGTGGTGGCGTGCGACGTGCGCGACGCCGACGGCATCGACGCGCTCGTGGAGGACGTCGAGACGCGCGTGGGCCCGGTCGAGGTCCTGCTGCACGTCGCGGGCGTGATCCAGGTCGGTCCCCTCGCCTCGCTCAGCCGCGACGACTTCCGCGAGGCGATCGACATCATGCTGTGGGGGCCGATCAACACCGCACTGGCCCTCGTCCCGCGGATGACCACCCGTGGCCACGGCAAGATCGGCGTCATCACCTCGGTGGGCGGCATCGTGGCGGCCCCGCACCTGCTGCCGTACAGCACGGCGAAGTTCGGCGCGACGGGCTTCGCCCGCGGGCTGCGCTCCGAGCTGGCCGGCACCGGCGTCACCGTCACGACGGTCGAGCCGGGCCTGATGCGCACCGGGTCGCACCTCAACGCGCAGTTCGTCGGCGACCAGCCGCGCGAGTTCGCGTGGTTCTCGGCGCTGGACAACATCCCGCTGGTCTCCATGGACGCCGACCGCGCCGCGGGCCAGATCGTCGACGCGGTGCTCGACGGCCGTGCGGTCGTGCAGCCCACGCCGATGGCCAAGCTGGCCGGCCGGGTGGACGCCCTGGCCCCGCGCGCGACCTCCCTGCTGCTCGCCACCATGACGCGCCTGCTGCCGGGCGCGCCGGAGGGCCAGGAGCACGAGCGCATCCCCGGCCACGTCGCCCAGGCGCGCATGCAGCCGAAGGCCCGCTCGCGGATGGACCGGATCACGACCCTGGGCCGTCGGGCCGCCGGCCGGCTCAACCAGAGCTTCCGCACGGACTGAGCCCGCCCGGCCCCCTGATCTCCTAGGCTTCCGCCCACCCGCCGGGCGCCGGACGTGCGTGGGCGGGAGGAGGCGCGAGCATGGCGGGACAGGCCGACGG